>NZ_BCVP01000097.1 GCF_001591805.1 Neobacillus novalis NBRC 102450 | reverse complement strand
TGGGGTCAATTTTGAGGAGCTTGCGCATGGAATGATAAACAATCGGTGTAAATGGCCGTTTTGGCAGCTTGGTCCAATGTGAAAGATTTTCTTTTAGAAAAGGTTCTAAATCACAAAAGGGACTGTCGGCAATGATGACGGAAACAGCAGGGTGTTCGCATCCAGCAATAAGTGCAGTAGCAGCTCCCATACTCCAGCCAAGGAGAGCAACTTTTTCTTGCTGTTTTTCTTGAATCGCATAATCAATCGCTGAATACAAATCGTGTCTTTCAAAATATCCGATCCCCGTGGTTTTTCCCTTCGATTTCCCTGCGTTGCGAAAATCAAACATCAGTACATTATAGCCCTGTTCTGATAGAACTTTAACGAGTCGCAGTCCTTCAATCTTTTCCATGGAACGTTCATTCATGTAACCGTGCGCCGTGATGACCGTTTTCTTGCTTTTCTTTGAAACTGCTGGAATCCACCAGCCAGACAGTTTTACTTGATCTTTTCGGCTGAAAAATTCAATCTCTTCGAATGCAAGACCATATTCCCCTGGATTTTTTGTCGTCTTTGCCGGGAATGGAT
>NZ_BCVP01000096.1 GCF_001591805.1 Neobacillus novalis NBRC 102450 | reverse complement strand
AACACCAAACAATTTTTAGCGGACAACGAGTGAAAAGAGCCTTTTATAAAATCATAGGGTCGAAGATTCAAATACACGCCGACGTAAATGGGGCTTTCAATATTGTTCGGAAACATGTATTTGGTGCCTTTGAAGGTCTTGATAGAAAACACTTCCTTCAATCTCCTAAGAAAATCATCATCGTAAAAACTAAGAAAAAAGCAAAGCTGAAGGCTTCGGCCTGATGTATTAGCGGGACTGTGGTAGCCCACGAAAAGACAATGGGGCTTTTTAGCCTATCCTTTCGAAACCCCTAGCTTTAGCTATGGGGATACTCATGTTCAAACCTCGTAGCTTGTGAAAGGTATATGGGGATACGTGGCCCGAGTGATCCTAGATAGTGAGGTATTAAAGAGGATGAAGAAAAATAAAGGAGACCGTTCCTTTTTAGAGGTGCAAACAATAAAATAATAATGCAATGCACACGCTATTTCGCATATGAAAATCGTGTGCTTTTTTTTTTATTAAAAAGGTTTAATGGTAAGTTAGACTAAAAAAGTATTGACTTGCGAAAATAAAATGAGTATCATTTGAAACTGTTGCTACTAGATTAAGAGAAAAAATAAAAACTTTTTTTAAAAAATCATTGCAATAAATAAATGCCTATGTTAAGATATTTATTGTCGCTAAAACAAGTGATGAATTAATTGAAATAGATAATATCTATTTCGAAACTTGCT
>NZ_BCVP01000095.1 GCF_001591805.1 Neobacillus novalis NBRC 102450 | reverse complement strand
GATTTGAATATTTAGATTATGATGAAGCTTTTGCCTTGGCTGTGAAATGTATCTGGGCCCTTTGGGCAATTAATACCCCAGAATCTCATAAAAAACTGGAACTACTTTCTAGAGTAGATAACGAAATAATAAGAGAATGTGCGCAAGAGCGTCTTGCGGATAAAAAATCTTAAATATTTAAGGTGGGCCAAGTAGCACTCTTTGCCCACGTTTATACAAATAATGTAGAGGGGTTAAATTATTGTAGTTATTCAAAGAAGTGATTCATTAGAAAATAGAAATAAAATATATGCACAATTTAACCATAATACAGTCAGGGTATATCAAGCATTTAACCATCAAATCGCTGATGAAGCTATAAGGTTAGGGACATTTGGATCCTGTTTCAAAATGGACAGGATGACTTGGATCAAACCCTCATTCCTATGGATGATGTACAGGTCTGGATGGGCAACAAAAGAGAGCCAAGAACGAATATTGGCAATTAATATAAAAAAAACGGGATTTAATGAGATACTTAAGAATGCTGTGTTATCTTCTTTCGATAAGGAGGTATATGGTAATTTTGATAACTGGCGGTTTCAACTTGAAAATTCGGAAATTAGATGTCAATGGGATCCTGATAGAGATATATATGGGAATGCATTACAAAGAAGAGCGATTCAACTGGGTTTGAAAGGGAGTATGGTTAGAAGGTATGTAAATAATTGGATCGTGAAAATTGCTGATATTACTGATTCTGTAATTTTTATGAGAAATGCTATTGAATCAAAATCCTTTCAT
>NZ_BCVP01000094.1 GCF_001591805.1 Neobacillus novalis NBRC 102450 | reverse complement strand
TCAAACACCAAGAGGTGAAAGAAACATTTTTTGAAAAAGCTTATAGGCATGTATTGTCATGGGTTTTAACGAAACGTGCGGTCACGATTGTGTTAGCGATCATCTTGTTTGCCGGTTCATTGGCATTAGTTCCAATGATTCCACAGAACTTTTTACCACAGGAAAAGGCTGTTTCCTATCGGTTAACAGGTGATTTACCGGCTGGAACTTCATTAGAAAAAGCAAACGAGATGGCGGTTAAAGTAGAAGACATTTTGAAAAATGAAAAGGATATTAACCATACGCAAACGGTTGTAAATGGGGAGCATATTCGTTTTTCCATCGATTTAAAGGATGGCGTCACAAAAGAGCAAACAAGTGATTTTGAAAAAAGTGTAAGAGCAAAAGTAGAAAAATTGGACGATGAAATGCAGGTAGCTCTTTCTCCTGTTGGGATTGTCGGAACATCAGGATTAGCGTTAATGGTCGAGGGCGGGAATGCCAAAGATTTAGAGACGGCTGGAAAAATGATTACCGATAAAATTCAAGATATTGATGGCTTAGAAAATGTCGAATCCAACCTCTCTGGAGTGAAGGAACAGCTTCAATTGAAAATCAATGATCAACAAGCGGCAGAAAAAGGGTTAAGTCCGATCATGATTGCGGGCTATGTGAGAGAACTCATTTCAGGTGACCATGTCGCTGAGATGCAAGTAGAAGGAAAAACAACGAATGTCAATTTGTCATTGAATAGCACTTCCGGGGGCACAATCAATGATATTATGAGTCAAAAAATGACCAATCCGCTGGGGCAGCAAGTAAGCCTTTCAGAAGTGGCCACCCTGACGAAAACACCAAGTCCTTCGGCGCTGTATCGTTTAAATCAGCAGCCATATGTGCAGATTTCAGGCCGGATTACGACGGATAATTCTTCCGGCGTGCAGGCAGAGGTCGATAAACGATTGAAAACCTTAGATTTACCAAAAGGGATAAGCTATCATTCAGAAGGTCAAGCGCAAGCAATGAACGAAGGGTTTACCAATATGATGCTTGCCATGGCCGTAGCGGTTGTGTTGGTGTTTATCGTAATGTTGATTGCATTTGGGAATATGTTAATGCCAGTAGCGATTTTATCCTCCTTACCATTCTTGTTTTCCGGGGGATTACTAGGATTATATCTTACGAATCAAGCACTTGGGATGCCGGCTTTAGTTGGGTTCCTAATGTTAATCGGTATTGTCGTTACCAATGCGATTGTCTTGATGGAGCGCGTGAAGCAGAATGAGAAGAAGGGCATGGCGGTTGGCGCCGCGTTACTTGAAGCTGGAAAAACTCGACTCCGCCCGATTCTCATGACGGCTCTCGCCACAATCGGTGC
>NZ_BCVP01000093.1 GCF_001591805.1 Neobacillus novalis NBRC 102450 | reverse complement strand
AGGGGATTCTTTTTAAAACGTTCATCAAAGCCGCCTTTCAGCCAGGGCTTCTAGGTCTTACTACTTCTCCAGTTCATTACGACATGTAGTAAAGACCACATACCGCAGCCCAATCATAGGCACTACGCCACTGCCCCTTTACACCCATTGTGCGGGACAATGGGTGTTAAAAGGACTCGGCGATACTTTGTATCTTCTATTTTCGGTAGTTCCCGATTTTCCGTGAGCTG
This sequence comes from Neobacillus novalis NBRC 102450, assembly GCF_001591805.1. Classification (GTDB taxonomy): domain Bacteria; phylum Bacillota; class Bacilli; order Bacillales; family Cytobacillaceae; genus Neobacillus; species Neobacillus novalis. Next base: position 1,157 of record NZ_BCVP01000093.1, on the reverse strand, counting down.
TTTATTGACCGATTTGTCCAAAATATTAACGGCACCTACTACATCCCGATGTCCTGCCGCGCCGCACTGACAGTAGAAGTTTCGATTCCATTGTTTGCGGAATTCTCCGCACGCGGGGCACGTGCCGGAAGTATAGGACTCTTCCACAAGTTGGACTTTGACCCCTCGAAGTTTTAATTTGTATTTTATTTTTTCAATTAATTGCCCAAAACTCCAATTGGACAATTGTTGACGAATTTCTTTACGTGTTTTCTTTTTCTTCTTCGTATTCCTTTGAACGCCATCTGGTGTTCCGATATAGAGTGTTAAAATTTGGTTTTCTACGCACCAATCGGTAACCATTTTCGAAATAGAATGCAATAGGTACTCAATTCTCCGCTCCATTTTTTCTAAAAAACGGCGTTTACGCAAAATGAGTTTTTGTCTTTTATTCGAACCCAGCTTCTTCCGGCTAATCCGCTTCTGAAACTCTTTCAACTTTTTATTTCTGTAGCGCTGTAACGAGCGAAGTTCTCTTCCTGTTACAATGAAGTGACTTTTTCCGTCACTTAAAACGGCCGCATGGATGATCCCCAAATCGCAGCCGGCATCCTTTTTACCTTGAACCTGCTTTTGTTTTGGTACTTCCACGGCTATATGCATCCAGTATTGATCTTTGTGCCAAACGATTTCGGCACTTTTTATGGTATGGAAATCAATGTGCTTCGGTTGAGGGATCACTAAGGGGGATTGTTGTTTTCCATTGCTAAACCTGAGCTTTTTACCAGTCAATTTAATCGCCGTTTTTTTATATTTAACGGAAAAGAACTTTTTGTATTTCCAAGGGTAACGCCACTGTTTCTCACCTTTTGCCCGTAACTCCCTTGTTCTTTTGCATGTTTCTTCATGTAATTCGATGATAGATTGAATGGTTTGCGAGTGTAATTTATGTGTGGTGGCATTGTACCATTGCTTTTTTTCAGATGCACTTGTCCAAACCTTATATACATCATATAGCCACCAATGGAGATCTAAACAGTCATTCCACAAATTCGCTGCTTCCTTACGTAGAGTATCGACTAATCTTCTCTCCTCGCCGGTTAATCGGAGCGGAAATTTCTGAATGACAATATCCCCTTTCGATTCTTTTTTCTTCTGTTCTTTCATGTTCTTTTTGT
>NZ_BCVP01000092.1 GCF_001591805.1 Neobacillus novalis NBRC 102450 | reverse complement strand
GTAGTATATTCTTGTAAATATCATGTGGTTTGGTGCCCAAAATATAGAAGAAGTGTCTTAATAAATGGAGTAGATGAAAGACTTAAATCTATTATTTTTGAAGTTGCAGAAGAAACTCGTTCTGATGTGATTGAAATGGAGATTATGCCTGATCATGTTCATCTCCTTGTTGAATGCGACCCCCAATTTGGAATTAATAAACTCATTAGAATGATGAAAGGAAGAAGTTCTCGATATTTACGAAGTGAATTTCCTTGGTTAAAAAGTAGAATCCCTTCCCTTTGGACGAATAGCTATTTTGTATCCACTGTAGGCGGCACAACACTTGAAGTGGTGAAACAATACATAGAAAACCAAAAAGGAGTGTAATACCATGGCAACATCAAAAGAAAGAACGCCCTCTTTTGTAGCGACGATTCGATTGAAAACGAATTTGAAGGAAGAGAAACAGCTTTTGGTGTTGTCTGATTGTGCCAGGCAGCTATATAACGCATGTCTTGGTGAATGTTTGAAAAGACTTAAGGCGATTCAAGGAACGGATCTATACAAGGAAAGCATTCAATTATCAAAAACGTCGAAAGCAGATGTAGAGTTACGCAGGGCTAATTTTAAAGATCTCAATGAGACGTACGGATTTAAGAACGCTTCCATTCAATCATTTGGGACAAAAACGAAAAATGATTCCAAATTTATTGCCGAACATTTGGGAACTCACGTATGTCAAAAAATCTCTACCCGTGCTTTTAAAGCTACTCAAAAATTTGCATTTAAACTAGCTAAAAAAGTGAAGTTTAAACATAAGGGTGAGTTTGTATCATTAGAAGGGAAAAATAATAAAACATTTCTTACGTATTCGAACGGATATGTTTTCGTCGGGAAAAACCTTACATTGAAATGCTTATTTGATCCGAAAGATAAATGGATGCAGTATGCCTTAAAACAGAAAATAAAGTATTGCAGGATTATAAAAAAGGAAGTAAAAGGGGAAAATCGTTTTTATGTTCAATTAATCCTAGAAGGAAATCCTTATCGTAAATATGAATTAGGTAAGGAAGAAATAGGATTAGACATAGGTCCTTCTACGATTGCGATAGTAGGGGAATCGAAAGCGGAATTAAAAGAGTTTTGTGAAGAAGTGGCTTTACTGGATAAAGAAAAAAGGCGAATAAACCGTAAAATGGACAGGCAGCGAAGAGCCAATAATCCGAACAACTTTCAAAACAATGGAGTAGTGAAAAAAGGGAAAAAGGAATGGTTTTACTCCAATCGATATATCCATACACGTTCAAAGCATCGAGAAATGGAACGGAAAATAAAAGACGTAAGAAAGCAGCTTCATGGACGAGACACGAACCAAATCTTGCACCGCGCTTCTTCTATACAAACAGAAAAACTGTCCTACAAAGCATTTCAGAAACTGTTT
>NZ_BCVP01000091.1 GCF_001591805.1 Neobacillus novalis NBRC 102450 | reverse complement strand
CTCAACTTTCGCACACTGAAATAGGCAGGTATGCCTTGATATAGCCAGGTAAGCCTGCGATCCATTGTTGTAGTTGTCTTTTGATTAGCTTTTGAATTTTCTTGTTACTCTCTTTAAGGGTATCTTCAAGAAGCTCGATTAATTGCTGAAGCGCAATAGCCCAATCGAGGTCACTGATTTCATCACAAAGTTCATAAAACATACCGCCTAGAGTTCGTTGGTCCGTGCTACATCGGTTTTGCCAGGACAGCACAATGTATCGTGTAAAGACAATCGTTGTATGACTAATTAAGGAATCATAGGAACGACCTTGAAACTCCTTTTGGAGTTTTAATAAGGATTTCGTTGTCTTAAAAAAGACTTCAATGTCCCATCTCATGCCATATATTCTGATGATTTCTTGGTCATCTAACGTACAGTCTGTACTCAAAATAGCTAGCCACTCACTCTTCTTATTACGATTACGAACGAAGACCATTTTGACTGGAACTCCATTGGCTTGAGTAGTTTGTATGGAGCGAAGAAGCCCTTTTTTTCCTTGAATGGGTGCTGCTAAACGATAGAGATCATTTAAGTTTACACGCTCACCATCTACAAAGTAAGGTTGCTTTAAATTCTTAACCATACCAATTACATCTAGTCCTAGTTCTTTGATGTTCTTAATAATTGGTTGATGGGTAAACCAAGTATCCATTAACACATAAGAGGCATCAATACCAGTATTCAAAGCACGTTGAATCATATCAGGAATTTGTTCCGGTGCAGATTGTAATGCTTCAAGGCGTCGTTTGTATCCTGAGCTACGCTTATCGATTTTACTTGTAATTCCGTTAATTTGGCTTGTTTTTGAGCTCAATAAAGAAAAGTCCACCGGAATGAACGTGGCACCATCTGACCAGCCAAGAGGAAGCATGCGAAAGCCTTTATAAAAACGCATTTTTTGGGAAGCATGATCAAAACAACGAGCTAGTAACTCGACAGATTTGCTTCGATTTCGATCATACGAAGAATCATCTAAAACCAAGACCTTGGGTCTGTCATGATTCGAGAGTCTAGTTACTTTGCCAATCGTGTGAGCACTAAGAAAAAGTAAGAATCTACGCCATGCAAAGGTAGACTTATTTAGGAAACGATAAACGGCATCTTTAGCAGGAAAATCGGCAGATTTTTTACCTTCAAGTGTTCGAAACCAGTTCTTGTTTTCAAAGATTAAACAAAAAATCAGTTGAAAGAGAAAACCACAAGAAAAGCCGAAAGTCTTTGTAATGCCAGCTTTTCTTAGATGTTTTAGCACCTGTAATTCTTTAAATGTGGATGTTAGTTCATTTGGTAGTTGCTTATTTTGACCATTATTCGATATCATATAGGAGGCACCTCTTCTGTTTGGATATTGTGATTCTAGTCAAATCAACTATACCAAACGATGAGGTGTTTTTTCTTGCTTATTTTTAAGGTCAAGTACCATATTTCGAGGGACCCGAACTATACAGCCATTTAAATTCATTACATTTTTCTAGGTGCGAAAGTTGAG
>NZ_BCVP01000090.1 GCF_001591805.1 Neobacillus novalis NBRC 102450 | reverse complement strand
GAGTCAATTTCATAATTGCTAATTTTAAAAAAGTCTATAATGTCCTAACGGGACATTCCAATTTTTAAAAATTAGGCTGCTTGTTTTAGTTGGATATCTAACATTTTTCTAATGCGATCTACTGCTAATTTTGAAGCGTTATAGACTAGTGTTACTAAATCAAAATGTAATTTTGCTTTTTTCCCTTTTCTATGACGTACATTGTTTAACTGAAAAAACTCTTTTAAATAAGCATTTACACGTTCAACCGCTGTTCGTTCAGCAAATAAGCTCTTCCATCTTTTGGATCCTCTTGCTGGAGCGGTGTATTTTCTCAAATCTGATTCAATCTTCACTTTGTAAATTTTTTGGCATAGTGAATCAGAGGCCAATGGGCAGTTTTTACACTCTTTTGGCCGACAGTATTTTATGGTTTTATATTTCTTATCATAGCTATCGTAACGATATGAATGCTCTCTTACGCATGTGGGGGCGAAATGTTTATCATATCCTTCCATTTCACCTTCTCTGCGTTTGTTATAAGCAATAATCGAATGTGCATCCATTCGTAAAAGTTGTTGATAAATAGGGGTATAATCATAACCGGCATCCATCGTTCCGTACTTAATGGATAATGGAAGTTTTTCAATTCCTTTTAATAATGGAATGGCAGCTTTACCGTCATTTAGATTACCAGAACTCATAATGGATTGAAGAATATATTGACTTTTCGTACCAACTGCTAGATGAGCTTTGTACCCATACCAGAAAACATTTTTCCCTTCGCTATTTTTTTTGATACTCCAAGCCGGTTCAATAGGGATTTCAGAACGAAGTTCTTCTAAGGAAACATCAAGTTGTTCTGCAATGGGCTTTTCAAAAAGGGTTTTATTCTGTTCTTCTTCTAGCTTTTGTTGGTCATATTGTTCTTTTTCTTCTTTCTTTTTACGTCCACGCTTTTTCGGTTCAGGTTTAGCCTTTTTTTCTTGAACAGGAGCTTGGTCTCTTGCTTCAAAATGACAGGCATCAATAGCTACATTTTCATCATGAACAAAGCCTTCTTTAATGGCCTGAAGGAGAGTGGTACTATTAATGTTTTCAATGATTTCCGTTTCCGCTAACTTTGAAGTCAATCGGGAATATGAAGCTTCAGATGGTATATTATCCGAAATCAAAAATCCACATTCAAGGCGGAAAATGAAGTCATTTTCTAATCGTTTAACAAGAACTTTTATTGTTGGAATTCGTTCTACGATTCTTGCGGCCATAGAGTAGATCATGGCAGCATAATTCAACTCGGCTGGTGCACCTAGCCACGATTTTTTGGAAACTGCCAATATGGCTGAATCCATGTCAATTGTAGAAAAAATAGCATCAAAACGTTGGGTAGGTTCTAGATCGTATAATTCTTGGATGCCAAATAGGCTTCCTTGTCTTATAATAGGCATAGGGAGTCTTCCTCCAGTCTTAGAGTTAGTGTGGTTACTTACTCATTTCGACATTTTGGGGAGGTACTCCTTTTTTTAATCTTTAAAAGCCTTGAGCCCGTAGGGCTCAGAATTATGAAATTGATTCAA
>NZ_BCVP01000088.1 GCF_001591805.1 Neobacillus novalis NBRC 102450 | reverse complement strand
ACTCCTCCTTAAGCTTTTCCCCCTATTTCAGGGCTTTTATTTTTGAAACCCTGTATAGATACCCACAATGTTTTGGGAAGGAACGGGGTTCACATCCGGTGCAATCTTGTGATGCCCTATGTGATGTATTGCATCCCCGCCCTTTTTCCTTAACAATCCGGTGGGTAATCAGGATTCCGTTACATTTCCAGATTATCCGGAACTTTCACGGTTGAATACTTACTTTTGCCATTTTTTCAGCAACTGATCAACATCTTTATTGAGAAGATCATATGCCCTATTAGAAATCAATCCACTTTTCTTCTGTTGATCAAGTAAAACTTTAAAACCTTGCAACTGCTTTACAACCTTATCGGCTAAACCCGAAATTTCAAATTGGTTAACCCCAGTTAAATGGAGGTTTAAAGCTTGGGCTGCCTGATTGGTTTTTATGTCGCCTTGATCCTGTAACTGATTTACCAAAGTCTTCATATCAGCTGTACTTGTCAAATTCAAGGCTGTGGTGCCGCCAACAATCGGTAACGATACCTGACTTTTGCTCGGGTCCACCGTAATTTTCGTACCGCTTGAAGGAATAATCGAACTTTCAAAGTCAGTAGCGATCAGAACAATGCCTAAACGATGTCCTTTTTGAATGACATAGTCTTCAGGCTCCATAGCCCATTTGAAAGTGTAACTTTTATTTGGCACAATCGGTACAGAAATGCGGGCCGATTCAAGATTCTGCGGGTCCGTCCAGCCGCGTGTGACGATGACAGGGCTACTGCCGCCGTAATCAACCAGAAGGGCTGTCAGATTTGAAACCGGACGATCAATACTTGCGCGAATACTTATTTCCGGTGTTCCGCTTATTCTCACCGGATTTGATAGCTCGGAAGTAAGATACGCCAAGCGGTTTGGATTCGCAGTATCAGGATTGGCCAGAAGATTCTTTACAAATGTAGGACCATAGTTACTTGCCAGATAATACCTGTCATACCTGTTGTTGTAGTATTTCACCATATCATCTACATAGTTCAAAAAGGTCTTTGTATCATCAATCCAGCTTTCTGTAACACCCGCTGAATTTACAGGCTGTTGAAGAGTAAGTGAACCCCCTCCGGTTTCTTTAGCCGCGTTAAAATGCATGACAGTGGATAATGTATTTACGTTTGGCCAGCTTGCTTCCTTACTCCAAGAATTATCTTCCCTTTGAACATCTACAATTGGCTCATCCATAATTCCGTTTTCGATGCCGTATAACCAGTAATCAAACCATCTGTGCTCCAACAACTGGAAGGCGTTGCGGTTAGTTGCGTTAACTCCGTGGGTGCCTTGATAGAGCCATAGTTTACGAGGCACGTTGTTTTCAGACAGCCCCTCCCACCATTGGGCAAAATGTTTCGGACGGACATTCCAATCCTTAAGTCCGGAAACAATGAGTACACTCGATTTTACATCTGCAACATCTTTCAAAAAGTTACGCTCATGCCAGAAATCATTGTAATCACCTGTTACACGATCCTGTCGATTCTCTAAATCATCAATCACATTCTTACATATTCCCGGATTTACACGTGTAAGTATTGCCTTTGCATGAATGTCCGCGTCTTCTCCCTGATATCCGCCAGGAGCGACAACTGCGCCATTCGCACGATAATAATCATACCAGCTTGAAATTGCGGAAATTGGCACGATTGTTTTTAGTCCAGCGACACCAGTTGTTGCAACGGCATTGGCCAATGTCCCTTCGTATGAAGTACCCTCCATACCGACATTCCCTGTCGACCAGGATGTTGCGGAAACTTCTGCACCGGCTTTAGTGAATGCTTTGGCACGGCCGTTTAACCAGTCGACAACTGATTTTGCCGCGGAAATTTCTTCTTTTCCTCCTGATACCGGGCACCCGTCGGAACCAGCTGTTCCAAGGCTGTCAGCAATGATCACAGCGTATCCGCGAGGTACAAAGTAATTCGCAAGAGTACCCAGGTTTTTTGCTGCATATGCGCCCATTTGGTCAGCAAACCCTTGGAAATAACTAGGTGGTTGTCCGTTCCCACCCACAGGCACGAGATCATGGATAAAGCCATGATTTTGATAGGTTGCGAGGTTCTTGTTGTATGGACTAATATGATAGATAACAGGAACCTTTACTCCCGGATCTGTTTTAGGTCGATATAGCATTAAATGAATACGGTCAAGTTTCCCATCTTTATCGGCGTCAACTGTTGTTTCGACGTAAAGTTCTTCAACAATGGCATCATCCGTGGTATAGATTGGTTGGGTCAAGCCATCTTTGACTACTATTTGCGAATTTAATGCGGTCTCCGGGATAAGTCCATTTAGACTAATATTCTTTTCATTTGGTTTTTCTGCCGCATTGGTTTGCGGCGCACTTATTCCCAGAAGTAGAAACATTGCCATAAAAACTGCGAAAAACTGCGAAAATACTGGTACTTTCCTCTTCATTAATTTGCCCCCTTCACGGTAAAAAGTTTTTGAGTTACCTTCTGTGCCGGGTCATCCCCGATAAAGAAAATATAGACCAACAGAGATTAAAATGCCTTCAATCGTTTTATGGATATTTTAAAAACGTAACAAAAACCAATAAAATCCAATTTGATTTTCCCGTTTCTAAACCTTCTTAAAGGAGGTGGGACAGTTTTTCAACTGTCCAAGCCATTCTAGTGTTTTTATTTCCTATAAGCCTCATAAACTCGCGGAAATTGAGGAAATAGACATGAACCAACGAATCCATTCCCTAGTTTAAGTTTGATAGAGAATTATCCAATCTAAATAAGTAAGCCTTTTTTAATTTTACAGGTCTCTACCGTTGCCTTGTGTGGCATTGAAAGTCCATTTTAGTTTGATTTTATCTCCCTGGAATTGGTTTTGATTCGCCCCGTTATCAA
>NZ_BCVP01000087.1 GCF_001591805.1 Neobacillus novalis NBRC 102450 | reverse complement strand
GTAAAAACGAATAATCATTAGGATAAGTCCTCGAACGATTAGTATCAGTCAGCTCCACACGTCGCCGCGCTTCCACCTCTGACCTATCAACCTGATCATCTTTCAGGGTTCTTACTAGCTTGACGCTATGGGAAATCTCATCTTGAGGGGGGCTTCATGCTTAGATGCTTTCAGCACTTATCCCGTCCGCACATAGCTACCCAGCGATGCTCTTGGCAGAACAACTGGTACACCAGCGGTGCGTCCATCCCGGTCCTCTCGTACTAAGGACAGCTCCTCTCAAATTTCCTGCGCCCACGACGGATAGGGACCGAACTGTCTCACGACGTTCTGAACCCAGCTCGCGTACCGCTTTAATGGGCGAACAGCCCAACCCTTGGGACCGACTACAGCCCCAGGATGCGATGAGCCGACATCGAGGTGCCAAACCTCCCCGTCGATGTGGACTCTTGGGGGAGATAAGCCTGTTATCCCCGGGGTAGCTTTTATCCGTTGAGCGATGGCCCTTCCATGCGGAACCACCGGATCACTAAGCCCGACTTTCGTCCCTGCTCGACTTGTAGGTCTCGCAGTCAAGCTCCCTTGTGCCTTTACACTCTGCGAATGATTTCCAACCATTCTGAGGGAACCTTTGGGCGCCTCCGTTACTCTTTAGGAGGCGACCGCCCCAGTCAAACTGCCCGCCTGACACTGTCTCCCACCCCGATTCAGGGGTGCGGGTTAGAATTTCAATACAGCCAGGGTAGTATCCCACCGACGCCTCCACCGAAGCTAGCGCTCCGGCTTCTCAGGCTCCTACCTATCCTGTACAAGCTGTACCAAAATTCAATATCAGGCTGCAGTAAAGCTCCACGGGGTCTTTCCGTCCTGTCGCGGGTAACCTGCATCTTCACAGGTACTATAATTTCACCGAGTCTCTCGTTGAGACAGTGCCCAGATCGTTACGCCTTTCGTGCGGGTCGGAACTTACCCGACAAGGAATTTCGCTACCTTAGGACCGTTATAGTTACGGCCGCCGTTTACTGGGGCTTCGATTCAGAGCTTCGCTTGCGCTAACCCCTCCTCTTAACCTTCCAGCACCGGGCAGGCGTCAGCCCCTATACTTCGCCTTGCGGCTTCGCAGAGACCTGTGTTTTTGCTAAACAGTCGCCTGGGCCTATTCACTGCGGCTCTTCAGGGCTATGAACCCTAAAGAGCACCCCTTCTCCCGAAGTTACGGGGTCATTTTGCCGAGTTCCTTAACGAGAGTTCTCTCGCTCACCTTAGGATTCTCTCCTCGCCTACCTGTGTCGGTTTGCGGTACGGGCACCTTTTATCTCGCTAGAGGCTTTTCTTGGCAGTGTGGAATCAGGAACTTCGGTACTAAATTTCCCTCGCTGTCACAGCTCAGCCTTCACGGTAATGGGATTTTCCTCATTACCAGCCTAACTGCTTAGACGCGCATATCCAACAGCGCGCTTACCCTATCCTACTGCGTCCCCCCATTGCTCAAACGATAAAGAGGTGGTACAGGAATATCAACCTGTTGTCCATCGCCTACGCCTTTCGGCCTCGGCTTAGGTCCCGACTAACCCTGAGCGGACGAGCCTTCCTCAGGAAACCTTGGGCATTCGGTGGATGAGATTCTCACTCATCTTTCGCTACTCATACCGGCATTCTCACTTCTAAGCGCTCCACCAGTCCTTACGGTCTAGCTTCAACGCCCTTAGAACGCTCTCCTACCACTGACATCGAAGATGTCAATCCACAGCTTCGGTGATACGTTTAGCCCCGGTACATTTTCGGCGCAGAGTCACTCGACCAGTGAGCTATTACGCACTCTTTAAATGGTGGCTGCTTCTAAGCCAACATCCTGGTTGTCTAAGCAACTCCACATCCTTTTCCACTTAACGTATACTTTGGGACCTTAGCTGGTGGTCTGGGCTGTTTCCCTTTTGACTACGGATCTTATCACTCGCAGTCTGACTCCCACGGATAAGTCTTTGGCATTCGGAGTTTGTCTGAATTCGGTAACCCGATGAGGGCCCCTAGTCCAAACAGTGCTCTACCTCCAAGACTCTAACAACGTGAGGCTAGCCCTAAAGCTATTTCGGAGAGAACCAGCTATCTCCAAGTTCGATTGGAATTTCTCCGCTACCCACACCTCATCCCCGCACTTTTCAACGTGCGTGGGTTCGGGCCTCCATCCAGTGTTACCTGGACTTCACCCTGGACATGGGTAGATCACCTGGTTTCGGGTCTACGACCACATACTAAAACGCCCTATTCAGACTCGCTTTCGCTGCGGCTCCGTCTCTTCAACTTAACCTTGCATGGGATCGTAACTCGCCGGTTCATTCTACAAAAGGCACGCCATCACCCATAAACGGGCTCTGACTACTTGTAGGCACACGGTTTCAGGAACTATTTCACTCCCCTTCCGGGGTGCTTTTCACCTTTCCCTCACGGTACTGGTTCACTATCGGTCACTAGGGAGTATTTAGCCTTGGGAGATGGTCCTCCCTGCTTCCGACCGGATTTCTCGTGTCCGGCCGTACTCAGGATCCACTCAGGAGGGAACGAAGTTTCAACTACAGGGTTTTTACCTTCTATGACGGACCTTTCCAGATCGCTTCATCTACCCCGTTCCTTTGTAACTCCATGTTGAGTGTCCTACAACCCCAAGAGGCAAGCCTCTTGGTTTGGGCTATGTCCCGTTTCGCTCGCCGCTACTCAGGGAATCGCGTTTGCTTTCTCTTCCTCCGGGTACTTAGATGTTTCAGTTCCCCGGGTATGCCTTCAATACCCTATGTATTCAGGTAAAGATACTGCTCCATTACGAACAGTGGGTTCCCCCATTCGGAAATCTCCGGATCAAAGCTTACTTACAGCTCCCCGAAGCATATCGGTGTTAGTCCCGTCCTTCATCGGCTCCTAGTGCCAAGGCATTCACCGTGCGCCCTTTCTAACTTAACCTAAAAAGGTTTTACTCTAATTAAATAGAGAGAAAAACTAAAATGGCGATTACTCGATGTTTACTTT
>NZ_BCVP01000086.1 GCF_001591805.1 Neobacillus novalis NBRC 102450 | reverse complement strand
ACAAAACCGCCAAAGTAAGTGACAAAAATGTCTTTAATAAATAGTCTTAAAGACAAAACTCTCAAGGTTAAAGAAAAATTGTCCCCCACAAATATCTATAGAATGAAATCAAGCAAAAAAACACAAGCCTTCACTCATAATATGCCCATTGACCAACCCCGACAATTTTAAAGTTTCTCTCTAAAATTCTGCTAATCCTTTTCTTACACTCCACAACCCTACACCAATCATAAATATCATTTGTAGTAATTTTTCGACCAGGAAACAGAAGCCTATATTCCTTCACGCTTCGCAAAACGGCAGACGTCACCAATTCTTCGTGCCCACAATCTCCACATATACATTTTTGCCCACTGACAGTAATTGAAAACGAGTTGCATACCTCACAAGTATTCCCTTTTCGAAGATCCTCATATTTATAAGGAGGTAATAGTGTATAAGGGTTTTATTCAATATGTAGTGAAATTAATTTGTCAGCCAGCAACTTGTGTTTTCCACTTAATCTTGATGGTGTCGAATCAAACTTTTTCAAATAGCTATTTACCTGTGTTGGAAAAATAAAAGGCCTGTCGAGGGGAGCTTGGTAAAGGGTGAACTCGGGATTGATAAACACTACCTGGGCCTCAATAGGAAAGTTATACCCAATATTCTGGAGTAATTGCCGGAACAGGGATTCTCCGCGATTCAATTGATGTAGTGGATTATTGTATTCTTTTTTGGGCCTCTTGTATAATCTGTCCTTGACTGCATCGTAAAAATAATTGCCTTCAAAATTTTTCACTTCGTAAACGTAAATGGTTTCAGAAATAATCAGCGAATCAATTTGAAACATAGTGTTGTTTACCTTGAACAGCAAATCATTTAAGATATAGCATTCAAATTGAAGCTTTTCTGTAAGTGAATCAAAGAGTACCTCCCCTTCATAACCCTTTTTTAGGCTGAAATAGTGCTGCATGTCTTTTTCAGGTAAAGTCATCCGTGTGTTTAAGAAACCGAGAATAATTAATTCAGTAGATTTAGTACGGCGTTTATAAGCCATACGCCACGTCCTTCCATAATATTGAAAACCTCATGTCCATTTTATAAGAAAATACCAATGTGGGGGACCTAAATAAATGTATATTTTGTTAACCTTTTTTTGAACCCTTGCGTCAGTCTCCAGTTGCCTTGGGTTCCAGTCCCCATTTTTAAAGTGAAGAAGTATTGATCTTGGCGGAAAAAAAAGCAGAGACTTTTCTCTGCCTTTTTCACCGCTCTTCATTTTGGATATTTACTTTTTCAAATGATAAGGCACAGTCGTGATGATTACGTTTCTCCGATATAGTAAGAATGAACGGATCAGTAAGCTTGATTGGTTATGGAGAATATTGTGCCAGCCTTTTTTCGGAATAAACTGCGGTATCACTACGGTGACTTGGTAATTTGATTCACTCGCTTTGTGTTCAACCGTATCAACAAATTTAGTCAATGGTTGAATAATACTTCTATAGTGAGAGTGAAGGGTCACGAGTCGAACATCGGGCTGCCACATCTTCCATTTCTCTTCAAACTTTTTTTCATCTTCCCTTTCAAAAGAAACGTAAACAGCAATGATTTGTTCAGCTGAAAGAGATTTTGCATAATTGATTGAGTTTCCTACCACATGCGTAATACCCGCAACAGGTACGATGATGACATTTCCTTCAATCGGAACTGCAGGCTCACAAGTGGTAATCCTTAACTGGTCACCTACTGCCTCATAATGCCTTCTTATCCTGTGGAAAATAAAAATGATCATCGGTAAGAAAATGAACACAGGCCAAACCCGATCGAGCTTAGTTAAGAAGAACACGATCGTAACAGTAAAACTAATCAATGCACCGGTTGTGTTAATAATCAGCTTTACTATCCATCCACTAGGTTTTTCACGAATCCATTTCAACATCATTCCTGTTTGCGACAGCGTAAAGGGAATAAAAACCCCCACAGCATATAGTGGGATTAGATGTTCTGTCTGTCCTTCAAAAGCCATAATTAAAAGGATTGATGAAATGCCAAGAATGATGATTCCGTTGGAGTATCCTAGACGGTCACCTCTAATGGTAAACATTCTTGGAATGAATTTATCTTTTGCTAAATTGACCGCCAGCAATGGAAAAGCAGAATATCCGGTATTGGCGGCAAGAATTAAGATCAAGGCTGTTGTCCCTTGGATAAAGTAATACATGAAATTCCGGCCAAATACCGCTTCGGCAATTTGCGAGACGACTGTCACCTTGGCATGAGGAGAAATCCCATAATAATAGGCTAAAAACACAATTCCGGAAAATAGTAACGCAAGTAACGACCCCATCGCCAATAATGTTTTAGCAGCATTTTTCGGTGCTGGGTCTTTAAAGTTTGGAATCGCGTTGGATATAGCCTCGACCCCTGTAAGCGCAGAACTACCGGAAGCAAATGCTCTTAAAAGAATAAACAGACTAATTCCTGCTACAGGTGTCCCAAGCGGCGCAGATAAGTTAGGTGAAACGTTCCCTGTTAAGATGTTGAATAACCCGACTGCAATTAAGATAAATAATGCAAACACAAATAAATAAACAGGGTAGGCTAAAATAGAGGCAGACTCCGTTACCCCTCTTAAGTTTAAGATGGTTATAAATATCACAAAAACAATGGCGATGGCTACATTGTGTGCATGTAGGGCAGGAAAGGCTGATGTAATGGCATCGGTACCTGCAGATACACTTACGGCTACCGTTAAAATATAGTCCACTAATAATGATCCGCCAGCAATAAGACCTGAATTTACACCTAAATTTTCCTTCGAAACTACATACGCCCCTCCACCATGCGGATAAGCAAAGATAATCTGCTGGTAAGATAGAATTAAAGCAGCCAATAGAATTAAAACACAGGCTGCAATGGGAATCGAATACCAAAAGGCTAGAGTGCCCAATGTAAAAAGGACAATTAAGATCTGTTCCGGACCATAGGCAACGGATGATAAAGCATCCGAAGAAAGTATGGCCAAAGCTTTCGTTTTAGAAAGCTTTTGTTCCCCTAAAGCCGTTGATTTTAAAGGACGTCCAATTAAAAACCTCTTTATAGAAGAAATCACAGCCGTTCACCGCCGTATAGTTAGTATTCTTTTTTTTAAAAAAATTCCTGAAAACAATAGCTAATTTTAAAACAAAAAAAGCCTACAAGTCATAAATGAATAGACCTGTAGACATTACATTCCATGTCCCACAAGCTCCACCTTCCTTCTCATATAACGCTTACGAGGTTAGCTGTCGGATTCGGGCCATTGAGTAGCCCTACCTAATTAGGATTCACCCCTTGGGTTATGAATAACCCGAAAAAATGGTTCCCCCGTACCATAAGGTTTCAGCGATTTAGAAATTTGAAACTGTTGATTATCATACTCCCGTGCATAGAAAAAGTAAATAAAAAATTTATATTATTTGGGACTGTGAATCCTTGAACCATGATAGGTAAATAATAATGATATTTCATACCAGAAAAGGATGGATAACATGTCTATTCAAAAGAAACCAATATTAACAGATGAGTTTTTAGACGAATTGGCAAAAGAAATTTCTCAACTATATGGCGGTCCCGAATATGAAAAAAATGACTTGCAAGTAAGGCAGGACTATTGACAGCAAAACTTTAGAAAAAAGGAGAAACTGTCCTTCATGGTTCACCCGAAGAA
>NZ_BCVP01000085.1 GCF_001591805.1 Neobacillus novalis NBRC 102450 | reverse complement strand
AAACAATTAAGCTAAAATCTCAGTACTGTCGTTGCGTTCCACTTTGTTTAGCTTGTTGTTGCACAAAACAGCGATTGCCTTTGCTGCTTGAAACAACTGGTCAACTGTTGCTTCCTTTTTCACATTGCTAAACGTTTTAGCTTTGTAGATTGGATTTCCTTCGTCATCCATCCCCGTTTCAAACACCAAGCGAAGCTTCGTCCCTTCTAATAACGCCTGCGCCATTTCAATCACCTCCTTTCACCTTCTATTTATGGTTTTTGAGGCAAAAAGGACAGGCTGGGGGGAAATAATTCTGATTGTCCATTTCGGAGGTATGATGTTTAGAGGTGCTTGGGGGACGGTTATGGTGGCCTTGTGCGTGCTTGGGTTTATCGTACCCGATACCCCACCGATTTCCTTTTTTGTACCGTTCAATCGTATTAATTATTTCCTAGCTGGTCATGGCATTCTATCAAAATTCATCTATGCTCACCCACCTGCTGGCGTACCCTTAGAGCAGGCGAAAATTGGAGGCATGATCATGTACTATGGTGGAGATGTGGTTGATATTGTTATGATCTTCAACCTTTGTTTGCATTGGTTCAGAGCGACCCGAGCTCGAGAATTTTGGGGTCAGACCACCGCTCGGATAAAAGTTTAAAGCCGTAAAGCTTAAAAGGAGATTCCGGATGCTAGGCGCCATCTAGATAACTTACGTTTTATTGGAAATCCGAAGGGGATTTCTTTTGTTCTTTTGTTATGCTATCTACTATAAAAATGGCCTTGAAATTTGAGGCTTGAAAGAAAAATGACCTGAGCCAGGCTACCCGCCTGGCTTTTTAGCT
>NZ_BCVP01000084.1 GCF_001591805.1 Neobacillus novalis NBRC 102450 | reverse complement strand
CCGGACAGTAAAATGCAGAAAGTGGAAAGTAAATGAAAAAGCCCATCCTAAAAGGGTAATTTTTTTCTAAAACGATAACAGAAAAATAGAACAACAGAAAAATGGTACAAAGGAACCAATGTAATAAAATTTCACAATTAAACCTTCTTTTATGAAATAATATTCTATATAATCGGAATATAACGGTAATTATTGTTGTACGAATTAATCGAACAAGGTGGTTTTATTCTCGTGCTTTTTGAGCCGGAGATGAATCATAGAAAACTATTCAAGGAGTGATGTCCACTGGTAAAACTCGATCAGATTAGCCTTTTGACGATTGCCGGCAAGTGATTAGCGTCCAACATTATCTAGTTCAGTTAATCAAATGACCACGGAAAAATAATTGAAAGAGGTGCAAACATTGACAAGAAAAGGGCTCGTAACCATGATGACAATTATTTCGATGCTATTAACCTTTATTCCAACCAGCTCTCCCATCTTCGCAGCGATAAATTCGCAACTCATCGTCCACTATCATAAAAAGGGTGGAAACTACACAGGAAGTTTGGAAGCGTTTTCTCTTGATGGTCAGGTAAAAGGTACCGTGTCAGAAAAGACTACGGATGGATTCGGACTAAAAATGACTTACAATGTTCCAAACATCGATGACAATGCATACATAGGAGTTGTCGTAAAAGAAGACAGCGTTTTTCCTGAAGATAAAAGATTTGTAAGAGCCAAAAACGGAAAAGCTGAAATCTGGCTTATTGATGGCGACGCTCGCGTATACAATGAACCTCTTGCCATCGATCCTAAGCTTATTACTAAGAAGGACAATAAAGGGTACGTGGCCGTTGAAGATTTAAAAGATGTATTAAATCTGACTTATAAATATGGAAAGAACACGTACAAATTTGACGGCGCGAATACTGGAACCACCGACATTTTATCCATCTACCATGATCGTGACTATTTTGAAATCAATATTAATACGAACCGAATCGGTTCTAATGTGACTGGAAATATGACCTCTGCCTATACCGACCTCGTTTTCCATGACGTAGACGGATATAAAGATGGGAACAACTATTATTTATCGATAGGCTACATCGAGAGATTATTTCAAGTAGCCGTCCTCGCTGACAATAATAAGGTACTTTTGCTCAAGCAACAGAACGTAGCGTATGATCAAGTAACCCGAGCCAATGCTCCAGAAGATGTAGGCTTTTCTTCTGAAAAACTAAGTAAAATTGATGATTATATTAATCAACAAGTAAAGGATGGCTTTCCAGCGGCAGCGATGATTGTCGTCAAAGATGGAAAAGTTGTCAAAGAATCTGCGTATGGCTATTTGAAAAAGTATGATACACCATTTGTGGATGGTGCCTATAAACCTGCGGCCCTTTTGCCTAAATCTGAGTGGGAAGAAGCAAAAGTAGATTCGTTATTTGATATGGCTTCGAACACGAAAATGTATGCAACAAACTATGCCATCCAAAAACTCGTCTCTGAGGGGAAATTAAACTTAGATCGGCCACTAAGCTCTTTTCCTGGCTGGGAAAACTTTAAAGATAGCTATACTGTTTACACCGGTAAGTGGACACTAGGTGGCAGCGGCGGGCTGAATCAAACACCACGTACTGGAAAAGAAACGGTTACGATCCGTGATATCCTCCATCACTACGGCGGACTTATTCCGGATCCGGAATATCCAAATAAGAATTCTGCAGGTGACTTATGGTATCAAACCAATGACCATACAAACCGCACAGGAATAATCGACGTCATTAGTAAAACTCCATTGCAATATACTCCTAGAACGACGTACGCTTATAGTGATGTCGATTTTATGATTCTAGGTTTACTAGTTGAACAGATTACCGGAATGCCATTAGACGAATATGTGGAAAAGCATATTTATAATAAGATGGGCTTAACGCACTCTGTATTTAACCCATTAACAAAAGGCTTTTCAAAATCGCAAATTGCGGCAACAGAGTTAAATGGAAATACCCGTGATGGTTTTATTAATTTCGGAAAACTGGAGGACAATTCACCGGTTAATATCAGAAAATATACGCTACAAGGTGAGGTCCATGATGAGAAGGCGTGGTACTCGATGGCAGGTGTTGCCGGACATGCCGGATTATTCTCGACGGCAGGTGATATGGGCGTTTTAACACAGCTTATGCTGAACGGCGGTATTTATAACGGAACACAATTTTTCACGAAAGAAGTTGCCGATGAATTTACTACACCATATGATCCCGATCCAAACAAGGTAGACGCATCAACCACTGGCTTGGGCTGGAGGGTACATTCAAAAAGCGCTGCTGCTTATTACTATTTCAATTGGGGTCCGAGCCGAAGCACCTATGGGCATCAAGGCTGGACAGGAACGTTAACGATTATCGATCCAGTTTATAATATGAGTATTACGATTCTTACTAACTTAAGGCATTCGCCTGTTGTCAGTCCTCCAAATGGATTTGCCGGGTCGAATTTTCCAATCGCTAATTTAGTTCCAATTTCTGCCCTTGTCTACGATTCCCTAATCTCGGACAAAGAGCAATACAGTCCCGCTGCGCCGACATCATTGTCTGCAAAGGCAACCGGCATCAAAACAGTTGATCTTAGCTGGAAAACCGTTTCCGGAGCGGACAGCTATAACGTCTATCGTTCAACGTCAAGTGATGGGGACTACCAAAAGATCAATACCGAACCGCTAACGACAAATTCCTTTACTGATACGGGCTTACACCCTGGTTCAGATTACTACTATAAGGTTACCGCACTCAACAATGTCGGTGAATCAGCGCCATCTGATCCTACGCATGCCACTACGGTATCGGTAAGCGATATGTACGATTTGATAGGCCAACACATCAAAAAATTTGCTGACTCCGGGGAATTAGGCGGACCTATGAAGGTGCAGCTAACAAACAGTCTTAAACAGTCAGAAGATCAATATAAAAAAGGACACAAAGCTCAAGCAATTAAGAGTGCTCAGGACTTCCTGAAGCACATGAACAATCAAGGGCTGCAAAAACATATGACCAAAAACGCAAAACAAGCTCTAGAAACAGAAGTGAACATTTTAATTGAAGCTTTGACTGATTAGAGGAGGGACAAGGGGAATTGTCCAATAGAGCCCTTCTATTGGACAAAACTCTTTTATAAACCCCTTAAATTGTCCAATAGACCCCTTCTATTGGACAAAACTCTTTT
>NZ_BCVP01000083.1 GCF_001591805.1 Neobacillus novalis NBRC 102450 | reverse complement strand
TTAAAGAACGCCGTTAGTTTCATAATAAAAAGCCGCCAATTAAGGCAGCCTGATCTTAAAGTAAAGCACCCGAAACTTTAAGTGAAATTCTTCACAATTCGTTTAGTTATGCAAACAAGCAAAAGGCGATGCCCTTATTCAAGCATCACCCTCGAAAATTATTGTTTTAAAAACACGTAAACGAAATAATTCTCCTTGTATCAATACCAAAAATCATCCAGGACCAACCATTCCATCTGAAACCAGCAACAGATCTTGGGCCTACGAAAATGGGATAAAACCAAAACCCTTCACCATTGTTAAGCCATAAAAAAGTATTACGAAACAGGCACAACCTAATTGCTCCTGGATCAACAGCAAATGGTGAAGCAGCTGCTTGTTGAGGAATAAATGATGGAGGAGGAGCAGTTGGAGCTTGTGGAATTTGTGATCCGGGTAGACCTGGTAAACCTGATGGTCCCGGAAACTCAGGCCCTGGTAAACCCGGTAAACCCGGTAAACCCGATGGTCCCGGAAACGAGGGCGCTGGTAAACTTGGAAATTGACGGTCCAATTGCTGATCATAATTTACATAGGAGTTACTGTCTGATTATACATTTAAAAGATCACCACCTTATTTTAAATAAATCTCTAAAGTATTAGTATGTTGTACTGTTCTTTTGTGAAGCTTATTCGCAGTCTAAATTACTGCCAATTGGCTTCCTAAAAATATACAATAAGAGGCACCATCACATGCCCATCTAGCTAAGAACAAAATATAACTTGAAGTTGTCCTACTAACTGAAAATTCAATATTGGTGGTATTTTTATACGACCTCCTTTCATCAATAGAATAACAGGAGTTGAATGTATCCGTCCGACTTTATTTGCACCAATTTGTCGGTTAATTTTTGGCATTATGATTATTATCAGAATTGAACCTAACTGTTAATCATATATTAATAAGAGGTGATTAAAATGGATAGACATCTTAAACAAACATTTGATATCAGGACTTTGCAAATTGGTGTGATGGTCAATGCTGGAGTTTTGCAAATTGGTTCGGGGGGTGCTAAAACTCCACGAGTCACTCCTGTTGGATTTACTACAGTTGGAACTACATTAATTCCTCTAGGAGCGGCTCCTCTACAAATTGCTGTCCCATTACAATCACCAGTACGTCAGAAATTATAGATTTGACCTTGAGCCAGGAGGGGCGGTTTGCCTGGCTTTTTGTTCGACCGATAATTTAAAGGCAAAACCGTCCCCATTTTTCATCCTTTGTTTAGCAAAGGGCGTTCTTGCAAGTATAGAGCTAAATCTGGACAGTTCCCTTTAACAATCTCCTTTACAATAATCTTCGATAACAATTGGCTGTAAACCGTACCATTATCACCAAAGGCAAATAAAAAATAGCTATTAGGATATTCCTCATATTTACCAATAATCGGAATGCCATCCAATGTTCCTCCATAAAATGCAGCTAAGTAATATTCTGGCTTTACTTTAATAGTAGGAAACATTTTATTAAATTCTTCAATCAGTTTATTCTTTTTGTGAATCAGTTTACTATCACGATCTTCAGGGTAGGTAGTATTATCATCAAGTCCGCCTATAATTATCCGATTATCTTTAGTTGTACGCATAAATAAATAGGGACGGGCGGTTTCCCAAATGAGTGTCCTGTTATACCATTCGGAGAGATCGTCGACTGGATTGGTTGTTACCGTATATGTACTGACAAAGGAGGCTTTTTTCTCTTTTTTGATTTCCATTCCTTCATAACCAGCTGCAAAAATAATATAGCGTGCTTTTATTGAATGCCCACTCTTTGTCGAAATAATCATCTTTCCTAGTTCTTTATCGTAATGGTGACCGTTCATTTCCGTATTTTCATATATCCGGATTCCTTTTTGTGCTGCGTAATCCAATAGTGCATGGGTGAATCGGAACGGGTTAATTTCTGCATCATTATATGAGTAAATAGCGGCATCCCTGCTAAATGGATATTTTGCTTCAATCTCTTCCTTTGTTAAAAAAGAAAGTTCACAGTTATGCTGCTTTAAAAATTCATATTCCTTTTTTAGACTTTCAACATCTTCTGCACAGCTTGCGGAATATAGGGTATCTCTTCTGCTGAACTCACAATCAATGGTGACGTTCTTTGAGGCTGCTTCAATTTCATTAATGGATTCCTTTAATAATTGTAAATGCCTTTCTATGTAATCTGCTCCAAAAGTGTTGATCATATCTGTAAACATTTTTTCACCAGAGTATTGAATGAGGGCTGTATTCGTGCTGGTACTGCCGCTGCCAATTTTTGATTTTTCAATTACAGCCACTTCTAAGTTAGCATCAGCAAGATAATATGCACACTGTGCCCCGGAGCTTCCACCCCCAATAATTAATACATCACAAGATAGGTCTTCTTCAAGTGCTGGGTATGATGGAGCATCAGGGAAAGTAGTGGGCCAATAATAGGTTCCAGATTGTAAATTCATTTATATCCCCCAGTTATCAAAAAGTATAATGTTAATATATCCAACCACATTTTGAACATACAAAAAATCGCACCGGGACTGGTCACGGTGAACTGTACAAAAAGGGGCCTCTGTATACGAATGAACCGGAACAGGATTACGTTTAGCTGGTAATACTTTGGAAGGTTCCCCAATTTTCCTGTTTTGCAAACTGAGGATAAGCGGACATAAAGTTAATAATGAGGGGAGCTTGATCTAAATGAGGGTATGCGTTGAAAAAAAACCTATCACCGTATCGAATCGCTGTTAATGCAAGGGGGAGTTCACGTCTAAATATTTCATTGCGTTTTGCTGATATATTTTGGTTATATTGTCCTTGATCGATAGATAAATAAACACAATAAAATAAGGAATTTCCTCTTTGTTTCCATTCACCTAATACTTCATCTCTCATGGGATTGATTTTATCCCAGGCATAATCAATTCCGATGTTCAAAAATAAATCACCAGTTAAATCAGAGTGAGTTAGTGTGTAACGCCTTGGAATAACAGGTTCCGTAATAGTAATACCGGTCCTGTATTGCACAGAAAGTTTTTCAGGAATAAAATTGCTCAAAGCAATCAACTCCAATCGTTTTTTTATCATTATGCCGATGATCGTTTGTCTATTCGTTCCAGTGCCTGTTTCGTCCATTTTCATTTCATTTCATTAAGAGTTCATCTGGAACATTATTTAGATTTAAAATAAATTATCTCTGGGTCTCCTACATCTAAATTTTCTATAAATCCACTTTTTATGAACCCATTTGTTTTAAATACTTCCTGCATTCTTTTGTTGGATTGATTGGTTGAAGAAAATATTTTCTTAGTTGGTGATATATATATATAAAATACTGAATAAGTGATGTGGCATATCCTTTTCGTCTTTCAGTTGGTTTCACTATTATTAAAGCAATAAAGCTGCAATCAAAGAAATGAGTATCAAAAATTAAAAATCCTACAATCAAAGCGTCTATTTTAATAACTATGCATCTCTCTTCTTCGACTGCTTTTTGGATGTATTTTCTCCTCCTATCGTCACCAATTACTTCGGAATCCATTTTAACTATTTCGTCTAAATCGTTTATTTTTGCTTTCATCAAAGATTTCAAATTAAAGTCTCCTTTTTGTATTACCTATAAGAAATTCGACTCGTATAATACATTTCCTTCTTGAAATCTTCTGTCCCTGTGGAATTTGGCCTGGAATTGGCAGGAAAAAAGTATTTTTTATCATAAAGCAGTGTAAAACCCCTAACTTCAGATATGGGGATATAACCTGTTATTTTACTTTTGGAAATGGCCAAATACTTTGTATTCTATCAACCTATTTGATATAATAAGAACATATGTTCCGTTTTAAGGAGGTGAAAAGAATGTATAGCGCCTATAAAATACAAATCCATTCAAATCATGAACTATTCGAATATTGTGATTCTCTCTGCTTCAAAGCCAAAAATTTGTATAATATTACAAATTACTACGTTCGACAGGTATATACAGCTCTGAAGGTAGAAAAGAAAAATGAAAATCAACTACAAGTACTGATGGATATCGAAACATATTTACCGATAATGAATGAAATTCGACAAAAACACTATGAAAAGGAAATGGTAAAACCTAAGAAAGTAGATAAAAATGGTAAAGAAATCGAACCGAAGCTAAAACTCTTTAAAATGCCAACCAAAGATCATTCATTCATTGGGTATAGTTTTGTAGATGCCTTATTTAAAGTCATGAAGCAGATTGATTACACTTCCATGCCGTCTCAGTCCAATCAACAAACAATGAAAAAGGTATTTGATGATTGGAAGAGTTTTTTTGAAGCGTCAAAAAAATATAAAATCAATCCAAGCTGCTTTTCGGGTAAACCAAAGATTCCTAAATATAAATCAAAAACAGGCAGAACAACGTGTTATTTAACGAATCAAATCACAGCAATCAAGGAAGGAAATGTTCTCAAGTTACCGGGAACAAGCTTTCAACTGAAATTAGGAAAGGTAGCCCTTTCAGAAGGAAAGCTACAACAGATTCGAATCGTCCCTTCTTATGGTCAATATGTTGTGGAAGTCGTTTTCAAAGCGGAACAGCAAGAAATGGCGATTGTAAGAACAGCAGAACAAATCAATAAATTCATTTTCGAGCCGAAAAGA
>NZ_BCVP01000082.1 GCF_001591805.1 Neobacillus novalis NBRC 102450 | reverse complement strand
CAGAAATTCTGCAGCAGCCACTCCCAAAAGTGCAGCTAACGGGGAGTATTGTTTTATTATATGAACATAAAGACACTCTTAAGCGTTTTGAAGATCCGTTTCCTAAGTTCCTCGAGGTGTTCTGCCAAAAGCATCTTTTGAATAGGCATACAGTTTCTCCTTTCTTAAAAAATATGAAGATGTAAGCTTACTACTTACATCTTCGTTAAATTTACTTAGTTTTCCCCTTTTCTTCTTTTTCGTCTGACATTAAATCCTTAGCAGAGTGTTTAAATTCTCTAAGTGTGTTACCGAAAGCACGTCCAATTTCAGGCAACTTAGATGGACCGAATATTATTAGAGCAATGATAAGAATTAATATTAATCCTGGTACTCCGATATTTTGAAACATGGTGTTTACTCCTTAATAAATGATTCTATTTTTATCAACAGCAAAATGTTATAGGATCTTCCTTCATTTCTAGTTTTGTTTACTACCAACGGTGAATGTTGTTGATGCAACTTCATCGTAGCCACTACCATAGAAATAAATTAATTTATACGTAGAACCTTCCTTGTATCTTCCTGGATAACTATTATTCTTTGGATTATAAGTAAATTTACAGATTCCATCTTTTACTTGAGTGTACATCCACCATATTGACGCGATTGGTCCTGGTTTATCATTTATTTCATATAAACCGATCCAATCACTTTTTGGACTTCTAGCATTTTCTACCGTAACGTCAACCGTATCTTCTACTCCATTTAAAACATTTTTAGATAATTTAATTGTTACATCTTCTACTACACCGTCCAGCGTTTTCCCTAGTACTTTTAAAGAGCTATTACTTACATTTCCGAATGCATCAAGAGCGTGAACTTCAATCTCATATGTTGTGTTTGGCTTTAATTCGTCAATTTGCAATGTTAATGGATTTGGTACAGGATCTTTATAGAACTCTGAGAAAGCAAGAAATTCTTTCGCTACTTCGTTTGTTTCAACATTTCTAGCTACCACTTTATAATCATGTACAAGAAGATTGTCTTTAGCTTGAGTAAACATTATGGCTAAACCGGTAACTGTCGTTTTTCCATTAACAATGGAAAGCATCGCATCATTTGTAAAGAAAGGTGCCTTTTTGTCTCTATCTTCTATGTATTTAAAATTATGCTTATTAGCAGGGTAGCTGATTTCGAATGGCTCACCTGTCCAGTCATCGTTATGAATATCACGGCGTTTAATAATTACTTTGTTATTATGAACCTCTACAATCAGAGCTTGATTAAGGATATCGGCATCTTCAGGCACTTCTCCTTGGATTCTTCCGCTATCAAGCCACAAATAGGCACCAGTTGAAGTCCCAATAGAAGTAAAATCCTTTTGGTGTATGATTCTAGGGTCATCTAACGGATAGTGAGTATGACCAGAAAAAGAGATAACTTGTGGATATTCTTTCAAAGTATCGTAAAAAAGATCTCTATTTTGATTGAAGCCCCATTCGCTTCCATAGATGGTTCCTTTAATAGGCTGATGATGGAAGACAAAAATCGGTTTTTTCGGATCATCATCATTTGCTAGCCTTAATTGCTCACCTAGCCATTCAATTTGTTTTACTGAGAAGGTACCCTCTGTGTTACCATCTTCAGTATAAAGAATGATAAAATGATAACCTTTGATTATCTTATGATAGTAAATGGATTCCATCCCCGTTTTCTCTAGGAAACGTTTTTGAGCATCTGCTACCGATAAGCCATTCCAATAGTCATGGTTTCCAATCGCAAACATAGAAACAGCTTGTGGCTGTTTTCTCACATTATAAGCAGACATAAACTTATCATATTCTGATGCAATTCCATAATCCGTTAAATCTCCAACTACCACAAAAGCATCTTGCTTCGGAACAACTTTATTTAACTGTTCTAAAGTAGTAACCAACTTTTCCAAAGTACCATCACTATTATCATTAATATGTACATCACTTATTACCGGAAAAACTAAATCTGGTTTATTGCCAAGTGAATGAAAAACAGAAGAGCTAGATGCTGCACTCACAGGTATACTAGTTAACGAGTTTACTAGAGCTAATCCTATAGCAGCTCCAGCAATTTTAGTTGTCCCCTCCAAAAAGGTCCGTCGATCCATCGCCTTATTTAAAAGATTATCGTGTAACGATTTTTCTCCTTCATGGTTCAATTTATCATTTTTCATTCGTATTACTCCTCTCAAATGATAGATTTGCTAATTTCAAATTCACACTTACACAAATAAATAATACTTAAAATTTATTGATTCACTGTAAATGATGTGTAAATTATTGTTGTTTTTATCGTGAATAGCACGAAATGAAACAATTACACACATTTGCTCTAATGGTGAAAATGACCCCAGTACAACACTAGAGTCAATTAATAAGAGGGACTAATTCGCGTCACCTGCTTTAATCCATTTTAGGTTTCTAACCATAGCGTCTTTAGACCAATCAGCGGGCATTTCTTGATCTGTAATAACACAATCAATTGATGAGAATGACCCTATATGAAAAAGAGCCTGCAGATTAATTTTGGAAGAATCAGTTACAACATAAACACTTCTTGATCTTTTGATCATAATAGTAGATGCAGTTGCTTCATCTATATTGAAATCGGATATTCCATCTTTGCTAATTCCTCCACATGAAATAAACGCTTTATCAAAATAAAAGTGTTCTAATAACAGATTGGTTAATGGTCCACTGATTGAACGTTGCAGTGGATTAGTTGTTCCTCCAAGTACGATTACTTTGCCATCAAATAGTTGGCTTTCTAATCGATTATTTAAGATTTCAGCTGCTGCTAATGAGTTGGTCACAATCGTGATATTTTTTACATTTTCAATTGAACTCGCAATATGTAAGGTTGTTGATCCTACATCTAGAGCAACTGTTTCTCCATCCATAATGAAAGCTGCCGCAACTTCCCCTATCATTTTTTTTTGATTATGAGAGAGGCCGATTTTTTTATTAAAATGAGGTTCTTTAATAAAACCAAAAGATCGAATAGCCCCACCGTGAATTCTGCGTAATTTCTTTTTCTCCTCAAGCGCGCTTAAATCTTTTCGAATCGTTTCTGGTGTTACGTTTAATTTTATTGCTAAATCCATTACATTAATTTTATTTTTTATATCAAGTTCTCTAATTATTACTCTATACCTTTCTGTAATTAAATTCTTATTCATACTATCCTCCCAATGCCTCTATCATTTGAATTTGGTTTTATTTAAACCAATTATAAAAACTGAATATTACAAAATGCCTAAGAAAATATTAAGTTTTGTAAATTAATCAAAAATAGAAAATAAAACAAAATCAAAAAGCATCTTTTTCATCTATCTTTTCTACTATAAATAATCTGAATGTTTTTCTTAGAAGGCTATTTGTTTCGTTTTCTTTGGCTTATTGTTTTCTGTTTTCTCTTTGTTTTCTTTACTTACCTTTCTAGCATAATTAATAATCTATCAATATTTTTATTTTACGATGGAATAGTAGATTACGGGGACAATTGAGGCAGTTCTGCTTATACACGAAACTGTATAAAGCTTTTTCCCCTATTTTTACTCTTTTCGATTGCTAGGCTCTATTATTTTTTAAAAATTTGGAGGTAATTTTTATGAGTAATCAGGATCTAAACAAAGGGTTAGACAGAAGGAGTTTTATGAAAATAGGAGGAATGAGTACGCTTGCGTTAACACTTGCGTCTACTGGATTGCCGGGAGATTTATTTACTAACAATGTACATGCTGAAAAATTAGAAAATGCTAAGCTTCAATTTAACTCAGATGGAAAGTTTAAAGTTGTACAATTTAACGACACTCAAGATGATGAACGAATTGATCGCAGGACACTTGAACTTATGGAGAAAGTTCTTGACTCAGAGAAGCCGGATTTTGTTGTTCTTAACGGTGACAATATTACAGGAGGCTGCGATTCTGAATTAGAGATGAAACAAGCCTTAAATAATTTAGCTCAACCAATGGAAAAAAGAGGAATTAAATGGGCAGTTACATTTGGAAATCATGATGAAGATTCTTCAGCCAATAGTGGAATGTATGAGAATGACATGCTGAAGTTCTATATGAATTACAAATATAATATGAATGAACCTGGAGAAAAGGGCCTTACTGGAACAGGAAACATGAACCTTGTAATAAGAAAATCAAAAGGCAATAATGCCGCATTCAACCTCTGGCTTCTTGATAGTGGAAGATATGCACCAGCACAAATAGCCGGACAAGATTTTAAAGGATACCCTACTTGGGATTGGCTTCGTTTTAATCAAGTTAATTGGTATTATGAGAAATCCAAAAAACTTGAGAAGCAGTATGGTTATAAAGTACCTTCACTTATGTTCATTCATATCCCTCTATGGGAACATCGTTTTATGTGGTATGGAAGTGTTGATAGCAGAACGAAAGCTAGCCATGATCTTGCAGCAGCAAAACATAATATAGTAGGAGAAAGAAATGAAGACGAATGTCCGGGACCGGTTAACGGCGGTTTGTTCTCAGCCATGTTGGACAGAGGGGACGTTAAGGGCGTTTTCTGCGGACATGATCATGTAAACACCTATCATGGCAACTATTATGGAATTTTGCTTGGGTATGCTGGCAGCGCAGGTTTTGGAACGTACGGTCTATCTGGTGCTGATCGAAACAGACTTCGTGGAGCGAGAGTATTCAATTTAGATGAAAATAAAGAAGGTGTTCTTGTAGAAACCCATATGGTTTTCGCTAAGGATTATGGAATTGATTTAACAGCGAACGATCAAAGTATGGATCCCTTACCATTAAATAATGGAAAAAAGGAAAAAGCGGTAAAAGGATAAATGTTGTTGATCTTATCCGTATCAATAGTTTAAAAATATTTTTAATGGAGGTAACAACATGTTACAAAATATAGGAGTTCCTGGGCTAATTTTAATCTTAATTATTGCTCTCATCATATTTGGGCCATCTAAATTACCTGAAATTGGGCGTGCATTTGGGAATACATTAAGAGAATTTAAAAGCTCCGCAAAGGATATAATGTCAGAGGAAAAAGAAGATCGTGGTGATTCTAAGTAAAAGTGTCGAAGATGTAAGTTCAAAGCTTACATCTTCCTCTTATTTCTAATAAGAAAAGCGCAAGCGCCCTGATCAGCGGC
>NZ_BCVP01000081.1 GCF_001591805.1 Neobacillus novalis NBRC 102450 | reverse complement strand
TCACCCGAAGGACAAGGTCGCCCGGGAAAGAGGGAAACTGTCCTTCGTAAGCCACCCGAAGGAAAAAGTTCGCCCGCGAAAGAGGGAAACTGTCCATCGTAAGGTACTCCAGAGACAAAACGCCACTTAAGCAAAGACCATGATTACCCTCATTAGGTCCATGGAGATAAATAAGATAAAAGTATATGATACATTGTTAAGTTTAGGTACCATCAATCAACCGATTATTCATAATAAGCCCAATTCCGGACCCCCATAATTTTAAAGTTCTTCCCCAGAATCCTACTTATCCTCTTCCTGCACTCAATCACCTTGCACCACTCAAAAACCTCGCTGGTAGTTATTTTCCAATCTGGAAAAAGAAGCTATCTCCCTAACAGTCCGCACTACAGCTGACTCAACACTTTCCACATGCCCGCAATCACCACAAACACAGTTATTAATACTGACAAATATCGAAAAGGAGCTGCATAACTCACAAGTCATCCCTTTTCGTAACTTATCATACCTATATGGCGGCAGTCTTGGATATGGTGGCTCAATAATATCTAGAGAAATAAGTTTGTTGGCTAGTTTTTCGTGCTTTCCATTTAGTTTTGAAGGAGTCGTGTTTATGTTTTTTAGATAACGATTAACCTGAGTAGGAAAAATAATTGGCTCGTTCCGGGAGGCTTGGTATAGGGTGAACTCGGGGTTGACATAAACTACCCGAGCCTCAATAGGCATATAAAGGCCAAGATTTTGGAGCAGCTGGCGGAGCAGGGATGAACTACGTTTCAACTGAAGCAGCGGATCTTTTCTCTCGAAGCCATTTGCTGAGTAGAGCAATTGCTTTTCGTAATAATAATCACCTTCAAAGTTTTTAACCTCGTTCATGTAAATAGTTTGTTGTAAAATAATCAATGAATCAATGGAACTTAGTATTGTTGAACTCAAGCAGCACCCCGTTTACTGTCAAGCATTCGCACTCGAGCTTGTCCGTCAAGGAATTAAACAGCACCTCGCCTTCATATCCTTTTTTAAGGCTTAAGTAGTTCTTCCTGTCATCATTGGACAAAGTCATTCGAGTGTTTAAATAACCGAGAATGATTAATTCGGCTGGTTTTATAAGAGGCTTTTTATTCATATGCCACATCCTTTCTTATTTCAGAAAAACATTTCACCTCCATTCTATAGAAAAATGCCAATAACACTCCTCGAAAAAATGAATAATTTGTTAATTTTTCTGAAGGAACCACTATATTCCTATTGTTTAGAAAATTCTTGACACTACAACACCCTAAATGCTATTATTTTCCTCTGTGACTCAAAAAAACAGGGGAGGGGATCACGTTGATACATTTAGAGGGGATTAGCAAATCATATAGGATTGCCAAGCGTCAAACTGGACTGCGGCAAGCAGCAAAAGCACTTTTCTACCGAGATTATACAACCATTAACGCACTTAAGGACATCTCCTTTTCTATTAATCAAGGAGAAATCGTCGGCTATATCGGTCCGAACGGGGCGGGCAAATCAACAACGATTAAAATCATGAGCGGCATCTTGGTGCCTGACACCGGGACATGTACAATTTTGGGTTATACACCGTGGAAAGACCGAACCGAGTATGTAAAAAATATTGGTGTGGTCTTTGGTCAGCGCTCCCAGCTCTGGTGGGATGTGCCGGTGATGGATTCGTTTGAACTACTAAAAGATATTTACAAAGTGCCACAACAAGAATATAAACCTACGATTGACTTACTCATCGAAACTCTGGACCTACAAACGATTGTCCATTCACCTGTCCGTCAACTAAGCCTAGGGCAGCGGATGCGCTGCGAGATTGCTGCTTCCCTGATTCATAATCCGAAAATATTATTTTTAGATGAACCAACCATCGGACTTGATGCGGTTTCAAAGATTGCTGTTCGCCAATTTATCAAAACAATTAATAAGGAAAAAGGTGTCACAGTCATTCTGACAACACACGATATGAATGATATTGAGGCATTAGCCGACAGGGTCATTTTAATCGGCAAAGGCAGCCTATTATATGATGGAAACCTAGAGGAATTAAGGAAACACTTCGGCACCAGTAAAATAATCACGGCTGATTATGCAAAAAATACTGTTCCCTTCCAAATCTTCGGGACCGCCACACTTTCATGGACGCCGGAACGAGTAGTGCTGAGCATCGATACCGAAAAGGTAAAAACCTCAGAGGTCATTACCCAATTGTCCAACAAGGTTGAACTCCTCGATGTCACAATCGAAAGCCAGCCGATCGAGGACATTATCGTCCAGCTGTACAAGGAGTATCAAATATGAAGATGTATCTAGCGGTTTTGAGGCTGCGGCTTAACATGGGGATGCAATATCGGGCGGCGGCACTCGCCGGGGTGGCAACGCAATTTTTCTGGGGATTTATTATTATTATGGTATTTGAAGCATTCTACGAACACGCTGCCATGACTCCGCCCATTTCCATCAAAGAATTGATTCAATACATATGGCTGCAGCAGGCGTTTCTTGTTTTCGTCATGATGTGGTTTCGCGATAATGAACTGTTCGATCTGATTACAAGCGGGAATATCGCTTATGAACTTTGCCGGCCAAGCGGGCTTTACGGATTCTGGTATGCCAAGCTCCTCGCACAACGTTTGTCGAGTGCTTTGTTGCGCTGTTTCCCGATTCTAATCGTTGCATTTCTTTTGCCTAAACCGTACAAGTTAGAACCCCCGCCAAGCATATGGGCATTTTTATTGTTTTTAAGCTCATTATTATTGGGCTTACTGCTGTTAGTTGCTATCTCGATGTTCTTATATATATCTGTCTTTATCACATTGTCGCCGATGGGATCGCTCTTAGTATTTGGTGTTCTTAGTGAATTTTTTGCCGGATTAGTTATTCCTGTGCCATTGATGCCGGTTTGGCTGCAGAAAATCGCCTATGTGCTTCCATTTCGCTGGACAGCCGATTTCCCATTCCGCGTTTATTCAGGGCATATTCCAGAGTCTGAAGCTGTCTTTGGCATTTTTATTCAACTGGCTTTTCTAACTGTCCTTGTTTTGCTAGGAAGAGCGGCCCTTAACGGTGTATTAAAAAAGGTAGTTGTCCAAGGAGGGTAGTCTGCAATGAGCCTATATTTTAAATATCTGCTAATCCATTTCAAATCGCAAATGCAATACCGGACTTCATTTTGGCTGCTATCGATTGGTCAATTTTTTATCCCATTTTCCATTTTTGCCGGATTGTACTTTTTGTTTGAACGGTTTGGGCAAATAAAGGGCTGGCAATTTTTCGAGGTGGCCCTTTGTTTCGCCATTATTCACATGGCCTTTAGTTTGAGCGAATGTTTTGCCCGCGGCTTTGATATGTTTTCTGGGCTTGTCGTTAAAGGGGAGTTTGATCGCTTTCTTGTGCGGCCGCGGAGTACCTTTGTTCAAGTCCTCGGCTCAAAATTTGAGTTTACAAGAGTTGGCCGACTGCTTCAGAGTTTGATTGTTTTAGTCTGGGCTTTAAGCAATCTTTCCATCGAGTGGAGCGCAATCAAAGCTATTACCCTTGTGCTGATGATTGTGAGTGGTGTGTTTATTTTTACTGGAATCTATATGCTTGCCGCTGCGATGTGCTTTTGGACAGTCCAAGGTCTCGAGGTAGCAAGTATTTTTACCGATGGCGGCAGAGAGATGGCGCAATACCCGTTAAATATTTATCAAAAATGGGTTGCCCGTTTCTTTACCTATGTGATTCCTTTTGGAACCGTAAATTATCTGCCATTACAATATATTCTCGGAAAAGCGAATGGAAATGAGCTAATCCATATGCTGACACCCGTTCTGGGGAGCTTGTTCATCTTTCCTTGTTTTCTCGTCTGGCAATTTGGTGTCAGGCACTATCGGTCGACAGGTTCTTAAATGTCTGGATTAGCGGTGTAAAATTCAATCAAACGATTGTATAGTATAGCACATTTCCGATTTCTATTTAATCAAACGTTTGTATAGTAGACCTCATTTATAAGAACACCTTACGATTATTGGGTTTTATCCTTCCCGACTAATGAATCAAACGTTTGATTAGTATATCACATTTCTGGCACCCATTTAATCAAACGTTTGATTAGTATAGTACAATTTTGGCAAGGATTTAAATAAACGTTTTGTTTATTTTCAAAACTTTACAGAAAAAATTGAAACGAAATATTGGCTATGCTATAGTGAAATCAGATGAATTTGACCAAAAAACTAATTTAGTCAATAGGGGGTTGGGTTGTATGGCACCCGACAGAAGGAAAATGATTGTTGCGGCAGCGACTAAGTCCTTTTCGTTATTTGGCTATAAAGCAACGACCATGGATCAGGTTGCGAAGCTTGCGAATGTCGGAAAGGGAACCATTTATACTTTTTTCAAAAATAAAGAAGAATTGTTTGAGGAGATTATTTCTTCGCTGGTGAAGGAAATGATTGTCGAGGCTGACTCAGCCATTCAGCTGGAATTATCGTTTACGGAAAATGTCCATCGTGCCTTGTACCGATTATTAGAATTTCGCTCCCAGCACCAGCTCATGATTAAGCTGGTTCAAGAGGAAGCGGAAATGGGGACATTAGCAGTTTCAGAAATGCTCCAGCATGTTGAAAATGAGATTATCGACTATTTAAAGCAAAAAATTGAGACCGCCATTGCTAAAGGAGCCATTCCTGAGGCTAATACAGAAATTACTAGTTTTCTGCTTTTAAAAATGTATATCGCTCTTGTTTCAGACTGGGAGAGAAATCATGCACCGTTGAGCTCGGAACAAATTGCTGAAATTATGAAGGTGTTTCTTTTGAAGGGCCTTCAAAAATAGACTAAAACGACTTAGTTTAAGATTTAAGTCGTTTTTCTATTTTTGAGTGTTTTCTCATTTATTACGGAGTGTTCCCTTAAAAGTGGGCATTGGATGCAAAGCTCGATTCGAAAAGGAGAAAAATGAATTCAATAAGGGGTATTGGATGCAAAGTTCTTTTAAAAAGGAGTTATTGGAAGGAATCTTCAATAAAAAAGGGCCCTATCCCAGATAGTAGAGGGGAAAGTTACCTGAGCCAGGCTCCCCGCCTGGCTTTTTCGTGGGTTTGCGGGTGAATTTAGGGAAGTGGACAGTAAAAGAGGAAAGTGGACAGTAACTGGGCAAAAGTGGACAGTAAAAGGTAAAAACCGGACAGTAAATCCCCAGATCCGGAGAGTAAAGGGTCAAAA
>NZ_BCVP01000080.1 GCF_001591805.1 Neobacillus novalis NBRC 102450 | reverse complement strand
GCCCTTCTATTGGACAAAACTCTTTTATAAACCCCTTAAATTGTCCAATAGACCCCTTCTATTGGACAAAACTCTTTTATAAACCCCTTAAATTGTCCAATAGACCCCTTCTATTGGACAAAACTCTCTTGCAAACCACTTAAATTGTCTATTAGACCCCTTCTATTAGACAAAACCCTATTTAAACCACATAAATTGTTTATTAGACCTCTCTATTGGACAATGCTCGGCAAATGTGCAGCAAAGAACGCCGTTAGTCGCATAATAAAAAGCCGCCAATTAAGGCAGCCTGATCTTAAAGTAAAGAACGCTGTTAGTTGAAAAAGGTTAATTCATCAACATCCATCTCTTTTAAGCAAGTCCTAAGAACCTTTTTATCAATTCCATTTACTAAGCAATATTTTTCTTGATAAATAACTCGAATAAAATCATTGATTTCTTCCTTGGATATATCATTTTTATTAATAAAGAGATTTAATGGGATATTGCTTTCACCGTTATGTAAAGGTGGTTGTACGTAATTGAATTCTTCATATTGATAATAGCCATTTCTTTCAAAAAATCGATTTCTTTTGATACAATCTTCTTTTTCTTCCTCCGTATGGACTAGTTCTTGTTTTTCTGTTTCCAGGATTATAGCCCTTAATGATCCATTTCCTGCTGAAAGGGCATCTTTTTTTAATAATTCTTCTAATTTCAATAATGTTTTTGAACCTAATCCCTTACTTCGTACATCAGGATTAGTAACTAAATAAACGATAAACCCCAAATTAGCATCAGCAAAATAGTGCCCTGTTGCAAAAGAGACAACCTGCCCCTCTTCAAAGCCAACCAAGAACCGAAAACTATTTGGCTTTCTACATCTTGCATACTGTAAACTTTCAAAAAAAATATTGTGTGACTCTCTCACTTCAATAGGAAATGCGTGGTCATAAATATTTAACGCCTTTTCTATGTTAGTCAAATTATCATAGGTTATTTCATCCCATTTAATAGTCATCACATTACCACCTTTATAAAAATATTCAATAATTGTACCATAAATAGCAAAATAACTTATGCTATCCTTGTTCAACTATCCAGCTCCGTTTAGTTGAACAAGAAAAGAAGCAATTTATTAAGGTTTATTAACCTTTATTTCATAGTTTTGTAACATCCAATTAGTAAAGTTTAATAGGGAGTTAGTATGCTTTTTCACATAAATCCACTATAAGAGTTTATTTTTCCTTGTAAGGTGGTAGGTAAGAGTTATACTCATATATGATTTTTTAAAGATTAAAAAACAAGGAGTAAGAAATTTTTGGAGGTGTTCGATATTATGGATTCCTCTAAAAAAAGGAGTCTTTACTTTGACAACGTAAAATTCATTTTGATATTTTTAGTCGTTTTCGGTCATGTTATCAGTCCTTTAAAAGCTAACAATAACATTCTATTCACTCTATATTCCGTCGTATTCCTTTTCCATATGCCAGCCTTTATCCTTATTTCTGGATATTTTTCAAAGGGATTTCATAAGAAAGGTTATTTCTTAAAAACCGTAAAGAAGATTTTAATACCATACATCATTTTTCAAATAGTCTATTCGATTTTTTATTATTTGGTCGGAGAAGAATCTACACTTAAAATTGACCTTTTACAGCCACACTGGACCTTATGGTTTTTATTGAGCCTGTTCTGTTGGAATATTCTCCTTCATGTATTTGCAAGGCTAAAATGGGTTGGATTACTTATAGCAGTTGTAGTTGGCATTGGAATTGGTTATTTCGATCATGTGGGTAGTTATTTATCATTATCAAGAACTTTTGTATTTTTCCCCTATTTTCTATTAGGATTCTTATTAGATTCCAAGCATTTAAAATGGGTTAAGAAAGTAAAATATTCAACATTCATTGGATATGCAGTTCTCCTTATGACAATTTTGATATTTGGAACATGCTTTCCAAAGGATGCCATACCATGGCTGCTTGGTGATACACCATATGCCGATTTAGGTATGAAGGGATTGACGGATGGTTTCATTCGTGCATCCCAATATTTTGTAACAGTAATAGTTATTTGCGGGTTTTTGGCCATTGTCCCGTCAAATGGATTTAAAATGACTATAATTGGTCAACGGACCTTATATGTGTACCTCTTACACGGATTTATTATTAAATCGATCCAAGCAATCGTCTCTGACGATACATTAGATGGATTATCTAATCAATACTTAATCCTAATTGTTTTTTCTTTAGGCCTTTGTATATTATTAGGAAATTATTTCATCCAAAAATATACTCGTCCATTGATTGAATTAAGAATATAACTGGAAAGAGAGGGTGGGGAACTGTAAACTGTACCCTGTAGAGTAGACACTATAATAAAAAATTACTCTACAGGGTCTTTTTGTGCAATTGAATGAAACGGGATCGAATAATAAAAATGCTGCCTAGATGGCAGCATTGAGTGTATTGTCCTATAGTGAATCTTTAAGGCCCTATGAGATCCGTGTCTGGGGGGATATACCCAAGTTGTCTGCCGATTTTTACAATTTGTCCTTTATGGTGAAATTCATGTGTAATGGTATGCGTAAAAAGCCATAGTGCAGATATCTCCGCTCTTCTACCTTCCTCAAAGGATACTTGTATGGTGTTATCCCATTTGCCTTTAAATTCATTTAGAAATTCATGAACCAGGTCATCGATTTTCCTAAAAACTTCACGCATCTCCGCTACATTGTTAATGGAATCTGGTGTTATTTTGGGAAAAGATTTACCAAGAGCTCGACTTCCTAACCATACCCGATAACAATCGGCTACATGAGCATGCAAACTGCGAATAGAGTCTCCACCAAAGGTTTCAAGTTCTTTAATATAATCGGATTGTGGCAAGGTTTCACAATAACTAAATAATGATTCTCTGGTGAGTCGAATCCACTCATACTGGCTTACGAATACATCCATCTTCTCACTCTCCTAAATAAATTTTTTATAAGTAAATCTAGGATCACTTTGGTGTGTTTATTACATTCAATATATCCTTTTTATTAATTCTGTTTAAAACCTGTATTTCCTTCTTAAATATTGCAATGTTGAGTAAAAAAGTCAGGGCACCCTGATTGCTCAACAAAATCCAATCAATTGTTTGATTAGAAATAAGACCTGTCCAATCTAAAGATAGTCCTGAATCGCTAAAATACTCCAAAACTAAGGGTAATATGAATCATGGAATCATAGGTGAAAAGAATTGTTTCTTTATATTCGTGAAGAAAATGGTCAAAAAATGTTTCATTATCACGAATTTTGTTCGTGAACATGACGATTAATGAAAGGGGGTGAGATGTTGCACTTCCGCCATTTTCTTATACCCGTGCTTATGGTCGGAGCAGCCCTGTTTTTACCAAATAACACCTTTGCCGAAAAGAATGAGCATGGTGGACAGCAGAATTCCCACAAGGAACATGTTCAAGTGAAGAATTCTTCAGAAAAGTCTGGGAACACAGCTAAACAGGCTAACGTTCCGGCAAAAGCTGAAAACGCGAAGCCAAGGGAAAAAACTGTGGTGATGCCTGAACAGGCTAGTAAAAAACAGAATGGTGT
The DNA here is from genome assembly GCF_001591805.1 of Neobacillus novalis NBRC 102450. GTDB lineage: Bacteria > Bacillota > Bacilli > Bacillales > Cytobacillaceae > Neobacillus > Neobacillus novalis. The sequence goes on along the minus strand of NZ_BCVP01000080.1, from coordinate 1,757 downwards.
AAAACAGCAGGATTCCAATCATGCTGCGAACCAAGGTAGTTCCAAAAAGTCAGCTGCTAAAGATCCGAAGACTTTGCCGGAGCAGGCAAAAGGAAACGGATACGGTCTATCTAAAATAAACAAGACTGAAAACACCGTTAAGGCTCCTGGTCAGGAGAAAAGCGAAGCTGTCAGGGGTGATAATAGAGGGCAGGGAAAGAATAAGCTTAAGGATAGGAACGAGCGTTCCTCTAATATTGCAGTAAAAGATAAAGTCGAACACCCCTCTGATATCACTGTAAAAAATAAATCCGAGCTTAACGATGGAAACACTGTAAAAAATAAATCCAAATCGACGAGATTGGTTTCTAGCTTTGAACCAAAAGTAAAAGGTTCAGATCTATCAGCACCAAAAAAGGTTGAACATTTTGAACCTTCTTTACCAGTGCTACCACAAAAGGGAAATGTCCCTGCCAGTAAGGAAGAGATCCCAACCGTCGATCAGGTTATTAACCCGACCCAACGTTTAAACAGTCCTGGTGGTCAATCAAATGATCGAGTCAGCCAGGGTTTACAGACAGTAAGTTTCTTGGAGAAGTGGTTTGAATGGAATAAATACAATGAAATCAATCTTGTCCAGGCTTACTTTTCTCGGGATAAACTTATGAATAATCAATGGGTAAATGCTCCACCTTCACCACCGCCGCAAGAAAGCTCCTTTATTATAAACCGTTAACCGCAGCTAAATGCCACGGAAACAGGAAAATAAAAGGAGCGAATTAAAAATGAATCATTATCTTAATCCTAATAAAGTTGTTAAATCGTTTGTATTAGCTGGAGCTGTATCTTTTGGAATTTTTGCAGGTGCACATTTTACGGAAGCTTCCGGCCCTGATAAGGCAAAAGGGGAGCACTCTGTTCATGTAAAATACGAAAATAAGGAAAAAGGTCATGAGAGAGAAAAGCATGAATCTTATTCAAAATTTGGAAAGCCTGCGGCACCAAAAGTAAAGGCACAACATAAAGCTGAAAACGAAGGAAACGAACAAAACGAACACCATAAAGCTGAAAAAGTGAACAAATCACAAGCAAGTGTGCATGCTAGTGAATCGGCAAAAATGCATGCTGCACCAAACTCAGCCGTTCACGGCAAGGCTGGAAAAGCTGAAAAGGTTAACAAATCTCAAGCAAGTGTACATGCCAGTGAATCGGCAAAAATACATGCTGCGCCAAACTCAGCCGTTCATGGCAAGGCTGGAAAAGTGGAAAAGCCGGTAAAGGAAGTTCCAGCTGAAGAGGCGGTTAAAGAGGAAGTTCCAGTTCAAGCACCAGCAACCGAGGATGTAACAACAGATCACAAGCATGATGAAAAGACAGAAGACAAAGCGGATGTTGAAAAGGATGAAAAAATGAAAGATCATGATTCCAATTCAGCAGTAAAACCAGAGGATGAAGATGATCAAGGTGAAGATGATGACCATGATTCTGATTCTAAAAAAGTCGCTCATCATCTTCATGAGGCTGTCGTGAAAACAGAAGATGAAGATGATCAGGATCAAGATGGTGACCATGATTCTGATTCTAAGAAAGTTACTCATGATCATGAGGCTGTAGTGAAAATAAAGGGTGAAGATGATCAGGGTGAAGATGATGACCATGATTCAGATTCTAAGAATGCTGCTGATGATCACGAAGCTGTAGTATCTGAAGATAAAACTTCCGAAGAAACAACTGAAGTTGCAACAGAAGAATCTACTGAAGTTGCAACAGAAGAAGCA
>NZ_BCVP01000079.1 GCF_001591805.1 Neobacillus novalis NBRC 102450 | reverse complement strand
CGCTGGAGCTGGACATTTCTCAAAGTCCAATGATATAAATTCTGATATTTTAAAGAAAGGAAAGGAGATCCTGCATATGATTGAAATGACATTCGGGAATATTACCGTAGACCAACTGAAAACAGCTGCCGGTATTTTCATTGGTGAAAAAAACCGACACAAACAATTTTCTTGTGAAACGACTATAAATGAAGCAGTTGGAACCTTATCTGGAAATGAAAATAAGTTAACCTATAATTGTTGGGTGAAAAACAAAGAAACATGGGAGGCTGAATAATTCATGTCTTCCCCCATTTTATCCCCGACCTTTCATATCGGGACCATCAAAATCGGGACCATTGAAGAGGCTTCTTGCTTTAGTATAGGAAACAATTTTATCGAAGACTTCAAGAGCAAAAAAAAACATAACCAGGGCTTAGGGAATATCCACGGAGATCGGAACAGCTTTGATCATGCTACTGCCTCATTAACCAATTACGAGCGCGTCCCGAAGAAAAAGAAGGGAATCAAACAAGAACAAATGGAAGAAAATGCCCAACAAAAGAAAACAACAAACCCCAGTTAAAATAAGGGTTTGTTGTTTTTTTCTTCAATCCAAAACTGGGCAAAGAGATGGATTGAGGTATATCGTACAAATCATTATATATTCGGACCAAAATTTGGTTTAATATCATTGTCAAAGATTGCCCCGTCTATGACCTCAAAGCTATCTAGATTATTGACTAAGTTTCCGGCCTGCACGTTTCCAAATCCATAAATACCCCCAAAGCCTAAATTATATTTTCTATTGGCGTCCATCCCGGTAACAATTGATTCACCAATAAAGATGGCTGAGCTGGGCTGTGGAGAGTTAACATTAAATATTCCTAAATTAATGACTGAAGGCACTCTATAGTCCTCCCCTTCATTCTCATTCTTTTCTGTAATCCATCTTATGTTTTAAATTTACTTCTGTGACGCGCGGAGTTTGGACAGCTTTCTTTCACTTTTTTTCAGGTTTGGGTTCCACTTTCCATATCCATCGATTGGTATTTTTCTGAAAAATTGATGCCTGACCCCCAGTGTGTTAAAGCGTTAAGGCATCGGGGCTCAGGCAATAGTATTAAGACACTGTTCTCTATATTTCATCTACCATCCATAGCACCATTCGATTGATAAAATATATACCCAAATAGGAACCCGTTACTAAGAAAAGTGGATTTAGGAATATACCATGGATATTGGTCATGAATACGGTTTTATCTTTAATAATCTCGTAAATGGCGAGAGAGGAAATATTCCCAAAAACTAGTGCAGATACAATGGCGCATATATTAAAAACCACACGTAATTTAGGCTTGATTTTCATCACAAAGAACATGAGACCTGGTGCAAAAATACTGCCGAAGATTAATAGAAATTTCATCAAATCACCTCTCTACCATTTTAGACAAAGTAAGCTGGTTTAAATCATTCTTTTCAATTTACTGAACTTTACAGAGTATTACCGTTTGATTTTTGATGTCATGATTTACTTCCTATTTGACAGAATAGTAAAACGGATGTAACGTAATTAATAATTATATAGTTTAGAATACTCTTATCAAGAGAGGTGGAGGGACTGGCCCCGCGATACCTCGGCAGCAGACTTACGTTAGTACTGTGCCAATTCCAGAAGCGATTTGCTTGAAGATAAGAAGAGAACCTGTGCCGGTAATGATTTCCTCTTCTTATTTGTGAGAAGAGGTTTTTTAATTATTATAGAAAGAAGGAATTTTACATGACAAAGACAGCAGTGAAAGCACCATTTAAAGCCGATCATGTAGGCAGCTTTTTAAGAACAGAATCAATTAAAGAGGCAAGAAAAGCTTTTGCAAATGGAGAAATTGATAAAGATACCTTAAAGAAGATAGAGGATCAAGAAATTGAGAAACTTGTCCAAAAACAAATTGAAGTTGGCCTTAACTCCATCACAGACGGTGAGTTTAGACGCTCATGGTGGCACTTGGATTTCTTATCAGGCTTAGATGGTGTAGAAGAGTTTGAAACGGAATATATTAGTAACTTCCAAGGAGCGAAAACAAAAAATAAAGCGATTAAAGTCGTTGGTAAAGTAGACTTCAATGATCATTATATGTTAGAACATTTCAAGTTCTTAAAACAGGCAGTCGACCGCTATGGCAATGGCAGTCAAGTGGCTAAGTTCTCGATTCCAAGCCCTAATATGTTATTTACTAGAATTCAGGGGGATGAGTATTATAACGATAACAGAGAACAGTTCTTTCATGATACAGTTATTGCTTACCAAAAAGCCATTCAAGCCTTCTATGACGCAGGGTGCCGATATTTACAATTAGATGATACTTCTTGGATTGATTTTGTTTCGGAAGAACGGATTCAAGCAGTCGTTGAAAAACTTAATATGGAAGTACAGGATATCATCGAAACAAGAGTACGCTGTTTAAATGAAGCCATTTCTAAAAAACCTGAAGATATGGTTATCACGATGCATATTTGCCGTGGAAACTTCAGGTCTACTTATATAACTAGCGGCGGTTACGGTCAAATCTCTGATGCCATATTTGCTGATTTAAAGGTAGATGGACTCTTCTTAGAATATGATGACGGGCGCTCGGGAGATTTTGAACCATTAAAAAGCTTTAAACGCGCTGACCAAAAGGTTATTCTAGGATTAATCACTTCTAAATTCCCAGAACTAGAAGACCCTGATACGATTAAAGAGAGAATTAAACAAGCAAGCCGTTTTATTCCTTTAGAGAACTTAGCATTAAGTCCTCAATGCGGCTTTGCAAGTACGGAGGAAGGCAACAATTTAACAGAAGAAGATCAATGGAATAAGATAAAACACGTCATTACTATTGCTGAAAGTGTTTGGGGCTAAAGTGTGAATATGGTGCCTGACCCCCGAGGCTTTAAAGCTTTAAAGCCTCGGGGTCAGGCATCAGCCTTATTCAGTTAAATAAGCCCAAGCATATTGCGCGTATAATTCCGCACCGATAACGAGTGCGTCTTCGTCGATGTTGAATTTACCATGATGGTGCGCCCACTCTGTATCTTTTTCAGGATTACCGCTGCCCACAAGAGCGAAGCTGCCAGGTACTTCAGCCATATATTCGCTGAAATCCTCACCGCCCATTGTTGGCTTTTCAAAATAGACAGCATCTGCGCCAAATGCTTCTGCGGCCACTTTTTGAACCAATTTAGCACTGTACACATCGTTATTAACAGCCTGGGTACCACGGACATACTCTACTTGTGCTGTTGCTCCGTATATGGCTGCGACCTGTTCTGCATAATGCTTGAGCTGGGTTTCAATATGATCTCTTGTTTTAGGGTCAAAGCAGCGGACAGTTCCCTCAATTACGGCATTTTCAGCAATAACATTAAAGCGTGTGCCGACCACCATTTTTCCGACGGTTAGAACTGCAGGATGTAATGTATCAACCGTTCTCGAGACGATTGTTTGCACATTCATTACAAACGAAGAAGCCACAACCGCTGCATCGATACAATCATGCGGCATCGCGCCATGGCCGCCTCTTCCTTTAAACGTTACTGTAAACAGATCGGCAGAAGCGAATGATGGTCCCTCCGGGCAAGACACCTTGTTTGTCGGCATTTGTGACCAAATATGAATACCGAAAACGTTATCCACTCCGTCAACAGCCCCTTGTTTTACGAATGCTTTAGCACCTTCCGCTACCTCTTCAGCAGGCTGGAACAATAACCGGACATTGCCGGGCAGTTCTTCCTTGCTCTCATTTAAAGCTTTGGCAGCAATCAAGAGCATCGCAGTATGGGCGTCATGGCCGCACGCATGCATTTTTCCTTCTGTCTTTGATGCATATGGCAGATCGTTATTCAATTCTTCCACTGATAAGGCATCCATATCTCCTCTTAATGCTACTGTTTTCCCTGGCTTTCCGCCTTCGATGGTAGCAATGACACCTGTTGGCACAGCTCTTCGATAAGAGATTCCTAGATTTTCAAGATAGTCGCAGACAAAAGCGGTTGTGTTTTCTTCTTCCCAGGATAGCTCAGGCTCACTATGAAGCTTTCTCCGAATGGCTGTTAATTCCTCACTATATTGTTGAATCGCTTGTTTTATTTGTTCATTAATCATTTGACGAAGCCTCCGTTAATTTCTTTGCAGTTTCATAAAAAATCTGTATGGCATTTGCGATATGCTTAGCATCTGACCATTCCTCCGGACAATGGCTAAGGCCATCCTTACTTGGAATGAACAGCATCCCTACAGCTGTAACATCGGAAAAGACCATCGCATCGTGACCTGCTCCACTATTAATCGAACAATAAGGAGTTTCTAATTCACTACTGATTTGTTTCATAAGCGCGACAATCTCTTGGTTCATGGCTTTTGGCTGCATATATAACTGCTGTTCAGCCGTAATCTTAATTCCATTCGTACTAGATAGTTCTATTAATTCGTTCAGTTTCCGGATGACATTCTCGATATGTTCTTCCTTGCCGGACCGTATATCTACTGTAAAAACGGTCTTTTTCGGGATGACATTGGCACCGTTTGGAAAAACATTCAATTGCCCCGTTGTAATTACGGTTCCTTCCCCTTCTTCGATGGCGAGGCCAGGAAATTGAGCAATCATCTTAGCAGCAGTAACAAGTGCATCCGAGCGGCGATCCATCGGTGTAGTGCCTGCATGTCCTGCTTGCCCTTCCACGGTTACTTCAAATTGAGTCAGCCCGACAATAGCCTCTACTACGCCAATCGGAATATCTTTTTCCTCGAGAATTGGCCCCTGTTCGATATGCATTTCTAGGAATGCCTTGATTGTTTTAGGATCTCTTTTTTTGGGAAGCGATGAATCCAATCCGATTTTTACCATCGCTTCTTCTGTGGAGATCCCATTTTGGTCCTTTAAATTTTTAAAATCATCTTCACTCAGCAAACCGGTCATACCTCTAGAGCCCATCAGCCCGCCGCCGAATCGTGCTCCTTCTTCCTCGATAAGGGCAATAATTTCCAATGGGTATTTGGGTGTTAATTGATTTTCGGCAAAAAGTGCAGCAACTTCTAGCCCCGCGACTACACCTGCAGGGCCGTCATAAGAGCCTCCATTTGGAACTGAATCAAAATGGGAACCGATTAGAACGCTCGGCGCGTCCTTTAGAGTACCTTCCAGCCTTCCGAAGATATTACCCATTCCATCTTCACTGACAGCCAATCCGTATTCCTTCATTTTTTCAATAATATAGTTCCTAGCCAGCCTGTCTTCCTTACTATAAGTCAGCCTTGTCGTCCCTTTTCCAGGTGTGGCTGTAAAGTGACTTAATTTGTTAATATGTTCTTCAATTCGTAGTTGAAGGGTCTCCATTTAAATCGCCTCCTTATTATATATGTCTAGCTCCAGCG
>NZ_BCVP01000078.1 GCF_001591805.1 Neobacillus novalis NBRC 102450 | reverse complement strand
GGGTTAGATACAAACCGATCCCTAATGGGGCAAGAAAAAATAAAGCGGGCGCTGCCAAAAGCGGTTTCCACAGGGACTTACCTGATTTACTTGATTCCCCATTCTTTTCCTCACTCAACATAAACTCCTCCTTTCCATTTGACGTCATCGGTACATTATCATATGTAAGTCAACACAAAAACGGAAAATTTTAAAGTCCCATTTTTTAAAAAAGGTTTTACTAATAGCGGACACTGTAAGGGCGGCCGAATTTTTATTAAGGAAAGATATGTCGAGTGGAAATTTGTATTCCTTTGTTAAAAAGGAATGCCTTGTAGTAATACAATTATGGGTGGATGAAGGGGAAGAGCGAATAGCTTGGTTAAAAATTGCTGAAAAAATAATACTGATTTAGGTAAATAGGCTTATATTCGTAATAGTTATTTTGGAGAGGGAAATTTGGAAGTTTTGTGTATTTTACTACAAATTATTGGAGAAAGGAGCTAATTAAAACGGGTAAAAATGCTGTAATCGAGTTTTTTCTCTGGTTAGACCCCCAGCGGCTAAACCGTTAGCACATGGGGGGTCTGACTCTTTTTTAAGCTGCTTTCGCTTCTTGCTGTGCTGTCTGCTTCGGCAAACATGCACTGACAATCGCAGCAAGCATCAATAGGATTGCAGCTGTGACTAATGAACTTGTGTAGCTTCCGCCGCGGTCAAAGAGGACTCCCGGAAGAAACGAGCCGATTGCTGACCCAAGCTGATGGCTCATGTAAAGGAAGCCAGTCACAACACCTAATGATGAACCGCGAAAATAGCCTGCAAGTAATTTTACGGTAGGCGCCACAACGGCAAAATCTACAATACCGAAGGAAATGGAAAAGACAAATAATAGCCAAGGATTTTCTATGAAAAAGCCTAACCATTTTGCACTAGTTAAAAAGATTACTAGAAAGACAATCGTCATTCCTCGAAAAAAATAAATCAAAGCGATCATTTTGCGATTATCAAATCGGTCCGCTAAGATTCCGGCAACAATCGTTCCACCAGTGTTAAATGCAGCTAGAAGGGTTACTGCCGTGCCCGTTACAGCAACAGAAAAGCCACAAGCCTGGGCAAACGGTATTAAATGGGTATCCATGAGCCCGGTAGTAGTAAATCCACAAATAAAAAACGGAATAATCAGAAACCAGAAACCGCGATGGAAGAGGTATCCCTTTTTTAAAATAGGCTGTGTTTCTTTCGATTCTATTGAATCCTGTTGCTGTTTGATAGCGGTCCCAGCCGCTCCTAATGCTTTGATGCCCATTTCAGCAGGCTCCGATTTTAAAAAGATTGCTAGAAGCGGAAAAACAATCAGCAGGAGAAATCCACCTATAAGTAAAACGGTAGTTTTCCAGCCGAATGCATTAATTAAAAACAGCGAGCTCGAAACCATCACCATTTGTCCGGCACCAAAGCCTGCTTCTACTAAACCAAGGGCTAAGCCTTGTTTTTTATGAAACCATTTTGTTACGGCAATGGTGGCGGTCACCCCCGATGCCCCGCCAAACCCAAGCGAAGATATCACGCCGTATAAAATCAGAAGCTGCCAAATGTTTTGTGCGAAATAGGTGAGAATGGTTGTAACACCTAACAAAATAATGCTGTAAACAAAAATCCGCTTCACACCGTATTTGTCAATGAGCTTTCCAATCACAGGCTGTGAGAGCGCGAAGACAATGAAACTGACAAATGAAATGGCGGAAACCATGCTCCTTGAAGCGGTGAATTCCTGCTCCCACGGCTCTATAAAAGCACCGAAACAATAACGCAGGCCTTGAGCGGCTAAAACTCCGATAAAACAGACCGCTAAAATAACCCAGCCATAATGAATTTTCTTTAACAACCCGAGCCCTTCTTTCCAAACCAAATTATTCTTCTATTATAAGGAAAAAAGCGCTCTCACGGCAATTAAAATACTTTATTGCAGAAAAGGGGTAAAGGGGTTTAAAAATAATGCACCACCCGGTAATTACTGAATTAAATTCGACAAATTCCGAATGAGGATAAATTCTCAGGACAGACCCTCAGTGCGCTAAAGTGTTAGCATATCGGGGGTCTGACCCTTTTTTTCAATCCGTTGCAGAAGACAACTCAATTAGGGAAAATATCAGCGGAATTAAGTAAAAAAGAAAGCAGGACTTCTTCATCGTAAAATGGAAGATTAATAGGTTGAGAAAATACTTCATGTCTTTGTAAGTTAATAAGAAGGGTGAATCAATATGTTATTAGAGGATTACAATAGATGCCCACTTGAAAAGTTAGAATATCTCCAAGAAGAATGGGTGATTAGGGATGAATCTGAAGAAGATCCAGATTTTAGACAGGATTGGGTAGCGGAGGGCATTGAAATTCATAAGGCCTTAGTAAGGAGAAAATTATCCAATGATAAGAAATCCTTTTATTATCGAACCTTAGCAGAGCTGTATTTAGAATATGGCCGTTCAGAGAAAATGATTCGGGGGAATGACCGAACCGCCTTCCGTTATTTACAAAATGCTGCTCGTTATATGCCAGAAAAGGGGGATATCTTTTATCATCTTGCTTTTCTTGCGGAAAAGATGACGCATGGAAATGAAAAATGGGAATCGGCTGCTTTCTATGCGAAGGAAGCACTTGAAAGAGGTTTAGCGGTAGAGAAAGAGATAAAAATCCAGTGTTTACTGGGCAAGGCCTATTTGGAACTTGGTTTTATAAAAAAAGCCGAGGCGTGTTTTAGTCATTCGAAAAAACTTGATCAAGATGATGAGTTTTCTAGATTTCGAGTAAAATATAGTAAAATGGCCGAACAGCAATCCACCTTCTCGAGGTTAAATGATCCGGGTACGCGAATGAACAAGCGGGCAGAACGAGAGACCTTGATTGAAAAATGCCGCGATGGAAAATGCTATGTCCTTGAAAATGGGCGTCATGGCATGATTTTACATGGGAATGGCTGCTCAATGGTATTAAATACAACACAGGCGGAACTGTTAAAATTATTTTTTGAATTTAAAGATGGACTAACAAAGCGTGATATCCTAGTGAATCTTAACAGCATCAAGGAAAAAAATGCCGAATCCATTAAAACAGATATAAGAAGATTACGCCTAGCTATTGAAAAAGGATTAGACGTGGAGGTAAATGCTCTAATCCAAACAGTCGGGGAAAGGAAAAGCCAGAAATATATCCTAAACCCAGCAGTTGAGACCTTCAAAGTTTAATAAAGCAGACGGTTTCTTTCGGTTACAAAGAGTGTAACCCTAACTTGGTATTCTAAACACAGTTAGAAATTAACGAGATACCAAGGGGGAATTGAAATGAAACAATCTGTTTATCTTTCAATGGAAATGCAAGCAGGAACGGAAAAATTAGCAGAGGCACTTGTATTAAGAGGTTTTCCAGTGAGGGTGGAAAATGATTTCATCACACTGCCAAATGGAAGCCAGCAGGATTTTCATCAGCTTAAAAGATTTCTTGAAAAAATGCAAATCCCTGTTTTTTGGAACGGTGACCGGTTTCAATTACTTACCAATCATTTTCCATTACAAAAGATGAAGGAAATCATTCATTTTCATGGTCGTGAGCATCTTGTCCATATGGAGGGCTACCATTTTAAATGGAGAAGCTTTGTAAACCGCCGTTATGGGATACGCACCAACACAATTAATCTCTGTCCTTTCACAGCCATCATGGTGAAGGCTCTAAATGAAGCAGGAATTGTGACATTAACAGGCTGTAATGGCCACGGGAAACATAATCCAAACTTTCAACTATCAGGTGTTTATTATGGTGTTTGGTTTAGCATCATTCAACAAAAATACATGAAGAATTTAGCCTTACATTACAAATGGAAAGTAAATTATTTACATGAAGCTTGCAATGCTGTAATCATGGCGAATAAGCTGGCCGAAGAACGTTGGGATATGAAAAAAGTTCTTGCCGATTGCTATAAAATGGCAGCCGTACTGACTGAAAATAAAGCAGAACTTCGCGATTGGAAAAGAAGAACCTTTAAAAGAAATATGAAGGAAACAGCTGAAGCTTTAAAAGAGACAGGGGATGTCCATCAGCTGTTCGATTGGATGAAGAAAACCGCAAATGTTTAAGGGGTTATAACCTTACCCTTAATGCAGTCGACTACATCGGGGGTTAGTCATAATTTAAAGCATCACTTTGTATGCTTTTAAAGCAGGAAATAGCTATAAATTAAATAAGTCCCAGCCTATGTCCAAGAAGCAAAAATCCAATTTTAGGATCAGTCCCCCGGTGAACTAAAGCATTAAAGTTCCGGGGGCTGGCCCCATTTTCCCATTTTCCAAAAAATAATGGAGGTGCCTAAAACTTTATTTCCTTTCATTATTATTTAGAAAGGTTAAACAGAATAGTTGCTTTAGAATTATCGGTTGTAAAAATCGTGATTAAATCATTTGTGAACAGAGCTGGTGAGATTTGAAAGTCACTATAAAACGAAGCGGAAAATTGTAAATGAAATGGATTTCGATGAACTATCAGGGTGGATGAAAGTAAAAAACGAGAAATACCTGGATGATATTGGGGGTAATGGAATGAGTGAGAGATCGGAAAACGGGAACCTACATAAAACATATACACTTATGGGGGCCGACAAGAAATTTTATAAGAGTGAAACTCCAGGAACCTATGGCGGTAATAAAAAAACAAAAGTATATGGTCGGATGGATTGTCCTGCTGCATTACGTGGCATCGCTAAGTGGGGGTATGTTAAAGATAGGGTATTTTTTGAGGATGAACAAACTGCAATAGAAGCTGGATTCAGACCTTGCGCCGCATGCCAGCGTGAGAAATATAAAATATGGAAAACGTTGCAGACTAACCAATAAATTGTACCTTCGTGAGGTGGGGGTCTACCCTTTTTTGGGCAGAACATGCTAGATGAATTAAAAAATAAATACGCGGTAACCTATCGGTGTCAGGCACTATGTGGAAACTCAACACTACGTAGATGGAAGAAAGGAGAATTTAAAATGGATTTTAAAAAAGAGAGTAATCGTTTTAATAAATATGATGAGACCGGTAAGTTACTGGCTGAGGTCATATATGAACCTGATGGAGAACATCAAGTACTTTTAACGCATACATTTGTAAATTCCAGCCTAAGGGGACAGGGAGTAGCGGAACAATTGGTGGACTGTGTAGTAGCTGAGATGAGAGCAGAAGGCAAAAAAATCGTTCCTATTTGTTCGTTTGCAGTTGCTCTATTTAAAAGAAAACCCGACAAATATAAGGATGTCATTACAAACTAAAAAGGGTGCTTGAGAAGGCAAATTGAACCAAAATTAATGGGTGCCCGACACTATTTAGCGGGTGTCAGGCACCCATTGAAATACTTGTTTATAGTTTTCTCCCATATTCGTTTTAGTCAAGTTTTAATTACTTATTTAGGAACTTAAGTACACGGTGTGTATACTCTTTTTTATTTAAGCGATACGAATGAATGTGCTCACAATCTTTCGTCAGCCACAATTCTTTATGGTTATTGGATGAAATCGATTGAAATAATTTTTCGCTTTCGGCATAAGGAATCGCTTTATCTGTAGTACTATGGAGGATAAAGAATGATTTTTCTTTCGTGTTTTTTACATGATTGATGGGTGAAACTTCGG
>NZ_BCVP01000077.1 GCF_001591805.1 Neobacillus novalis NBRC 102450 | reverse complement strand
GAAAGTGTATCACAAAAACATGAAATCTCCTAATTATAATAGGATAAAATATGTCTTAACTGATTTAGCTCCATTATTCAACGGAGTGCGATGCTTTAAAGTTTCGGTGTCCCGTCACTGCCCGAATTATCTTGTTTCACACTAATATTGTTCCTTGGGATAATCCTATTGGGTGTGGAAGGACAGGTCTACTTAAAGGTTTCCAAGAATATCAAGCGAGAAAGTTGAAGTAGAATCACCTCCCAGCTTTCTATTAATGCTGCATGGATCTTGCTAATTATTTCATTTATCACATTAATGACCGCCTACCATCTGCCAGAGGGAAACGTTCTTCTATTTACTGCTGTATTAAATATATTTTTTTTACAGTCATTTTCCCATATTGGCCAAACTGTTATTTTCAAGGGGTATACACCTGGAAGAGTCTTTTTTTCGACAGCTGCACAACTATAGCCTTAACTTTTTGATAGAAAGATGTCAGGTCCCATCTATGGACAGGCGCCCATGATTGGTGCCTGACACCACGACATTTTACGATAATCATAAAAATAAAAAATGGCAGTACCCGTGGTTATTGAATAATTACGGATACTGCCATTGATTTAATTTAGTGCCTTATAAAAAAGATAACTAGAGCATCTCTTCTTATCTTTTTTTAAATAGATGTTTGCTCTGCGTATTTTTTGAAATTATCTAGGATTGCTTGCCATCCTTGTTGTTGAAACTCAACTGGATTCGTAGTTTCAGCATCAAAAGTTTCAATTACTTCCGTTTTGTTATCTTGACCTTTAAACGTGATGTTAACTTTTCTTCCATCACCCAGTGTATAAGCAATAACCTCATGTAATTTCACTTCATCATACGTTCCGCCAAAATCAAAACCAAAACTGCCATCTTTGGCTTCCATTCTTGAATGGAATTTTCCGCCTGCTCTTAAATCATTCTCAGCAATTGGTGTGTGCCAGTCATCTGAAGCGCTGTTCCATTTTTTTATATGAGTTGGCTCTGTCCAATATTCCCATACCTTTTCTACTGGTGCTTGAACTGTTGTTTCTACCGTTACTTTATTAGATGTTTCCATTTCATTTCCCGCCTCTCTTAATCCAAATATTTTTAGTGATTTTGTCCGCAATAGGTGCCTGACTATATTGTAGATGATTTCGAAAAGTTACGCTACTTCTTCATTGTTTCCTTTTTCCGCCCTTGTCATCCATTTCTTTCCTTACAAGAACCTTGGGGAATTTGAAACGGAATATGAAGATAGTTTTATATTTTTCAGGAACAATTGTTAGCCTATTTCTTATTGAACTACAGGAAAGGTTGGTTTAGCAGATATAGTCAATAAGATATAATGGATTAATAAGTAAAAAGTCGAAAGGAAGATGGTTATGGTTTATATCGCTCTTCTTCGGGGGATTAATGTCGGTGGAAAAAATAAAATTGACATGAAGTTGCTTAAACAAACGTTTGAACAAGTCGGGATGAATGATGTGGTGACATACATCAATACAGGTAATATTATTTTTTCATACATAGGCCCATCAAAGGCTGAACTATCACGTATTTTGGAAGAAGCAATACATCATGATTTCGGATTACAAATTAAAGTAGTAGTTCGTAGTGTCGATGATGTCAGGGGAATCATTAACGCTATTCCGGACACATGGAAAAATGACAAAGACATGAAAAGTGATGTCTTGTTTTTATGGGATGAAATTGATGATGAATCTGTACTTACGAATTTGGTCATCAAACCAAATATTGACAATGTGAAATATGTCCCCGGTGCGATTCTATGGTCCGTTGACAAGAAAAATGTAACCAAAAGCGGAATGGTAAAGATAATTGGATCAAGGTTATACAAACAAGTTACTGTTAGAAATGTCAACACCGCTCGTAAGATATATGAACTCATGCAAGCTCAAAATAGTTAGTTCGCCGAAAATAATGATACATTTGATTTTTTCATTTTGGTTAAGGAGAACCGGTTCATTCCGAGTAAGGGGAAAATTAAAAGGACTACAATGGTTAAAAAAACGAATTTATTATCAACTGAGATTAGAGTAAGTTTAAGTGAAGTGGAAAAGTTTCCGTATGGTCTCAATTAACAATCAAATCTGAAATAGTTGATCCATTATGTGGTGTATGAAGGAGAGAGTGAATTGTCCAATAAAAATTGTCCTATATGTGGAAATGAAAACGAATGTATGACAGGTGCTGGAGAATTGAATAACTGCTGGTGTTCCAATGAAGAATTTCCTAAAGGAATCTTTGAATTAGTTCCTGTAGAAAATCGAAGAAAGCATTGTATATGTAAAAATTGTTTAAATAAATTTAAGGAAGAGCAGAAAAGGTAGATGTTCAAGGATGGGCTAAGGAATGGCATGAACCGTTGGCAGCACCCTTTTTCTACTTCAACTTGAGCTCGGATTATTCTAAATGAAGGAGTTCAATAAGTTATTAAACTTATAATATGAAGGAAAACCCAAGAGAATACTTTTCATCATAGAGAATATATACAGAATAGGAATCTAAGTACCCACTTTCTGGTGAAGGAGAAATCTCATGAATAATTTAGTAAACGACAATCTGTTTGAAACGAGAAATAACCTAGTAAAGGAGATTACTTTATTAAGTGATGCACAATTTAATAGTAAGCCTGATAGGAATAAGTGGAGTATCGCACAAGTGTGCCATCACTTAGTTTTAGTGGAAGAGGCAACTATAAAGGCGATTGCATGGGGATTAAAAGAGATTGATCGTTCTCAAAAGGAACGTAAAAACGTTCAGCTTATCATATTGGATAGAACGAAAAAGATTAAAGCTCCAAAAATGGTTGGACCAGATGTAGAGCCATTTGAAGTGCACCAAATAATTGATTTGTTAAATGATTCGAGAAAAAAATTGATGACTTTTCTTAGTACTATAGAAGATCAATCAATATTGGCGGAAAAATCAGTGAAGCATCCTGCCCTAGGTGAATTACCGCTTGATCAATGGATTGAACAGATCTATTTGCATGAACAGCGACACATAGAACAAATTAAAGAGATAAAATTATTTTTAGATGTGCGGCACTAAACTTCTGGTTATAAACGGATTCTTGTTTAAGTAAAGGGTAATTAGCAATCAAAAGTGAAATTTTAACTTTGTAAATATTATACTTAAAGAACCACGTGCTTTTGCTTATAATCTCGGCTGCCATTTTGGCAGCCGTTTTGCTTTTTCACCAATATGTCAGGTTAATATAGGTGGAGCTTAGTAAATTTTTCTCTTCAAATTTCATACGTATGTATTTAAGAACAGGGCTCATTTCTGCAGGATAAATAGCGTTCTATCTTTTGGATTGGGCCAGATTATCTCATAACGCCTTTAAAGGAAAATGGATATTTATGTTGAATCTAACTATTAAAGATATATAGAAAGGATGAATTTTGATGAAATTAACAACCATTAACAGCATTAGAACGAATAATTTTAGTGATGATCGTGTGATGCAAAAAATCACAGAATTGTGGAAGAATGCTTCTAATTGTCTGGCTAAATATGAAAACATTACATACGGTGTTTATCATGAATATGAGAGTGATTACAAAGGGGATTATTCATTAAGCATAGGTATTGAAGATAATGGTGAGAAACCAGTTATAGAGATACCAGACTATGAAAAATACGAAATCTTCAAAGTGGATACAGGTGAAGAACAAGGGATATTTAATACTTGGAGTAAGATATGGGATCAAGAAGAATCAGGTACATTAAAACGAGCTTATTCATATGATTATGAGAAATATTATCCTAATGGGGAAATTGAAATACACATCGCAATAAAGTAATAAAGGTAACGAACAGGTGCAAGGTTGAGGATCCAGCTGCCATTTTGGTAGCTATTTTCTTATTGTGCTATTGGAGAGCAGAGTAATTGAAGTATTATATCGGATTTGCCCCAAACTGTGTAACAAAGGGGTTAAGAAAAAGGTGAATGTGTATATGAAGGATTTCCATTGCTGTGCAACATGCCGGCATTTTAAAGTAGAGAAAAAAGGAGAAGGAATGAATTATTATTGCAGCCGGTTAGGTTATGAAACAAAACCGAACTATAAATTTAATTGCTGGAGCCCCAAGGAGCAAGTGATACAGTTAATGAATAAGAAAAATACGCCCCAAAAGGACAATTAAAAGAAAATATTAACCCTAAACAGGGGGCCGGTTGTTGAAAAAAATAGAGGGTTTTTAATAATAAATATCGAAAGCATTCATAGTTAATTTGCAATTAAGTATGTCATAATAATCCGGAAGTAATATGTGGGAAGAAATGAAGAAAGTAATAAACATGATTAACCCGAGTTCGAAAGTGGCTGGTGTATCGTTACTCGATTTGAAAAAAATAGAAAAAGCACTTGGTGCTATGATTCCAGATGAATACAAGGAACTTTTTTAGAAACGAATGCAGCAAAATTTGGTGATTGGACTTTGTTCCCTATTCTAACTAAAGAACAATCACCCTTAACAATTGATATTGTAAAACAAAATCGAGAGAACAGACCGAAAAATGTACCTAATGAAATGATTTATATTGGTGAAAATATCAACGGTGATAAACTTTGCTACCGCATTAGAAAAAGATTTATTAACGGAGGCAATATCATAACGGAGAGAAAATAATCCATATTTTAGGGGTGATGATTTGAATACTCTTTTTAAAGTAGGTCTAGCTATTAGTTGTACAGGTTTAATAATGCTATTTACATATTTTATAGGTAATGAAATTTTAAAGCAGCTATCTGGGGTGGTAGCGTTCTGGTATCTAAAACCTTTACTTGCAGTTATAGCTGGTTCTGTTTTGGTAGGAGGATTGGCATTGATGGTGCGTGCTGGGGGATATCACGGCAAGTAAATTCTTAAAATGGGAATTTTAATGTTAAGGGCGGGTTAGTAGAAGAAGGACTTAAAATAAGGAGTGGCGAATAAATCAATTATTGAAAGACCTTTAAAGGAGATAAAGGAAATATTATGGAATTGATTTGTAAATTAGGAAAGACCAAAATCCAGGTTAGTTGAAATTTTAGTATTGAACCTTGCAGGTTATTGCTGTCATATTAATTTTGCAAACTATGAATGATTGAGCTGATGTGTTAATGGAGTGGTGAAGAATGCCTGTAGAAGTATATTTGTCAATTTCAATCATTTGTTATTTTTTAGGCTTTATTGTAAATCGGATACACGATCAAGTATTTTCAGGTTATTCACTCCACATTAGATGGTGGTTCTCTACTATAACAATCGTATGTATAATGAACTCCATAGGAAGCTTTTGGGACGGGATAGAGGATGTAAAAATGGCTATACGTGGCTTGCTTTCATCAATCGTATTTTTGTACGTATCTTGGAAAACTAGAAGAGGCAATGAAGCAATTGGAGTATTGCCTGAAAAAATTCTTTTTGGATTATTGAAATGGTTCCAAAAAAAATTGAGTGTTTTTCAGGTTCAGGAAGAAGTTGCCGGGAAGAATGAAATGTCGTTTTCTAGAGGAAGAAGTGCTATTGTAAGAATACCAAATTTATTTAAATGGTTAGCCTTCCTTTTTACATTGGGAATTATGGCGATTGTAATTTTATCTATTCTTTTTCCAGATAATACTGAGGATTATAACTTAATTGGTTTTATTGTTGCATCTTCAGTCATCTTATTTGGGAGTTTGGCAACAATAAGAGGATTTTTATGGAGAATTGATGTAAGTAAAGATTCGGATATGTTCGTGTATAGAACATCTTTTGGACGAACGTATCAAATACCTTACAATGAAATCACATATTACAAAACACAAAAGCACTTATTAACATTTAAATACAGGAGAAAGATTTTTATTATCCATACACAAGCTATTAATTATAGCTTTTTTATAAGAATGCTTATAGAAAAAAATGTGAAAAAGGTCTTCAAAAAAATTTAAAAATACCTACACTGTATTATGCATATATTTGGCTGCCAAGACGGTGATCCTTTTCTTAAGAATCTAAAGGGATGGTTCTCTTGGCTTTTTTAGAGGTAAGTGAAAAACAGCAAAACCGTCCCCATGGTTCTTTGTTTCCGCAAGGGATGGTAAACTTGCAAATACTTTTTAAAAGTGGTATTCTAAGGAAGAATTATTTTTGTTCGGCGGTTTAAAGGAAAGTATTAGTAGAACTTTTCGTCTAATGATCACTGATAGCAAGGATAGTAACT
>NZ_BCVP01000076.1 GCF_001591805.1 Neobacillus novalis NBRC 102450 | reverse complement strand
GGGGAATTTGCCCAAGTTGGGTAGCTTATAAGAGCTATAAGCGACCGAATCCGGGGAATTTGATCAAGTTGGGTAGCTTATAAGGGCTATAAGCGACCGAAGCCAGGGAAATCGTCCGTATTGGGTAGCTTAAAAGAGATATAAAGCATATAAGGAGTGACCACATTTCATTTGAGCCAAGAACATTTAGCATGAATAATCGACTTTGGATCTGAGTGCTGAAGAATTATGAAAAATTACTTCCTGAGTAAACCTAATATATAGTAAATAAAATATATTGGCACATTTACAACAAGCAAAGAGGCAATTAAAGATAACAGATTTATTGACATAGGATTTTCCCAGGGAGAAGAAATAGACATAACATAAGGAAATGGTGGATCAAAGCTGGATAGGTCTTGATTAACAAAAGGGAACGGAAAACCAAATGCAGCATTTTTTAGATCATCATAATTGCTTACGGAACTTTTGCTGAAAAATGGTGACAGTAAGACTAAAAGATTAGCTATTAAAAATAAAAGGACTAAAAATTTCCTCGTAATCATCAAACCTTATCTCCTCTCCACTAGCCCAAATTTTACTTTTTCTTTCAATTAAATTATATCAAATATACAAAGAAATTCTAGGTATATTTTGAATTTCCTTCATCTATCCTGCCCAGTTACTTTAAGTACAAAATTTCACAGTATTAAGATAGGAATGTAAATGTGCGGTTTTATCCCAAATCCTTCTACTAACCATAGTATGTGCAAACGCTATCAACCCATAACTTGTATAAATGCTAGAGTCATTGTATAATTTTTCGGGGTACTAAATATTTTGTCGAAAGGTGGATGTTTTGTGTTGAAAAAAGGAAAAGTTTTTCTGAATGCTATTTTAATAGCTTTTCTTGTGGCTGCGTCTGTACAAGGGCTTTTTCCTGCTGGGGTAAAAGCAGAAAGTGAAGCTGGTACAGAGAACACAGCAAAGTTACGTATCTTGGAAACTACCGATCTTCATTCGAATGTTATGCCGTATGATTATTATCAAGGTACAGACCAAGGAATTAAATATGGTTTGGCGAAAACTGCAACACTAATCAAGGCGGCACGAGAAGAAGAAGGAGTTAAAAACTCGATGCTTTTTGATGCCGGCGATTCCATCCAAGGGAATCCATTGGCAACGTATGCTGCCAAAAACCTGAAGGCAGGAGAAGTTCATCCACTATTTAAAGCAATGAACACCCTTGACTACGATGCGGCGATTATTGGGAACCATGAGTTCAACTATGGTCTCGAGTATCTGGATCGTGTTTTAGAAGGTGCGAATTTCAATGTGATAAACGCAAACGTTTATCGTGCTGACAATGGTGAAAACTATTTCACTCCGTATAAAATTTTAGATAAAACCATTATCGATGATGCTGGTAATGAATCTACGATTAAAGTTGGTGTCATTGGTTTTGTTCCACCACAAATCATGAATTGGGACAAATTCTATCTGGATGGAAAAGTAACAGTTGAGGGGATTACGGAAACAGCAAGAAAATTTATCCCTAAAATGAAGGAAGAGGGGGCAGACATAATTGTCGCGATTGCTCACTCTGGCTGTGACATTCAGGAAGAGGATGATCAAGAAGCCGAGAACGCTGTTTATGAATTAACAAAGGTACCGGACATTGATGCTATGCTGTTTGGACATGCGCATACAACGTTCCCAGGAGCAAGTGGCTTTAACAATAAACCGGAAATTGATAATAAGACCGGACATATTCATGGTGTTCCTGCCGTTGAAGCTGGAAAATGGGGCGACAACTTAGGCGTCATGGATTTAAAACTTGTAAAAGAAGACGGCAAATGGAAGGCGGACAAAAATGCCTCCAATTCAAAGAATCGTCCAGTCTCCGTAGATACTCCATTGGATCAAGAGATTGTTGATGGTGTAAAAGACATGCACGAAGCAACGATTAAATATGTGAATGAAAAAATTGGCGAGACGAAGCAGCCGTTGTTCAGCTTTTTCTCAAGAGTAGTAGACGATGCTAGTTTACACCTTGTAAACCTGGCGCAAATCGATTATGCAAACAAATGGATTCCATTGAATAAGCCTGAATTAAAGGGTATTCCAGTTGTTTCGGCAATGGCTCCTTTTAAAAATAATACCAATGTCGCTGTCGGCGATCTTTCCATTAAAAGTGCAACAGATTTGTACAACTTTGACAATACGATTAAAGCGGTAAAAATGACCGGGACTCAAGTGAGAGAATGG
Organism: Neobacillus novalis NBRC 102450; assembly: GCF_001591805.1. Lineage (GTDB taxonomy): Bacteria > Bacillota > Bacilli > Bacillales > Cytobacillaceae > Neobacillus > Neobacillus novalis. The sequence continues at coordinate 5,395 of NZ_BCVP01000076.1, read as the reverse complement.
CTTGAATTTTCGGCTTCATCTTTTAAACAGATCGACCCAACTAAAGAGGAACAACAAGATTTACTTGATAACTCTTTCCCAGGCTACTTATATGATGTAATTGATGGTGTAAAATACCAAGTGGATGTTACCCAGCCTAGAAGATATGACTGGAACAAGGGTGTCCTTGAGAACGCGGATTCACACAGAATCATCAATTTCAAAATGATGGATGGTACGCCGATTAAGGATGACCAAACATTTATCGTCGTGACCAATAACTACCGTGCAGGCGGCGGCGGGAAGTTCCCGGGCTTAGTTGACGGAACGGCTGAGCTAGTGCTTGATTCTACTGATGAGATTCGTGATATTTTGATGGATTATATTAGAGATAGAAAAGTTATTGATCTGAAGGCTGACAACAACTGGTCAATTGCCCCAGTTGACGGAAATGTAACGATGACATTTACAGCTTCTGCAGCTGCAAAACAATATCTGGACTTAGTGCCAAACATTAATACGCTTGGTGAAGAAAACGGGGCCAGCCAAACCTATCAATTAGTCCCAAGTGCTAATGAAGAACAACCGGTACCAGTTAAGGAAGGTTGGCAATTAGAAGACGGCCATTGGTATTTCTATGAAGATGGTGCAGCACAAACTGGTTGGTTGAAAGATAAGACAAACTGGTATTACCTTGGTACTGATGGAAAAATGCTTGAAAATGACTGGGTGCAGGACAAAAATGTATGGTACTACTTGGGCAAATCAGGAAAAATGCTTGAAAATGACTGGGTACATGACAAAAATGTATGGTACTACTTGGGCAAATCAGGCAAGATGCTTGAAAATGGCTGGGTACATGACAAAAATGCCTGGTACTACTTAGGCAAATCAGGCAAAATGCTTGAAAATGGCTGGGTAAAGGACAAAAATGTATGGTACTACTTAGGCAAATCAGGTAAAATGCTTGGAAATAGCTGGGTAAAGGATAAAAATGTATGGTACTACTTAGGCAAATCAGGCAAAATGCTTGAAAATGGCTGGGTACATGACAAAAATGCTTGGTACTACCTAGGTAAATCAGGCAAAATGCTTGAAAACAGCTGGGTGCAGTACAAAAACAAATGGTACTACCTTAAAAAAGATGGAACCATGGCAGTAAACACAACCGTCCAAGGATACAAGGTCGGAGCAGATGGAGCATGGATTAAATAAGAAAACAAAAAAAGCTTAAACAAGTAAAGGCCAATTCCCACCATTACCAGGGGGAATTGGCCTTTTTTGGGTAGATTTTAAAATAAACTCTTTAGAAGATTAGTTATATTCTGTACCGAACAAGCTTCAACGAAAAATTGTATAGCTGCCTGGTACTCCTCGAAGTTTGTGGAAAATTGATGGTTTTTTTGGTAGTGGAAAATGATAAAATGAAGTTGGAACTGAATATTGTGAGGATGGCCGGATGTTGAACTTCTTTCCGTTTTAGGAAAGGAGATGGATAATCATTGAAACATTTCTTGCTTGTTCGTGAAGTTTTGCAGTGAGTAGTGTTAGCGCACCTCTCATTTTTATTATAAAACCATAACTTCGAAAGATAAAATGGAGGGTGTTGCTATGTTAGGTGCTATTGAAGCTGGCGGAACGAAATTTGTTTGTGCAGTTGGGGATGAATCGGGGAATATTGTCAATCGTGTTCAGATTCCAACTACAGTCCCTGGGGAAACCATGCCAAGGGTGATTGAGTTTTTTAAACAATATCAGATAGATGCGATTGGGATTGGATCATTTGGTCCAATCGATGTGAACCGAGATAGTCCTACATACGGTTCGATTACCTCCACACCGAAAACAGCATGGCGGGATTATCCGTTTGTGCAAACTGTGAAAGATTCGTTCGCGATCCCGATTGGCTTTCATACGGATGTCAATGCAGCGGCATTGGGTGAGGCGACCCTTGGTGCTGCCAAAGGGCTGGATAGCTGTTTGTATATAACGGTTGGTACGGGAATTGGTGCCGGCGCGGTTGTTCAAGGTATGCTCCTTCAAGGTATGACACACCCGGAAATGGGTCATATCCTTGTAAGGCGTCACCCTAATGATTTGTATAAGGGGAAGTGCCCCTATCATTATGATTGCCTCGAAGGTCTTGCAGCCGGTCCTGCAGTTGAAGAGCGCTGGGGTGAAAGAGGGGTCAATCTTGTTGGACGTGAAGAAGTTTGGGAAATGGAGGGATACTATCTCGCCCAAGCTCTCATGCACTATATTTTGATTCTTTCACCGAAAAAGATTATCCTTGGTGGGGGAGTTATGAATCAAAAACACGTATTTACTTCTATCTATAAATATTTACCAGAACTCATCCACGGCTACGTATCTTTACCCGAGCTTTCAGATTACATAGTGAGCCCCGGCCTAGGGGACGCCGCCGGAATCACCGGTGCCCTCATACTTGCACAGCAAGCAAAGGGACATGGGACAGGCACCTTGTCCCAATAACTAAACGTATTTTTGGAGGTAATCATCTTGCAACCGTTATTTTTAAAACCAGTTTTTAAAGAGCGAATTTGGGGCGGAACGGCGCTGAAGAGTGAATTTGGCTATGAAATTCCGAACGAGCATACAGGAGAATGTTGGGCGATTTCTGCTCATCCGAATGGTCCCTCTATTATCGAAAATGGGCCTTATGCAGGGATGCCATTGAACGACCTCTGGCGGGAACATCCTGAGCTATTTGGGAATCCTGGAGCAGAGGTATTTCCGCTATTGACGAAGATTTTGGATGCAAATATGGATCTATCTGTGCAAGTTCACCCTGATGATTCTTATGCGCTGATGAATGAAAACGGTGAATTAGGGAAGACAGAATGCTGGTATATCCTCGACTGTAAAGAGGATGCCGACATGATTTTCGGCCATAACGCCCGCTCGAAAGAAGAATTAATGGCGCAGATTCATGATGGAAAATGGAGCGAATTGCTGCGGAGAGTGAAAATTAAGCCTGGCGATTTCTTCTATGTGCCAAGCGGTACCATCCACGCACTTTGTGAAGGCACATTAGTTTTGGAAACGCAGCAAAGTTCCGACACCACTTACCGGGTGTATGACTATGATCGTCGCGATGCCGAGGGCAACTTAAGGGAGCTGCATTTGGAAAAGGCGATTGAGGTTACGACTGTTCCTCATCGTGATACGGTCAGTACGTCCACAGTTCAGGAGCAGGAAAACGCTAGGATCACCACTTTTGCTGAGTCCGAGTTTTTCTCTGTTTATAAATGGGACGTTCAAGGTAAGTCTGCGTTCTCATTTAATGAGCAATATTTGCTTCTAAGTGTAATTAAGGGTGAGGGAACACTTTTCCATTCTGGCGATCGTTATGAATTGAAGAAGGGGACTCATCTAATTATACCAGTAGGGTTTGGTGAATTTGAAATCGACGGGACTTGTGAATTGATAGTTTCGCATGCGTAGATTTTTGAGGGAAATAAAAAAAGCGAGACCTTTCTGAAAATGTAACACCCTTAAGTTAAATTCCTATTTAGCAATTTCATAGAAACAGCCTTTTCTACATGGGTAGGAGAGGCTGTTTTTGTTCAATTATTCTTGAAAAATCGATTTGACCCTCCTGAACATTCAGAATAGACTTTAACTATTGGATAGGTAGAAGGCCGGATAGTAGAAAAGAGTTAAACCTAGAAGGTCCGATAAATATTCATTTAATATTTGGTCAATAATGAAATGGTGGTGATGTGAATAATACTGAAGGATGGGTGAATTGGAAAATTTAATCATTACTATTTCACGGACTTGTATTTCGTTTTTAATTTTGATGATGGTGTCCTTATGGATTGGAAAACAAGTAAACTCGGGTAATAACCATTACAATTTTGCCTTATCGATTACAATTGGTTCGTTCATTGCCAATATGGGATTTGATACGTATTTAAAATTTATTCCGATGCTGGCAGCCTTCCTTGCCCTTATCTCCATGTATTTTCTAAGTTCTCTCATTTCTACGCATAGCAGACGCTTTCGATTGTTGCTTTCCGGGGAACCGACCGTCGTTATGGAGAGTGGAAAAATTCTCGATGCGAATATGAAAAAAATAAGGTATACATTAGACGATTTAAATCAGCAGCTGCGGGAGCAGGGGATATTTGATGTATTTCAAGTGGAATATGCTCTTTTAGAGGTTAGTGGCAAGTTATCTGTCATGAAAAAGGAAAAGTTTCAAGCTTTAACGAAAGGAGATTTTCATCCAACCCATCTTAAATCAGAAGTCCAGCTTCCAATCGAACTAATTATGGACGGGATGGCCGTTGAGAAGAATTTTAACTCTCAATATTCCAACACATGGCTGAACCAGGAATTAAAAGTAAGAAATTTGCAAACGAAAGAAATTCAATACGCCGTCATCACATCAAATGGTTCCCTATTTATCGATCTTTTTGTGGATCATATAAAAGATCCATTAGACCGCGAATAGGGGACAGGCACCGTGTCCCATTAAAAAAGTGTGACACGGTGCCTGTCCCCCCGCCCTTATCGTTTCTTAGTTATTAACTAGATAGCGGTCATACATTTCTAAATCCTCTAATAGGTTGTGTTTATAGACTAATAACGCCTTTTTGACGATGATGCTATGATTCCCGGAGTTAAGCTCCTGCTCACAATCATCCAATTCCTTGTTTTTGACTAATCTAAGCTCATTAAAAATACTTCCTAATTCTCTCCCCATTTTTTTGACCCCCAAATTCCCAGACTATAAATCTATTTCTTAGCTTCAGCATCGCCTAATTTTTCAGAGATTATACAAAAAAAGGGACGAGGAGCCTGTCCCTTCGTCCCACTAAAATTTAGAGTTGTATAACCTATCCCATTCTTCATCCGATTTTGTCAGGTAGAGTATGCCCTCAATTAATCCAATAAGGCCGGGGATACCTGTCCAGCTAAATAAAATATATACGATGCCCATTCCGATTTTACCAAGGTAAAATTTATGTATCCCCAAACTGCCTAATAAAATACCAAATAATCCAGCTGCCACTTTAGATTTCATGTGATTCACCCCCTAATTATCATAATATACAATTGTTATCCACTTCGTCTATATCTTTATTATGAGAAATTTCGGACTCTTTAAGAAGGGCAAGGGTACGTACATGGGGACAGGCACCTTGTCCCAATAATTGTGCCCGTTCGTGCCATTTTTCCGAGCTAACGGTCACAATACCTCATAATTTCCCCTGTTCATGCGGCGATTTTTCAATTTATCAAATAGGGGCGTAAAATCCCTTTCTTCAGAAATGGGGATATAAGCCATATTTTTTCTTCCTTTTCCTTTCAATTACTATTCCATGGTAGTATAATAAGTGTATGGAACAAATGTTCCGATTGGAGGTGGAAAAAGAAATGGAACCCC
>NZ_BCVP01000075.1 GCF_001591805.1 Neobacillus novalis NBRC 102450 | reverse complement strand
AGTGAAAGGCTGAACCTAGAAGCGAATAGCGGTGGGGTGAAAATTAAGATCAAGAGCGCGATTGCTGATGATGTTCAGACGCTTGTTTTTTATGAAATAGAAGATACAGAGAAAGAAAATCAATATATGATGAATTATCAAAATGGGGTTTTTGTGGAGAACGAACATGAAATTATGAGCAGTGTAACATATCCAAGGTACTATCCACCGGACCTTAAATCGGATGTAAATAACGAAAAAAAGAACGTGTATCGAGGGAAGATTAGTCTGCCGGTACTTACAACTGAAAACGGGACAATCAAACTCAAGGTCACATTGCTTCAGAAATTAATTCGTAATTCCTCTGAACAGAATAGTTTTAGTGCTTACGAGAACATGGAATTTGAAACAGGGGAGTGGAGCTTCGAGATCCCTGTTACAAAAAAGCCCTCTATCGAATATGCTCTGAATGAAGAAAAAGAAGTCGAGGGGGTACCAGTTCGATTTGATAAACTAATCATTGCTCCAACAGCGACGATTCTGCAATATTCTTTTAATGTTGAACATTGGGAGAAGCGGATAGATGTCCTTAATTTTGACAATCTAGAAGTGAACAAAAAAAAAGTGAAAGCTGATATGTATAGCAACAATTTTTTAGGCTCACAGCTAGACATGAATTGGATTCCTTTGCAAGCACACTTTGACCCTCTTTTAGGAGAAAAGCCAAAAGAGGTCAATATTCAATTAGCATCTGTTCAATTAACGATTGAAGACCAAAAAACCATCGAACTGGATGCTTCTAGAGGCTATCCACAAACCTTTGAATATGCAGGCAGTACAATCTCCATCGATAAGGTGGAAGTTGGACAGCCGACCAAAGTTGTCATAAGCAGCCATGAAATAAAAAATCGAGCATTTGAATGGATTCAATTCCAAATTAAGGGCGAAAATGAATATGAAATAAATTCTATGGAGATGGATTCTGAAGGGGTGCTTGTTGATAAAAACTGGGTGGAATATGATGGGACTACCCCTGTCGCATATGAAGAAATCGAGCAGCCCCGTCATTTCTTTACAGTTCAAAGCATAATGTTACCAAGTAACAACGCTGGAGAGAATGTGATTCCTAAAAAGCTCGTTATTATTGGATATAATACAACAAAATATTTGGATGATGTTGTGAAGATTTCGTTGAAATAACATGAAAAGTGGCCCAAAAGTCCAGAAAAATTTTCATGGCATGCCTGTAAATTCTGTGCCTGACCCCTAGTACGGTAAAGTATTAACGTATCGGGGGTCAGGCACCAATTTCTAGTCCTTAATTAAGGAGCACCAATCCCTTTCATAACCTGGCCTACTAATGTGTCAATAAATTTTGAGTCTACTTTTTTCTTATATATTAGAATATGAAAGTATACAGGACCATATAACATATCTGATACTACATCTAAATTAATTCCCGCTTGAATTTCACCTTGAGCAATGGCATTCTCAAGAATTAATATAGCATCATCGCGGCGAGGTTTAAGATAATATGTGTAAAAGGCTTTTGCTATCTCCGAATCCTCTCCGCTTTCTGCAACAAGGGCTACCACCGTTCTTCCAAGGATACCGTTAAAAACATTTGCAAGAGTGTGAAGCTGTTGACGGAAATTTTCACGAATCGAAGTGTTTTCTTGAAAATACAAACGGGATTCAGTGGACAAAAGAAAGGCATCAAGCACGAGAATAGATTTGTTAGACCACCAACGATAGATGGTTGTTTTTCCGACTCCCGCACGAGCAGCAATAGCTTCAATGGTTAAAGTTGAATACCCAGATTCATCTAGTAAATCAATAGTTGCGTTAAGAATAGCAGTTTTGGAGGCCTCACTTCGCGGTCTTCCAACTGAACGTTGTTTAGATTGTTTTTTTTCTGACATTTTCATTCCTCACTTAAACCGGTGTAGGTGTAATGGCGATATTCGCATACCATGATTTTAAACAATTTAACAACATATATTCAAAGAAAACAAACTGTTACACAGCAATTTCATTGTCTTTATTTTTTATCTTCATTTCCACTTTCTTTGGACGCCAAATTTGCTCAAATATAAGAGCCACTAACATTCCGACCATTACGCCATTGCTAAACACATATTGCAGGACAGTTGGTAAGGCAGAAAAGACAGCTTGCGGTAAGAACATAACCCCTGTTCCAAGTGAAAGAGCAGTACTTAGAATGGTTAACCGTCTTTGGTCAAGAGGTTCTTTAAGAACAGAACTGATGCCTATTCCTGCCATAGAAGTAAATGAGGCAAGCATAGCGGCATAAGCAATCGGGCCTGGCAGCATAGCAAAAAGCGAATACACCTTTGGAAAAAAGGAAATAGCTGCTAGAGATATACTTGCGATATAGAATGGCAGCATACGGCTTTGACCTGTCATCCGTACAAACCCTGCCGCCACAGAAAATGGAACAACTCCGACTGTCGAGAAGACAGAGGATAAGATTGTACCTATTCCACTGATAATACCAGAACTCTTAAGTGAACCCTCTTTTCGCATTTCCAAGGCAGGCGTACTTTCATTAGCCTTTTCACTGAACACTTGTTTCATGGCTGCTACACTGGCAATAATGCTAGAAATTAATACAAACGTCACCATAATGGATGAAACAAACATACCCGCATCAAGCTTTGGCATTCCCCATGCAAAAACATCAGGTAAGGAAATAATGGAAGACGTTTTAGGCATAGGTTGTGAACCGAAAAATAGAATAAAAGCGATTGAACCTACAACCATACCAATAAGAACTGCATAACTTTTTAACCAACCTTTTCCCCAAACAGAAAGAGCAAGTACGAGAATGAAGATGGCAAAAGAAAGAATGACAATTCCTGGCTGAATCTTAGTTGACTTATCACTGCCCCCAATCATCCCTTTAAGGAACATTCCACTTAACTGAAAGCCAAGAATGGTTAAGTAAACTCCGTTAACAAGTGGTGTAAACAGCTTAAGTAATTTGTTCATCCATCCTGTTAAACCAACAATAATGAGAATAATCCCCGTTAAAAGCATGGCACCTTCCAATAATTGTAGAGATCCGCCAGCTTTGTCTATCCCTTGTACGACAGCCATTTGTCCCATTAACGTGAATACCCCAAGCCATATTCCAGCTGGGCCGTCAGGTATTGGCAAACGATGTCCTAACCAACCCGATAATAAAGATGATACCCCAACAACTAAAAAGGTTCTTTGCATCAACCCGGAGATCTCTAATGGCGAAAGTTGAAAAACCTGGCCTACGATAATCGGAATCGTAAGCGAATTAGCAATTAAAAAAATAAACCATTGAAGAGAACCAAAACCTGTATCTAATTTTGTCTTTTTCATAATCCAACCCTTTCTTTACATGAAGTATAGTAAAGTACGTTTTAATTACAAAACGGTACGTTCCGTATTGTATTATATATCATTATAAAAATTTTTCAACCATAGAATCTAAAAATCCACATTCTGAATTTTAGGAAAATTACTTGTAAAAGACTGGTACAAAAGATGGAAGATGTGGTAAAGTCTATTGGCCGAAATCAATAGAATAAGTTAAAGGAGTTCAATAAGTATAAAAAAAAGTAGCTGATTAAGCTACTTTTTTTAACGATAAACAAGTTGACTTATCGTTCAACAGGAAACCAAAAGAGGAAAAACATAAGGTTTATTCTTTTGCAATGCCAATAGCCTTCTTCTCCACAAATTCCTTAAAATTTGTTACGGCAGGAGACATATATCCATTCAATTTCCATACCATTTGAATCACACGAAAACATTTTGGTGATTGTAGTCGAATGATCGAAATTTTATCTTCATCGAGATTAGGTATGTAAGGTACAATAGCAACACCCAAATTGGCACCTACTAAGTCAGAGACTGTCCTCTCCTCATATCCTTCAAAAACCTTTCTTGGGCGGAATCCTGCTTCTTTGCAGAGATTTTCGATTAAATCATGCAAGGCTGTGTGTGGTTTGAAAAGGATAAATGGATCGTCAGCTACTTCACTTAAATTTACTCGCTCTTTTCCTGCCAGCCTGTGGGCAGCTGGAACAATTAGAAACAATTCTTCGGTCAATACTGGAAGGGAACACAGATTTTCAAGCGGTTCCAGCGGCGAGCAGAAGCCAATATCAATGTTAGCAGCGTGTATTTCTTTTAAAATTTTACTTGAAATATTTTGAGATAATTGAAATTGAATGTTTGGAAATTCCTTTTGAAATTCGCTGATTAAATCAGGTACAAAACTAGAGCCAAGTGTTTGGATAAATGCAAGCGAAATGATCCCATGGTTTGGATCAACCATGTCATGGATTGTTTGTTTTGCCTCTTTCAATTCTGCTAATACCTGGTTTGCAGACTTGAGAAAAACCTTCCCATATTGGTTTAAAACGACCCCGCGGCTTTTTCTTTCGAATAAAGGGACACCAATTTCTTCTTCAAGACGCAAAATAGAACGGCTTAACGCTGGCTGTGAAAGGTTTATTTCTTCGGAGGCTTTTGTAAAACTCCTATGTTTTGCAACTATTTGGAAATTAAAAAGCTGATCAAAATCCATTCGAGATTCTCCTCTGTAATCAGTGATATTACTATTGTGCATGGAAACTATAAAAAATACAATTATGTGTGCATGTCATATGGGTGTATACTTGAAATAGTTACTTCAATCAAGAGAATCATCATTAATGGATAGGTTAATTGGCTAGATAGAAAATTAAGGGGGAAACATAATATGGATAAACCAAAACTTTGGACGAAGGATTTCATAAATGTCACTATTATCAGCTTTTTTATTTTTCTAGCATTTTATATCCTATTAACAGCACTTCCCATACAATTAACGAAAGAATTTGGCGGGGGTGCGGATCAGGCTGGTTTATTATTAACCTTATTTTTAATTCCGGCCATTGTTATTCGACCATTTGCTGGTAAATGGGTAAGTGTAGGATCACAAAAGAAAATACTGATTTATTCTGCAGCGGCATTTTTTATTGGCACATTAATTTATCCATTTGTAACCAATATTTGGGTATTGTTTATCTTGAGGATTCTTCATGGAATCACTTTTGGGATAATAACTACTGTAAAAGGTACCATCAGTGCAGAAATCATACCAGATTCAAGACGCGGTGAGGGACTGAGCTGGTTTTCATTAGCAATGGGATTGGCAATGGTTATTGGGCCGGTAATAGGTCTTAACTTAGCTAACATTGGAGCCTACAACACAGCCTACATTCTTTGTATTGTCATTTCAGTAATAAATATTTTCCTATCAATGGTTATTCATGTTCCGGAACAAGTTCAGCCTGAAAAAGCTTCAAAAGCAAATAAAAGATTTGAACTTAATGATTTGATTGATAAAAAAGCGGCGCCATTTGCACTTGTCATATTTCTATTAGCCTGCGCTTACTCAGGTATTGCTTCATTCTTAGCTTTGTATGCACAGGAAATTAATCTTGTAAAAGCCGCTAGTACGTTCTTTATTCTTTATGCGGGCTTAATGTTTGTCTTCCGGCCGTTTACAGGTGTTTGGGCTGACCGTTATGGGGCAAACAAAATTGTTTATCCTTGTATTGTTTTATTTGCAATTGGAATGGTTATGCTTTCACTGCCCCAAACAGCAGTCATTATGATTGCGGCTGGTGCGATCATTGGAATTGGGTATGGCTCTGTTACACCAATCCTCCAAACACAGATTATTAGTTCTGTTGAGAAACATCGTGTCGGAATCGCCAATTCATTGTTTTTTAATTCAATGGATTTAGGAATGGCTATTGGTGCATTTGTGCTGGGAATAGCAGAAAAATCGTTCGGTTTTAGCAGTGTTTTTATCTCTGGAATCGTGCTGATTGTTGCAGGAGGTTTTGCCTACTTCGCTTTAGCAAGCGGAAAGAAAAAAGACAATCGCCATGCAGTGAAGTCTGAGGCGAATGTGAAAATAAATAAATAATAGAAATTGTCCATGTGCCTGTCTTATAATATTTTTTTACTGAAAAAGTCTATATTTTTAAAAAAGGAAAAGGATATATAATGGAAGAAAGGAGAGAGGTCTAAATGCAAGTACGCGATTTTATGATTCGAAAAATAATTACAGTTAAGCAGTCTACAACTGTCAAAGAATTAATCTCTATATTAGAAACGAATCGAATTGGCGGTGTACCAGTCGTTGATGATAAAGGAAATTTAGTTGGCATTGTTTCAGACGGGGATATTGTACGCTTTCTTTCCCCGCATAAAGAAAAAATATATTTAGCATACTATGCAACGTATGTAGAAGAAGCTGAAAAAATAGAAGATGTATTAAGAGAAAGAATGAACACTCCTATTGAGGAAATCATGGTAAAGAAACATATTAAGACATTAGCGCCTGACGAAGATTTTGAGAGTGCCATACGTTTAATATCCAGACATCATTTTAAAAAGATTCCTGTAGTGAATGGAGCAGGCAGAGTGGTAGGAATTATAAGCCGAGGGGATATTATTCATAATTTATCAAAATCAATATTTAATGAAGAAGCTAGTACCGAAGGCAAGCGAGAGTTTTAGAATATGATGTTCTTAAGGATGGAAATGGTATTAAAGTATCTTCATGGAAAATTCGAGAATGTTTGGATAGACGGTGTCAAACATAAGCGGGAAAATGTCTATTGGAAAAATAAATAACTGAAAAAGTTGGGCATCTGCAAAATTGCAGTTGCTTTTTAATTTTTATTATCCTATTGTAAACTATTTTTCTAGGTTGCTTTTTTTGTATACTTAGAACCATTACAAGGAATAAAACAATAGGTAAATATCTACATTTTTGATAAAATAAGAATATGAATGTGGCTATAGAAAATTCCGATAAGGGATTGCCTGCTTCTACAAAGAGATGGTAAGAGGGGGAAATACATTTATGATCCCAGCAAAAATAGATCCGATGTCCATCACTACGATAAGTGAAAAAGGCGTGGAATCTATCGTTGATTGGTTCAATCAGCATAAGCAATCATTCTATACACTTGGTTGGTTCTATCTCAGGAATCAGCAGCAAATGGAAGAGCTTTTTTTCCAGTCCATTATAAAAGTCCAAAAGGAATTGCCACGATTTAAAAATGAAACATCATTCGAAACGTGGGTTACATCCATTTTCATACAGAACTGCCGTCAGCTTTCTGAGGATAGAAGTTTACAAGTTTCTGAGGAAAGTGACCAACATAAGGAATTATTTTACGCACTTGATCAATTGAAAGAGTACGAGAAAGAAGCGGTAGTCCTTACATATATAAAAGGAATTTCTAAGGAGGAAGCGGCACTTCTTCTGCAAGTTTCAGTGGAAAAGATGAAAGAGCTCTTGTTTTCCGGAATTCAGTCACTTAGAAAAGAACTGGGGTACGGACCCTTTAATGGCTGTAAGGAGTATCATAAGGATTACATCGATTACTTAGAAAGAACCCTGGATCGGTCGAAAAGGATTGATTTAGAGATACATATTTATCATTGTCAAGACTGTCAGGAGGATTTGGCAACCTTCCAGGATGTCATGTTAACCATGTTAAATCTTACTGATAGGATGGAGGATTTCAATGTGCCATCTGATTTCATGGGGAACGTCAAAGCTAGGCTGGCAGAAAAGGAAAAACACAGACAACAGAAGAACCAAAAACGTAAACGAATGGGACTT
>NZ_BCVP01000074.1 GCF_001591805.1 Neobacillus novalis NBRC 102450 | reverse complement strand
TTAAGATAGTGATGTAAACAAGAGTTGGGAGCGAAAATGCTTTTGCTCAGCTCTTGCATCTGTTCAATGGTTGAAAAAGCTTGATAGTATACGATTCCTGAACGCAGTTGTTTTTTAAAAAACATTTTAGAACAAATGTTCCCTCCGCTGTAGAGTTAGTTGGAAATTTTTGATATAATAAATATATGAAAAGTCTAATACAGTATAAAAGCAATAATAACATAGTATATTCTTGTAAATATCATGTGGTTTGGTGCCCTAAATATAAAAGAAATGTCTTAATAAATGGAGTAGACGAGAGACTTAAATCTATTATTTTGGAGGTCGCAGAAGAGCAGGTTGAAGTGCTTGAGCCACAACATATTAGGTAAATCATTAAAGAAAGAGCAAAGAAAGTTTTAGAGAAATATTTACATATACGACATAATGGTGTCTGATTACATGTGATAGTGAATATAAAAGAAATTTATGATAAATGAGGGATAATCATGACAGTAGTGAACCTGATAGCTTCTCAGTTAGGACGAAATGATGAAGAGCCGAATATTGAATTAGCACAGCGATTAGCTAATGAAGAAAATCATGAAGGCATAGAAGAAATAATTGAAAACCTATCTTGCAGGGATAAAAAGATTCAACACGATTGTATTAAAGTAGCGTACGAAATTGGACAAGTAAAACCAGAACTCATAAGCAAATATGTACTGAACTTCGTAGAACTGCTAAAGAGTCGCAATAACCGTTTGGTGTGGGGAGGAATGACGGCATTAGCAACGATTGCAGAGGCTGCATCGGAAACCATTATGGCTCATCTTGACACATTAATAAGTGCCATGAAAATTGGCTCGGTTATTACCATTGATAAAGGTGTCCTGACTCTTGCGAAGCTGGCAGCCGTCAGTAAGGAAAACAATGGAGTGATTTTTCCTTACTTACTCCATCACCTTGAGAATTGCAGAACAAAGGAAATTCCCCAGCACTCGGAAAGCACGCTTTTAGCTGTAACAGAAGAAAATAAAGAGGAATTTCTAAATGTGTTACGAAAAAGAGAAGAATATTTAACAGGTCCTCAACTAAAAAGAGTCAAAAAAGTTTATAAAACATTAGAAGCTTAATTCAAAGGACAATTTGAGGTGATAGAATGAGAGAATATCAAAAATGCCAAAGCTGTGCCATGCCATTAAAGAAAATGGAAGATCGCGGTATGGAAAAGAATTTAGATAAAAGTCCTATGTACTGTAAGCATTGTTATCAAGTAGGGGAATTCACGCAAAAGGACATTTCAGTAGATGAAATGAAGCAATTTGTGAAAGATAAATGTATCGAAATGGGATTTCCGAAGTTTTTGGCAGGAATGTTTGTAAAAAGGCTTCATAAATTGGAGAGGTGGAAATAGACATTTCAATCTATGTCAACGAAAAGGTGGTGCCTGACCCCCATTGCTATAAAGCTTTAACGTAATGGGGGTCAGGCACCTTTTTTCGATATATAATTATTGAAAATTCTTCATCCAAGTCGTGAAGTTGTCAATCACAGTGTCTAAAAACTTCACTGTTCCTTCGTCTGTTAGGTTGCCTTCACTATCGAATTTCGTATGTGCCGCACCTACATATACTTCATTGCCAATGAGTACAGGAGAAGCAACGCCGCCAGCGAATAAAATATCACGTAAATGCATTTGCGCTTTCACTGTTCCTAAATTTCCCATTGAAGCACCCATCACAATCGATGGTTTCCCAATCATCACTTTATCTACTCGAGATAACCAATCAATTGCGTTTACTAAAACTCCCGGTACTGTTCCGTTATATTCAGGTGTTACCCATAAAACAGCGTCCGCTGCTTTTACTTGTGCCTTGAAATCAACAACCTCTTGTGGCGGTTCATTTTCGATATCTTGATTGTACATAGGAATCTCATTTAAAGATAAAACTTCAAGATCGAATTTGTTAATATAGCGAGATTTAATATACTCAGCAAATTTTTTGTTTAATGATTCCTTGCGAATACTACCTATAATTGCTACCACTTTCATATATACTGCCTCCCATGTTGTTGTTTAATTGATTGGAATGATTTTTTTTCTTTAAAGTAACACAGTATCTATAGTATCTCAAACGAATGAAATTATAAATTAATTTGCATTTTCCCATGGGTACCATGAAAAAATTGAAGTAAAAGAGCAAAAAGTTATTGGGGTTAGGAGACGACTCCAATGAAAATTGTTATGCAGGAAGGGTTACCAATTGTGAACAAGATGAGGAATCAGCATGGTTTGATAAATAAGCGGAGAAATTTCTCTTATTTAGGAAAAAGCACTGAAAATAGCTTAAATAGACGGAAGGATTCCGACTATTTACTTGAAAAACGTGAAAATGGGTAATTTTACTTTGCTTAATCGGAAAACCTCCGCTTATTTACCCCAAACCAAGCTCTATTCTGTGGACTAACCGGAAAATCTTCGCTTATTTTAAATATCACTGGTTACTAAATTAAGAATAAGATATCCAGTTATTATGTTTTGTGTAGCATTTTTTGTAAGACAAATTGTATACCAAATTGAGGGTAATATTATAGGGGGGCTCCCTCCGTACTTTTGGCAAGGAATTAGGCTTATGATCCTCCACATTCGCCTCGATTACAATATAAAATTCCTGAAAGTAAAGCCCCAACACGCCAATAATTTACAGTCGTTGTCACTCCACGTTCCGTTAATAATGTCCGCTATTTCAATTTATCTATTTGCCATAGTTCCCGTACCTGATAACACCAATAAATAATAACAACACTAATGCAAAAATACATATTGTTCCGATTGAAGCTAAAACATTAAGGATTTTATTTGCTTTTGTACTAAACAACTTACAAAATAAAAAATAAACTCCAACTCCAATCATTCCACCTAATGTATTTCCCATAAGGTCAGTAATATCGCTAGCTCCTATAGCAAAGATGAATTGCAATACTTCAAATAACAAACTAACTCCCGCTATCGGTATAATCTTTTTCAAGAAAGACTGACTTGGTTTTAGCATACTGATATAAATTCCAAATGGGATAAATGCTAATACGTTATAGATAATTTCGCTAATATCTATTTGATCGTTTTTGATAACTGAACCAGCAAAAGGGATTAAGTTGATTTCCCTAAAATCCGCGAAATGACGCAAGTCTTGAAGTGAAAATTGCATTTTAAAGAGTATAATCCATGTTAATACAAATAAATATACGGTCAACAAGCCAGCAGTTATTTTATTTTGATTATTTTTTGATTTCTCCATATAAATCCCCAATTCCTACTTACAATCTAAGTTTTTATCCTACTTTACAATTGAATCCTAACATTATTTATTAGGGAATGTTTCTTTAAAAGATGAGATCGCTAATATTGTTCAATTCATACCAAATTAGAAAAATAAATGCTATTACACAAAAAGTGTTCTCTGAAGTAATGCTCCTTAACACTTTCACAAATTCGCTGGTTTATTGTTATTAAAAACTAATTGACAAGTAGTTGGATGTCGCGCCAGCCACTTACATCGCATTGGCCATATTCATTATCACCCACTGCAACTACCGTGCCGTCCGATTTAAGCCCGACAGTATGGGCACACCCCGCCGCAACCACCACGATATCGACCCAATCACTTACATTACACTGGCCATACTTATTATCACCCACCGCAGCCACGGTACCGTCCGATTTAAGCCCGATAGTATGATAACTACCCACCGCAATCGCCACGATACCGCTCCAGCCGCTTACATCGCATTGGTCATGTTTATTCAAACCCACAGCTGTCACAGTACCGTCCGATTTAAGGCCAATTGTATGGAGATAACCCGCTCCGACCCCCACAATATCGAACCAGTCGCTTACATTGCATTGGCGATACCGATTATTCCCCACAGCCGTCACCGTGCCGTCTGATTTAAGGCCGATGGTATGCCAGTCACCCGCCGTGACCGCAACAATATCATGCCAGCCGCTTACATTGCATTGACCTTCATTATTTCGCCCCACAGCTACCACCGTGTCATCAGATTTAAGCCCAATGGTATGACGCCAACCCGCTGAAACGGCCACAATATCGCGCCAGTCGTTTACATCGCATTGGTTATGCTTATTCCAACCCACAGCCGCCACAGTACTGTCCGATTTAAGTCCGATTGTATGAGCATTACCCGTGTTTGTTGCCCTATGAACATTACCAGCTGCAACCGCCACCATATCACGCCAGCCATTTACATCACATTGGCCATATTTATTATCACCCACAGCCGTCACCGTGCCGTTCGATTTAAGCCCAACGGTATGACGACGACCCGCCGCAATGGTATCTTTAGGCCACCGTTTCAACTCTAACACCCCATCTTTCGGTGAATTGTAATCCATGTTTTACCTCCTTGAATATATGCACCCTTCCATTTTTCTGATAAGTATATGTAACTTAATGATTGCTCGTCAAATGGAAGAACTGTATGGTTGTGATAACGGAAGTATATCAAATTGTCCGTTTAATTTATTCCATTATTGGACTGGATTGTTGTAGACCGCTTTAATCCGATTAGTTTGTTAAAGTAAAATATTCATATGATATATGGGAATTGAATGAATTTCAACAATCGAAATGAGAGTGGAATAAATGGCTATTTTGAAAAATGATTGGGCACCATTGCTTGAAGAAGAATTTGAGAAACCCTATTACCAGCGATTGAGGAAAATACTGCTCGAAGAATACCAAACAAAAGTGGTTTATCCGGAGCAAAATGATATCTATAATGCACTGCATTTTACTTCTTATAACGAAACCAAAGTAGTCATTATTGGTCAAGACCCTTATCACGGACCAGGACAGGCCCATGGATTAAGTTTTTCAGTTAAGCCAAGTGTACGGATTCCTCCATCATTGAAAAATATTTATCAGGAGCTGCAAACAGATTTGGGTTGCTCTATCCCTAATAATGGATACCTAGTAAAATGGGCGAAGCAGGGAGTATTGATGTTGAATGCGGTTTTAACCGTACGTGCAGGAAGTCCAAATTCACATAAAGGCCTGGGTTGGGAAGAGTTTACTGATAAAGTAATTGGAGAATTGAATCAAAGAGAGAAGCCAGTTGTGTTTATCCTCTGGGGAAATTTTTCCCAACAAAAACAACAACTCATCACTTCCTCGAGGCATTTCATCATAAAGTCACCACATCCAAGCCCATTTTCCGCCAATAAGGGCTTTTTTGGGAGTAAACCATTTTCCCGAACCAATGCGATTTTGCGCGA
The DNA here is from genome assembly GCF_001591805.1 of Neobacillus novalis NBRC 102450. GTDB lineage: Bacteria > Bacillota > Bacilli > Bacillales > Cytobacillaceae > Neobacillus > Neobacillus novalis. The sequence goes on along the minus strand of NZ_BCVP01000074.1, from coordinate 2,445 downwards.
ATTAGGGATGGAGGAAATTGATTGGCAGATACCAGATTTATAGCCGGTACCAATCTTCAAAATTAATATATGGTACGGTGAACCGTACCATCAGTAAATGAGGTTTTTTTTAAAGAGTGGTCTTTATGAAAACGGGATTTGAAGTACAGGTATACTTAATTTTATCTACTGAAACAAAGGAATGAGGATTTATATGGAAAAAAGGCGTAACGTTATTTTGTATATTGGTACTTCGATTGATGGCTATATTGCAAATGATGACGGTACATTAGAGTGGTTGGAGTCCACGGAAGTAGAAGGAGATTCCGGTTACAATTCCCTTCTAGAAAGAATTGATACGGTTGTTATGGGAAAGGGAACGTATGATATCATTCGTGGGTTTGATATTGCCTATCCTTATAAAGATTATAAAAACTATGTATTTTCGAAATCTGTTAGTGGTTCAGATGAATATGCTTCATTTATTAATGAAGATGTCCAAACTTTCATTAAGGATATAAAACAAAGGCCTGGTAAAGATATATGGTTAATTGGTGGAGGAAACTTAGCCCGTGAGTTTTTTAAGGAAAATTTAATTGATGAATTCCAACTAGCCATTGCACCTATTATTTTAGGGAAGGGAATCTCCCTTTATAACGGGGATGATATTACTCAAAAATATAGGTTAACCAAAGCTGAAAAGTTAGGTCAACTCGCTATGCTTCATTATATAAAAAACTGAATAAGTACAAAAACTCGCCAATTATTAATGCGGCGAGTTTTGCCATTCTATAAGCCACTAGCTATGTCAGAACAAATGCCATTTTATAATGCTTCAATGTAATTTCTGGGCTTGAATGCCAAAGTCGTTGTGATACAACCTAAATAGCCGCATTATATGCGTGAAACCAGAGCCGTTTTGGGCCATGAAAAAATTATGGCCTTTTTGGGGATCCCTCTAATCCCTAGGGTCTTAACCATCTTAAATCCTTTGTATGAAGAAAGACCACATTGCAACATCTGTTTCTTCTTCGGCCGTCATGTTGTCCTAATAGGCTCCAGGGGGAAATTTGTTAAAAAGGTCACACCAGATTTCCCATCCCAATGGTATTATATATATATCACCTTTGGAGGTTAAGAAACATGCAAATAACTTTGGATAGCCCTAAAACCGACCTTAAAGACAAACTGGTTCAAACAACATTTTCACGAACAAATCCTTTTCAAGCAAAAATTCTTAAAAATATAAATATAAACGGAGCCGGCTCTGGTAAAGAAACGAGGCATATTGAGTTATCACTTGAAGGGTCTGGCCTTTCTTATGTCCCTGGTGATGCCCTTGGGATTGTCCCTTCCAACGATCCAGAACTTGTTGCGTCCATTCTTGAGGAAATGCACTGGGATGAAGAAGCGGTTGTAACCATCAATAAGCAAGGGGAGACACTCCCACTAAAGGAAGCGCTAACCACCTATTTCGAAATTACACTGCTATCAAAAAAGGTTTTACAGCAGGCAGCTGCATTTACAGAAAATGAAGAGTTACAAAAGCTTCTGCTGGCTGAAAATGTGATCCAACTGAAAGAATATTGCTATGGTCGTGATTTGCTTGATATGTTACGTGGATTCGGTCCATGGAAAGCTACTGCACAAGAAATCGTTTCTTTATTAAGAAAAATGACGCCGCGCCTCTATTCGATTGCGAGCAGCATTACTGCTAATCCAGATGAAGTTCATTTAACCATCGGTACTGTGCGCTACACTGCTAATGGACGCGAACGTAAAGGGGTTTGCTCTGTTTTATGTGCTGAACGTGTGAAAGAAGGAGATGTACTTTCAGTCTTTGTTCAAGCAAATAAACACTTTTATCTGCCAGAGTCTCCCGATCATGACATTATTATGGTTGGACCCGGGACAGGTATTGCACCGTTCCGTTCTTTTATACAGGAACGTGCAGTGAATAATGCAACAGGCCGGTCATGGTTATTTTTTGGAGACCAGCATGCTAACTCTGACTTCCTTTATCAAGAGGAGTTGGAAAAATATCAACAAGATGGGGTACTGACAAAACTAGACACTGCCTTCTCCCGGGACGCAGCTCAAAAAGTTTATGTTCAACATAAAATACTTGAACATAGTAAAGAACTGTTTGATTGGCTTGAAAAAGGAGCTTATTTCTACGTTTGTGGGGATAAGGAATATATGGCGAAAGACGTCCATGACACACTTATTAACATGATTGAAAAAGAAGGAGCGATGAGTCGCGATTCAGCAGAAGCGTATCTAAAAGATATGCAGAAGCAAGGGCGTTATCAACGTGATGTGTATTAAAAGGTAAGTGTAAAAATCTACAGTAACCACCCTTCTTTCCGGTTAGTAATTAGGGTGCCTGCCCCCAGTATCGGTGCCTGACCCCCGATGCGGTAACGCTTTAACACACTGGGGGTCAGGCACCACTATTCAACTACT
>NZ_BCVP01000073.1 GCF_001591805.1 Neobacillus novalis NBRC 102450 | reverse complement strand
CAAATCTACTGAAGCTGTAACAGAAAAAGCAGCTAACAAATCTACTGATGCTGTAAAAGAGAAGTTGCTAGCGATTCTGGAAAAATTGTTACAGATGATAAAACTGATGCTGCAATAACTTTGGGCTATCACGCACTTTATCTTATTTGTGCATACAATACCAATAATAGAGACAAGATTACAATAAAAAAAGTGCCGGAGTCCACCCATAATTTGTGTGGAACCGGCACTTTTTTTTATTTTCTACTCTTCATGATAATCTAGATTTTTAACCGTAAATTGATCAATGGTTTCACCGTCAGATGTAATAGTGGTGATGATGATTTGATCTTTATCGACTTTGGCTTGTAAGGAAACGGCGATGTTTTCCATGTTGACAAAGTCAAATTTTTCATCTGCCACAGCATCATAGTGTTTTTTACCGGTTGTCCCGGCAACCACATAGACCGTTCCGTGCGGATCTTCTTTGCCGCTTTTTATCTTTTTCGTTCTGCCATAGGAATGATCATGGCCGGAGAACACGATATCAATCCCTAGTTCATCGACGACTGGCGGCAGTTTTTGTTTCATAATTTCATTCCCGCCAAACGGATTTGTGTAGTAAGGTGGTTTGTGTGTCACAAGGATTTTCCATGGCTTGCTGGAATGTTTAACATCCTGTTTCAGCCATTCCAATTGCTTGTTCAGAATCTCGGTATTATCTGTGTAGCCTAATACGCTAATGTGTATGTTATTGTAATCAACCGAATAGGTTCCTCCTTTGTCTGCCTCAGGTCCATTTTTAGGCGAGTTAAAGATGGCTTTTGCCAGCTGACCATTCGCATCTCCCATGTATTCATGATTTCCCAGCGCCGCAACAAGATCGGTTGAACGAATGTTGCTGTATTGGCTCATGATTTTTAATGTATCATCCCATTGATTGAATTTTGCAGCTTCATCAACCAAATCGCCGACATGGATCATGAACGATAAGTCTTTTTTATCGAGATCCCCAAGTATTTTCGTAAAGTCACTTAAATCAGCAGGCGATTGCGTGTCACCTAAAACGGCAAATTCAAAGCTTTGCTTTCTGTTTAATGTGGTGAACTCTTGCAACTCTGACCAGTTCTCTCCATCTCCTACTCGATACACATAGGTTGTCCCTTGTTGCAATTTCTTTACACTTACTTCATTTACGCGGACGATTCCATTTTTCACAGGATCTTGCTCACCGGAGAATACTTGATTACTGGATGATCCAGTGATGGTTTCTAGTTGCTTCTCACCTTTTTTGTCAAAGTCCTTTTTTCGTGCCAATTGAATAACGGTTTTTTCTTTAGATAAAGGGCTCGACATCCATGTGAACCCTTTTTCTTTATAAGGGTCACCTGTTGGAGTAGAAATAATGTTTTTTATTTCAGTTGCAGCTGCAAGCGGCGGATAGGTCTGGGTGTTCACTTTAAACGAATACTTCCCATCCTTGACAGCATATAAAGCGATTTTCTTCACTTCATTTGTGATGTTATCGACGCGAAGAGTACCTTTTACATCTGTTTTTCCTAGGAGAACGGGGGCATTACTGCCATCAATGACGGCAAAAATTTCCGCTTCACTCATTACTTCATTTTTAGTTTTTTTCACTGTCATAACAGCAGGCTTTCCAATTAAAATAGGCTCTACCGTTAAATTAAAAGCACCATTTACTTCAACACTGGCTGGTTTCATTGAATACGTTGAAACGAAGTTTTCTTCTTTGGGCATCGAGTAGCTTAAGTTGGCTTCTATCATTTCATAGGTTAGCTTGCTGCCCTCTATAGTCGATGCAGGGATTCGAATCTGAATCGTTGCAGCATCTGCGCCAGCCGCCGTTTCGCCACGATTCACTAAATTCAATGTTAGAATTCCAGTTTTGGCATCATAGCTTGAGGTACTTGTACTAAACCCATTTGAAAAAGTAACATCTTCCACTGGGAAGTTTTTATCTACTTGCAGTTTAAGAGTAGAGCCTGAGATCTCAGATGGATTAGCAACTTTCACTACTAGGTCAAGTACATCGCCCAGCAAGGCTTGTTCTTGCTTCTTGACTAATTCAATCTTTGTAGAACCTGTGTTTACCGTAAAATAGACCGATTTAATGGCTTGGTTTCCGAATTTATCAGGAACCATGAGCGTTACCTGATGTGTTCCATCCGCCCATTTTAACCCGCTTAATGAGACGGATCCATCCATATCAAATGAATAATGACCTTCTGATTTGGAGTAGTCCTTGCCATCTACGAAAATTCTTATTTTTTCCCAATCAACTCCTGTTTTAAAAGGATCGTCTTCATATTCATTCACGTTTGCTTTCAGGTCGATCGCATTTGTCGTGAAATCTTTCCCGTCAATGTTAATCGATTGAATCGCCGGTGGATATAAGTCATCGACTTTTTCGCCATATACGGCTCGAATATTGTCAATATAGATAGCGCCTTTTGTCATTGGTCCGGTGATTCCTGATTTCGTCGACATTAATCTTATTGCTTGTGTTCCCGATAATTTGAACGGGCCAGTAAAAGAAGCTGGTATTTCTGCCTCGATGTATTTCCAGCCTGTCCAATCGATCCCTGGTATTTCCTGAGTGAGATTAATCGTTTGAGTTTTGCCGCTGCCGTCAACTATGTTCATTCTTAGCCAATAACCTTGTGCTTCCGGTGTTCCGTACACCCACATTCCAATGCTTGAGGGATTGTCCGGAATTCCGATGTCCGAGCCAGGCCCTGTATAGGCTCCTAGAGTGGTTCCTGTTTGTGCGCTCGTTAAATCAAAATCCAGTTTTAAGGACTGGTTGCCAAATCTGACTGGTGCCGGATATTCCGCTAAACTAAGTGCCGCTTTTTCACCACGGCCGACAACGGATGGTTTCCAGCCACCGATCCCTGCTTCAAAATCAAATAAGACTTCAGGAAGTTTTCCAACAGAAACTTTGATTTGTGCTGTAAGGCTTGTGCCCTTTAAGCGAGCTGTAATATTTCCTGATACCGTTTTGTCCACAGTACGGAGCACACCAGATTCATCAATGGATCCCATTCCTTCTGGGATGTCAAAATCGATATCCTCAGCGTTCCAGTGTACATTTCGCTTTTGAAATTTTGTGATTAAGTTTAAATTGGTTTCACTGTTTTTAGCTGCGGTTAGCTCCGCTCCGGTAAAATGCATCTCATCAGGCTGGGCAATTTCAATGATACTTTTTCCAACCTCATTTCCCTGATAATTCAAGATGATTTCTAACTGACCTGTTTTCCCATTTGATAAAAGCTTTCCATTTCCATTGATGGTGCCGAACGATTCATCCGACAATTTCCATGTTAGACCGGATGCTGGCAAAGTAGCTGAAGCCATCGATTTGTCTCTTCCCTTAGCAGAGAAGACAACCGTTGAACCCGGTGTAAAGGATTGGTCATATGGTTCAATATGGGCTGAATCGAAAAGATGATCGGATGGTTCTTTTGAGACAATTAGCCACGAGTTGGCTACACTTCTTTCTGTACGGTCAGAAGGTTGATTGTCTACTTCAAGTTTATCGCCGCCCAATTCACGGGTGGTGAAGGTAGAGGACCCGCCGCCATCAAGGTTAAGTGCAGTGACTGCCCCTAAATCTATCATTAGTTGTGCTAAATCAGGCATGGAGATTCCGCTTGAATATGGCTCCTGTCTTCCGTCGACAACGACAAAAAATACATCGCCATCTCCTTTAATTCCAACTGCTGTACGGGGTTCTTTATCAGCTCCTGTTTGTGGAGTTTGATAGATTTGGCCATTTTTTACGAGGATGGCATTTCCGCCCAGCGCTTCTTGCAATTGATCTTTCATTCCTTCATATACAGTTGCGTCACCAATGACGGCTTCACCGGATTTTTTGATACCGAAGAATTTATGTGTCGCTGCATTCTGAGCTTTCACTGCTTGTCCATCTTTATAAACGATGCCGAGTGGTTCACCTGTGGCCATATTATAAAAATCGGCATTCACTGCAGCCACTACTTGATGATTTTCGCTATTTGCTGCGCTGGCTTGCTGTCTAACAGGCTGCAAGCCAAATGCTGTTCCGTCATTGGGTGTACCTGATTCAATAGATACATTAGGATTATGTACATCAACATCGACTACAAAACTCTCAATCTTTTTACCGTCTTTTCCTTCAAAGCTGTAGTGCTTTTCCAATACACCTGGAGCGAGACTGGCTCGATATTCATTGATGGGTGTTTGGATTAAGGGTGAGCTTAAGTTAAAGCCCCCCAAAGCTGATGTAAGACTAGGGGAAATCATACTACTTGCTATTGCAATTGACAGGGTGATCGGTAAGAGCCTTTTTTTCCAATTTCTCCTCATATGTACCTCCCAAAATTTTAGTAACATCGGCAAATTGTTACCCGTTATTCCAATTACCGACGTTAATTCCATAATATTGTAAGAATGTTAACCTATTATTAATCTTATGTTAAGAATATTCAGAATTAAATAGGATGAATGGCATAGGTAAAATGAAGTGTGTCTAGGATATAAACGACTTTGAAAGCAAAAACAAGAGGACGGTCGCCAATAAGACGACTGCTTCGCTTACAATTTCAGTATATTTTTACATTTCAATTGAATTTACGGGTAATAGTTTTAAGGAACTGTTGAGTGGTACACATCATTGGTATAAAGCCTATGAAGAGTAATTTTAAATATTAAAGTGACGGGTGTGTTAATCAAAAAAGGATTAGCCGCCTTTTTTGTGAAGAATTACACTTAAACTATTTGGTGCGATAGTTCAAAACGTAATGATTGATTTTAGGACTAAACACATATTTTCGTTATTCCATTAAAGGGCGCGATTCTGCAACAAGAATTGTGCTCATTCTTTATGTAAAGGGCCAGATTGTTGAGTAGCTCATTTTTAAGATAAATGGATATTTTAGAAGAGATTGACAAGAAATGTACTTAAACTAAAGGGGCAGTTAGTGGAACAAGGTATTCTAGATATTAAAGGAGAAATATATATACATTAGGGGATAATTAGGAGGGGGAAAAGTGGGATATATATCTGAAATACGAAAGTTAATTGGTAGTAGACCAATAATAAGTGTCGGGGCAACGATACTTGTGGTAAATGAGAAAAAGGAACTTCTTTTTCAACATCGATCAGATACATTAGATTGGGGTTTACCTGGTGGCTCAATGGAACTTGGTGAAACTCTAGAAGAAGTTGCTTCTCGTGAATTAAAAGAGGAAACTGGACTTGAAGCGGATCGGTTTGAGTTAGTAGGTGTTTTCTCTGGTCCACGTTATTATTTCCGTTATCCAAATGGGGATGAAACATATAGTGTAATAAATCTATATCGTGCGATAGACATAAGTGGAAAGATAGAAATGAATGATGGGGAGAGTTTAAATCTTGAGTATTTCAGCAAAGATAACCTTCCATATAACATTGAAAAAAGAGCAAAAGCACTAATAGAAAGTTTAGGAGATAAGTTGTGGAATTTACATAATTCATTTGTAGATAATTCTAAAACTAGTCCTAGAATCTAAGATCCAGCTGCCATTATGGTGGCTTTTTTCTTCTTGTGCTAACGAAGCAGGTTATAGTGAAATAAGGAAAGCATAATTGCCAATAATAAGGGGAAATAAAAATTAATATGTAAGAAGTTTTATGTGGGAGTGGTAAGTGGAAAAAGATCAATGGATTCCTTTATATAGGTGTTTGGATCATAGCTTTAGAAATTAATACAATCAATCAGTTGGAAAATCAATATTAAATTTTAGGTGCAGGATAGTTTTAGAACAGTAATGGACTATTGGTCTAATTTATTCCTAATATTCGTATTTATATTAAGGAATAAAACGAATCTGAGGTGGATAAATGAAAGCCATTGTGTACACAAGGTACGGTCCCCCCGATGTTCTTGAACTAAAACAAGTAGAAAAACCTATTCCGAAAGAAAATGAGATCTTAGTTAAAGTAAAAGCCACAACCGTAACAGTAGCAGATATAAGGTCACGGAGTTTTACAGTTCCTCCTGCTTTTTGGCTACCCGCACGTATAACACTAGGTTTTAGACAACCCAAAAAAGAGATATTAGGAATGGAGTTAGCTGGAGAAGTGGTATCAGTTGGAGAAAATGTAAAAAAGTTTAAGCAAGGAGACCAAGTTTTTGCGGCATCCTTGGTTGGATTTGGTGCTTATGCAGAATATAAGTGTTTGGAGGAAGATGGACCTGTTGCTATTAAGCCTTCCAATATAACTTATGGAGAAGCTGCTGCCATTCCTATTGGAGCTCGTACAGCATTGTATTTTCTTAGAAAAGCAGGTATAAAGAGTGATCAATCGGTTTTAGTGTATGGTGCTTCAGGAAGTGTAGGAAGTTATGCAGTTCAGATTGCCAAATATTTCGGAGCAAATGTTACAGGGGTATGCAGTACCAAGAATTTGGATTTAGTAAAATCTCTTGGAGCTGACAAAGTAATTGATTATACAGTAGAGGATTTTTCTAGTACAGGCGAAACATATGATGTCATCTTTGAAGCGGTAAACAAGAGTTCCTTTTCAGCTTGTATGAAATTGTTAAAGAACAATGGTACCTATATAAATGTTACCGAACCGCTACCAAATCTTCAAATGCTATGGACTAAAATGACGAGTAGCAAGAAACTATTATTGAGCCGAAATTCACCTGAAACTTCAGAAGCATTAAACTTCCTTAAAGAACTTGTTGAGATGGGGAAGATAAAAGTGGTCATTGACAGATATTATTCGTTTAATGAAATTGTGGAAGCTCATAGATATGTGGAGAAAGGACACAAGAGGGGAAATGTTGTCATAAATGTTGAACATAACAACAAATCGTAATAAATGAAGCACTAAATGCCGCCCCCAAGGTGAATAAATGGTAGTGTAAATCACCAAATTATGAATAATAAGTTTGTGAGGGATTTGTTCGAAAGCTAACAGGGGCGATACTTCAATAACGAGGGTCGCTTTTTTCATTTTCAACTCCCATGAAAATAAAAACTGAAAAAGTGCATACGAATGAATAGAAATTAAACAACTTTAAGGAGCCTTACTACAATAAAATGTAGCAAGGCTTCTATCTTTTAAAACAAAATTCAATAACTTTATTATCACTAAACAGAGAGGTCCTACGTAGGTGTTACCCCGAAAGAAGCAGTCAAAAGCGGATGAAGCAATTTTTTCATGAATGAAATGCAGGAAAGACTTATATATCAACTGTTTTAATCAATGGTTTGATTGAGGAAGAAAATAGTAGAGAATGCTCAAGGGTTGTCTGGTTGCGAAAGGGATTTGCCATAAATAAGACTAGTGGACTAACGAATATTGTTTAAACATAATGCTTTCTACTTAGTGCAATTGACAACTTTTTTCATATTGGGGTTGAAGGTTCTGACAGTTATAATATTAGTAAGAACTTTTTTTTCTTAGCTAATAGGTGTTTGTTTTTTTGTGAAGAAAGAGTGGAGATAGGGGGAACTGGTTACATCATGAGAATTTTTATAAGACTCTTTTTTATGATTTTGTGTGGAGCTATGATTTTACCGGCTTTTCAGGTTGCGGCTGAGGAAAATAGCTCAGATGCAGCAAAGAATGGCTGGTATGAGGAGCAAGGTAAGCAATACTATTATAGGGATAATCAAGCCGTAAAGGGCTGGCTTAACATTGACAACAACTGGTACTACTTCAATCAGAACGACGGAGCCGCTAGCGAGGGCTGGGTCTATGACAAGGGAAAGTGGTATTTTCTTAAAAGCAGTGGTGTCATGCAAACTGGTTGGCTGCTAGATAAAAATCACTGGTACTATTTAAATTCCTCCGGCGCGATGCAAACTGGTTGGCTGCTAGATAAAAATCACTGGTACTATTTAAAATCTTCCGGCGCGATGCAAACCGGCTGGCTGCTAGATAAAAATCACTGGTACTATTTAAATTCCTCCGGCGCGATGCA
>NZ_BCVP01000072.1 GCF_001591805.1 Neobacillus novalis NBRC 102450 | reverse complement strand
GCGCTTTTCTTAGTAGAGCCGCTTAAATGCCGCGAAGTGGGCGGTATAGTAGGGGCTTTTTAGATTGGAAATCATGATGCCGTACTTTTCGTCGGCGTGGATGAATTGGTCGCCGCCGAGATAAATACCGACGTGGGAGATTCCTTTTGTGTATGTATTTTCAAAAAAGACGAGGTCACCGGCTTGCGGTTTGTCGACATAGTAGCTGCGGTCATAATAGCCCGCTGCGGAATAGCGGCCGATTTTCGTGCCGGCTTGGTTCGCAACGTAATAAATGAACCCGCTGCAGTCGAAGCCGGAGAGCGTGCTGCCGCCCCAAACATAAGGAGTGCCGATTAAACTCTTCGCAGTCGTAACCGCCTTGGATGCAAAATCAGTTTTTGCTCCATCGTTGGTTTTACCACTACCATCAGTCTTCCCTGTACCAACAGTGGTGCCTGACACCTTCAGCTTCTGTCCGACATAAATCATATCGGATTTTAGGTTATTCAGCGTCTTCAGCTGCTGGACGGTCATTCCATATTGGACGCCGATTTTGCTCAAGCTGTCGCCGCTCTTGACAGTATACTCACTCGTAGATGCTTGCTGAGCCGGCGCGGTTGCTGGCGGCGTCACGGGCGGTGCTGCTGGTGCCGGAGCTGCTGGTTTCGGCGCTGTCACTGTCACGGTTTGGCCGGGAGCCGACACCTTCAGGACTTGTCCGACAAGAATTAATGTCCCGCTCAGATTATTCCACCGCTGGAGCTCGCCGACAGTAACATTGTAACGGTTGGCAATTTTGATTAAGGCATCACCGCTCACAACTGTATAAGTGGTTTGCTTTACCGCTGTAACGGTTGTAGTTGCGGGAGTAGAGCCGATTTGTAAAATTTGATTTTCATAAATTAGATCGGATTTTAATCCGTTCTGCACCTTTATTTCATTGACACTGGTCTTATATTTCGAGGCTATTTTTGATAGGTTGTCCCCTTTTTGAACCTTGTAGCTATCGGCGAAGGCGGACCCGGCAAACAGAGTCGAAAAAAGGGCGGTTGTCGATAGAGTGCGAATGATAGTTTTCTTCATCTAGAAAAATCACCTCATATTTTCATATTTTCCCCCATTTTACCATAGTTTGCTAGTGTTTCGGGGTAAAAAATTGCGAAACTCGAAGAAATTTCAACAAAAACTAACATGAGTTTCAACTCCCAGCCCGTGCATGGAAATATATCTTATATGAGTAGTACACCAACATAATAAAGGCGGTGTGAGCAAAGCTAGACTTCCCCTATTCAAAGTACGAAATGTATATTTTCACGGCGACTGGTTATACCGATTCGTTTATGCGGCGCTCCGCCCCTTTTCAACAAAAAAGGACAGGCACCTCGTCCCACCAAAAGTGGAACGCCGCGCCTGTCCCCATGTCCCTCTCCTAAAAGAAGATTCGTTCTACGAGCCAGATGGCTCCCAGTGCGACGATGACAAAAGATCCGTAGGTGACGATTTTTCGTGAATTTTTTAGTTTGAACATCATGGTTAATAATGGCAGCAGCAGCAAAACGATTAGTAGTTGAACAGATTCAATTCCTAAGTTGAAATTTATTAACGCGACGGCCAGGTGACTTTTTGGTATCTCCATTTCGCGTAAGATACTTGCAAAGCCGAGACCATGAATTAATCCGAAAAGGAAGGTGATGCTCCAGCGATGGCGGATTTCCTTTCTGAAAATATTTTCAAGGGCGACATAACAGATACTAAAGGCGATCGTTGCCTCGACAAATCGCGATGGCAGCGTGAACAAGCCGAGCACAGCAAGACTAAGGGTAATACTGTGGGCAATCGTGAACGATGTGACAATTGCTGCATATTGCTTAAAGGTTTGCTTTCTCAGTAACAAGGCAAACAGAAAGAGTAAATGATCATAGCCCGTTAAGATATGAAGTGTGCCAAGCTTGAAAAAGGAAAACCATGAAGAGGTCCCCGACTTTTCAACAGGCTTTGCGGCGGCATTCGGCTGCTCTTTACCAGCGCCTGCCCCCTGCTCTTTGTCCGTACCGGCATCAGTACCAGCACCTTGCTCACTAGAAGGTTCTTGGCCTTGCTCATACTGTGGCTCGGTGACCAGCATCGTCCACGTCCGTTCCTTGCCTTGTAACACCGCTTCACTTGTTTCCCCCATATAAGAAGAAGAAATCAGGTTGACGTAGTTTGTCCCGGTATCGTGAAAATAAAAACCATCATTAAAGACGAGCGTGTCACCGGGTGAAAATGCCGGGAAAATCATCGTAACCGATAGAAATTCTTTCGTTTCCTTTTTGACAATCTCGATTTTTTCAACCGTCGCTCCCAGTTCCGTGTGGCCATTATCGAGCGAGAGACCCTCGGTGATTAATTCCTCGATCCGATGTTCTTCCTTTTTGATTTCTGATTTTTCAATGATAAAGTTCTTGTTTACATCAATCTTGGGAGCCATCTCCAAAACAGATAAAGTATCAATCGAGAAGACGACTTTTGTCTGTTTTTTATCCATTGTTATTTTTGTATAACTGGCACTATAGGCATGGGCCGAAACAGTAGGTGGATAAGTAAGATAAATAGCTAGACCAAAAATCAGTAATACCAAGGTTAGAGGTCTGACTTCGGGTCGAAATTTGTTGAATAATGTCATATTGACATTCCTCCTGAACATTATATTAAAATAATTTCCTGTATATACCAAATGAAAACGTAAAACAATTTCTCCTTTATATAATCATACTTTGAGCGTGGATGTATACAGTAAATAACATTTATTTACGAATATTTATATAATAATTTACAAAAAAAATATATCTTTCATAGTAAAAATTTTGTAGAATGAGAGAGTGATAGTAATCACACCACGATAGGTAGAAATACCTAAATTCGTGAAAACAATAAATGAGGAAAAGGGTGGTTAATGGATGAGCTTTACCAATCGAAAGTTCAAGCGCATGACAAGTATGTTCATGACGGCACTATTATTGCTTAGCACACTTTTGCCAAGCAGTTTAATAGGCAAAGTCCATGCAGAGCAAGCTGATCACATTGTTATTTCCCAAGTTTTCGGGGGAGGAGGTAACTCAGGCGCACCTTTCAATAAGGATTTTATTGAGTTATATAATCCAACCGATCAACCAGTTAATCTGAAGGACTGGTCTGTACAATATGCCTCATCGGCAGGAACTAGCTGGCAATTTACTGCTTTAGATGGTGTAATTCCGGCAAATGGCTATTACCTTATTACAGAAGCTGGTGGTGCAAATGGAGTTGACCTTCCAACAGCTGATGCTTCAGGTTCTATCGCAATGGCTGCAGGAGCCGGAAAAGTAGTATTGTTGAAAACAACTACTTCACCAACAGATGGAAAGGTGCCTGCAAATGCAGTAGATTTCGTTGGATATGGCACAGCGGCTAATGCCTATGAAGGTACTGCACCTACGAAAACTATAGATGCGAAAACTAGCGCTCAGCGCCGCCCTTACGCCAACGTCGACCCGGCAACTGGCAAAGGAAATGCCTGGGATACAGACGACAACGGAGCGGACTTCTATGTAGGACCAGTTGCTGCACCGAGAAACACAGCAAGCACACCTGAGAAGCCGATGGTTCCAGTTACAAGCTTACAGGTCAAAGGAACAAACATTCAATTTACCCAAAACAGCAATGATCTAAAAGTAGTCGGTCTAGCTGATGCAGCTGAACCGGGCGCGACGATTAATGTTTATGAAAACGCATCCAAAGGGACTGCTCTAGCTACAGCTACAGCGGAAGCTAATGGTTCATTTTCGATTAGTTTTACCTCTGCCAAAACATTACCATTCGTTTTTGTTACTGCCAAGCAGAGTGATTTAGATGAAAGTGCAGCGATTCAAATTAGCGTAGCAGCACCAAGCGCAGCAGTCGCTCAAGATAAATTAAGCTACAGCATCACAAGCGGAACAGGCACATTAATTGGCAGTCCAGCTTCTGTAGCAGCAGGTGCGATCGTTAATGTCTATCCGAACGACAAAGCGAATGCTAATGAAAGATTAGCGACCGTTACAGCGGGAACAGCAGGAGATTTTACTACAACAATCAAAAGTGCTCCGGATACCGTTTATGTAACCCAGACTACGACGAGCAGTAAGGGAATTATGCTGGAAAGTGTTGCTGTTTCCGTGACAAAAGCGGATACAACGACGATTTCCAAGATTGCTGATGTTCGTGAATCTGACGCAAAAGGCCAGGCTGTGAACTTAAATAAATTTTTCACAGTTGAAGGGGTTGCGACTGTCGACAACCAAATTCTTGGAACACAGAAGCAAAACTACTATATTCAAGACGGAACAGCAGGAATCAACGTTTTTGGTGGATTAGATACGCCGTTTAAGACCCTTAAAGGCGATAAAGTCCGCGTGACAGGTAAAGTTTTACAATACAATGGTCTAGTCGAATTAGAAGCGACAGCGATTGTAAAAATCAGTGAAGGCAATCCAGTCCCGGCTCCGAAACCACTGACAATCATGGATTTAAATACCTATGCAACAGCAGAGCCACTGGAAGGTAGTCTTGTCTCCGTCACTGGTAAGGTGTCAGCGGTAGCAAGCACGCCGCCAAACTGGAACGTAACCTTTGTTGACGAAAATAATAAAGCAACGACATTGCGCGTTATGGCCACAACGGGAATCGTTCCAGATAACGACCTTGTGGCTGGAAAAAGCTATACAGTTACAGGTGTCCTAGGCCAGTATACAACCAATGCTTCAGCAACAAATGGGTACCAATTGTATCCACGTAATCCAAAGGATATGTCGCCGATTCTAGCGATCACGCACACAGCGATTAAAGACGTGTACAAAGGAACAAGCGTCGAATTTGCTGCCAATGCCGATGGAGCAGAAACAGTAACTGCTTATTATCGCGCTACTGGAGCGACAAAATTTATAGAATTACCAATGGTTAAAGGCAGCGAAGGCCGTTACACGGTCACATTGCCGGCTGCAAATGTACCGCAAGAGGGCTTCGAGTATTATATTGAAGCAAAAGCGGGCACACAAGTACAATCAGCTGGAACAAGTGCCACACCATATGCGGTTAAAATCATTGCCGATACGTTTGGACCAGCAATCAGCGGAGAAACGCCGCAGGATGGTACGAAAGTAGAAAGTCCAACACCTGAAATTTCAGCATTAATCGATGACCCAAGCGGTGTCGATGAAACAACCGTACAATTATGGCTGGATGGCCAGGAGCTGAAAGCACCGGCTGCCATCATTAGCAAAACACAAGTAAAATATACACCAGCAGCAGACCTTACACTAGGTAAGCACACAGTGAAGGTAGCCGCTAAAGACGTTTTAGGCAACCCTTCTGAAAAAGAATGGACATTTGAAGTTGTGCCGCGCTTTACTGGTGGAAATCACTACCGTGGAACAACACATAACCACACGAATATTTCACATGATGCGACAGGTTCACCGGAAGCTGCACTAAAAGCAGGTAAAGACCATCATTACGATTGGTTCGCATTCTCTGACCACTCCCATGATATCGACCCGGAAAAACTAGGTGTAGATACAGTGGAGCACGGCGGTATGCAGGAGCGTACGGGCGGCGACCAATGGCAGTTAACAAAAGATTTAGCAAAGCAATATACAACCAATGGCGATTATGTTGTTTTCCCGGCATTTGAAATGACTTCAACTACATGGGGACATTCCAATATCTTCGGAACAGATAATTTCATTGACCGAAATATTAATGGCAAGCAATACCAAGACTTAAACAAGTATTACGCATGGGTTATGACATACGATGATGTCGTTGGTCAATTTAATCACCCGGATATGTCTGCGAATGCTTTTAATAACTTCAAGCCATACAATAAAGACTTAGACAAGTTATTTACAATGCTAGAAGTGGGTAACGGTTCTGGTCATTATGGTTATGCGAATGCAGAAGGCAAATTCTTCTCAGCATTAGACCTTGGCTGGCATGTCGCTCCAACTTATGGGGAAGACAACCACGATGGTACATGGGGTCAAACAAATGCCCGTACTGTCATCGTTGCTGATGATTTGTCACAAGATTCGTTAATGCATGCGATGCGTAATATGCGCGTCTATATGGCAGAGGATCCAAACTTCACGTTAGATGTTTTAGCAAATGGCTACTACATGGGCTCAACTGTTGATAGTAAGAAGTTAAATTTTAAAATCACAGGAAGCGATCCAGTAGCAGAAAAACGCAACAGCACAGATTACAACTACCTGCCAACAAGCTATAAATCTGATGATCGAGTAGCTAAGGTAGAATTGGTTTCAAACGGCGGCAAAGTCGTTGCCTCGGCTTCACCAATGACTGCTGACTTTGAATGGAATCCAGAGTATACCGTTACTGGCGGCCAGCAATGGTTCGTTGTCAGGGTTACACAAATGGATGGCGAACGAATTTATTCAGCGCCAATCTGGTCAAAAGAAGAATCAGTTGATGTGAAGGTAAACGGGATTGATATTGACGGCGGCGTTATTATTGGCGGCAACCCTGCTAAATTAACAGCGACTGTAGCCAATAACGGTAAAGAAGCGATCAAGAATTTGAAAGTAGACTTCTATTACGATGAAGTTAAACAAGAGAATTTTATCGGCACCAATACTATCTCATCGATTTTATCAAAAGGATCTGCCGGAGCAACTGCTACATGGCCAACTCCATTGAAGGGTGACCATCAGCTTATTGTTGTCGTCACATCAACAGACGGACTCGATATTGGTGATGTGAAGTATACAATGCCTGTAAAAATTAAAGAGCCGCTAGGAGTTACGGTGTTAATTGATGCAGCGCACGGCAATGAAAACACAAGTGGTGACAGTGGTACGTACAAGGATAACTTAAAAGCCTTTACGCTCATGCTTCAAAAAGAAGGCTATACAGTCACTGAAAATAAAGTTGCGCTTACAGATGAAGTGTTAACGAATGTAAAAGTCTTAGTGTTAACTCATGCAAGAACAGCGCTAACAGCGGCTGAAAGAACAGCGGTTACGAAGTTTATCAACAATGGCGGTTCATTGTTAATGGCTGGAAAAAGTAATAATGGCTCAACAGACCCAACCGTTAATAATCCATTATTAACTGATATTGGAACTCAAATCCGCATGGGTAATGATGGCGTATTTGATGATAGCAAGACTGGCAACTTCTGGGGCGATCCAGCCGTTAGTCCGTTTGCTGTCAGATTACATCCAGGATTAGTGTCCAATTATATGACCGACCGCGTAAGTTTTATTGATTACTATAGCGGTACTAGCCTTTCTGGCCCTAATAATACGGCCCTAACAGAAGGCGGTAAGGTTACAATTTTAGCAAAAGGAAATGAAACAACATACCAAGGCAATATCAAAGGCGGTTATACCTATGATGCTGTCTCCGATGCAACAGGCGGTTCAGCGATTCCGTTAATTGCGTCTGAAGAAATTGGCGCCAATGGCCGGATCGTGGTTTCTGGTATGAACATCTTCAATGACAAACAGATGGATGAGTCATTTGAACCTAAAGGCAATGACGAAATGACGCTTAATGCCATCAACTGGTTAGCTCATCGCGAAACGAAAGTAATGAAAATCGCCGATGCCCGCAAACTAGCTGATGATACGAATGTCGTCGTAGAAGGAACGGTAACAACTGGTGCCGGCGTATTCTTCGATGCCTTCTATCTACAAGATGATACGAACGGAATTATGGCCTACCTTGAAGTTCCAGACGGAGCCTTAAAAGCAGGCGATAAAGTACGTGTGTATGGTCACATCAAGACATATGAAAATAACACAGAATTAGAGTTTACTAGCTTTGCTAAAGATGTTATCAAGCTTGGAAAAGGCACTCCTGTTCAACCGAAGCAGGTAGCGACTGGGGAAGCAACATCTGCTGCTAACCAAGGTTTACTTGTGAAGGTAGTAGGAAAAGTTGTCTCGAAGTACGATGAAAACTCTTATGTCATCAATGACGGTTCAGGTGATGTGTTAGTCTTTACTGACGGATATATCGTGAACCAAAGTGGTGTATCTGTACCAGATCTTAAAATGGGTGACTCATTGGAGGCAGTAGGTATTTCAGGTGCCTTCTCACAAGGTGAGCGTATCCGTGTGAGAGATACTAGAGAATTAGTTGGCACTGAAGCACCAGCAGATACGACTGCACCAGATGCACCAGTC
>NZ_BCVP01000071.1 GCF_001591805.1 Neobacillus novalis NBRC 102450 | reverse complement strand
TTTTATAACAAAGGACCCGATTCCGACATTTGGTGAGGAACACCAAACAACTTTTAGCGGACAGCGAGTGAAAAGAGCCTTTTACAAAATCACAGGGTCAAATATTCAAATACACGCCGATGTCAATGGGGCGTTCAATATTGTTCGGAAACATGTATCTGGTGCCTTTGAAGGGCTTGATAGAAAACAATTCCTTCAATCTCCTAAGAAAATCATCATCCTGAAAAGTAAGAAAAAAGCAAAACGGAAGAAAAAAGCAAAGCTGAAGGCTTCGGCCTGATGTATTAGCGGGACCTGTGGTAGCCCACGAAAAGACAATGCGACTTTTTGGCTTAATCTTTCGAAACCCCTAGCTTTAGCTATGGGGATACTCATAGCCGCAGCGGTAAAAGTGGCTGAAGAATTTGTTAGTAAAAGATTACAAGTGAAACAAGAAGCATAGAAAGAAGGGAAAGTCATTGGCAGAAAATGTGGATGTTATAATAACTGAAGTTGCGCTTCGTGATGGGAGTCATGCTGTAGCCCACCAATTCACAGTAGAACAGGTTACAGCGGTGGCTAGAGCCTTAAACGATGCAAAAGTTCCTTATATCGAAGTAAGTCATGGTGATGGACTTGGCGGCTCAACTCTGCAATATGGGCTTTCTAAAGTCAATCAATTTGAATTAATCAAAGCAGCTGTTGATGTATGTGACTATTCCAAGATTTCCGTTTTACTTTTACCGGGGATTGGAACTGTTGAAGATTTAGAAAAAGCACATACTATTGGTGCAAACATGGTTCGTGTCGCCACACATGTAACCGAGGCCGATATTTCCAAACAACATATTGAAAATGCATAGAACTTGGGAATGGAAGTAGTCGGATTCTTGATGATGGCACATATGGCATCGGTTGAAAAAGTAGTAGAACAAGCAAAATTAATGGAAAGCTATGGCGCGGATATTGTTTATGTAACAGACTCAGCAGGTGCAATGGTTCCTGCCCAAGTAACCGAAAAGATAAAAGCTTTGAAAGCAGCCTTACACATTGAAGTTGGCTTCCATGCCCACAACAATTTAGGGCTTGCAATGGGAAATACCTTGGCCGCAATTGAAGCGGGTGCAACACGTATTGATGGCAGCATCCGTGCTTTAGGTGCAGGTGCCGGGAATACCCAAACAGAAGTCCTATGCGCCACCCTTGAGAAAATTGGTGTTAAAACTGGCATCAATTTATACAAAATGATGGATACAGCTGAAGATATTGTGGCTCCCATTATGCATGGCCCACAAGAGATTACAAAGGACAGCCTGACACTAGGGTTTGCCGGTGTTTACTCAAGCTTCCGACTGCATGCACAGCGGGCTAGGGAAAAGTTTGGCCTCGATCCTTGTGAAATCTTAATTGAATTAGGCAATCGAAAGTTGTCGGCGGACAAGAGGATATGATTGCAGATGTTGCAGCAGAAATTGCAGCGAAAAAGAAGCAAACAACAGCTATTTAGAGGAGGTTCCAATGAATACAGAAACGATTAAAAAAGTAGCAGATTTCTTACACAGTGCCGAAAAGGAAAAAAGAGAAGTTGTCCGTTTAACAAAGGAAGTGTATCCCGACTTCAGCATCGAGGACGCATACCTCGCCCAAGAAGAAATTGTAAGACAAAAGTTAGCTGAAGGACATAAAATTGCTGGGCCTAAAATGGGCCTAACAAGTGGAGCAAAAATGAAACAAATGCATGTTGAGGATCCTATCTATGGCTATGTCTTTGATTATATGCAGGTCGAAGATGGTGAAACCATTCATGTTTCAGATTATATCCATCCAAAAGTAGAACCTGAAATTGGCTTCGTATTGAAAGAAGACTTAACTGGACCAAATGTAACCGCTGAAGAAGTATTAGCAAAAACAGATTATGTCTTCCCAGGTATTGAAATTATTGATAGCCGTTATGAAAACTTTGATTTCAAATTACCAGACGTTATTGCAGACAACACCTCTGCAGCAGGGGCTGTATTTGGGACAACCATCAGAAGCGTCGAAGGTATGCACCTGGATACACTCGGAGTTTCCCTTGTGATCAACGGAAAAGTTGCCACAATGGGAACGGGGGCAGATGTTTTAGAACATCCAGCAAATTCCGTTGCCCGCTTAGCTAATATGCTTGCAAAAAAAGGTAAATCAGTAAAAGCAGGCGAACCAATTCTAACAGGCGGTATTACAGCGGCCGTTCGTATCCAGTCAGGGGATCATGTTTGCGCTAAATTTGGAGAAGGGCTCGGTGAAGTGAACCTGCTTGTCAAATAAAAAGCAGGTTCTCTCAAATTTAATAAATTTTACAAAAGGAAGGCGAGAAAATGCCACTTATACAAATCAGCATGATGGAGGGCCGTCCTCCAGAAAAAATTGAAGCGTTAATCAAAAATGTAACCGCTACCGTATCGGAAACATTAGATGCTCCGAAGGAAAATATTCGGATTCTGGTTACAGAAGTACCGAAAACTCATTGGGGAATTGGCGGGAAATCAGCTAAACAACTGGGCAAATAAATAAGGGGCTTCATTGCCGCACACAAATGTCCTACTTCCGCTATGGAACTCCGGTAATCAACGACCCAATCGAAGATGCCAATATCTATTTTAATACACCAGACAACTTACTTGGCGATTTCAAATTCAGTGAATTTGGCAAACCATATGGAGTCGATAAAGGAACAAAATAATGAAGCACAGGGACAGTTCTTTTGCTGTAATGAAGCAGAAGTACTGTCCCCTTGTTTTATTTTCGATGCATCTTAAATTGTAAAAACAAATCGTTGTAATAAATAGGACTTTTTGATTAAAATGCACGAAAAATGTTGGTTATTGGAAGAAAAAGCAGGATTTTAAGTTTTAATAATGAATATATAATACAATATATTTCACTATTCAGAAAGCAAAGGATCGGAACCAATTTATTCATCCATCCATCCATCCCAATCCATGTATGAAAGAGGTATGCGGTATGAACGAAGCTTTTTTTGCGGACTATAAAAAGTTTATTGTTACACCGGTCGGTGAAATGACAAATGGTAACGAAGTATTTGATCCGAAAAATTATTCCTCACATTATATCCTGACACTCTCTATTTATAATTCTCGCTTGTCAAACTGGAGGGATGCTAGTAAATATGATATAGATGTTGAAAAAAGTATCAAAACGGTTCTGATGGAATTCAATCAAAAGCAGTATGAAAGATACCATCTTGAATTACTTGAATTAGACAGGTTTAATAATTATTTTGTTTTGGCTCTTTCGTCAAAAACAAAATTTGAAACAAAGGAAGAAAATGACCGTATATCTTATGTTGTTGATAGAATGCTGACGAATCCTTTTTATGTTGGACAAGGATGGTTCAATTTAATTGGGGAAAAGGGAAGAGTTGAGCGTAAGCTATTTTGCTGTTCTTTTATGAAATATGAAATAGGTAACCGTGAACATCAAAAAATAGACAATAATTTTGAAAACATTACTGAACTAATTCCTAAAAATAGTGAGATTAAGCTAATTAAAATAATTAAGTAACCAAGATATATGTTTCTGTTCCTCTAATATCTCGATATTTATTAGAAATCACTGAAAAGATGAGTAGTGAACTAATTGAGCTTCTAAAAAAAGCAGAACTAGATATGGCCTTTATTGACCTGCCTGGAAACTTTGACAAGCTAGAGACATTATCGGCCTATCCAATGATAGAGGATGAAGTGGTATTAATTACCCAAAAGTTGCACCCTTTTGCAAATCTAGAACCTATAGGTCTATCAGAGGTTAAGAATGAACCGTTTATCCTAATGAATAAAGCAAGTACTCTTTTTCAAATTTGCATGGAGGCCTGTAAAAGGGCCGGATTTACACCAGATATTACTCATGAAAGCAGTCAAATAGATATTATTGTGGGGCTAGTTGCTGAAGGATTAGGTGTCTCACTATTAACATCAAAGGAAGCTGATTATTTTTCAAAGGCTAATATCTCATTAATCAGGCTTGAGAAACCAATCAACCATACCACAGCACTTGTTATTAGTAATCGAATAACCAAGTCAAAAGCCATGAAAACATTTATAAAACATGCACAGGAATGGGAGGGAAGGACTCCGGGAGCTGAGGTTCTAAAAAGTAATAAAAATATATGAAAGGAAATATTTAATGTTAAATATTATGTTTTGAAATTTGAGTAGAAAAAGGAGAATTGGAGGAAGCTTACAAGCGAATTAATCAGCAACATCAATTATTGCAACAAATAATGGATGGCCATGAGAAAATGATGAAAGAAATGGGTTTCGATGAACTATCAGGCTGGATGAAGGAAAAATACGAGGAATACCAGGATAGGTGCACCGATGAATGATATTGGGGGTAATGGAATGAGTGAGAGATCGGAAAACAGGAACCTTCATAAAACATATACACTTATGGGGGCCGACAAGAAACTTTATAAAAGTGAAACTCCAGGAACATATGGTGGTAATAAAAAAACTAAAGTATACGGTCGAATGGATTGTCCTGCTGCCTTACGTGCCATCGCTAAGTGGGGGTATGTTAAAGATAGGGTATTTTTTGCGGATGAACAAACTGCAATAGAAGCTGGATTCAGACCTTGCGCCGCATGCCAGCGTGAGAAATATAAAATATGGAAAACGTTGCAGACTAACCATTAAATTGTATCTTTTAAGGAGTAAAAAGCTAGGCACAAACCAGAAATCTGGAAGGTGCACTTCTTTCTTAAATGGACTTAGGTAGGGATCGGATTTAATAGAACAAATAGATAAGAAAATAATTCATAGAATGTATGTTCTGTAATTCTTGATAATGTTATAATGTAAGAGCAATAGAATAGGATTTCTTAAGGGTGGTCGGCACACTTCCAGCAGAAAGGAGGTGATGCTGAATGACAGTATTTGAAACACTTATGATTACGATTGCATTTGCAAGCCTGATCGTAGCCATTCTGTCATTTAACCATAAAAAATAATCCACCCTTGAGTTCATACCAGCCTTGGGTGGATTATTTTCCGCTTCATGCTGATTCCCTTGAAGGGAACCTGCTATTGCATGGACCGTATGGTGTTACAGCACCAACGGTCTTTTTTATTATATGATTCATTAGGACAATTATAACCTATAGAAATAGAAAAGAAAACTGTTTAATAGCTGATCACGCGAATTAAGAAGGCATCGTCTAAAGAACTAGATTTGGAGCCCTGACGTGATAACGCATTAGTGAGCTGGTCTGACCCTTTTATTGCGTTTTCCATTTTGGTAGGATTTTTTTCGTTTGGAAACTTTTTTGATATGGTGTTAAAATTAAAAAATGGTAAAATAATGAAAGTGGAAGAAAGGAGAATTTAATATGGATTTTAAAAAAGAGGATAATCGTTTTTATAAAAATGATGAGACCGGTAAGTTACTGGCTGAGGTCATATATGAACCTGATGGAGAACATCAAGTACTTTTAACGCATACCTTTGTAGATTCCAGCCTAAGGGGACAGGGAGTAGCGGAACAATTGGTGGACTGTGTAGTAGCTGAGATGAAATCAGAAGGCAAAAAAATCGTCCCTGTTTGTTCGTTTGCAGTTGCTCTATTTAAAAGAAAACCCGATAAATATAAGAATGTCATTGCAAACTAAAAAGGGCGCTTAAAAAGGCAAATTGAACAAATTAATGGGTGCCTGACACTATACAGCGGTGTCGGGCACCCATTTCTTATGAAATTATTGTACAGCAAATGAGCGTTTATTTGCAGCTGAATTAAAAATAGACTCAATAGATTGTTGCTTTCTAAGCTTCGCAGATAAATTGCTTGGAATCGCAGATATATATGTCTTTATCGCAGATAAGTTGCATGGCATCGCAGATATATGCTAATTTACCGCAGATAAATCATGTGAAATAGTTTAAATGTGTAACTTTACACCGAAAGTACCTCTTTCTTTAGCAAGAAACAATAATATTTACGAAGACAACCTAAAAAAAGACCATTTGTGAGGCCAGTTTTCGCTATTAAGTATTCAGTGCTTTAACATATGCAGATAATTACAAAACGGAAATTCTAAAGAACTATTCTAGATTGTTTTCAATTACGACCATTTGAATGAGCTGTGATAAATAGTCAAAATTTTATCACATTATGGTTGAGGAAAGTAATCTTAATTATGATAGGATAATTTTGGCGGGTATTTTCCATAAAAACGGCGAAGGAGGAAAAAATATGAATGAAAATGTCGTACCAAATCACTTCTAGAGCATCTCATAAACCATTACTGGTTAATTTTTTACTAGTAAACAATAAATAAAGTTCATATTGGCGTCCTGATGGGTTTTGACAGTTTTGTTAAAAAGAGCCCTTAATTGAAGTGATTTAATAGTATATTAAATTGCTTTTATCTTCTTTTATCATTCTTCTTTATTTTCTCTTCAAATTTTTGTAAATCACACAAACCTCTATTTCCTTTATTTATTCTGACGAGTAATCTTTTTATTTTTTAATTTAACAGCATATATTGGGTGACCAGGTAATTAATGATTGCGGTATAGGTTGGTAAGCATACTTTATTTAATTGTGAATCAGTTTTGGTTTGAAATGAACAAAAAAGGAGGGTTAAAAAATGGATTTTCTTCTATTAAAAGCGTGTCCACAGTGCGGAAGGGTGGCGGTCGAAGATGATGATTTTTTGACGAATGAAAAGTATGTTTATTGTGATTGCTGCGGCTACAACTTGATAAGAGAGTTGAAATATGATGTCAAAGTTGGAAAGCATTATTTTGATGAAAAGGAATATAAAGGGTATGGGGTGCTAGTATTAACTAGACGAGATGGTAGATTGACCGAAACATTGTTAAATAGTCCCTTATCTGACATAGAAATTAATAAATACAAAAAGCTATTTATGAGTAAGAAAATTAAACGAAAAAAGAGTTATCTCGTCCTTTTTAAGGATGGTAGATTCGATATTATTTTCGGGCAACCTCCGGAAAAGTTTCATTTATCTTTTGAGGAATATTAAGAGAAGTATAATTACGATCCTTATAGTGAAATACCATGACAAATTTTTTTATTGATTAAAAAATTTGTATTCTCTAACCGGAATTGATGAGTGGTAGAGGAAAGCGCATAATGCTTCTGTAAATGATTGACGAGAGGAAATAAAAATTGGAGTTGGATACAATGGCATCACACATTGATCATGATCGATTATTTAAAGAATTGATTTCAACATTTTTTGAAGAATTTATTCTGTTATTCTATCCCACGATATATGAGGAAATTGATTTTCAGGATTTTCGATTTTTATCTGAAGAAATTGTGACAGATGTGACGGAAGGTGAAAGATATCGAATTGACCTATTAGTTGAAACCAAGCTAAAGGGAGAGGATGGATTAATCGTTATCCACGTTGAAAGTCAAGCGCAATATCAGTACAATTTTAATGAAAGAATGTTTATCTACTTCGGACGCCTCTATGAAAAGTATCGCAGAAAAATCCTTCCTATTACAATCTTCAGCCATGATTCGAAAAGAAAAGAACCAGATTCGTTTTCATTGGATTTTCCATTTCTACAAGTATTGGATTTCCGTTATTTGACCATTCAATTAAAAAAGGAAAATTGGCGAAACTATCTTCGCCAAAATAACCCGGTCGCAGCGGCACTTTTAAGTAAAATGGGATATACTGACAGAGAGAGAACAGAGTTAAAAGTACAGTTTTTATTTATGCTCCTTCGCTTGAAATTGGACCCAGCAAGGCAGACGTTAATTATGGGTTTCTTCGATACCTACCTACAGTTAACAGATGATGAAGAACAAAAAGTAAAAGAAGAGGTGAGGAAGATGAGTGGAACAGAGGCCGATAAAGTAATGGAAATAATGAATTCTTATGAAAGACGAGGGAGGGAGCTTGGGAAACTAGAAGGCTTTGAGGAAGGAAGGCAAGAAGGACGAGAAGAAGGAAGAAAAGAAGGGAAGCTTGAAGCAATTAGGATGGTCGCAAAAAGAATGAGAGAAAATGGGAAGCCAATAATAGAAATTGCTGAAATTACTGGACTTAAAATGGAGGAGATTGAGCAACTGTAAATAGATGTTAATTTATAAATTACAGAGGATAAATGGCGGTATAAATGTAGAGCTGGAAAAAACTAGAAATCTATGCATTTTCAAATGATATAAGATGGGCGGTATACGAATCGGTCCAAGCAGATGTCTTTGACCATCTTTTCGCCGTCGCACAGGAGTTTGGACTTCGCATATTCCAAAATCCATCGGGCATGATTTGAAAGCGATTGTGAATGAGTCGAGGAGGGAAGTAATGAACTATAGGGCCTGAATTCCTAGGGCATACCTCAAGTGTGCTAACGTGTTAGCGCAGCGGGGGTATGTCCCTTTTTTCATTTATTATGATTGTTTATGATAGCGGAGCGTTTTTTTTAACTTGTTTTTAGATTTCTCCCATATCCGTTTTAGTCAAGTTTTAAGTACTTATTTAGGAACTTAAGTACGCGGCGTGTATACTCATTTTTATTTAAGCGATACGAATGAATGTGCTCACAATCTTTCGTCAGCCACAATTCTTTATGGTTATTGGATGAGATTGATTGAAATAATTTTTCGCTCTCGGCATAAGGAATAGCTTTA
The DNA here is from genome assembly GCF_001591805.1 of Neobacillus novalis NBRC 102450. GTDB lineage: Bacteria > Bacillota > Bacilli > Bacillales > Cytobacillaceae > Neobacillus > Neobacillus novalis. The sequence continues at coordinate 71 of NZ_BCVP01000071.1, read as the reverse complement.
TCTGTCTTACTATGGATGATGAAGAAGGATTTTCCTTTTGTATTTTTCACATGATTGATCGGTGAAACTTC
>NZ_BCVP01000070.1 GCF_001591805.1 Neobacillus novalis NBRC 102450 | reverse complement strand
GACTGGTTGGCTCTTAGAAAAAAACCACTGGTATTATTTAAATCCTTCCGGTGCAATGCAGACTGGCTGGGTTTATCTAAACAGCTGGTATTATTTGAACCGGAGTGGGGTCTGGGTACCGAATACGATTGCAGATGGATTAACAAAGGTATCAAATAATAATCAGCTCATCCTGGTGACTTCATTAGGCTATAACACCAATAAGGCAAAAATCCGCACATTTGAAAAAGAAGATAATAAGTGGTATGAAAAACTTAATGTCGATGGTTTTATTGGAAAAGAGGGCTTCGCCACTGTTATGAATGAAGGAGCCAAAAAATCTCCTAGGGGAAAATATACGATTGGGACAGCGTTTGGAAGATTTCAAAATCCAGGAACAAAGCTGCCTTATCGTCAAATCACTTCTGATGATGTATGGGTGGATGATTCTAACTCCTCCTTATATAATATGTGGCAAAAGGCATCTGAAAATCGGGGACGTTGGAACAGTGCTGAAAAAATGGATATTGCAGCGTATAATTACGGATTTGTGATCAATTACAATACAGCTGAAAGAATTCCAGGAGCAGGTTCCGCTATCTTTTTCCATGTTTCCAATAGTTATACGCTTGGTTGCACAGGAACTGCACAAAATTATGTTGTTGGCATTCTTAAATGGCTGGATCCTAGCAAGAGTCCAGTTATCATTCAAACCCCTGAAGGGGAGCTCAATCACTATTAATTCAATAAAGAGGTAAACGTTCATAAAGTGTTTGCTTCTTCGTCTTTTTGTTATCTGAAATAGAAAAAGGTATGTTAATTGAGTGTTCGTAGCACTCAGTTGATTAAACTTTGGGCCCGAGCTTGTTTGCATTGCTCGGGCCCTTGGGCGAATATGGTATGTGCAAGCAACAGTGCGCGTATTTGTTAGGGGATGTGGTATCAGTATAAATCCTCAGAATACACGTGGGATTATTTACAATAGGCTAAAGTCACCAATATTCTTTATATACTTGGATCTTTTTGCTATAATAAATACTACAGTTGTAAAAGTAGGAGGGGGATTATGAAGGAGATTCCACAAATATCAGAAGCAGAATATGAAGTGATGAAGGTTATATGGAACTATGAGCCGATTTCGACTCCTGAGGTAGTGGAGAAATTATCGAATAAGAGTGATTGGAAGCCAAATACCATTCACACTATGCTAGCGCGTCTAGTCAAGAAAGGGGCTTTGCACGCAAGAAAAGATGGCCGAGTGTTTATTTATACTTCACTGGTTGAAAAGCACGAATATGTTGAGCAAAAAAGTAAATCCTTTCTGAAGCAGTTTTTCGGCGGTACCTTAAATTCAATGGTATTAAATTTCATTGAAAATGATCAGTTATCGAATGAAGATATTTCGGAATTAAAGAAATTATTATCCATGAGAGATAAGAAAGGGGAAAAATAATGGATACCATGCTACTGCAAATTTTCGTTAGTACAATCGTGGTATCCCTCCTTATTTTCATCATTCTATTAATCAAAAAGCTATTAAACAATCATATGACGGTGAAAGCACATTATCATATTTGGTTTTTTCTATGCATTCCAATCCTTGCTGCCTTTTTACCTTGGAATTATTTTCGCCTTGGAGAAGGAATTCGCTATTTAAAAAGCTTACTTTTTTTTCATAGAGAAGCGCCATTGAACAGTGAAAGGATTAATGGAGTGGATGCCTCTCAGGCTCCAAACAGCAATTTATTACATGATTTCACGGAATCGGTAAACAAGGCAGCGCCCGATTTCGTCTACCATACATTTTTTATAGTCTGGGTCATTGGAGTGGTTCTTTTTGTTGGGGCTGCTGTTTATTCAACTTATCAAATCTATCAAATCAAAAAGTCAGCTGTGGCTGTTGATAACCAAAAGCTAAATAAATTATTAGAAGCGTGCAAAGAAATGGTTGGGGTGAAAAGAAACATAAGGCTGCGGGAGACCTCCCTAATTTCCTCGCCGATCACGTTCGGGATTTTTCAGCCCTATATTTTTTTACCAATCAAAACGCGAGAAGCATTCTCGTTAAATGAATTAAAATACGTGTTATTGCACGAGCTGCACCATCATAAAAGCAAAGATCTATTCGTGAATTACGTCATGTGGATGTTTCAGATCATTTATTGGTTTAACCCGGTCGTCTCGTATGCTTCAAAAAGGATTCGAATGGATCGGGAATTGGCCTGTGATGCATCCGTGTTAAATCTCTTAGATGAGAGCGGATATATCGAATATGGGTATACCATCATTCGTTTTGCAGATAAAAAGTATGATCGTACCCTTAAACAGATTGCTCCAGGTATAGGTGGGACAAAAAGGCAAATCAAACAAAGAATCCAGTGTATTGCAAGCTATTCTAGAGATTCTCTATTATTGAAATGGAAAAGCAAGGTCATCTGTGCTGTTTTAGGAATTGTTGTGCTATTCCTTGCTCCCATTACCTCCGTTATTGCTAGCCAAAATGATGTATATCAGTTTAACGGGAAGAATGCGGTCTATGAAGATCTAAGCGCCTATTTTAAGGGCTATGAGGGCAGCTTTGTTTTATTTGATTCCTCTAAAAACCAATATCAAATTTATAATCGAGAAATGAGTGAGCAGAGGATTTCTCCTGATAGCACCTATAAAATATATTCTGCCTTATTTGCATTGGAATCCAATGTGATTTCCGCGAATAACAATAAACAGGTTTGGGATGGGAAAATTTATCCCTTTCCAGAATGGAATCAAAATCAAAATTTAGCGACTGCCTTAAGCCGTTCCGTGAATTGGTATTTCCAGAATACCGATCGAGAGGTAGGGAGAAAGCTGCTTCAAGATTATTTTCACGAGATAAAATACGGGAATGAGGATCTTTCAGGGAATTTGGAAAGCTACTGGTTGGAATCTTCCCTAAAAATATCACCCATTGAACAAGTCCAATTATTATACCAATTAGAAGAAAATCAATTGGGTTTTAAAGCGGAAAATATCAAAGCGGTAAAAAAGGCACTTTTAATAGGTGAGCAAAAAAATGGGCGGTTGTATGGTAAAACGGGAACCGGTATGATTAATGGAAAGAATGTAAATGGCTGGTTTATTGGCTTTGTCGATAAAGGTGATGATCGTTTTTATTTTGCCATTAATATTCAAAATAAGGATGGTCAAGCCCAAGGAAGTAAGGCTGCGGAGATTGCCAAGCAGATCCTGCATCATAAAAAGATATATTAATAATGAACCCCAGAAAGGTTTTCCCTACCTTTTTGGTACTTTCTTGGATTAAATACTACAAATGTAGTATTTATGACTAACTTGTTCACAAATTTCCCAGTATGAAAGGGCTGATGTGTTTTGAAGCAGAAAAAGCAGAAAGAAAATATAGTAAAAAACCCAATCCGATGGAGATTGACTGGTCTCTTTTTCATGGTCTTTGTTCTTTTTTCTATCCTGATTCTTCGCCTCGGCGTTATCCAAATTATTAAAGGGGAAGCCTATGCGGCTCAGGCAGAGAGGACAGATGTGACGCCCGTCAGTTATTCCGTTCCGCGTGGAAAAATATATGATACGAATCATAAGTTAGTAGTCTACAATATTCCGGAAAAGGCGATTATCTATACACCGCCGAAAAATCCGCAGCCGGGCGAATTACTTGAACTGGCTAAAAAGTTAAATACCTTCCTGGTCATGACTGAAAAAGAGATCAATAAAGTAACCGATCGGGATTTAAAAGATATCTGGCTGCTAGAGCATAACAATGGCACGGATTTAATCACAAAGAAGGAGGAGGAATTATACGAACAGGAAAAGCTAAATGACAAGGATTTATATAAATTAAAATTGAAACGGATTACAGAAAGCGAGCTCAAGAAAATGGACAAAAATCTGGCGGCCATCTACCGGAAGCTTTCGTCTGCCATCGCTTTAACCCCGACGATGGTCAAAAATGAAAATGTAACAGAGGAAGAATTTGCAAAGGTCAATGAAAATCTGGATAACCTGCCGGGTGTAGATGTCACGACTGATTGGAAGAGGGGCCGAACCTTTGGGGAAACGTTTTGGAATATGCTTGGGGAAGTTACGAGTGCAGATGAAGGCCTACCGGCAGAAAAGGTAGATTACTATACTGCTAAAGGATACAAACTGAATGACCGCGTCGGAAAAAGTTATATTGAAGAGCTTTATGATAGTGTGTTGCAGGGTCGAAAGGAAAAAGTGAAAACAGTGACAGATCAAGATGGAAATGTGGTGAGTACAGAGACAGTATCGGAAGGGAAGAGCGGCAAGGATATTGTTCTGACCATTGATATGGAGTTTCAAGCCCAAGTGGAAAAAATTATGCAGGAAGAGTTGGTAAGTGCAATCCAAAAGCCGCATACGGATACGCTTGACACTGCCTTTGTTGTGGCAATGGAACCGAAAACAGGCCGTATTCTTGCGATGTCAGGAAAAGTGTATGACAGGAAGTCCGGGGAGTTTACCGATTTTACACCGGGAACCTTTGCTTATGCATTTGAACAGGGGTCCGTTGTAAAAGGGGCTACCGTATTAACCGGATACCAAACGGGTGTCAGGGATTTCGGGGAAATCGAGCTGGATGAAGTCATGCGATTTAAAGGGTCGGGAACCTTTTCCTCATATCAAGTCATGAACAGAATTAACGAATTAGAGGCATTAGAGCGTTCATCAAACGTTTATATGTGGAAAACCGCGATTGAAATCTTGGGCGGCAAGTATGTCCCTAATGGCACATTGAATATTGATCCGAAAAAAATCGAAACGATCCGCTATTATTTCAACCAATTTGGTTTGGGAGTGCCGACCGGTATTGGTTTTAATAATGAAACGGCGGGAATTAAAGGAACCAATCCAAGCACCTACTTTCAAATTGCCATCGGACAATTAGATACCTATACTCCGATGCAGATTGCCCAATATATCACAACCATTGCCAATGGCGGCTACCGGATGAAGCCCCAATTGGTGAAGGAGATTCGCGAACCCAATACAAATGGCGATGAACCGGGCAACGTGATCGATGAAATCGAGCCAGTGGTGCTGAATCAGGTGGATATGAGTGCGGAGATGCTTAAGCGGGTTCAACAAGGTTTTTGGCTGGTCACCCATGGCTCCAAAGGAACAGCGAGAGGATATTTTAAAGACGAACCGTACAATGCCGCGGGTAAAACCGGGACCTCGGAATCCTATAAAAATGGGGTGAAGACTTGGAATCTTTCATTTGCTGGTTATGCCCCATTCGATAACCCAAAGATTGCCATTGCCGTTATTGTGCCAAATGCCTACCGTGATGGTTATGCTCAGCCGCACAGTGCAGCGAATATCATCAGCCAGCGGGTTTTTCGGGCATATTTTGACCTTAATAAAAAAGGACAGATAACTACAAATGATTGACATCTTTTTATTACGAGTGTAGTATTAAGTGTGTAATAAATACTACATTCGTAGTATTACATACATAATCTACTATTACGTATGTAATCAGAGTGGAGAAAGGAGGAAATTCTCGCCCAGCATTTTTAGAATCTGCTGGTTAAGAGCCGATGGTGTTAATCTAAACATAATGACTAAACCCGCTGATTCTATTTTCAGGACATCTAAATATTAATAGAAAGAGGTTAAGATCTTGAGGAAAACACATAATATTTTCAGTATGAAAAAATTTATATATGCCTTGCTTGTGCTAGTGGTTGCAATTGTCCCCCTCGCCGGATGGTCGATGAGCACCCATAACCTTTCTGATAAGCCCGAAAAGGCAGTCAAGAAAACACCAGCACCCCAACTACACCGTGAGTTTGCAGAACTCGAGAACAAATATGATGCTCGGCTCGGAGTCTACGCTATCGATACAGGCACAAATCGGAAAGTCTCTTATCGGCCTCAAGAGCGGTTCGCTTACGCATCTACTTACAAAGCTCTAGCCGCAGGTGCATTGCTGCAGCATTACTCAATTGATCAACTGGACGAGTTGGTCACATACAACAGCGAGGACCTCGTTTCTTATTCACCCGTAACACAACTTCACGTAGATACCGGGATGACTCTTCGGGAAGTTGCCGAGGCTGCTGTGCGATATAGCGACAACACCGCAGGGAACCTTTTATTAGAGAAACTGGGAGGCCCTGAGGGATTTGAAACAGCACTAAGGAAAATTGGCGATAATAAAACCCAAGCTGATCGCTACGAGACGGATTTGAACTCAGCTGTTCCTGGAGATACACGTGACACCAGCACGCCAAAAGCACTTGCTACCAGCCTCCAGGCTTTCGCAGTCAGCGACTTGCTCCCAACTGAAAAACGTACGATCCTGACAGATTGGATGCGGGGAAATGCAACTGGAGATGCATTGATCCGTGCAGGTGCACCAACAGGCTGGGAAGTCGATGATAAGAGCGGGGCAGGAAGCTATGGAACCCGGAATGACATTGCGGTTGTTTGGCCGCCGAATAGAGCTCCCATTGTCATCGCAGTTCTATCCAGCCGCGATACACAGAATGCTACCTATGACAATGCGCTTATCGCAGAAGCCGCCAAGGTTGCACTTAACGCTCTCAGGTGAACCGACAAATAAATTTTACTCTTCACAATTAGGTGATTTTTAGAACTGGGACTATATGTTCGTTATTCCATTATAGGGCGCTATCCTTGAACAAGGATAAGCGCTCATTTTTCATTTAAGGGCCAGATTGTTGAATAAAGATAAAATCGGCTCTCCCCTTTTTTAAGGAGCGAGCCGATTTTTTATTATGACTTATATTTGTAATTCAAATTGCTTAGAATACAGATGTGCATACGCTCCATCGCGTGCTAGTAACTCATTATGTGAGCCTTGTTCAACAATACCGTCCTCCGTTAATACGAAAATTCGTTCTGCATTGCGGATTGTGGAAAGACGATGGGCAATGACGATGGTTGTACGTCCTTCTGCTAACATTTCTAGTGATTCTTTGACAATGTTTTCACTCTCGTAATCTAGTGCACTCGTTGCTTCATCTAAAATAAGAACAGGTGGATTCTTTAAGAATACGCGGGCGATACTTAGTCGCTGCTTTTGCCCCCCAGACAGTTTGACACCTCGTTGTCCTATCTCGGAGTCGTACCCGTTTGGCAAGCTCATGATAAAATCATCGGCATTGGCGTGCTTTGCTGCCACAATAATTTCTTCATCGCTCGCTGCTGGATTTCCATAGCGGATATTTTCCATCACCGTTCCCGCAAAAAGGTAGACATCTTGCTGTACAATCCCGATTGTTTTTCTTAATGACTGTAGGTCGATATCACGGACGTTGATTCCATCTAGTAACACGTCCCCATCTGTTACATCATAAAAGCGGGGGATGAGCGAGCATAATGTCGTTTTTCCCGCACCAGACGGACCCACTAACGCAACGTACTCTCCAGGTTGTATAGTAAGTGACAAATTAACAAAGACATCGTCTAAATGATCTTCATAGCGGAAGGAAACTTGCTGAAACGTAATTTCACCCAGTACCTTTGGCATGGTCATGGCATTCGATTTGTTATCGATTGCCGGCTTCAGATTCATGATTTCCATAAAGCGCTGAAAGCCCGTAATTCCTTCTTGAAACTGCGTGCTCATGTGTGTCAGTTTTTGAATTGGCTCAATCATAAAGCTAACATACAGTAAAAAAGTGATCAAATCCGCTAAATCTAATATTTGGTTGACGATACTGGTGCTACCAAAGATGATCACCGTAATCGTAATCAGTTGAATAAACGTTTCAACACCATTGAAAAAGTACGCTTCAGCTTTGTAGGTATTCTTTCGGCTATCAAGGAAACGATTATTTTCTCGGTTAAACTTCTCGATCTCTATGAGTTCGTTCGTAAACGATTTAACGACGCGGATTCCCGATAGACTATCCTCTACCTGTGCGTTTACGTCCGCGATTCGCTCTTTATTTCTTCTTAGTGCTCTGTTCAGTATCTTATTAAAATACAAGGAGAAAACACCTAAGAATGGTAAAAAACAGAATACGGCGATCGTTAATGGAGCGTTAATAAAGAACAAAATGATAAACGCTCCAATAAATCGGATGAGATATTTAAGGTAGTCTTCTGGACCGTGATGGTACAGCTCAGAAAGCTGTAGCAAGTCGTTTGTTAATCGCGACATGAGCTGACCTGTCTTTTCCTTATCATAAAAGCTAAAGGAAAGCTTTTGCATATGCGCGAACAGCTCGCTGCGCAAATCCCTTTCCATACGAGCTCCGATTTCATGTCCTTTGTAGTCCACAAAGTAGTTCCCGATATTCTGGATCGCTACTAAAACAAGCATTAGCCCACCAATCCAATACACTTCGCTTAGCGCAGTGGACAAGTCTCCTTCAAGAACATCTTTCGTAATATAGCGAACGAGCAACGGAAATACCAAAGTCAAAGCAGATACAATAAAGGCACATGCCAATACCGAAAGAAACAACGGTAAATACGGTTTATAATATGAGAAAAATTTTCTTACTGGAAAACGCATAATTAACCCCTTTTTGGTGTTATTTTAAATAAAATATCCACTATAAGGGGGTACACCGTTACATTTAAGAAAGTGTTCCACCCTTATATGTTTGTACGGTTTGATTCATCATGTTTTTCATGTAAATGGCCTCCTTGTTGGTTAATACTTCCATTGTAACCGATTTTAAGTTGGAGCGAACAGTATATTTCAGTAAGTTTTCTTATTTGTTTATGACGTTTTTTTCATTGGAATAATAGTAATATCTAATTGTTGCTTTTTGCGTTTTTTTCGATAAACAATTTTAGACAATGTAACACTAAATTCATATAAAACTAGTAGTGGTACGAGAACTAATATTTGTGACATAAAATCAGGTGGAGTTATGACAGCAGCTAGAATGGTTAGTAAAAAGTAAGATATCTTTCTAGCTTTAGATAAAAGCATTGGATTAATGACACCAATTGAGGTAAGGAACATAGCAATGAGCGGTATTTCAAATACCAATCCAAGCGGCAGTGTTAAGTTTATGATGAATTTAAAATACTTTTCGGCCGTAAAGATGGTTTCAAACTGGCCTTTAGATAAGGATAATAAAAAGTTAAGAACCATTGGATACACGACAAAATAACCGAATGAAAGCCCTGTTAGAAACAAAGTGAAAAATCCTGGAATGTAAGCTAATGTTATTTTTCGTTCTTTTTTCGTTAGTCCTGGTTTTACAAATAACCACGTTTGATGTGCAGCAATCGGGATGGTAAGTGCGAACGCACTCACTCCTGAAATCATAAAATAGATACTAAGGATTTCAGTCGGTCCTAATACTACTAACTCACGATTAAGATCACGAATAAGCCAATCATAGATTTTCTGCACAAAAATGAATGATCCAAATAAAAAAACGATAAAAGTGAGTAATGTAATGATTATTCTCTTTCTTAATTCCCCAAGATGATAAACAATCGTTAACTCTTGATTTTTCATAGTAGGCTCTCCTTTTTTCCTATGTTAAGAAAGAATAAAATTTTGACTTCGAGAATTGTCCAGCTCCAGCG
>NZ_BCVP01000069.1 GCF_001591805.1 Neobacillus novalis NBRC 102450 | reverse complement strand
TTTTTTATTAAAGGCACTGTTATAACTGAATGTTGATTTCACTGTGTTTGAAAAATAAACGGAAGAATTCCGTTTAAATTGGGAAATACCCATATTTACTTAAAAATAAAGGGAGTTTTTTCGTTTATATGATCCAAATCGTTGGATTTTGCCTAATTTAGAGCAGTTAATCGGAATATCTCCGCTTATATTGGCTTCTTAAGCTTCCTCTATAGACATTAGCCGGAAATTCTCCGCTTATGAATGTTCATACCTCCAAGAAAATCAACAATGAATAATAACAGAGCCTTATTTAAAGAGATTTCGCTTTCAGCGTTCATGAATAGTATGTATAATGAATTAAAGACATCAGTCAAGACAGTAGGAGGAGTGAAGGGGTAATGGTAAACAAGGCATTAATCAATATTGACTATACGTATGACTTTGTGGCGGATGCCGGGGCGTTAACATGTGGTAAGCCGGGGCAGGCGATTGAAGGGAAAATCGCCCAACTGACAAAAGAATTTATTGAGAATGGCGATTATCTTGTTTTTGCCATCGATGTTCATGATCAAGGTGATGAGTATCATCCGGAAACGAAGCTGTTCCCGCCGCATAATCTACGCGGCACTGCTGGAAGAGACCTGTTTGGCGCATTACAACAGGTTTACTCTGAAAATAAACATCGTGAAAATGTTGCTTATATGGATAAAACAAGATACTCCGCGTTTGCCGGAACGGACCTTGAAATCAAATTACGTGAGCGAGGCATTACCGAGGTTCACCTTGTTGGTGTCTGCACCGACATTTGTGTTCTGCATACAGCCGTTGATGCGTATAATAAAGGCTTTAAAATTGTTGTCTATAAGGATGCTGTCGCATCATTTAATCCGGCAGGTCATGAATGGGCCCTCGGACATTTTGAACAATCGCTCGGTGCTATGGTTATCTAGTCTTTTTAATGGTATTATTATTTTTAATGGTGAAAAGCTGTAATAGTACTCCGGAGGGCGATTATGAAACACATTTATCATGATGATAGTTTAACTTTGCATACGGATCTATATCAGATCAATATGACAGAGACATATTGGAGAGATGGGATACATAATAAACGCGCGGTCTTCGAATTATTTTTCCGCAAACTTCCTTTTGGCAATGGCTATGCTGTTTTTGCAGGCCTAGAAAAGGTCATTCAGTTTATTCAAGGCTTCCGTTTTAGTGAAGAAGATCTTGAGTATTTGAAAAATGAAGTAGGCTATAAGGAAGATTTTTTAGCCTACCTTAAAGAATTACGGTTCACTGGATCGATTCGTTCTATGAAAGAGGGCGAGCTCGTTTTTGGGAATGAGCCGATTATACGGGTTGATGCACCCTTGGCTGAGGCGCAGTTAATTGAAACAGCCTTGCTCAACATTGTGAATTACCAAACATTAATTGCGACAAAGGCGTCACGCATCAAGCAAGTGGTTGGCAATGAAGTGGCGATGGAGTTTGGGACAAGACGGGCTCAAGAAATGGACGCTGCTATTTGGGGCACGAGAGCTGCATATCTTGCCGGCTTTGAAGCAACCAGCAATGTAAGGGCAGGTAAAATGTTTGGCATTCCTGTTGCTGGAACCCATGCGCATTCGATGGTCCAAGCCTATAAAGATGAATACACAGCATTTCATAAATATGCGGAATCACATAAAGACTGTGTCTTTTTAGTAGACACGTATGATACCCTCCGCCTCGGCGTGCCAAATGCGATCAAAGTGGCGAAGGAACTGGGAGATAAGATTAATTTTATTGGAATTCGCCTCGACAGCGGTGACCTTGCTTATCTTTCGAAGGAAGCGCGCAAATTGCTCGATAAAGCCGGTTTTACAGAGGCAAAAATTTATGCCTCAAGTGATTTGGATGAACACACGATTATTAACTTAAAAGCACAGGGAGCCAAAATCGATAGCTGGGGTATCGGCACGAAGCTGATTACTGCTTACGATCAGGCTGCCCTCGGTGCTGTTTATAAAATTGTCACGATTGAAGAAGAGAACGGCCATATGGAAGATACGATTAAAATTTCCTCTAATCCGGAAAAAGTGACGACTCCGGGGATGAAGAAGGTGTACCGGATTATCAATAATACCAACCACCATGCCGAAGGTGATTACATTGCGCTGGAGGATGAAAAGCTCCCGGAAAAGAAGTTAAGAATGTTCCACCCAACCCATACCTACATTAACAAGGTGGTTACAAACTTTACGGCAAAAGAGCTTCATGAGGATATTTTTACTGGCGGAGAGCTCGTTTATGAAATTCCTTGCTTAGAGGAATCCCGCGAGTATCTGAAGCAGAATCTCGATGCATTATGGGACGAGTACAAGCGGCTCATGAATCCGGAAGATTACCCTCTTGACCTGAGCCAAAAATGCTGGGATAACAAGATGAAAAACATTCAAGAAGTGAAAGATAAAGTTGCGGCAATGAAAGAATAATAATTTGTGGGGCGTCCTAAGATTTAGGACGTCTTTTTTATGTTAGGCTTATTTTTTATAAAAATTGTTGCTTTTAAAAATTCGCCGATAGAATCCCAAAATTCGCTGATAGACTTGCCAAATTCGCTGATTGAATCTCAAAATTCGCCGATAGACTCGCCGTATTCGCCGATAGAAGCGTAGAACCAAAAAAAGTCCCTGAAAATCACGCATTTTTGTGTGATTCTACATCTCAGATAAGTTTCCTCTTGATTAATAACAATAATGTTTACAAAAACAGCCTTAGAATAAACGAAAAGCAGACCCAAAAGAGGACGTTTTCACCCTTAGGCCTGCCAATTACGTTATTTTTGCTTAAAGTAATCCATAAAGGCATGGAATATTTCGATACCCTGGTAGGCAAACATTCCTACAGCTGATATTGAAAATAACCCAATCATTACGAAACGGATCCACATATTAACTTCCTCCCTTTTATTTAGTTTTCTAAATATTCGGGAGGGAGGATCACATAATTCGATTGATAAAAAATGGCGAAAAGAAAAATATGCTTTCTGTCAAACTTTGAAGACAAATTAATGAGTGGAATCACTGCTGTTAGTAGGACCAAGGTAAGTCCAAAGAGAATCTGCAGGTCGATTGGCTGCTTTTTCTCATCGTCCGATTGCGACTTCGCCACCGAATCATCAAGATTGATGATTGCTTTAATTTCAGGATGTGAGCGCGGAATCGTGTTTGAAAAGTGTAAAAAGTTAAAAGCAAGGAAGGCAAGGAGTAATGGAATGGAAAGGGTTTTTAATTTCTTTATAGGTATCCACTCCTTCCAATGAGATAGTTATAATCATATACACTTTTATTATATTTGAAAACATAAATAATCTGACAATTTTCTTGTCTTTTGCTGAAAAAAGGGCTAGTGGGGCACAGGGGGCAGCAATATCACTGTTTACAATTTGTGGAATCATAGGTATTATTATGTTATGCGATATATCGTAAGGCATAATATTAGTTAAAATAGAAGGTGAAAAAAAGTGGCAAATGACCAAAGGGCTCCAATGACTGAGGCAATGTATTATGTGCTGCTTGCTTTATATAATCCATTGCATGGATATGCAGTTATGGATGAGGTTAAAAAAGTTTCTAACGGACGAATTATCATGGGCCCAGGAACTCTCTATGGTATTTTGAAACGAATGCAGCAGGAAAACTTTATTGTTTTAGATGAATTAGATGGAAGAAGAAAAATCTATCACATTACTGAAAATGGGCGGGAAGCTTTAAAGCATGAACATCAAAGACTTACTTGTATGGTAGACGATGGAAAACCCTTACTTGGAAACGGAGATTCTAATGGAAAATAAGTTGAAAAGGAAAATGCTGTGGCTAGATGCCTGGGATATTGAGGAACAAGAGGCATGGTTTTCTCATATGTCTTTACAAGGATGGAAACTTATTGGAATTAGCAAATGGATGGCGGAATTTGAAAAATGCGAACCTCAAAAAGTGAACTATCGTTGTGATGTATTCAAATTAAATGACAAGTCCGAGAATAATCGGATTGAATTTTACAAACAATCAGGCTGGGAGCATATAGCTACACGTGGATTCATCCAAGTATTCAGAGACATGAAAGGGGACAATTCGCTGGAGATTCATACGGATCCCATCGAACAAGCTGCAACATTATCGATTCTAAAACAAGATATAACGAAAAGAGGGATACTTACTCTCCTGTTATCTGTTATTACCCTGATGTTAATTGTTGGAGCACATCAGATTGACCCTGTAGGCAATTATCTAAATGATAAGTTCATAGAGACAATCGTGTTGATAATCGCATATATGTCCATTAGTATCACGATGGTCAATGGGATGATTCATATGTCTAAATTGATGAAAAGGTTAAAGTCGGGGAGCCTGCTTGAACATGAAAAGAGCTATCATAGAAAAATCAAACGCAATAAAGTAGTTGGAATAACTGTTATTTTCATTCTTTCCCTTTGGGTGCTAACCGTTTTTTTAAATTTGATGAATTCATTGCAGGAAGATAGATTTCCTGCAATACCAAAGACGGAACTGCCTATTGTGCAAATGGCCGATTTTATCGATGATTTTACCTATATTGATGAGGAAGGGTTAAGCTATTTTAAAGAGAATTCAAGTTTCCTAGTCCCTAGACAATACCAATTAGAACAAATGGTGGAAGTGCCGGGCGAAACGTGGGAGGACAACAGCGATATCTATAGCCCATCGATTTCGTCTTTTGGATATGAAGTACGAAGTGAATGGCTTGCCAAAAAGTTTGTCCAAGATTTAAAAGAAAAACACACGTATTACGCTGAAAATTATGTGAAGGTACCAGAAAGTAAATTTGATGAATTGTGGCTTAGCCAAGGGAATTTTAATGCAGCTTTTATTGCAAGAAAACATAACAAAGTTTATCGTGTTTTATATTATGGGAAGGGCTCAATTGATGAAATAATCGAACGGGCATTAGCAAAGGCAGAACGATAAAACAACACGAAAGGATTGTTTTTTCATGTTATCAAATCGTTAAGGTGCGTTAATTTTTCAAAAATAAAGGTTTTCATTTGGAAAAAAAGAATAAAAGAAGAAAAGAGAATGGAGGGGATTACATGTTCAACAATTGGAAAAAAGTGATTGAGGAAGAACTGTCAGGCAGGCAAGCCTTTCGATATGCAGATCGAATTGCCCAATATCATCGAATTCAAGCCACACTGGGATATCGACAAGCTGCTCATGAAGTCATTCAGATGTTGGAAAGAGATGGAGTGAATACGGAAATTGTATCTTATCCCGCGCAATTCGGAGAGCGATTCTTATCACATTTCTCTTTTCAGGAATGGAAATGTGAAGGAGCGGAACTTTGGATTGAGGCCCCGTTTCGAAAACGAATTGCCCGCTTTAATGAGGAAGAAATCTCCGTCGTTCAACGAAGTATTTCAACACCGGAAGACGGAATTGAGGCAGAATTGGTTGTCATCGAAAATGCAGAAGAAGAAAGCAGTTATGAGGGGCTTAATCTTGAGGGGAAAATGGCGTTAGTAAGAGGAAATGTTTCTATCATTCATGCGTTAGCAGTCGAGAAATATAAATGTGCAGGTCTTATTTTTGATAATCTTACAGAATTTAAACCAATCCGTACCCGGATGGATTTACCGGATACAAGGCAATATACGTCATATTGGTGGAACTGTGAAGAGGAAGTGAAATCCTTTGGTTTTGTAGTTTCGCCAAGGATCGGGGAAGAGCTTAGAAGTCTTTCGAAAAAACAACCTGTCCAATTAAAAGCCTTTGTGAAAGCTGATTTGGAAGATGGGCAATTTGAAAATATTGAATATCTTATTCCAGGTAAAAGTGAGAAGGAAATCTTACTTGTCAGTCATCTATGTCACCCCTATCCTGGAGGGCAAGACAATGCTTCCGGACCAGGGACATTAATGGAAGTGATGCGAACGTTAACCCGATTAATAAATGAAGGAAGATTACCTAAACCAGAGCTTGGTATCAGATTTTTAATGATGCCTGAAATGACGGGAACGTGTGCTTATTTTCACCAGCATCCTGAACGAATTCCACTTACAGTAGCAGCCTTGAATTTGGATATGGTAGGGGCTGACCAAACGAAAGGCGGCGGTCCTTTATGTATTGAACAACCACCAATGGCGCTGCCGACATTTGTTGACAGGTTTGCGTATAAATTAGTTGAAGAGATTGCTAACAATACATCGAATTTTACAGGCACAACTGAATATAGCACGGTGCACTATGTGAAGACGCGTTTTTCCGGGGGAAGCGATCATTATATTATTTCTGATCTTGCGATTGGGATTCCATGTCCAATGGTCATTCAATGGCCTGATAAGCATTACCATACAACAGATGACTCTACTAATAATCTCGATGAGAACATGATGAGGCTTGTTGGAACAGTAACTGCTTTATATGGTTATGGTTTGGCAAATGGAGAAGAGTCTGATTGGCTTTCCTATACATTGCACCATTTGGGAAAAGTCGGTACTCATCTTAGTGATGCAAAAGAATGGCTATTAAAAAGAAAACTATCTGAGGAGCAATTTAGAAATGCCTTTTCCCTCTATATAAAATATGAAGAGGATTCCTTATCGCAATTAGATTCATATGCTAAACTTCGAAATTTTAGTAGTTTACAAGAGGTTATTGGTCAAATGAAGGAACTGATTCTTAAGCAGGCCGAGATTGTTTCGGAAATTGCCGGGAAAGAGTTTCAGCCAATACTGGCAAATCAGGAAGTGTCACAAGATTGGATGAATGCCATTTACCGGAGAAATTATAAAGCCCCGATTCGTTTGGCGGATGAAATTAAACAGTTATCTTTGCAAGAGAGGTATCATTGGTTAAAAGAAATGGAGCCGACCGTACCACTTGGATATGCAGACTTCCTTTTTTATTGGATGGATGGGCAGCGAACAGTGAAAGAACTACTTTACCTGACGGAATATGAAACAGGAGAATTTTTTCCAGAGTATGCAAACGAACTACTGCAACTTTGTTTAAGTTTAAATATAATAAGCAGGGACACAGGGACAGGCAACGTGTCGCAATATCATTCTTAAAGAGGTAAATGGTACACTGTGCCTGTCCCCCTGTCCGAAAAAGAAGGAAAAACAGGGTTGTGTCTAGAATAAGAATAGGTGGATTTAACGGGGGTGATCAGAATGTTAACAAGTATACAATTAAATGAAATAAAGGTTCTTCAAGAGGTTTGTGAGAACGAGGGCGGGTTTGAGCTGAAACTGAATTTTGAGATGCTTAAAAACCGGGTGGAAAATAAAACGGAAGACTTCTTCCATTATGAAGATGGCCGGCTTGTGGGTTTTCTGGGAAGCTATGGTTTTGGAATTAAGGTCGAGCTTTGTGGAATGGTACACCCGGAATACCGAAGAAGAGGAATATTTTCTAGACTACTGGAAATGGGAATCGAGGAGGCGAAGAACCAAAATATCGAGACGATTTTGTTAAACGCTCCAACAGAATCGCAAACGGCAAAGGAATTTTTAAAAACGATTCCGTGTAAATTTTCAGTTGCAGAATATCAAATGAAATGGCAGAAAACAGAATTGACTGAGGATCCGGAAGTTACGCTTAGACCATCTATATCAACTGATGATCGGGAAGCGGAAATTCAACTGGAAGTCTCAGGATTTGGTTTTAGTGAAGAAGAGGCGCGTGAGTATCATCAGACGATCAGAGAAATCGATAGTGATCAACGATTCATTATTGAAGCAAATGGAAAAACGGCCGGGAAAATGCGCGTTTCCGAAAAGAATGGCGAAGCATGGATTTATGGTTTTGCTATTTTCCCCGAACTCCGCGGGAAAGGGATCGGGAGAAAGACTTTATCAAAAGTGGTAAAAATGGCGGATCAAAAAGGCTTGTCTATTTTTCTCGAGGTAGAGGCCAAAAATGCCCATGCACTGGGACTCTATGAATCATGCGGATTTAGAAGCTATCATTCTCAAGATTATTATGAATATCTTAAATAGGCCCTACGAGGAACCGTTCATGCAAGATTGTATGAACGGTTCCTTTTTTCCTCTTTATTACCTCGACAAATTCCTTCAAACTTTGGAGTGTACCTGGCACCATCTTTAAGAATGTCTTTTATCCAAATTCTCTTTTTCAGTAATATCCTTCACAATATCTTCAATCGTTACATTTTCTAGCACTTTTTCCAGCGCTGATTGAGCAGTGGATAAGATCGGGATGATTGTATCTTGAATATTCCTGCCTACCACACATTTTATATTTGAATTTTCGTGAACACTGAACAATTCATGTTTCTGTACGACATTAACTGCCTTATATACGTCAAGCAATGTAATATCAGATAATTGCCGAGCAAGCTTCGTACCTGCAATACCGGGATGTACTTCAACTAACCCAGCTTTCTTTAGCATTCCGATAATTTTTCTTATTAAAGCAGGATTTGTGTTTACACTTTCTGCTAAATACTCGGATGAGCTTATCCCGTCCTTATTAAACTCAATAAGAGATAATATATGAATTCCTACAGCAAATCGGCTGCTGATAGACATCATTTATTCACCTTCCTTGCATGTTTTATCATAAATTCACTGAAATGTAATTATAATGATTTCAGCCTTATTATACTCTAAAGCTTGGGTATACTATCAAAAAATTGTTAATTAGAATGATTGACAAAAACCACTAATGTAACTATTATGGTTACAGGTAATCAAATTGATTACAATTTATCTGGAATTATTGTAACACAAAGAACCCAACAAATCATTTATTGGAGGAATAAGATAATGAAAATGTTAGTAACAGGAGCAACAGGGAAATTTGGCACCAAAGTAGTAGAGACACTATTGAAGACTGTACCAGCCAATCAACTGGCTGTCAGTGTTCGTAAACCAGAGAAAGCGGAAGGATTACGGGCTCGTGGCGTAGAAGTCCGGCAAGGAGATTTTGATAATCCAGAAACATTGGATTCCGCATTTGCAGGTATTGATCGCTTGTTAATTATATCTGCGGATGGAGACAATGACACAAGAATTCGGCAGCATGCCAATGCAGTATCTGCGGCAGAGCGTGAAGGGGTTAAATTCATTGCATATACCAGTTTAGCAAATGCACAGGAAAGTAATAACCTATTCGCTCCTACACATCAGGCAACAGAAAAAGCAATCTTGAAAACAGGAATTCCTTACTCTTTCTTACGTAATAACTGGTACCTGGAAAATGAAATTTCAAGCATTCAAGCTGTCAGTGCAGGAGCTCCCTGGATCACTTCAGCAGGTAACGGCAAGGTAGGCTGGGCCCTACAACAAGATTATGCAGAAGCTGCGGCAGCGGTACTATCTGGAAACGGGCACGAAAATACAATCTATGAGCTTTCTGGTAAGGTATTGACTCAGGAAGAATTAGTATCTGCTCTTGGAACTGTACTGGAGAAAGAAGTACCCATGCAACAGGTTGATGACGCGACTTATGCCGATATTATGAAGGGTGCAGGCGTACCTGATTTCATTATTCCTTTGCTTGTTGACATACAAAGAAGCATTCGAGAAGGTTCACTAGATTTTGAAAGCAGTGATTTTGAAAAACTCCTTGGTCGTCCAGCTACCCCAATCAACGAGGCCTTGAGCCGTATCGTTAGTCAATTCTCTAAAAAGGAAAATTAAAGTGATATGTCCATTGCAATGATTAATCCTATAGTTGGTGTCGAAAAAGGATCGTTTTTATAATATCGTTTTCACCTGTTAATTAAGGCGAAATAGTTTAAGGGTCGGTCTCCTATGCGGTAAGCAGTGGGGACTAACCCTTTTTATATTTGTTGTATTATTTATTAAGT
>NZ_BCVP01000068.1 GCF_001591805.1 Neobacillus novalis NBRC 102450 | reverse complement strand
AAGCGACCGAAACCGAGAAAGCCGTCCAAGTTGGGTAGCTTATAAGGGGTATAAGCTACCGAAACCGAAAAAGCCGTCCAAGTTGGGTAGCTTATAAGGGGTATAAGCGACCGAAACCGAGAAAGTCGCCTAAGTTGGGTAGCTTATAAGGGTATAAGCGACCGAAACCGAGAAAGTCGCCTAAGTTGGGTAGCTTATAAGGGGTATTAGCGACCGAAACCAAGAAAGCCGCCCAAGTTGGGTAGCTTATAAAGAATAAAAGAGTCCCACGCTATGACCGCGAGGGACTGTTTTCTTCACTTTAGTTATTCGCTCGATAACTTATTAGGTTTGTGAAAATCCGGTAGCCGCCTGGAACTTGGCCTTGGATTTGGCGATAGAAGACTAGGTTTGTATAAAGGTATGTTCCTTTACCGTAATTAGCCATCAGAATTCCGCCATCGAATGGAGCTTCGCCCGGGTCTGCCATTCTGACAAATGTTTCGTATCGATTATCCCACGCCATTGGGAAGTACAGTCCTCTTTCTTGTATCCAATGATCCCAATCACTATCAGTAATTTTATTTGGATAGTTGAATAGAGGTGAGTTAGGCTGCAACACCGTTACTTTAGCATTCTCATCCGTTACCCTCCACTGAATGGACACATTTCCAATCGTTAATGGATATGGAGCCGTAGTTTGGGCGTTCCAGCCATCTCCAGGTTTATGGTATTGCACGACTAAGTGTCCGCCATTATAAACATATTGTTTGAGACGCTCGTTACTTGCGATTAAGTCAGCCCGAGACAGGTAGGCGCGAATCCCGACAACAATGCTATCGTATTGACTTAAATCAGCTGTTTTCAAATCGGATTCCGTTAGTTTTGTTACATTTAGTCCCGCGTTATTAAGATAATCTGCGACCTTATCAAATCCGCTTTCAACATAACCAATTTTCAAGTTGTCATTTTTCAAAAGTTCAAAGGCCACACCGTTAACTTGTGCCGGATACTCGTAATAGAAAGTTCCAATATGATCATAGTTGATTGTTTGTACAGTGGAATTAAAGGTTTTACCGTTAACCGCTGCTTCAGCGATAATTTTAAAGTCACCTGCTTTAATATCTTTTGGCGGTGATAACGTAAAGTCGATAGCTTTTTCTTCTAAATGGCTATTGAAAGCAACGTCTGCTTTACTTGGCGAGACTTTCCACCCTTCCGGAACATTTAAGGTTACCGATGATTGGGCAGCGCCGGCACGGTAATTTTTAACCTTAACGGTAACAGGGATTTTCTCTTGGACATCTGCTGTATTCACGACAATATCTTCAGGAGATAAGGTGAGACCAACATCCGGAAGAACCGCGATTGTACCGTTTAAATCTTTGATTTGGCTTATTTTTGTACCTGTGGATTCATAGGTGATGTTTGCTTCAATGGCCGGTGTTTTGTAGGCATGAAAATACTCGGCATCTTTAGGAACCGCAACCTGATAGGATAGTTGTCTGGATTCACCTGGTGCCAAGTTACTTGCGTTATTCTTGGAGGTAATCTTCCAGCCAGCCGGAACGAATAAATCAGCGCTGACATTGTGTAGTTTTTGTTTTCCGTTATTCTTTAGTGTTACGGTTACTTTTGTTGTTTGTCCCTTTGTAAGGATATTGAACTCAGAAGAAGCACTAACATCCAACTGTGATGCTGCAAAGCTAGCGGTTTGCAATTGCTCTTCTTTTAAAGAAAGCTTATGAAGCAAATCATTTTTCAGCGCTGGAGAAAGCTTGGATTGTTTTGTTTTGTTCAGCAAATTGCGTACATCTTTTAAGGTACTCTGTGATTGCTCAAATACCTGTTCCTTCTTAGGGTAGGAAGAAACAATGGCGTCTAATTTGCTTTGGAGTTTCGTAAAGTGCACTTTTAGGTCATTTTCAGTTTTCGGAAATTCTTTTGCCCATTCGCTGAAATTATATGGGACACCTTGAAAAAGAGCTGGTTGGTTTCCAACCGCTGTTTTAAATAATTCAAGATCAACTTGTCTTGGTGCAGCCGGAATATCATTCCCCATCCCTTGGCTTTTGTGCATATAACGAGATTGCTCCCCTAGTTGAGGATAAGTCATCTTGTAAATTGGATCGTACATGCCGATTTCAATCGAGGTTGTGGCTGTTGCTTTAGATACCGCTGGTAGATAAAGTTTTTTAACCTGCCAAACTGATAGTCCCTCTTTTAATTGCTCAGGGAAAATGGCTGGATTTGCAGCATCTTCAAAGGCACGTTCAGTTAATATTTCCATAGTACGGTGATGTCCGTGCTCAGAAGGAACGTTTCTAAATGAAGGCATGACAATATCAGGCTGGTACGTCCGAATAAAGCGGATTAAACGCTCGTACGTTAAGTCCTCTCCCCATTTGGCTAATGTTTCTTCCGGACTTTTAGAAAAACCAAAATCATAGATGGCATCAGATGTGGTTTCACTAAGATGAAAGGCTTTGACGCCAGTAATCTTAGCTGCCTCAATCATTTCCCTTGAGCGGATGATCCCTAAACCATTTCCTAATTCGTCACCAATTTCGTTCTGACCGCCTTCACCGCGGTTAGCAATTAAACTGGATGTTTTAACACCGAGCCCCCTGGATAAATAGGCGAGAAAATCACTTCTTTCATCATCCGGGTGTGCGCCGGTATTAAGAAAGGTAACTGTCGTTTCTAGAGGTTTTACAGCATTCCATAGATCAACATCTGGTTCCTGTGCTTTGGCAGCACTTCCGCTAAAAGGCAGTAATGATACTACCAAGAGAATAGAAAGTAATCCAAGAAAAAACTTCTTCATTTTTGTAACCCCTTTCATTTTTGAATTAAGATTCAACTGTTACACCCTCCCTTTGAATGTAGTAGCTAATAGGTTAGTTAAATTTCCTAACTAACTGAAGAAAAACACCCTTCACCTAATAATAAACACCTAGTAGGAGAAAAGTAAATTCAGAATATTAAAACAGTTATTTCTTCCTATAGGCAATTAAGGTATAGTTATATTAGACTATATAGTAAGTATAGTTCTAATATTCACCCTTTTAAAAATAATTATTGTAAACGGTTACTTTTTGAGTTATATTTTAGTTAATTCTTAAAACTAACTAACTCGACAAAATAATTAAGGCCGTGATGCAATGAGTATCAATGAAAATAAAATGCTAAACAAAAAAAGAATCTTGCAGTGTATTTTGGAACACGCACCAATCTCAAGGGCAGAAATTGCTGGGAAAATGAAAATTAGTAAACCGACCGTCTCACTTTTAGTGGATGAACTGATCCAGGAAAAATGGGTTTTTGAAAAAGGAATTGGCGATTCGACCTCACAAGGGGGAAGAAGACCGATTCACCTATATTTCAACGAAAAAGCAGCCTATATCATTGGCACTGATATTGGCGGTACAAAAGTAAAAATGGTCATCAGTGACTTAAACGGAAATATCGTTGCTTCGAGCAGTTTTCAAACCGAACACTACTTAAACACCGGCCTTTTGAAGAAAATGGCAAAAGAAATTGGCGTAATGATTCAAAAGAATGGGATTGATCAGCAAATGATTTTGGGTATGGGTGTAGGAGTGCCCGGAGTAACTGAAACGACTGGAATCGTTGTAGAAGCACCCAGCTTGAATTGGATCCGCTATCCCTTCATTAAAGAAGCTGAACGATATTTGTCGTTTCCAATTTACATGGACAATGATGTCAATGTTGCCGCACTTGGGGAACAATGGCTGGGAAATGCCAAACACAAGGAAAATGTTCTGTTCATCGCCATTGGCACCGGGATTGGAAGCGGCATCATCATTCATAATCAGCTTTATCGAGGATCCTCCAATGCTGCTGGTGAAATGGGTTATATGGTTACCGATAAAAACGATATGAAAAATGAATTCAAGCCGATTTTTCATCGGTATGGTTATTTAGAGAGTGTCGCTGGCGGGAAAGCAATTGGTGACAAACTCACAAAATTAGTAATTCAAAATCCAGACCATCCCTTAAACGAACAGGCTAAATTAGAAGAGCTAACAGGTGAGATGGCATTTACGCTTGCAAAAAAAGGTGACGAGATCGCCCTCAAAGTGGTCGATGAGGCGATTGAGCATATAGCCTATGGAATTAT
The DNA here is from genome assembly GCF_001591805.1 of Neobacillus novalis NBRC 102450. GTDB lineage: Bacteria > Bacillota > Bacilli > Bacillales > Cytobacillaceae > Neobacillus > Neobacillus novalis. The sequence goes on along the minus strand of NZ_BCVP01000068.1, from coordinate 6,005 downwards.
TAATGCCGCTAGTTTATTAAATCCGGAGGTTATTATTTTGGGAGGTGGTGTGTTAAAGTCATCTGAATTCATCTTACCTAAGCTGCGTGAAATTGTAGATCACTATCTTCCAAGTTCAGTAGAATTGAACATTTCACAATTAGAAGAGGATGCAGGTGTATTGGGAGCCGTTTCATTATTTATACGTGAGCACGACAGTATTATTAACTTTTCTTAAAGAGGGGGATTTTTTGTGAAAAATAAGAAAAAAGTATCAATTTTAACTGCTTTAACACTTTCCGCATCACTTTTGCTTGCTGCCTGTGGCGGTGACACCGAGAAAACTTCAAACACACCTTCAAAGAAACCGGCCGACAAGAAAGAAGCAAAACTAGAAGAGAAAATTGTCGTTTATTCACCACATGGAAAAGACATTTTAACGAAGTTCGAAAAACAATTTGAAGAGAAATACAATGTGGATGTTGAGTGGCTCGACATGGGTTCACAAGAGGTGCTTGACCGGATTCGCTCGGAAAAAAATAATCCGCAAGCAGATGTATGGTGGGGAGCACCTTCGGTAAACTTTGATCAGGCAAAGGATGAGGGGCTGCTGGCGCCATATAAACCATCCTATTCAGGAAGCCTTGATGACGGCTTCCGAGACCCTGACTGGAATTGGTCCGGTACAAGTCAAACGCCTGAAGTCATTATGTATAACAGTAAAGAGGTTAAGAAGGAAGATGCTCCTAAGGATTGGGATGAATTATTGGATGCGAAATGGAAGGATAAAATCATTATTCGTTACCCGCTTGCATCTGGAACAATGAGAACCATCTTCTCTGCGATGATTTACCGTGATTTCAAAGATTCCAATGATCCAGCAAAAGGATATGATTGGTTGAAGAAGCTGGACGCTAATACTAAAGAATATTCTGCTAACCCTGAGATGATGTACAACAAAGTGGCCAAAGGAGAAGGCGTTGTTTCTGTCTGGGCCATGCCTGATGTTGTTATGTTAAAGGAAAACAAAAATTATCCTTTTGAATTTATTGTTCCAAAAAGCGGAACACCAGTCTTGACCGAAGGAATCGCAGTTGTGAAGGGGGCGCCGCATCCGAAGGCTGCCGAGGCATTCTACGAATTTGTGAATACACCTGAAGCCGCTAAAATATTGGCAGAAGAATTTTACCGAATTCCAACAAGAACAGATGTGAAAGACCTTCCAAAGTGGATTACCGATACGGAAATTAAGAAGATGGATATTGACTGGAAAGTCTTCCAAAAAGAAGGCGACAGCTGGATGAAGTATTGGGATGAAAACATCAAGAGCGGTGCAAAAGAAATCAAACAATAGGAAGTGTTAGGGAATGGCGTCGATAAAGATAGATCAAGTCCAAAAAGCGTTTGGAAAAGTAATCGCAGTCGATCATTTAGACTTGGAAATTAAGGATGGGGAATTCTTTACGTTCCTTGGACCGAGCGGTTGTGGCAAAACCACAACACTAAGGATGATTGCTGGCTTTTATTATCCGACAAAAGGCATGATTCGTTTTGGCGATAAAGATATGACGCGCGTACCTCCTGAAAAAAGAAATACGGGCATGGTTTTTCAAAACTATGCCCTTTTTCCTCATATGACGGTGTTTGAAAATGTAGCTTTTGGTTTAAGAGTAAGAAAAATCTCGGCAAAAGAACTGAAAACACGGGTACAAGATGTGCTTCGTAAAGTAAGGCTCGAGAAATATTCTGATCGTCAAGTGAGTCAGTTAAGTGGAGGGCAGCAGCAGCGTGTCGCCTTGGCAAGGGCATTGGTCATTGAACCGGAAATTCTTCTCCTTGATGAGCCGCTGAGCAACTTGGATGCCAAGCTCCGGGATGAGATGAGAAGCGAGATCTTAAGGCTGAAAGAAGAATATAAGATCACGACCATTTATGTCACCCATGACCAGGCAGAGGCGTTATCGATGAGTGACCGAATTGCTGTTTTTAATTTTGGGGTTTGCCACCAGGTTGGGACACCATCTGAAATTTATAATGAACCTGCGAATGATTTTGTTGCTAGTTTCATCGGTGAAATCAATCTTTTACCGGTTAAAGTTGAAAGGGTTGAGCAAGACCATGTCTATGTATCTGCCCAATTTGGCTCTGAGTCGAGAGAATTGGTTGTACATAATCTACCCTATAATTTTAATCCAGACGCAAAAGGTGATCTTTCCATCTCCATTCGACCTGAAGCAATTAAAGTTTTTGAACAGCAGACAGACGGAACAAATATACTAAAGGGAAAAATTGAGAAAGTTGAGTTTTTTGGCTCGGTCATCAATCTGAGTGTGAATGTAGCTGGGCTGCTTCTTCAAGTGAATCTATTAAACAACAGGTCTAATAATCTAGAGTCTGGGGCGGATGTGTGGGTACAATTGCCGGAAGACCAAATCCGTGTTATTCCTGTCGTAAGTGGTGACGTCTCATGTTAAAAAATCGTGATACTAGGTTTACGATACTGCTGCTGATTCCGGTTCTATTAGTATTGGTTGCCTATGTTCTTTACCCTTCCATCAGGACATTTATTGAAAGTTTACAAACAGAGCGAGGAGCATCCTTAGCTAACTATCTGGATTTCTTTAGCCAAGAATCAAAAACCAATCTCCAAGCCTTGTGGAATTCGGTTTATATTTCTATCTTAAGCGTGCTTGTTAGTGCACTCATTGGTATTCCTCTCGCGTTTATCTTTAATCGTTATGATTTTCCCGGCAGAGGCTTTTTCTCGTCGGCCGCTATCATGCCAATCGTTCTCCCATCCTTGGTAGGGGTCATGGCATTTATGTTTTTATATGGGGAAACAGGCTTAATCCCCAACCTAATAAAGGATTTATTTGGTCTGGAAAAAGTCCCTTTTAAAATAGGCGGGGTTTCGGGAATATTAGTTGTCCATGCCTATACAATGTATGTTTATTTCTATATGACAGTCTCGTCGGCCATTAACAAAATCGATCCAAGTCTTGAGGAAGCTGCCTATAATTTAGGCGCTAATCGATTCAAGGTTTTTTGGAAGGTAACATTTCCATTATTAACCCCTGCGATTGTTGCTGCCTCACTGCTCGTATTTATGATCTCAATGGCATCCTTTAGTGCGCCATTCTTATTAGCAGGCGGGTACCGCGTACTAAGTCTGCAAATCTATTTTTCAAAATTAAATGGGGATATGGAGGTTGCCGCCACGCAATCTGTCATCCTGTCTATTGTTTCGATTGCCTTCTTATTATTTATGCGCTGGTATCAAAATAGGAAGGATTACCGAATGGCCACAAAAGGGATTGGTGCCCATCGCAGTGAAGTGAAAAATCCTGTTATGAAATGGATTATGGTATTACTTGGCATCATTGGCGTGATAATCTTGCTGCTTCCGCACTTCACGATCCTGCTCCTTTCGTTAGTACCGGACGGAACCTGGACGTGGCAAATCTATCCATCCGTATTTAATTTTGAAAACTATCGCTTATTGTTACAGGATCCAAATATATTTAAGCCTTTAAAGAATAGTTTAATTTTAGCGTTTATCGCTACAGCCGGAAACTTAGTGTTTGGTGTATTAACGTCCTATCTTCTTGTGAAACGAAAATTTATCGGAAAGAATTTTGTCGACATATTGGTAATGATTCCATGGGCATTACCAGCGACCGTTATCGGGATGAATCTGATCTTTGCTTTCAATGAGCCAAATATTTTCTCATTCGGAAACATTCTCGTTGGTACGTTTTGGATCTTGCCACTCGCATATTTTGTCCGCCACATTCCTTTAGTAGTGCGCTCAACCAACGCTGTTCTTGAACAATTAGACGATTCCATTGAGGAAGCATCGAGAAATCTCGGGGCCCGATGGTTTTATACGTTTAGGAGGGTGATTCTGCCGATTATTATGCCTGGTGTTTTATCGGGAACCTTACTTGCGTTCGTAGAGTCTGTCGGTGAATTTCCAACATCGGTATTATTGTACACAATATCCAATCGACCAATATCGATTGAAATTATGAATCAGCTCAGAATGTTTAATATGGGCCAGGCTGCCGCATATGGAATGATTCAAATTGCCTTAATAGCCATTGTCTTGTTTATTTCAAATAAGGTTTTCGGTGTAAAAGCTGAACAATCATTGTCTTAAAATGAAACTTCAATCAGTGGTGGGATTGTTCGGCCGCTGAATGGTAGTTGAATCAAACGGAGATGAAAAAAATGAGTAAGCTTGAGGAATTTATCAAAACTGAAGGAACGGCTTTTCCGGGAAAAACGTATGTGGAAGAGCTGCTGAAGCCGGTATTTAACGATCAGCGCGATTTCTTATTCGATGTCATGTTTGATATTCACCGTGCCCATGTAATCATGCTTGAAGAACAAAACATCATTAAAACCGATGAAGCTAGAGAGATGTTAAAGGGCATTAATAAAGTAGCGAAGACGGATATCGGTCAAATATCGTATCAACCTCAGTTCGAAGACCTGTTTTTCATGATGGAGGCCAAAATCGGCGAGGAAATCGGGTCGGAATTAGCAGGGAAAATTCATATTGGCCGCAGCCGGAACGATATGGGTGTGGCCATGTACCGGTTAGTATTAAGGGAACATTTTTTAGAGTTGCTGCAAAGTGCGTATCGGTTGAGCGATGCCATATTAGGGCAGGCTGAACAGCATACCGAAACCTATATAACTGGTTATACGCATACACAGCCAGCCCAGCCTACTACACTAGGACATTATTTATTGGCGATTTATGATGTATTACAACGGGATATAAAACGTTTGTGGTCAGCCTATGAAACCGTTAACCAATCATCACTAGGTGCTGCGGCATTAACCACAACGGGTTTTCCGATTTGCCGCACGCGGACTTGTGAGCTTTTAGGTTTTGATAAAGTAATTGAAAACTCCTATGACTCGATTGCTGGGGCCGATTATTTGCTGGAAACCTCTTCTGCCTTAATGACCTGCATGGTGAACACTGGGAGATGGATTCAGGATTTCTTGCAGCATGTGACAAGAGAATTTGGTTCTTTCTATGTGGCCGACCCTTATGTACAGGTCAGCAGTATCATGCCGCAGAAGCGAAATCCGGTATCGATTGAACATTCACGCTCGATTGCCAGCAGTGCCTATGGCGATGCGCTGGCAGCGATGAATATGATTCATAATACCCCGTTTGGCGATATTGTCGATACCGAGGATGACCTGCAGCCCCATTTATACCGGGCATTTACGAATGCCAATCGAGTCATGAAATTAATGTATGCCGTGATTACAACCCTAAAGGTAAACGACGAGCATATGAAAAAAATGGCGCATAAATCAAGCGTAACGATTACCGAATTAGCAGATACACTAGCGCGAGATTATGGCATTTCGTTTAGAAAAGCCCATTCGGTTGCAAGCTTTATTTCGAAAAAGACAATTGGTGCTCGGAAGGAATTATATGAGTGGAAAATTGACGAAATTAACGAAATGATTAGCGGATTCGTCGATGTGGCACTAACAGAACAGGAATGGAAAAAAATCATTTCGCCGGAATACTTCGTTGAGATTAGGAGCATCCAGGGCGGCCCAAGTCCAAAAGAAGTCGTTCGGATGATTGGAGAGAGGCAACAGAGGCTAGGGATTCAACTGAAGGATTATGAAGGCTTAGTGGAAAAATTAACTGCTTTGCGGAACAGATTAGTAGAGTATTCGATTTGAGGTTCAAAAAAAATAGAGTCAAAGGTATAAACGGGTTCTACTTTGATGTTTGTGTGGGTTTTAAGCTCACAGCGTCGAAGTAGGGCCCTTCTATTTGGATGTACTCGTCACTTATGATCAAAAATATCTACGTAGCCCACAACTAAGTATGTATTTCCTCAGATATTAAGCCCAAAAATCAATGTAGGACCTCTATTATAGACGTTTCTCAAAATTCCCAACCACAAATTTGAACTATAAAGGGGTATAAGCGACCGAAGCCGAGGGATTAGTGGAAGTTGAGTAGCTTATATGGAGTATAAGCT
>NZ_BCVP01000067.1 GCF_001591805.1 Neobacillus novalis NBRC 102450 | reverse complement strand
TTAAAGTATATCACATAAACACGAAATCTCCTAATTATCATAGGATAAAGGTTTGCGAATGTATGTTCCTGTGGTAATATATAGTAAAGAAACTAAGGAGCAACCACTTCTATGGAAAAAGTTGAATTAAAACATGTTTCGAATGACTATTTAGAGGTATTAAATTCTTTCGAACTCCCTGAAGAACAGGTGCAGTTCACGGCATTACCAAGAAAGATTTTACAGGTGGCAGAAGGCCAACATCGAATTGTTATTTTAAGCGAGAATGAACCTGTAGGATTCTTTTTATTGCATTCAACTGAACGAGTCAAGGAGTATTCGGATAATCCGAACGCTATGTTGTTAACTGCGTTGTCTGTTAATCATGCGAAGCAAGGAAAAGGTTATGCGAAACAAGGTATGCTCTTACTAAGTGATTTTGTAAAAGCTGAATTTCCTACTTGTGATGAGATCGTTTTAGCTGTTAATCATAAAAATATTCCTGCTCAGCGACTGTACTCAAGAGTAGGTTTTGAAGATACAGGTAAGAGAAGAATGGGTTCAATTGGTGAACAGTTTATCATGAATTTATTGCTGCAAAATACATAACAGTGGCAAGAAGAGAAGATTGTGATGATGTTGTTTTTTTAATAAAAGAATTAGAAAAATATGCTGCAGTTCATTTAACTTGGAGGATTGTCCCATTATTGAAACGCTAACGATTGAAGTGAAATAAATAACAAAAATGGAGGTTTTAATATGGTCATACAATCTAATATGTCTCCAAAAGCAATAGTCGAAGTATGGGAAACTACAGCACCTATTTTTGTGAAATTTAATGTCCCATTAGCTGATAAGACATTAGAAAGCATTGTTGATTCTGAGATTGTTCCTATTCTACTTACTGAATTAAATGCTGCTGTTGGAAGTTCCACTGCTACTTGTATTGAAGGTGGCTGACAAATGCCGACTAAAAAGGAGTAGGTTATTCCTTTATTAATGAATATTACCATATGAGAGGTATTCCTTATTGAGCTAACGGGGGCTTGAGTTGAACAAACTGGCAGAAAAGTTGAATAGGAGATATGAAAAAATGTTCTTACAAAGGAGATAGCATATGCCTATTATTAAGCATAAGCAATTTATCCAAGCACCTGTGGATGTATGTTTTGACCTTGCAAGAAACGTAGATATACATACTGAAACTACTGCTAAAACTAAGGAAAAAGCTGTGGGTGGAGTTACGCAGGGGCATTTAGAAAAGGGCGATACTGTTACTTGGGAAGCTACTCATTTTGGTATTAAACAAAGGTTAACAGCAAAAGTAATTCATATGGAAAAGCCCACTGTGTTTGTTGATATTATGGTAAAAGGAGCTTTTAGTTCTTTTACACATACCCATCAATTCAAAGAGGAAAAAGGTGGGACTATAATGAGTGATACATTTGAGTATAAGTCACCTTTTGGACCACTTGGAATTATTGCGGACAAATTAATTTTGGAAAAGTATATGACAAATTTTATAATTTCTCGTGCAAGAGAACTAAAAAGAATTGCAGAAAACGGAAATTAGCTTGTTCAACTACCGAGGCGTTAGTTGAACAACAAACAACACTGTTGTTGTAGTAAATGAGGTCATTTGTTGTACAAAAAAGGATAGAAGAATACAGGTATATTAATCCTGTTCATCTATTCTCTCTTTTCCTTATTAAATGTGTGACATTTTATTGGGTTATTTAATTATAAATGAGTTAAAACATTTTCTTTGACTTTTAATAAAAGCTAGGAAAAGGATTTTCACATGTTGTACTAAATATATTCCCCGGTTCATTTTAAAGTATGCCTAAATTGAAGTCTTTGATAAGCTGGAAATAGCCTATTTTAAAGAAATTCATACTGAAAAAATTACATTAAACCACAATTTACAAAATTGATATTATTTATACACTGTAGATCTCGAGAGAAATCGAGTTAAAAAAATTACAGTAAAATAAAAAATTATATAATTGAAATTTTATATTTCTATTCATTTAATTGAATTTGACAAATGGTATAGCCCCAAAATACATAGATGTATTCATCTTTGTATTTTGGGGCTTTTTGCGTTTTTATGTGTATTAAGTTATCTGTTACATACTTATTTTAAAATTTAGGTCCTTTTTATAATGCTTTTTGAAGATTAGTTCAGTAATTTTCCCCTTAACAATTTCAGTTCCAATTATTAAAATGCAGAACTTATCCCACTTTTTATAATATTTCATCTCATTTATCCGTAGTTCAGTTGATTCTTGTGTTTTGTTCGAATATAATAGAACAAAATAACAGTTCGATAGGAGACGAACACGATGAATGATATTAAGCTGGAAATCGAATTTTCTGAAAGCAATGAGTTAATTACTAGCCTATTAGCCTTTAAAACGAAGTCACTACATAAAGGTATTCAATTAGGAAATAGCTGGGTGAGAAATGTAAAAGGTAAACTGAGTGAAACCACATTGGAACTTATAGCAAATACAGAATTAAAGGAGAGCATTCTTAACTTGCTTTTATTAGCATGTCCTAAAAAAGATAGTGTGCATGATTTTTTAGAGTGGATTGGGGATGTATCAGTTGGAGAGATATTAGAGCAAGTATCTACTTGGACTCCTGAAGAGACAAATGACTTGCGTAATATTAATGAATGGCGTTCAAATATGGTTCAATTATTATCTTTATGGTATGAAGAATACTATCAACACATAGATCCATCCATCATTAATACTCTTACTAAAAATGCTCAGAAAAATAAAGAGTTGTTGAAGGATTACAAGCCTGTTGATTATATTGAAGAAATAACAAATGGTTTAAGATTAGAATTTATAAATAAGGTTAAACGGATTATTTTGATCCCACAATATCATATTAGTCCATACAATCTGACTAATGACTTTAATGGTCTGACCATTATTTATTATTCAACACAGATTGAACAAATGAACCCAGACTTTCCTTCATTATCGATTTTAAATATCGCAAGAGCTCTTATGGATGAAAATCGCTTAAGAATTCTGCGATATTTAACTAATGGAGAAAAAAGTTTTACAGAAGTTGTTCAATATATAGGGTTAGCCAAAAGTACAGTTCATTATCATATGGTTACTCTTCGAACAGCTGGATTAGTCCGTGTACACGTCTATTCCCAAGGCAGAGAAAGGTACAGTTTGAGAAATGGAGCACTAAACCAATTTAACAGTGCTTTAACCAGCTACTTAAGTTTAGAAAATTAAAGTAGGATTGAAGGAGATGGATGGGGGATAAAAAATATGGCAGATTTATTTAGAAATCGTTCATTTGTCTTTATATGGCTGGGGCAAGCAGCTTCTGGTTTGGGCGGTCAATTTGCTACGTTTATCATGAGTTGGATGGCTTACGAAATAACAGAATCATTAGTTGTGTTAGGCAGTATTGTAGCCGTTGAGATGTTTACCAGCATATTCATTCAATTATGTACAGCTCCCTATTTAGACAGATGGGACCGGAAGAAAGTAATGGTATTGTCAGAATGGTTACGGGCATTTGCATTTCTTATTCCAACAGTGTTGTTTGCATTTGAAACACTACATATATGGCATTTATATATTACAGCGATTCTTATTGGAGTAGCTGAACCATTATATAGACCATCAAGTATGATTTATATAGCTGAAATTTTGCCAAAAAACCGTTTGAATAATGGAAATGCAATACTAGAGGGTACTATGCAAACCATGATTCTGGTGGGACCCCCACTTGCTGGAGTGATATTACAATTTTTTGGTGCGCAGGTAGTTTTGTATGTATTAGTTGGAATAATGGGTGGAACCGGTTTATTACTATTACAGTTAACAAGTTTGAAAGCAGAAGCTATGCCAGTTAAAGTAAATTGGTACAAACAATTTGCAGAGGGTATCCATTTTTATAGAATGAACAAAGTGTTTTTAGGATTAGGATTGTTAATAATGATATTCAATATGGGCTTTGCAGCTCTAAGTTCAATGTTTTTGCCATTTATCACTAAAGATATTGGGGGTACCTCATTTCAGTATGGTTTATTTACTTCATTTTTATCATTTGGAATGTTATTAGCCTCTCTCATTACAGGATTAAAGAAGGAACAGGACAACCGCCGTATAATCATGCTAAGTTCGTATATGATTGCAGGAGTCTTTATTGGTTTGTTAGGAATATTCCAGTCCTTTTCTATTCTATCGATTTGTATCTTCTGTGTAGGTTTTTGTTCGATTATATTTTCAATTAATAATACAACGTTGTATCAAAAATATGTTCCAAGCCACTTACGTGGTAGAGTATTTGCTGTCCGTATATTACTATCACAAATCGGCATCCCAATAGGCGCACTATTTGGTGGGAATTTTGCAGATTATTTCGGAATAGCGATCTTATTTAGTGTCATGGGAGTATTGATTATTCTTGTTGCAATAATCGCTTTTTTCTTACCTGTTTTTCACCAACTTGATAAAAATACATTATCTCCGATTTCCCAAAAACAAACCTTTACACAATAGGGACGAGATAATCAAGAGCTATATTTTATAAAACTATAGCGGCTAACTGAAATGCTTTTTTTTATTGAAGTAACGAGGGAGTTAGTACAAAAAGAAAATAACATTCTTATGTCACATATGATTCATGAACTGAAAAAAAGGGGGAGTTAATATGCATACCATAAAAAAGAAATACAAACCCAACCATTAAACGTAATATGTCAAACGATACGGGAAGACAATGGTAATAAAAAATGAAACAAAAAAATAACGACTCCTAACGAGCTCCGTTAAAGGCGTAAACATAATAATTAACAACTTAAATAGAGGATGAAAGGATTATGATTTCATCCTCTGTAAGTTAAAGACTTTCTTGAATGGATATAAAACAATAGAAATAACCATCGGAAGTTGAACTCGAAAAAATGTGAAAAAAACGTCATAAAAGCTAAAAACGAAAAGTTAGAAAGGGAAATTGGAGTATGAAAAGACAAAGAAAATTTCGAAATAAACTATTTATTTTTACGATTCCACTTTTAATTTTAGCCTTAATCATTGGCGTTTATTATTATGCAATCAAAGAAAATAGTAGTGAACAGACTACCCAAGGTAAAGAAAGTCCAATTATAACTAATCCTTCCGGTAAAAAAATAGAGGATTCGAAGAAGAATCAGATTTCTAGTCTTGAGAAATTAGTAAAGGAAACATTTTCCCTGTCTAAGGAAGGAAAGGTTCTGAACATTTCCTTCGTTTCCGGTAAAGCAGAATGGAAGGAAGTAAATCAAGAGTGGGGAAAATCAGACCATATTTCGGAAACGGCAAAAGGCAGGTATGAGGAATACGAAAGTCATCATGCTTCAATTGGCTATGCCGATCAGACTGTAAATGATATACGATCTTATGATCCTGAACTACAAAATATTTCTTTAAATGAAATTGAGAAAACTGGTGGAGAACCCGATGCCATTCGATACTATAAAGATTCAACACATGACCAAATGATACTTGTCTATCATGCAACGGCTTCAACTGATTTATTATGGGTTTTACCAGTAAAAACAGAACAAGAACCAAATCCTAAAGTTGACCATATCTCACTCTTTACACAGATTGAAAAGACACCAAATCAACAAGGACAAGGTGAAAAACCGAGTCAGCAAGCAAATCAAACCATTTCAGAAATGATTTCTAACATGAGCTTAGAAGATAAAATTGGCCAGATGATTCTTGCTGGGGTTTCCGGGACTTCAATGGATGCAAACGCAAATAAGTTAATAAGCCAATTCCATGTCGGAGGAGTTATTTTTTACAAATATAATTTTGAAACCCCTGGACAAGCGGTTCAACTTGTGAATCAACTGAAAGCTGGAAATAGGTCGAGTCTACCGCTTATACTAGGCGTTGACCAAGAAGGGGGACGTGTGACAAGATTGCCGGGTGGACTTGTTAACTTTCCTCCAAATAAAAAGATTGGACAGGTAAATAATCCCGATTTTTCTTATAAAGTCGGAACACTATTAGGGCAAGAATTAAAGGAATTTGGTTTAAATCTCGATTTTGCCCCTGTTCTCGATATTAACAGCAATCCAAATAACCCAGTAATCGGGGATCGATCATTTGGAAACAACGCAGAAATAGTAAGTAAACTTGGGATTCAAACGATGAAAGGGATTCAGTCCCAAAACGTCATCACGACAATTAAGCATTTTCCCGGTCACGGAGATACATCGGTTGATTCCCATCTGGATCTTCCAATTGTAAATAAAAGCCTTAAGGAACTTAAAGAATTAGAGTTAATTCCGTTTGAACGTGCGATTGAACAAGGAGCAGATGTTGTGATGGTCGCCCATATCTTATTGCCTCAATTAGATAAAACGAATCCAGGGACCATGTCAAAAGCTGTCATGACGGATCTACTTAGAAAACAACTTGGTTTCACGGGAGTAATCATAACGGACGATATGACAATGGGTGCCATAACAGAACATTTTGATATTGGTAAAGCAGCGGTAGAATCAGTTAAAGCAGGAAGCGATATTATTTTAGTAGGGCATGGCTATAATAATGTTGTAAAGATTATCTCCTCTTTAAAAGCTGCTGTTCAAAATGGGGAAATTTCCGAACAAAGATTAAATGAAAGTATAGAAAGAATAATTCAACTAAAAAGGAAATATAGCATTAACGATATGAAAGTAGAAAATCCTAACATAAATGAAATAAATCACTCAATCAATAGTCTTCTGAATAATTATTTACATTAATTATTCATATTGGTTTGTGATTAACTTATAATACGAAAGGGGAAGGTTAGCTTAAGAAGAAATCTTTTGTTTATATGGCAATGATTTTTTGCCTCAAAAGAAGCTATATAGTTGCAATATGCTATAATAATTGGTAGATTATGAAAAAACTTGTAATGTTATAAAACAGGAGTGTTAACATGGGTAATATAAACTTTATAATGATTGAGCATAGTCAGATGGAAGGAGAGCGTATCATATTACGTCCGGTTTCACTTGATGATGTTGATGATATGTATGAGTATACATCTGATGAAGAAACTACACGTTACATTTATGACCAACATACAGATGTAAACCAAACGAAGAAAATAATAGTAAACTATTATATGAAAGAACCAGTCGGTATGTATGCAATCGTGTTAAAAGAGAGCAACAAAATGATTGGGACAATTGAGTTTAGAATACATGAATGGAATAATAGTGGAGAACTAGGCTTTACATTGAATAGACATTTTTGGGGTAAGGGCTACATGACGGAAGCAGGGAAATTAATACTCGAATTAGCCTTTCATACACTAGGTTTAGACCGAGTGTTTGCGGGACATGATGTAAGGAATGGTGCTTCAGAAAAAGTATTGAGCCGCTTAGGTATGACATATGAAGGCACTCTTCGTAGAGACCAAATGGTAAAAGGTGCCCTAACAGATACTGCACATTACTCTATATTAAAAGAGGAATATTTAAATTCTGAAAAAAAGAAGAATAATAGGGTAATTAATTAGCTTATTGGAAGTGCAATTTAAGTGAGACCTATCATTACGAACAATATAAAAAAGGGAAGAACATTCTTTTGCTGAATCATATATTAATGATTCCAAAGACTTCGGATTAAAATTAATGGTTCAAAAATGTGATTTCTTAGAGGCGAGTTGGAAATAAAGTTTTTATCAATTTTGAAATATTATACTTAACTATCCAGGGCATTCCTTTAATATTAAGGGATGCTCTCTTCTTATTGAAGTAAAGGGGAGTATTCCTATTACATAATTTCAGCATCCTATGGGTTAAATGGTTGGGTTTTAGCAAAGAAGTATGAAACACTAAGCGTTTAATAAAGTAATTATCCAATAAATTCTTATTATAAGTTAACGGATGCTAGATTATTATTCAATTTACGTCTCAGGTTAGTGAAACTTTAGTATCTTTAAATCATATCAATACAATAAGGAAGCGTTTTGTCTAAATGGAGGTGAATGTATTGAGTATGGCTGCTTGGTTTGGCGTCGGCATTGGTGTAGCAGCTGCAATCGGTTTATTAGGAAAATCGAAAAGGAAAAAATAAATTCGTTTCTTTAAAAGTAAAATAACGTTCTTTTTTACTTTCGCGGTGCTTTATTTCAATATGCCAAAAATGCTCAGAGTTTATATCCACTGAGCATTTTTTATGCCAATTATGAAGATGGTTCAAATGGATAAAAGTTAAATCGCCACTTCTTTTCTGAAATTTCCTTTAAGCCTTTACGAATCATTCGGAAAACCAGAATCCATGATGCAGCCATGAGAAAGAGTTGTCCAAATGGAAAAATATCTGTTATAGGTGTATCCCATAGTGCATGCATCAAAACGACAAGAATAAAGATTCGAAGAAATTTAGGTTTGATCAACAAGTTCCACTCGAATTTTTTGTCTCCTTGGATCATGCAGAATGCCGCTCCTGACAAACCGGCCCACGCAACATGTCCTCCGGGAGCTAATAGGCTTCGCCAAAGGATGGTAGCATAAAGCGTATGAAAGTTTCCAGAAATAAGTCCCCTTAACGCATAACCAGCGGTTTCAAAAGCTGCAAAGCCGGCACCCACCGCAGCACCCAATAAAAGTCCATTCAGGATATACTTGTATTTAAGCTTTCGTACAAAAAAAATAACGGTAACGGCTTTGGCAAGTTCCTCCGAAACACCAATCGTGATGGGATTGATGTTGTTTTTCAGAATATCAAAGAACACCAGTGCCACGAGCATGGAGAGGATTCCGCCGATAAACACGACATAGACGATTCGATAAATCGCAATATTTTGAGGAGCGTTCATTTCCCAGAAGAAAATCAGTGTCGTGAACGGAACGGCGAAAGCACCGACGATAATAAGACCCGGGATAAAGTTTACATTTTGGAATAGGCTCACACCCAGGTACAGTCCTAAATAGGCAAGGAGTGCAAAGAGGAAGACTCGCGCAAAAAGCCAGGGTTTTGGCCATGTTTCTTTCACTTCCTGAATTTTTGGTGTAGTAAGTGCTGTGCCTACTATGAAAAGGCGTTCAGCCTCAAGTTCGCCATGCTTTCTGAATACCCGCGAGAATATATTTCGAAATTTTGGTTCAACAGACCGTTCACCCCTCGGAATCGTATCAACAAAAGAAGCAAACTCATAAAATAGGCTGTTTCTTTCCTCAGTTGTGTCAGAACTACTACTATTATAGCCGCAGTCTAAGCAGCTTTTAACCCTTTCCGGATTTACATAACCACAGTGCGGGCAGTTCATTTTACCTTCCTCCTCATTGTGAACCCATAGTTGATTTTATCGTCTCCAAAAAGTGGAAAGGTCATGCGTGGGTCGAGGGGACAGAGTCCTCGTCCCAATTATTTAGGTCCACTGCCTCTCATTTCGAATTCACTCGGCAAAGTTGAGCATATGAGGGACGTGATGGTATAATAATGGAAATATACAATAAGGAGGGGTGTACCAATCGAACCAATAAAAATAGAAAATGAGGAAATTAAAAAAGTAGTTAATTCCGGTCAATCTTTTATTCAAATTGGTAATCGAAAATTCCTTTTATTTGAAGTAGACCAAATAAGAGAGCCAAATATGTATGAAGTTACCGATCGAGATGAAGAAGATCAACTATTGAAAGCATTAAAGTCTGAAAATCCAGTATTGACAGAAGAGGAAATCACTAGAATGCTGGGTGATAAAAAATGAAGGTGCTATGGAGAAAATCAGCCATTCAATCACTACTAGAGATAGACAGATGGAGGTCTACAATTGAACTTTCTAGGATTGTTTCTTAACTAAGGATATCAATCGAATCATATTTCGAAACTAAAGACTTTTCAGTCCACATTCCAGGCAGAACTGTATTTATAAGAAATTCCCCTGTTGATTTACGCATGGTATTAATTTCGGTTGGGAAATCTGATCCCTACAAAGTGTTTTTTCGCCTCACGTCTAGAAATATTGAGATATTTTTAGTAAGACACCCACATCAAAAACCCTTAGAATAATTATTCCCACTCTAGAAGGCATCTTTAGAAAATGATTAATCATGTAAAAAAGTTCGCCAAACCGCTCGACATTAGATTAAAATATATGAAAACTGTCATTTTAGGAGGCACTTACTTACATGAGAGTAGCGATTGCACAATTATCCACAAGTGTTGATAAAACTGCTAATTTAGAGAAGGCAATCCAATACATTGCAAAAGCAAAAGGGTTGGGGGCAGATTTTGTTGTCATCCCGGAATTTTATATGGCGCTGGCTACCCCTAAGTCGGGTGTATTGCCGGTTGATGCAGCCGAACCGTTGGATGGTCCGTTTGTTACTGCGCTTAAGGAGGCTGCCCGCGAAAACGAAATCTATGTCATTTGCGGCCTGTATGAATCAAAACCAGATGATCAAAAACGTGCCTATAACACAACCGTATTTATTGATCGTTCAGGGCAGCTCGTCCATTCTTATCGAAAAACGCATTTATACGATGCCTTTAATTATCAGGAGTCTGAGACGATTATTCCGGGGGATAATCAATACAAGGTAGTAGAAACAGAGTTTGGAAAAATCGGTTTAATGGTTTGCTACGAATTGCGATTCCCCGAGATTGCAAGACAATTTGCCCTTCAAGGAGCAGATATCCTGTTTGTTCCTGCCGGTTGGGTAGCGGGACCGATGAAAGAGGACCATTGGCAGACGCTTATTCGTGCGCGAGCGATTGAAAATACGATGTTCGTCTTTGGTGCAAACCTCGTTGGCGATATTTTCTCCGGCCGCAGTATCATAGTCGATCCAATGGGTGTCATACTAGCCAGCGCAGGCGAAGAAGAAACGTTAATTGTTTCCGATATTGACCTAGATCGCATCCGCCGTGTGAGAGAAAAACTTCCTAGTGTAAGGCACCGGAAACCGGAGTTTTACCGCTTTTAGCCTGCCTGGCACATAATAGATTTGTTGAAGAGTTTAGCTGGTCTACAGCTAAACTCTTTTTCTTTACAGCTGGGAAAGTTCTAGGTCTGAGGTCGTAGGCAATATTACGCCAACTGCCCGATGTTGATCATTAAGTGGAAAACTTATAATAGGCAGGTAGGATTATCCAGTTAACAAAACTAAAACATGAAAAACACAAGGGAATGGAAAAAAAGAGTACTTATTAACGGAGGGGAAGAGAGTAATGAAATCATGGATTAAATTTTCACTAAAGAACGCAGGGGTTATTTTTATTGCCATGTTAATGGTGATTGCCGGGGGGATTTATTCAGTCAAAACGATGAAGATGGAGTCAATGCCTAATGTTGACATTCCGTATATTATCGTCCAGGTTCCCTATATTGGAGCTACACCTGACCAAGGATTAGAGGATATTGGCAAGCCATTGGAATCAGCATTGTCGGGCATAAAGAAGCTGGATAATTTGTATATTGAAGCACACAGTAATGTGGTCGTAGGGATTCTTGAATTTAATATGAGTAAGAATATGGACGAAGCGGAAAAGGATGTGACAACGGCTGTCGCTTCGATGAAGCTGCCTGCAGGTGCAGAAAAGCCTGCCATTCTAAAGGACGGTCCTTCTGCCATGCCCGTATTTTCGTTTGCTCTTTCGTCTGAAACTGCCAATCAATCGGACATAACCCAATTTATCAATGAGCGAATCAAGCCGGCATTGACAGGAATCGAAGGAGCCGGAAGCATTGATATTTCGGGTGAGACAGAACAGGAAGTGGCAATCAAACTCAATCCGGAAAAAATGAAGCAGCATGGAATAACGTACGAAACAGTCAAGCAAACATTGGCAGCGCACAATTTTTCATTCCCGGCGGGGCAGGTAAATGTTGAAGATAAAACCTTCAATGTGCAAGCCGATTTCAAGCTGGGTTCCGTTGAGGATGTTAAAAAAGTTCAAATTTTGGCTCAAGGGCCTGCCGGAATGCAAAAACTAAGCTTGTCAGATATCGCGACGGTTGATTATAGCAACAAAAAGGAAACGGTCTACACAAGATTGAATGAAAAGCCAGCGGTTCTGGTAGAAATGTTAGCCATTCCCGGCTCTAATACAGTGGAAGTAGTGGAGCAGGCAAAGGAAAAGCTGGATGCATTAGATCTTCCAGCCGGCTATAAATTAACGAAATTATTTGATACATCCAAAGAAGTGAAAACATCTGTTGATGGGATGCTGCGGGAAGTCCTGCTTGGTACATTGTTTGCCGTAATCGTTACGTTCTTATTCCTTCGTAATATAAGAGCAACGATTGTCGCCGTTCTGTCCATCCCGTTATCGATATTAGCCTCGATGATTACATTAAAATATTTGGACTATAGCTTAAACATGATGACACTTGCTGGAATAGCTGTCGCCGTCGGACGGGTAATTGATGATTCGATTGTCGTCATTGAAAATGTTTACAGGCGAACCTTATCTAGCCCGAAGCGTGATGAAAGATTGGTTCTGACAGCAGCCAAAGAAGTAGGAGGGGCGATTACCTCTTCCACACTGACGACGATTGCCGTCTTCGGGCCGCTTTCCTTTGTTCCCGGGATTGTTGGCAAGTTCTTTGCTCCGTTTGGGATCACTGTCATCGTGGCCCTTGCATTTTCCTTGATCGTTGCGTTAACAGTTGTACCCTTATTAGCCAAACTATTTTTACTAGGGA
>NZ_BCVP01000066.1 GCF_001591805.1 Neobacillus novalis NBRC 102450 | reverse complement strand
GAGCGCAATTCTTTTACGTTTCTTGTTCTTCTGTTGCCTTTGCTTTTCCTTTTCTGCCAGCCTAGCTTTGACGTTCCCCATGAAATCAGATGGCACATGGAAATCCTCGATCGTTTCAGTAAGATTTAACATGGTTAACATGACATCCTGGAAGGTTGCCAAATCCTCCTGACAGTCTTGACAATGATATATATGTATCTCTAAATCAATCCTTTTCGACCGCTCCAGGGTTCTTTCTAAGTAATCGATGTAATCCTTTTGATACTCCTTACAGCCATTAAAGGGTCCGTACCCCAGTTCTTTTCTAAGTGACTGAATTCCGGAAAACAAAAGCTCTTTCATCTTTTCCACTGTAACGTGGAGAAGATGTGCCGCTTCATCCTGAGAGATTCCTTTTACATATGTAAGGGCCATCGCTTCTTTCTCGTCCGCTTTCAATTGATCAAGTGCTTTAAATAAATCCTTATGTTGGTCACTTTCCTCTGAAGCTTGTAAACTTCTATCCTCAGAAAGCTCCCGGCAGTTATGTATGAAAATGGATGTAACCCACGTTTCGAATGATGTTTCATTTTTAAATCGCGGCAATTCCTTTTGGACTTTTATAATCGACCGAAAAAAAAGCTCTTCCATTTGCTGCTGATTCCTAAGATAGGACCAACCAAGTGTATAGAATGATTGCTTATGCTGATTGAACCAATCAACGATAGATTCCACGCCTTTTTCACTTGTCGTAGTGATTGACATGGTATCTATTTTAGCTGGGATCATAAATGTGTTTCCCCCTTTTACCATCTCTTTGTAGAAGCAGGCAATCCCTTATCAGAATTTTCTATAGCCACATTCATATTCTTATTTTATCCAAAATGTCGATATTTACCTATTGTTTTATTCCTTGTAATGGTTCCGTTTCTCACAGAGAAGGCGATCCATTGTCTTAAGCAAAAAGGGGGCAAGCATCATGAATACTTCTGACTTCTAGATTATTGATGTTATTCATAATTATTAACTAATTATTGAATAAGGAGGACCTTGATGAATAGTCGATATAAATCGTATCATTCCCATTTAACCCCTTTTGGTCCTTACCCTTCAATAAACCAAGCGTTTCCCACCCCGACTAATTTATATATGGGATATCAGCCGCCAAACCGTTTACAGTTAACTTCTAAAAAGACACTTAGAGCAAGAAGCTTATGGGAACCTATATATGACCCTTATTACAATCTTCTTCCACAGGCAAAAAGAAGCAGATCTAGATCACGTCAGCGCCGTCACGCGGAAATGATATCGCATCACAAAACTTCTATAAATCCTTTATACTTTCGCAATGGTGAAGAGACCGCTCCACGTTTTCGTATGCCTGATCAAGGAATGTTACCTGAAAATGCCTATCAAATGATCCATGATGAACTTACACTTGATGGCAAACCTAAACTTAATCTTGCAACATTCGTTACCACATCGATGGAATCTTCCGCAGATCGTTTATATGCCGAAGCATTCAACAAGAATTTGATTGATAAGTGTGAATATCAGCAGACAACATCAATCGAGGATCGGTGTTTACGAATGATAGCCGATCTCTGGCATTCTCCCCGTCCGCTAAAAACGATGGGCGTTTCGACAACGGGATCATCTGAAGCATGTATGCTCGGGGGGCTGGCATTAAAGCGGCGCTGGCAAAAAGAGCGTAAGAAACAAGGGAAACCGATTGATCGGCCAAATATCGTTTTTAGTTCTGCTGTACAGATTGTTTGGAAAAAATTCGCGAACTATTGGGATGTTGAACCGCGTTATGTGAACATTACCCCGAATCGCCCTTGTATGGACCCTGAAGATGTGCTCGCTGTCATAGATGAAAATACAATCGGTGTGGTATCGACTTTTGGGGTAACTTATACAGGCCTTTATGAACCGGTTGAGACTATCGCAAAAGCTTTAGACGAACTCGAGTCAAGTACAGGTCTCGATATTCCGATACATGTAGACGCTGCTTCAGGAGGATTTATCGCACCGTTCCTCCAGCCGGACTTAGTCTGGGATTTTCAGCTGCCCCGAGTGAAATCCATCAATGTTTCCGGACATAAATACGGATTAGTGTATCCAGGTATTGGATGGATTATTTGGCGGGAGGCTGAAGATCTCCCTGAGGATCTCATCTTTCATGTTTCCTATTTAGGAGGGAACATCCCGACATTTGCCCTGAGTTTCTCGCGTCCCAGCGCACAGGTACTCCTCCAATACTACAACTTTCTCCGTTTAGGCAAAGCCGGATACTATGAGGTACAACGGGCTTCCCAATCTGTGGCGTATTTTCTCAAGCTTACGATTCAGACAATAGGACCTTTCGAAGTATTAACAGACGGTTCAGATATTCCGGTAGTAACGTGGCGACTAAAGGAAGGATACACATCAAATTGGAATCTTTACAATTTGTCCGATCAATTGCTGACATTTGGCTGGCAAGTGCCGGCATATCCTTTACCCCCGGATATGGAAGATGTAACAATTATGCGCGTTGTCGTTCGAAACGGATTTTCCATGAACTTGGCTCACTTGTTCTTGAAGAACCTTCAACAGGCCGTGTCATTTCTGGATTCCTTGGAAAGTCCAATCCCACATGACATGAGCTGTGATATCAGTATTCGCCATTGACCTGAAAAGTAAGAGCCGGTGTTTTGAACTAACTTTTAGTGGTCAGTCGCCCGTTCCGTTAAAGTAGTAGGAGACTGACCATATTGTTCGTTTAGACTCAAATTTATCATAGTACAATAATTGAAAATCTCAAACATTTAGGGTTATTTACTTTTTATACTAAGACCACTTCCCATCACTGTGTCGCCCCGAGATATGTTCTAGAAATGAGAGATGGCTTCCTGTTTTCTTTCTCTACAATAGAGTTTTTAAACTTGTTAGATTGTGTAAGCAGCTTTTTTGAAAAGATTGTCATCAATAATGCATTTCTTTCCATCAAACTTAATATTTAATTCTTTTCCTTCAATAAATGTTTTAGTAATTCGCACTAATAGCTGCTTGTTATTTATTTCAACAAGATAGTAAGAAGACATATCGTTAAATGAATCTGCGACTTGTAAAACACCCGGCTGTATAATAAAATCAACAATTTCTTGTGCCAAATTTAACTTCTTTCTTCGTATTAAAGGATAAATTGCTTTTGCATTTGGATATTTTTCTTTCACAACTGCATCATACTTTGAACGGAATTTTCCATTTTTCTGATAGGTTTCTATATCAATATCTTCTTTGATTACGATTGTAGTAATGTCTTTCGGACTATTAACTAATGAATCAATACTTACATCAAACAATTTAGCAATGCACTGTAAATTATTAATATCGGGAATTCCTCTGTCATTTTCCCATTTTGTAATAGCCTGCCTTGAAACACATAATTTATCTGCTAACTGCTCCTGTGATAATCCTGCTCTCTTTCGAAATTCTTTTACTTTTTCACCTAATGTCAAAATCAATTCCTCCTTGCGTTTTTTGTTATGAAAGTTATATCATTTAATTTCATAAAATCCTAGAAATTCCGGTTTACATCGATGATACTTTGCGTAGCATTATAAAAAATGTACCATTAGCGTGAACACTAATGGTACTTTGAAGAATTTTTATTTGATCTCAAAAATTTACTCTGCTTCACCGACAACTGTAAAACGTTCATTTATATGTTGTGGTCTTTTCCAAAGTTATCAAGCAATGCACGCACTTCATCTGTTGATTTCGTGTTCATCAATTGATTTCTTAATTCAGCAGCTCCAGGGAATCCTTTGACATAAATTTTGAAAAAGCGATGAAGCCCTGTCATTGAACGTGGCAGTACTTCCGCATATTGATCTTGAAGATCAAGCTGCAGTCTTAAAAGATCAAGGTACTCTTTACTGCTATGCTCTTTTGGCTCTTTTTCAAAGGCAAAAGGATTTTTAAAAATACCTCGCCCGATCATAACGCCATCAATACCATATTGTTCAGCAAGCTGGAGCCCAGTTTGACGATCAGGAATATCTCCATTGATTGTTAGCAGTGTATTGGGTGCGATACGGTCACGTAATTTTTTGATTTCCGGAATTAACTCCCAATGTGCATCTACTTGGCTCATTTCCTTTCTTGTACGTAAATGAATAGAAAGGTTTGCAATATCCTGTTTTAAAATATTCGTTAGCCACGCCTCCCACTCCTGAACCTCGTTATAGCCAAGTCGTGTTTTCACGCTGACAGGCAGTCCGCTCATCTTTGCTGCTTGAATAAGTTCTACCGCAACGTCTGGGCGCAGAATCAGGCCACTACCCTTCCCTCTCGATGCCACATTCGGTACAGGGCAGCCCATATTAATATCGATGCCTTTAAATCCTAGCTCTGCCATGCCAATACTCATTTGACGGAAATATTCGGGATTATCCCCCCAAATATGTGCTACCATTGGCTGTTCATCTTCTGTAAACATCAAACGGCCACGCACACTTTTCATGCCTTCTGGATGACAATAGCTATCCGAGTTTGTGAACTCTGTGAAAAATACATCCGGTCGACCGGCTTCACTTACTACGTGACGAAAAACAACATCTGTCACATCTTCCATTGGTGCAAGTACAAAAAATGGCCGTGGTAAATCACGCCAAAAATTATCTATCATTTCAAACTCAAATCCTCTCACTATGGATACAACTTCAAACTCTCGGTCAAAAAATATTAAGCCAAATGTTCCACTTCTTTTACATTTATAGCATGCCTAATAACTTATTATCAAACACGGTGCCTGTCACAACCCGAAGTTTGCTACATTTTGTCGAAAGAAATACATTTGCAGAAAGAGAGCCCATTTCTATTTTGAAATGGGCTCTTTGAATTATTTCAATACTAACCTGATATGATAATTATTTGTGACCTTGAGGAAAAATTAAATGTTTTGTGGGGTAAAAGAAATACATAAGATTATCTGGAGATGTAATGCAAATTGTTACATATGAAGGTAATTACTACTATAGGGTTATTTCGATAAGCCGCGAAATTGGAGAATTAAGCAAACAGTCATAAAAAATTAGCCAAAATACACTTCTACACGCCCTTCTATTTTTGCTGTTGCTAAACAATTTTGTATAAAATTCTGGATTTGTTTTTGATCCCAAGTTAAGAAATCACTTTCTGACAGAGAATCACTATTTTTATAAAATTGCTTTGAGGCACTCAAAGCCTTTTCAATTTGTTGTATTGAGAAGGTAGAACTGTCGCCCGATCCACTAACTCCTGCATAATATTTATTTGCATCAAGTAAATTATACAGGATGGTTGCATTATAATTCCCCATGCTGAAACGAGCATAAGCAATTTCTTCTCCTGCTTTATTGTATCCTGATATATCGTGACCCATTAATTATCCTCCTTCAAATATAAATTTACTTACCAAAAATAATTTGTCTTAAGAAACTAATAATGATTATATGTTTACATGGTTTACCTATCCTTTCAGGTCAATTTTTAAAAAACAATTTTCTTGAAATAACATAGAAGAAATGGGTGTTAGAGCAGAAAAATCTGACACTCTGCACGCATAAATGCGGCAGGTTCTCTTGTCCAAGCTTCTTCTTATCTCTCCCTAGCGCTATTCCGAGGAATACCTAGGTACAACAATAAGACACTCACTTAGTTTAGAGAAGCTTTATCGAACAAACAACCCAGGGCTGTTTAACGTTCAGTAGGTAGGTCACACCTTGAGATTTTACTTGTTTAACTTTTAATTCCCATACTAGAAATGGAAGGTTGCATTAGTTTTAAACGTTGTATTTCTAAATCATGTTTCACAATAAAATTCGTAAATGTATGATCGCACAAGGCTTTATCAATTTTATCTAGGCTTTCGCCAATATTTTTAATTAGAAAAGCAGAATATAAATCTCGCTGCACAGTAAAATTACCTACTTGACTCCATCGTTGGTGGAGTTTTTTCTTTTCGAATGCCTCCGATTCGTGGTTGTATTGACTAGCTTTTGCTGTCCAGGTGTTAATTTTGTTAAATTTAGCATATAAATATTTACATTTATATTCCAAAATGGAAACAAATAACGCTGGAGCTTTGTTGGCAATGGACTTTCCAAATCTCTTCTTTCGTTGGAACTTACCAGTCTTTTCATTGATTTTGGTTTCTTTCGCTCGTTTTTGGAGTCCTTGAAAGTGCATCGTTTCAACAAAGAATTCATCTCCAGTACGTAGGACGACATTTGCTAATCGGCAATGGGATTGTTTTCGTTTTGCGGCTTGTTTTCGCTGAATATCTTGTAGTTTATTTCGTAATTTAATGTAGTTAGTAGAAAATGACCATTTATCTTTATTTCCAACTTTAAAGGTTCCGTCAGGATTAAATTTTTGGGGGTTAGTGGTGCGTTTAGACCGGTCCATCTTTCTCAAAATTAATCGTTTTTCTCTTTCCAGGCTATATACATTGGGAGCAAGTTCCCGTAATAATGCTACATGATCAGAAACTATTGCCATTGTTTGTGTACCAGGGTCGATTCCAGTTCTACCTTTACCTAAACGAACTTTGAATAAACCGGTATTCTTATCCCGTTTTGCAGGTGGAATACCTTTCATAATCAATTGAACGAAATATCGTATTTTTCCACGAATCATTTTTCGTATTATACGACAGTATTTAATGTTTTTTATGTTCAATAATGCTTCTCTTGCATAGATGTCCATTTCTCTTACTTTAATCGGAACCATCGTTCCAATTACATTTACTAAATATCGACCTTTCACTTCACGAAAAGTAATTCCTGATTTATTCGTTTTACCTTCTATAGAAGTCATGGTTCCGTATTTTTTGAAATAGACGTTTTTGGCATTACCATAGCGTTTCTTTTCAAACGCTTTCCAAGCACGACTGGCTATTTTTTGAGCTGTATTAATATCTAATACTCCTTCGAAATGACGTTTCATTGGAGCTACAAATTCATGAATAGCATATTCGTTTAATCCAAATTGACGCTCTATTTCCTTTTGTTTGTTATACAAAGAACGAAGCTCTGTTTCTAGAATCATTATCTCTTTTTTATCTTTAGACTTTTGAATTTTATTTTTGACGGTCTTAATACACCTTACGTTTTTACAGTAGTGTTTGTTATCTTGCACCAACCGGTCTCGTTTTAAAATTTCCCCTAAACAAGCGTTTTGAATTTTTCGGGAAACTTCAAAGACTTTATCAAAACGGAACATATCAAAATGAGTGGTATTCATAGGAAGTGTTAATACAAAACTAGAATCTTCTTTCTTAGACATCTCTTAACACCCCAAACACTCGTTCTATATCTAATATACCAAAATATTCTTAAAAAAGCTATTAAAACTCCCTTAAAAAAATAAAAAAACCGAATTCCTCCCCATATTTAAAAATAGGGGCTTCCTTCGGTTTAATATGGTGAACATTAAAATTTTAACCTAAACAAAAACCGACAATGTTCGAATATGACATTTTGTAGAATAGTAGTATAAATTACTTTTTTTCTAAAAAGTGGTAAACAATTGTTTATGGCCATAAGATGTTAACAGCTGAGGGTCAGGTATGGGGGGATATTTAATGGAAAGCACGGTAAATAATCAAGAAATTAAGAAACAACATGTAAATTCAGCTAAGTGGTATGCAAACTGGAGGTTTATTACAGCTAGTATCATTTTTATTATCGTGCTCTTCATTGTAGCAGGCAGCTATTATCAGGCAACCCATTTTAATTCACAAATCAAGATTAATGGCATCAAAGTCGGTGGAATGACCGCTGATCAGGCACTAAAAAAATTACAAGCAACCTTATTAAAAAATGTTGTCTATGTAGGACAGCAGCAAATTTTAGATGGAAAAGATACAAAGATGGTATTTACGAATAAGGATCTGCCCGATGTCAAAAAATTATTAAAGAGCCAGAGGACTTTTTTCCCTTCTTCAAAAGCGAACGACTATTCATTAATGCCCGGTAATCAGGATCAGTATCGAAACCAGACATTGAAAAAACAGGTGGAAGAAAAGCTGTTGGCCATGAATAAGGGTTTAAAAGCACCACAAGATGCGGTTGTTCGTTTGGAACAAGGCAAAATTGTTGTCACTAGCAGCATTAGTGGAGAGCAGTTTGATGTCGCCAGTCTTTTGAAGGACTTCGAAAAGCAAAAATATATTAGTGAAATCCGGCTCAATCCAGTTTACTTACAGCCGATTAAAGAAGACAGTGAGTTTATAAAAAATCAACAGAAAAAGTTCGAAGAATTCCTTGCTCAGACCGTTGATTACAAGGTGCAGGATAAAGTTTTTACGTTAACCCCAAGCGAATTAATTAAAAATGCATCTATTTCAAAAGATTTGCAGATTAAGATAGATGATGCCGGTGAAATTAAGAATAAGCTTGCTGAAATTAACAATGCCCAATCAACATTAAATAAGGATTTCACATTCAAGACCCATTCAGGTTCGTTGATATCAGTTAAAGGTAAAGGCTATGGCTGGGCCATCGATGTTGAAAGAGAAATACCACGTATTATGGAAGCTTTTGAAAATGGGGAGAAATCGGTTTCCGCCTCTAATATTTACGGACATGGCTGGAAGGGCGAAGGCTACGGATATGACACAAGCGCAAACAACGGTATTGGCGATACGTATGCTGAAGTCTCCATTGCAGAGCAGCGAATTTGGATATACAAAAATGGGAAATTAGTCGTCACAACGAATGTTGTTACCGGCACACATGATAACCGTCATGATACATCACCAGGTGTGTGGTATATCCTCTATAAGCAATCACCTTCCGTACTAACGGGCAGAGAAAACGGAAAAATCACTTATCAGGTTCCTGTTAATTATTGGGCCCCTTTTACGAATGACGGACAGGGATTCCACGATGCCAGCTGGCGAGGCAATTGGGCAAGTAATGCCTATCTTGGGGCAGGATCGCATGGCTGTGTCAACACACCGCCAAGCATTATGAAAGCTGTGTATGATAATCTCAGCACCTATGAGCCGGTTGTTGTTTACTAAGACAAGTGAGGCTGTTCCAAAAATATTACTTTTTAGGACCAGCTGGCTCTTTCTTTTCGAAGAATGATTGGTTTTATTTGGCAAAGCATCCAAACAGGTTCATTTGGATGCTTTTTTCTATCATCTGAGAGAAACTATTAGAAGTTTGCACTAGAATAATTATTTTGCTGTTGCTGTATTCCCCATTGCAATAGAAATTCTATTCCAATTGTTGATTTGATTGATTATTAGAACAAGGTCAACATATTGTCTTTCATCATAATATTCACGTACACGGTGATAAAGCTCATCTGGCACACGTTTTGATGGGATTAAAGTCACGTACTCTGTCAACTCAAGAGCTACTTTTTTGTGCATCTGTATAATGAGTTGTCGAAAAAAATGTTATGGGTCTGACCCCAAAATCTCGAAGCATGTAAGATTGGGTAAACGATGGTTAAATGATAAAAAAAATCAGGCTGCTCACCGAAGCAGCCTGATTTCAATTTTTATTTATTTTTTTAATAATGTAACAGGTACCGTCTTCAGCAAAAAATAAATCCTTTCCCCTCATTAGATTAAAATGTACCTTCTCTTTATCGTACATCAGTTTTTCCACTTTTTCATATTGCTCCAACATGCCAGCTTCTGGGTTAATAATAATAGCTTGATTGGTTGAAACAAAGCCCTTAGGATCACTTTTTCGTTCCGGCTTTAATTCGGCCATCCATTCTCCATGAAGCAAAATAGTTTGTGCAGAAATTTTTGTTTTTCGGTTTTGAATGGACCAAGTTTTACGGCAGTTACAACGGTAAATTTTGTTCTTCATCCCTTTGTACCCTCTTTCGATGATCATGAATGAAGTATCTTATTAATTGTATTCATCGAATATTTAGGTTATGAAGCCCTTTTTCCTGGATGAGCCATCCACATTATTTCTTGCATATAAAGCAAAAATTGTCGTGAATAAGTAGGTTCAATACCGCCTTTAAAGTCCGGAGCAATTCTCTAATAAGAATTAGATTTTTTCTTGACTGCTACAAAATGCTGTTATTAGCAGTATTTTTTATAAATATAAGAAAGCCCAAAAAACGCAAGTAGTGCATAAAACTTGCATATTTTTGGCGCTTTATATTTTAATCCTTAATGTGTTAAAGCCCCACTTTAACGATACCTTACTTTTATTCGAATAACCCTATGAAGATTTAGATATTGGCCAACTATACGGTCCGTCCTAAATGTCTTCTAACTCCATCCTTTAACCATCTCGCTGTCAATGTTTCTGCATTTAACATCTCTTCCGGTGTTCCTTCGAATATAATTTGTCCACCTTGTTTTCCTCCTCCTGGACCCAATTCTATTACCCAGTCGCTCGCCGCTATCAAGTCTAGTTTGTGTTCGATTATTATCACGGAATTTCCTCTGTTTACAAGATTTTGAAATACATCTAAGAGTTTTTCATTATCTTCTGAGTGCAGTCCTGAGGATGGCTCGTCTAACAGATAGATTTGGCCCTCTTTTTGTAAGTGGCTTGCAAGTTTTAGACGTTGAATTTCTCCACCGCTTAGGGAACTTGTCGTCTGCCCCAAGGTCAGATAACCTAATCCCACATCTTTTAGCGTGTGGACTCTTTTTATGATTTTTGGCGCTTTGAAATAATTTATAGCCTCGTCTATCGTTAAATCTAAAATCTCTACTATATTTTTATCTTGATAGCGATAACTAAGCGCTTCGTCTGAGTATCTCGTACCACCACATGCCTCACAAGGGATCGTCACTGGATCTGCAAATGCTACTTCTGGCGTTAGGACTCCTTTTCCTTTGCAGACAGGACATGCGCCTAAGGAGTTAAAGCTAAACAATCCTGCCGGTTGTCCTGTTGCTTTTGAAAATATCGCGCGAATATCATCCATTATTCCCATATATGTAGCCATAGTTGAACGATTGGAGATTCCTATACCGCCATGTCCTACCATTATGGAATCTGGATACTTTTTCGTGAAGGCTTCCAATATTAAGGAGCTTTTACCTGAACCAGATACTCCACATACAGAGACTAAGACGTTTTTAGGAATATTGATGCTTATATTTTTTAAGTTATTGTTACTTGCTCTTTTTATTGTAAAATAACTTTTTATATCCCTTGGGTTTTTATTTATTTTTAGCTGGTGCTTTAAGGCTGTTGCGGTGGGAGAGTTTTTTAGTCCTTCTAATTTTCCTTGATAGACAACTTTTCCTCCATTTACACCTGCTCCTGGTCCCATCTCAATTATTTCATCCGCAGCTTTTATTACTGATAGATCGTGTTCGATTACGATTACGGTATTATGTTGGTCTTTTATCCTTTTTAGCATCTTTATTAACATATCCACTTCTTCTGGATGGAGTCCCGCACTTGGTTCGTCGAAAATATAGGTGATATTATTTAGACTGCTTCCTAAATGACGAGCAATTTTTACCCTTTGAGCTTCACCGCCGGACAGGGTGCCCATTTTTCTTGACAGACTCAAATATCCCAGTCCCATGTCGACTAGTTGTTTTACATACGGGATTGCTTGTTGTGCTATCGATTTCCCCATCGGATCTTTTATTTTCTTTAGTTCTTCTAGCATTTCTGGCAGCTCTAATTGGTCGTATTCTGCAATATTTAGGCCATTTATTTTGCACTCTAATACCTTGGGGTTTAAGCCTGAACCTTTACATGTTGGGCATAATGAATGTGTTGACACTGCTAAGACATCATCTTGGGATACTTGTTTTAGTTTTGAGATGTCTCTATTTATATAAACACGCGTAAATCTAGGTAATAACCCATCCCATTCTGCATTATGGGGCCCATTTTTTGTGTGAAACGGTGCATAGGCTCTTTCACCTTCTCGAGGGCCATATAACAACAGGTGGAGTTCTTCTTCTGAGTAGTCCTTTATCGGTTTATCTGGATCGAATAATCCGCAGGTCATCATCCATTGACCTTGCCAGCCTGAAGGCGATAATGGTTTAAATTTCACTGCATATTCTCGAAGTGACTTATCGTAATCGATCATCTTATCAAGGTCTGGTGCAATTACTTCCCCATATCCGCCACATTCAGGACATCTGCCAAAAGAACTTTGGCTTGAAAAGTCAGTGGCAGAACCTATCGGTGGATTTCCTACTCTCGAGAACAAAAGTCTAATTAATGGATCAATATCCATATAGGTGCCTACCGTTGAACGGGAATTTCCTCCTATAGGTCTTTGTTCAACTACTACAACCGGACTTAAGTTTTGCATAAGGTCAGCGTGAGGTCGTTCGTACCTTGGCATTTGATTTCTGACATAGAGAGGATAGTTCAAAGTCATTTGTCTTCTGCTCTCTGTTGCTAATGTATCAAAAACCACTGAGCTCTTTCCTGAGCCTGAAAGACCAGTAAATACAATGATTTTTTCTTTTGGTATGTTTAAATCTACATTTTTTAAATTATTTTCTTTAAGCCCTCTTAAAATGATTTCATCTTTTATTCCTGACATTTTACTATCCTTTCTATGCATTAATACATTTCAATGGATCGTTCAACGATACCGTCAGAACTAAGCCCATTATTTGATAATAAAAACATTCATTTCATAGTTTACCCATTTTCGCTTCACCATTACTACAGTCTCAGCATGTATGGATTCTAATTAACACGTAAAAAAGGGTCAGACAATCATGACACATGTCCAGAGTGTATATGGAAACACTTGGGTGCTGGTGAGATAGATTTACTTCAGCGGGTGGCAATCTTAACCACCTGTTTTCATAAACTTTATTTTTAAAAAAGGGAGAACCTCAAAAGTTTTTCTATTTGAGGTTCTCCGTTAATATTACCCTATTATTTTTTTATAACTGAATGTTGATTTCACTTTGTTTGAAAAATAAACGGAAAAATTCCGTTTAAATTGGGAAATACCCATATTTCCTTAATAATAAA
>NZ_BCVP01000065.1 GCF_001591805.1 Neobacillus novalis NBRC 102450 | reverse complement strand
TTGCCAAGCCCTGCTCCCTGACTCACAAGCAAAAAGAATTTTAACGTGAAAGTCTTCTTCAATTTTTTTCAATGATGTTAAAATAGTATCTCTCAATTTTAATACCCCACCTTTTACCTTAAGTATATTACTTCATAGCTACTAGAAAGGAAGTTTATCACCTGTAAAATTGGCACTGGCTTCGAACCTTTTAAAATTTACACTTGACTTCCATTTGAAAAAGTTTTATCGCAGTGGGAGGCAGGTAACGGGCCTTGTGAGCAAGTAATTATAGTAAAATGAATTAAACCAGGGAGAGGTGGCTATTTTGAAAAAAGTTGAAATAAGTTTAAATAGAAAGAAAAATGCAACACAACTTTCTTTTGAGGAGATAGTGAGCGCAACGGAGACTAAACCCTTAGATAAAACGAAGGAAGCAACGGGAAATTATAGCGAATTAGAATCAGTGAACCCTGCCAGTTCGGAGACATTTCCAACTTCATTAGTAAGGGACTTTGACGTATTTCTAGACTTTATCGAAAATCATTCAGTCCTATTGACGAAAACAAAGGAGTATATCTCAAGAAAATATTTGCATGTTCTAAATGAACGCCTGTCGGTTCAAAATGAAGCGGCAACCAGCTATACGGAACAAGATTATTATCCATATATCCATTTTTTCTATTTTCTTTCCATTAGTGGAGGACTATTGGAAAAGTCACCAGCAACAGCAGGGAAAATACAGTTAGTGGTATCGGAACGAATCCGGTTATACAAAGAATTAGAGGACATCGAAAAATACTTCTTTTTGTTGGAGACATTTTGGGTCGACGTCAATTGGGCGAGACTCCTTGATACTCATTTTTATAAACTCGCATTACCCATTCAAGAGGTTCTTGCGGCATTTAGTGCGGAACAACCAAAGCGACACATTTTCATAGGGAATAACGAAACTATAGCGGAGAAGAATTTAGCACATCGACTATATAACTTGAACCACTTACAACTCTATTTTGAATGGATTGGATTCTGGAAGTGCGAAGCGGATCAAGAACGGATAAATGATTATTTTCGAAAGAATTGGTATTTTGCTAAGTCGATTGCGTTAACTAGTTTTGGCGCAAGGATGTTCCCGATTCTTCTTCTTGAGCGGAACTTAAATATCTGGAATACTGCAATGCGCCGAGAAAATGGCGAGATTAATCCCATTCCAGGAACAAAATTGGAAGATATGATGTTTGGTGATGTACCACAGGAAATAGTGGACGCACTTTACGATGTGATGGACGAGGACCAGAGTTCTCAGCCATTTTTCCAACCCTTTGTGGATCTATTTCCAAATGGGGAGATCAAACGGACTTTGCCAAGAAATAAGAAAAAATTTGTTGATGGTATCTATACTTTTAAGGTTTCCATTGCGAAGACGGTCTGGAGAAAGGTTGTTTTATCAGGAAAACATACGATGGATCATTTGCATGAGATCATCCTTGACTCCTTTAATTTTGATAACGATCATCTCTATTCTTTCTTTATGGATGGAAAAAGGTGGTCGGATGATTGTATCGTCTCCCCGCAAGATGACTATGGGCACCCGAATGCTGACAAAATTCAAATTGGTGAGGTAGGTTTCCGTTCCAAGCAACGTTTCTTATTTTTATATGATTATGGAGACGTATGGACATTTATAGTTGAGGTGGAGCATATTGACGAAATGGATTCAACGGCATTTAGGCCATATGTGAAGGAAGGAAAAGGGAAACCTCCTGAGCAGTATGGTTATTATGAATTCTAAATTTATAAGAAATGGCGGCTGGAAGGAACATAACTACAAGACTGAATAATTTATTAACACGCCGGGGGTCAGGCACCACATTGGGCAATCGGGGGTAGAGGAGCACGATTTTTAGGAAAAAGAGTGAGAAGGGTCGCCAATAGAGAACAGCGACCCAGCAATGGTAAGATGCTGTGCATATGTTATATTTCTAGATTTATTAATATTATAACCTAAATTCCATTTCTTCTTCTGCAATATGAAATCCTTTTGCTTTAATCTGGTCTCGTATTTGCTGCTCCGAATCAATCGCTGGGTTTGAATGATTTAAATGGGTAAAATATATCTCCGTTTTTTTTGTTAAATCTTGCAGCCGCTCCATTGTTTCGACCATGAGTGGATGGGGGATTTCACGATAATCTCGGCCGATATTCTCCAGATCCTTTGGAGAATAAAAGGTCCCATCTAGCAAGCAGATGTCTGCTTCCTCGCAAATGGTGTGTATGTCTTGGTTCCACTCATGCCAGCGATCAATATCTGGAACATAGAGCAATTTCTTATTTGGGCCCTTAATCCAAAAAGCAAATGTCTCAGAAAATTCATTTCTATGCGGCACATCAACGGGTGTAATCGTAATGAGGGGAGAAACCTGAATGTCTTGGCTATCCCGGATTTCTTGCACATTGATATTTCCAACCCTGGATAATTGGCTCCAGGGTGCTTCTTCCTCTAATAAATGTTTCATTTTTGTCCCAGCCATCACGGGAATTCCCCTAGCACCGATGGCCTCTCGTCCTAAAAATAATAAACCGGGATAATGTCCCAAATGGGCATGGGTTATAAAGATGCTTTTCATTAACTTTGCTTTTAGGTTGTATTTCATTTGCAGCCTTGCCATTTGCTCTTTAAGATCAGGTGTTGCATCAATCAAATGCCACGCCTGCTCGTCGGGCAGGATTATCGCCAATGATGCGGCGAAGCGTCTTAACTGCGGATCGCTAATGGCCATTGTACAATTTTTACAAAAACAATTAGGATGGGGCAGCCCGGCGTCCTGAGCAGTTCCTAATACGCTTAAGATGACTTCACTCATAGTGAAACGCCCCCTTTGTCATTTCTTTCATGTTCATAGTTTTTCTTCGTAATTGTCCAGCCGGTAAAACCAAATAAAATATTTACAAGTGGGACAAGGAAGGCAAAGAAGGCATACGGAATAAATTCACCAGGACTTACACCAAGTATACCCGCTGCAAATACGGCAGGTACGCCCCACGGAACGAGGTTAATCCCAACAGTACCCGCTGCCTCTACACAGCGAGAAAGGTTTTTCGTATCAATGCCCATTTTTTTATAGTCTTTTACAAATGTCCTTGCTGGTAAAATAATCGCTAAAAATTGTGCTCCGCTGGCAAATGCGACAACAAAAGTAGAAAGAATCGTAGAGCTAATTAGGGTTCCCGCCGAATGAACCTTTGACATCATCTTTTTGGTTAACACCTCGAAGGATCCAGTCTCCTCTAGAATGCCCCCTAGAGCTGTTGCAAGGATTAACAATCCAATCGTCCCGAGCATGGACATAAGCCCCCCGCCATCTAACAAGGCATCTAATGCTTTTTCTCCTGACTCTACGTGATATCCACTTGTCATGATTTGAATAACAGAAGTCAAGGTTGCCCCCTGTACAAAAATGGCCAACAAGCCGCCTAAAATACTAACTCCCATTAATGCCGGAATTGCCGGTGTACGCATAATCATTAAAATAATTGTCAATACAGGCATCAACAATAGTAACGGATGAATGACAAAAATGTTGTCCAAACCTGTCTTCATCGCATCAATGACATTTGTATCTGCCCCGCCATGGGATGAAGCTGATTGACTAACGACCCAATATATAACGATTGAAACAACAAATGCTGGAATCGTATCCCAAAGCATGTGCTTCACATGACTAAACAAATCTGTTTCGGCCATTGCCGGAGCAATGTTTGTTGTATCAGACAGAGGAGATAATTTATCGCCAAAATAAGCACCTGAAATGACAGCTCCTGCAACAAGACCAGGAGAGAAGCCAAGTCCTTGACCTATCGCCATAAAAGCAAGTCCAATTGTCGCAATTGAAGTAAAGGAGCTCCCTAAAGTGATTGAAATAATTCCGGTTACCAGAGCTACAATCGGTACGAACATGGCGGGTTTAATAATGGAAAGTCCGTAGTAAATCATGGTCGGAATGACTCCGGCCGCAATCCATGTACCTACAATGATTCCGATAATCAGTAAGATAAAAACAGCAGGTAATGCACGTGCCACACCTTTCACCATCATCTCCTGGACTTCATCCCAGCTCCAGCCGGCAGCAATGGAAACAACTGCGGCTGCGATAACACCAATCATTAACGGGATATGCATTCCTGCCTTCCAAATAAAAATCGATAAGGCGGCAGCGCCAATCAATGCAATGATGGGGAAAAGCGACATTCCCATAGTAAGTTCCTTTTTCATCTACACCATCTCCTTCAATTATTTGATGAAATAAAAAAAGCCCCCATCCCAAAAAGGGACGGAGACTCTCCGCGGTACCACCCTAGTTAGCAGATCAACATTCTGCTCGCTTGTTTAGATAACGGCCGAAACCGGACACCAGCTCCCTATCTGTAATTCACCATACCCTTTGCCTGTTTTGCAGCACCAACAGGTCTCTGATTTCAAAGATTGTATCAGTTACTTTAATAGTTCAACGCTTTTATGCTTTTATGCAGTTAAGTATAAAGTTATAGTAGCCGAATTGAGCATTATTAGTCAATCTTTTTTTGTTGCTAGGAATCTATCATTTTTATGAGCAAATAACTTCATTAAAAGAGAAGCTCATCATCAAATAGATCTAACCTTATCCCAAAGGGTTTCTATCATGCTGGTTTATAAAAACTAATATTTTTGCCTAACATTAATAAGAATGTAACTATCTAGAAAAATGAATCAAACGATTGGAAGGGAGGAAATAGGAATAATCCCCCAATATAATTTACTTATAATATAATGATAGCAATAAATATAATTTTTTCGAAAAAGGGATGTGAGAAGATTGGAAGTGGCCTTATTACATGGGGGCGTTGGGAACATTGAAGCAAAGAGAATGGAGCTTGAAGAGCAAGTTCTTTTGAAGTTATTTTATAAACATTATGGAGTCTCAGGGAGGCTAGCAAGTTGAATTATAAAAAGCAAATAGACTATATTCCATATTTCGCCAATGATAAAACAGAGTTCTGCAAATGGATATCGGGCTATCCAAATTATGACGATAGGTTAGGGGATTTTATAAATAGTATATATGAAACAGATCTACTTAAAAAAGACTACCTAGATGACATAAATGGAAAAATAACAGACAAAGACATCATTAAAGCTATTCCTACCTCCAATTTTGAATTACTAAAATCGATTCTTACCTACTATGTCCGCCAAGAAAGATTCTGCGATGGAATATGGGCGATGGCAGCGAAAGAGAAGGTGTTTTTGAAAATTCTGTACAGATTGAGGGAAATAGTTGGACAATGAATTGGTACAGGTGGACCATCCCCTGGGTCAGGAATTTCTTGGATTCTGTTAAGGTTGTTAAAATAAGAAGAGTAAGTGGAGGAGATTAAGATGTGCAATACGGAAAATTATTATAGAGAATATGATGAGAATGATTAGATTGAGCATCTTAATGAGAACCTTTCTTTTCCTATAATTGCAGAAGTATCTGAATATCAAGAAACGGGAATGATTCAGCAGGGAGATAAACTAAAATTGAATCGAATTGAAGGTTACGATGATAAGTATGGGGTCATTGTCTCAGGAAGAGTAGGAAGGAAAAAGTATTATTTTCCACTGGTGGATTTGGAATCGATTACAAGCGACGAAAAGATTAGGCGAATTTTCAATAATTATAAGGAATGGTTTTGGAATAGAGAATAGAATGGCGGTGTTGGAGAATTTATAAGAAAGATTTTGTATAGAGCATGGTGGATGCACGGTCTTCACTGTGTTCGATTTGATGAAGTTGGGAAGCATTTAGATAAAAATTTTACACCTCATGAATATTCAATTATTTTGAAGGAAAAGCAAATTAGGGCTGAAATTTGAACAAGTGTTTTCTTTGAAATGCCAAGAACTTCAGCCATTTTATCTTGCGTATACCCTTTTTCAGTACGAATTAACTTTATTATTGATGAAATTAGTTCGACTATATTCTCCTTATTCATCTGTCCCCATCAATTAGTAACTTATGTATCACTTAGTGTAATTTTGCACCTTTAGTAATCCTTTTTCAACTACGACAGATTTAGCTGGAATAATATTGGTGCCTGTCCCCCAATGCGGTAATGCTTTAACACGCTGGGGGACAGGCACCTTTTTTCAAGCGTTTCTTATCTTATTTCAATGGCTCTGTTAAATAAATGAGGTTAATAGACATTCTTAACTATCCGTTTTATCATTTTTGTTTCAAATATTTATTGATATAACCTGTCATTATTACTTTTTTGTCTTGATTTAACAATATTACTTCAACAGCGTTTTCCTTTTCTATCGCTTGTTTTAGTTTTTTTTCATCAACAGGACTAACAATTTTATAATTTTCACCTATTTGATAAGAGGATTTCGGTTTAATTGTAAATAACTGACCATCGCCTCCCCCGATTTTTTTCCCTACAATAATTTTACTGTCTTCAAATATGGAACTTAGCCACTTATCATTTATTTTGTATTCAACATAAAATGGCTCGATGTTCTTGTGCTGGTTATTTTTAACAGTGGTTGAAATAGTTAAATAATTTTCATTCTTATCAACAGAATGAAGAACAATTTCACCATTCATCGTAATAGACTTTTCAGGTTCGTCTTTTGAACATCCTACTATAAGAATAAATAACATAATAATAGCGAAAACCCCAAAAAGATATTTTTGTTTCATACATTGCCTCCATTTCTTTACGTTCATAAATGAAAATAAATTTTAAAACTGTATATTAAAACTTTAGAATAAACAGGAACTTCCATTCCCATAAAGACGATGTTCGGCATAAGGTGGAATTTATCCAGCTGTTCCTTTTGCTAGCAATAAGAAAAAGACAAATACCAACACGGCACCATTAGATAAAACGCCAATTACCCCAGATAACCACTTCTTAGAAATTACAGCAAAAATTATTCCGAGTAGTGAAAGGGAACCTAAAATTATAATCCCTAACGTCAAGTTTGCATTTGGACCTCTGAGAATTAAAAACATAAGTACGCTAACCAGCACCATTGTAATTGATAAAATACCAAACTTATTCATATTTGATTCCTCCTCCTATCTCTTATTTTATGGTCTATATTATAATTCTACCATATATTACTAATCATCAAAATCTATTCTAAAAGCGAAGCAAAGGCGAAACAAGAATACCTTAAAGAATAAAAGTAGCAATCATATCCTGATATTCTCATCGTCGGAATGAAAAATTCATATTAAAGTAATCTAAAGGTTTCGTAAATTCGATTGTTATTTCTAAAAATAAAAAATAAGATAATTACAATATTAATGAGTTCGCATGGCAAGAGGATTTAATCTTATGTTATGAGAGGAAGGTTTGGATGGATATAATGAAAAAAAATCTAAGTTCTATTTTATGCCTAATACCTAAGATTCTTCAAATATTTTTAAATTTTACTCTCGTATTGCTGGCAATTATTTTAGCGGTTTTATTAGTGAAGGAAATCACCATTTTCGCTGATATTTTAATTTCAGATGGCAGCCATGACTATAAACTCTTTTTCGACAATATTCTTTTGTTCTTTTTATATTTTGAGTTTATTTCTATGATTGTTAAATACTTTAAAGAAGCATATCATTTCCCTATTAGATATTTTCTCTACATTGGCATTACGGCAATGGTCAGATTAATCATTGTCAATCACGATCACCCAATCGATACATTGTTTTTTTCGCTTGTCATTTTAATCCTCATCATTGGCTATTTCATTATCAATATAACTCCACGTGAACGACCTGATAAGCATTGGACTTTTAAAAATAATTAGGGAATATAGAAAAATACACCGTGAAGAGCGTGTCTATCGCCGTTCCCGTCGAAGCGGCAATGATGCTAACCAAGACGAACGTAAACAGGGTGAACAAGCCTCCGTGCAATTAAAACATAAACCAGTTATTGTATCCGAATATTACAAGAATTGATGGCAGAAACGCTGAAAAGTGGTGCCTGATCCCCAGTGTCTTAAAGCTTTGACGCATCGGGAGTCAGGCACCACTTTTCTACGTACATGCAAATAAGGGTTAATACTTATTTTATTCATTACATGCCACCTTCGATTGGATTTCTAAATATTATAGTAACAAAACTTATTTAATAAATAGAAGTTCTTCCATCCTGTTTCAGTATATTTAGAATAATGGAATATAACGCTCATTTAAATTTATTTATTTTAATTGTATATTTGGCAAATCATTGCTACTACAGTGTTTGGATGGTTTTGGGGACTTAAGGAGCATTACTAATCTCGTGTTTTTTGTTGCTGTTTTGTAATTTAACTTTCATTGTAGCGTAATGGTATTTCGGTATACTAGTATACAAGTTCATCGGTAAGGGAGAGTTTAAGATGATAAACCGAATGAATTAACTACTAATAGACAAATAGATAGTAAGGGAGATATAAGATGATAAAACGAATTACTTTAATTTTTATGACAGCAATGATCTCCATGTCTTCATTAGTAATTCCTACTAATGCGGAAGAGATCAAACCCTGGATGAACACCCAGCTCTCTGCTGAGGAGCGCACCGAGCTGCTTCTCGATGCGATGACAATGGAACAGAAGATCCAGCAAATCGCCATCTCGCGCTTCAATGAGAACGACAAAGGTGAGCCGGTCGTCATCAAAAGGGGCGGTTCAAGCAAGTATATGAACGGCGAATTTGCGCCCCAAGGTACACTCCCTGGTTGTGAGTGGCAGGACACTGGCCGTCAAATTAAGGGAATCGACGAACTGGGTATTCCCACAGTCCGTATGACTAACGGTGGTACGGGCGTTAAAGGCGGATCGTGTCACAATGACCCAATGGCAACTGGCCTTCCGTCTACCCCGGCTATGGCCGCGACATTCGACCGCGAGCTAAACTATGAGGCCGGCCGAATCCTTGGTGAGGAGACACGAGCTTTCGCGCATCACGTGTTTCTCGGACCAGGTATGGACCTCATTCGTCACCCGTACGGTGGCCGGAACTATGAGTACTTCAGTGAGGACCCGTATCTGACAGGTATCCTTGCGATTGAGCAAACAAAGGGCATCCAGGACCAAGGAGTCCAGGTCCAGCTCAAGCACATGGCAGGAAACGAACAGGAAACTGAGCGTTGGACGATGGGTGTCCAAGTTCCATCAAAGGCCATGAACGAATTGTACATGTTGCCATTCGAAATGACTGTCAGGAATGCTGACCCAGCCTCCGTGATGTGCTCGTTCCCGGATGTTAACGGAACTTATGCATGTGACAGCTCTGAACTGCTCCAAAATGCTCTGCGGGACAAGTGGGGCTTCAACGGTTACGTCATGAGTGACCGTCGTGCAATTCACGACACGGTCTCTGCCATCAAGGCGGGCACGAATGTCGAGCTCGACTGGGCACCGCAGTACTACACTCACGAGAAGATCCAAGAGGCTCTCGACTCAGGTGCGGTAACTGAGGACGACATCGACAATCTACTTCGTCCACGTTACATCAAGATGATCGAGTTTGGCCACATGGATGAGCCTTACGACAAATTTATGCCGGAGATCGTCGATCCGATGGCTAACGGCGCTAGCGCACTGAAGATGGCCGAGGAAGGCTCCGTGCTGTTGAAGAACGACAACGGCTTCCTGCCACTGGACGGCGAGCCAAAGTCGATCGCGTTGATCGGCATTGAGACGTTCGCTGGTGAGGCAAAGATGTCACCTCGCTCTGTTCGTGACGACAATGATTATGTAGTGACTCCATATACGGTCACACCACAGAAAGGCTTAGAGAATGTTATCAAAGAGCTCGGTTACGACACCAAAGTGACGTACAATAATGGCCGTGACCCGAAAGCTGCTGCCAAGTTAGCTGCTGAGTCCGATGTCGTGCTCCTAATGGTCGGCGACAACCCACATGAGACTGTGGACCGTGATACCCTCGGATTCCCAGCCTTGAACCTCAAAACGGGCTTGGCTGAGCAGGAGCCGGTGATCGACGCAGTTATGGAAGCTAACCCAGAGAATACTGTTATGGTACTGAAGACTTCCGGTACGTCGATAATGCCGTGGCTGGATAAGGTACCTGCAGTTCTTCAGGCGTGGTACCCAGGTATGGAGGATGGCAATGCTATCGCTAACCTACTCTATGGTAAGGTCAATCCATCCGGTAAGCTTCCTATGACGTTTGGTGCTACCGAGCGTGAAGCTGCTTTCGCGACTGAGGATCAGTACCCTGGAACGCGTCAAGACACTGGCAAGCCAGGTGGCCCTGGCGCGTACGGTGACGGTTCCAACCAGCTAATCGCTAAGTACACAGAAGGCCTCGAAATGGGCTACCGCTGGTACGAAGCAA
Source organism: Neobacillus novalis NBRC 102450 (assembly GCF_001591805.1). Classification (GTDB taxonomy): domain Bacteria; phylum Bacillota; class Bacilli; order Bacillales; family Cytobacillaceae; genus Neobacillus; species Neobacillus novalis. Next base: position 2,857 of record NZ_BCVP01000065.1, on the reverse strand, counting down.
ACAATGTGAAGCCGGTCTTCCCATTCGGGTATGGCTTGTCGTACACGACCTTCAAGTATGACGATCTCAAGGTGAAGAAGGTCCGTGGTGAAGGCAAAGGCAATAACGGCTCGTTGTCCGGTATTGACGTGTCCTTCACTGTAACGAACACTGGTAAGGTTGCCGGCAAAGAAGCGGCACAGGTCTACCTGACCCTGCCGGACGAGGCTGGGCAGCCGACCAAGCGTCTTGTTAATTTTGAGAAAGTTTACCTTGAGCCGGGTGAAAGCCAACAGGTGACTGTAAGGATTAACCAGGCTGACTCCAACCACCCGTTCTCTTATTTCATTCCGGAAGAACCAGACAACCTGGCGAACTGGGCTGACGGCGAGTGGGCTACTGTTGACGGAAAGTACCGCGTGCATGTCGGTGGTTCCTCGGCAGACACACCGTTGGAAAAGGACATTCCGTTGAACTTCAAACTCGACAAGGACAACGGCAAAGGTAACAACAAAGGCAACAACAAAGGCAATGGCCAAGGCAACAACAAAGGCAACAACAATGGCAACAGCCAATGACAATAGCAAGGGCAAGGGGAACTCTATTTGGTAGGCCCCTGGCCATGGGATGATTCGGCGACCGGTAGGGGCGTCGGGGCATCCCGAAGGCGGTGAGCGAGTGGGCTCACCGCTTTTCTTGTATCCTCCATAGGAGACGAGAAGGACGAAAAAAGACAAGGAAGGGCGTGAGAGGTATGATGAAGAAATCCGTTCGGAACAGCCAGCGAGGTCCGGCTCATTTGTGGTGGATGGCTCTTGGCTTAGTGGTTCTCTTAACCGCATGCACCGTCAAGGAATCCGATGAGCCGGTCGGGAGCAATGACGTCGTGGAACCCGCCCCGTCCGGGCACGGCGACTGGCAGGTCCCCGGCTTGGTAGACCGGTCCGGCGCGCCGATCAAGGTGCCGACACCGGGTCAGGCCACTGGCAGGACCCTGGACGTTACGGACTTCGGGGCAGATCCGAATCCGGACTCACACGACGACGCACCAGCCATCAGGAAGGCCCTGGACGCGGCCAAACCAGGTGACGTGGTCTTGCTGCCGGCCGGCACGTATGACCTGCGCTCCACTGACCCGGCCGACAAGTCGGCGAACATTGTACTGCGCAGTGGCGTGCACCTGCGTGGTGAGGGCCAGGAGCGCACTGTGCTGCTGACCTCCCTCGACGGCGAGGATGACAGCCGGGTGATCCGCGGCTCCGGTGTCCACGATGTCATTGTCGGTGACTTCACCATCACTTCCCGTCATGAGGGACCACTCGGCGACGATTCCAACGACGGCAATGCAGGTGGCGGCCCGATGTACGGGATCTACCTTGGAACCAGTAAAGGGAAAGCCAGCTCCCGGATCCTGGTGGAGAACTTGGGCATCCGCAGGTTCGAGCGCCACGGCATTTCCGTCAAGGCAAGCCGCGAAGTGACCCTCTCTGGAAACTACATCAGTGAGGCAACTGCCGTTGGCCCCGGCGGACAGGGCTACGGCATCGCTATCGAGGGCTCGGCGGATCAACGCAACCCGGATGCCGCCAACGATTCCCGGCACAACGTTGTTATCGGCAATACCTTCGATGGCAGGCACCTAAGGCACGCCATTCTACTGCAGTTCCCCACGCACAACAATCTCGTGGCGGAGAACACTATCGTCGGCAGCCTCCTCGATGCAATCGACCTGCACGGCGAGGGTGAATACTTGAACGAGGTCCGGGACAACACGGTCATCGGTGGGCAGCGGGCGGGCATCGCGCTGGGCAATCCCGGCGGGTCCAAGAACAAGCACGACGCCTCAGGACCTGGTAACTGGGTGCACTCAAATGACCTGGTTGGAAACCGTCAGGGAGTCCTCGTCATCCTGGGAACTCCTGACACCCTCATTGAGGACAACAGGATCACCGCCGGAAAGGATTCAAAGACCGGTATCGAGGTCCGCAATGCGCCGGGCACGGAGTTGCACGGCAACCACATTACTGGAGGGACTGACGGGTTCTGGGCCATCCAGCTCAGTAAGGACCGCGGTGCTGACGGACGGGGCAAAGGAATCCCCTCAGGCATCAGGATCGAGCGCAACGTCATTCGACAGACCGCCAATGGCATCAGAATTGATGCCGGGAAGGACCTAGGCATGGCCGAAAACGTCATAGACGGCATCGACCGGACGAACTGAGGGTAGCCGACGGAATCGAGGTGAGCCGGTCGGCTCAGCGTTAGCTCACCTAGGCACCGGGTGCATCGAGGTCGCGGGAGAGCGCACAGCACCGAGGTCGCGAGAGAGCGCCTCTTCCTGAACAGGGCCCTGGCGCCAGCGGGCCAAGCGCTCGGTGGACTGCTGCAGCATGCCGGAGGTCCATTCCCAGTCGGGGCGCTAGGTACTAGCATACCCGAACCTCTTTAAACGTGAGATGGGGACAGATATGAAATGAACCGCAAAAGCTAGACACGAATTTTATGTTGCGTTTTGGATATTCCATTAATCTGACTTTTCTTTGAACTAAGTAAAGAAAAGTCAATAGGGATAAATTTGGCACGTATCTGTCCAACCAAGGGTAATCATGCGAAATCCCTTAAACAAATTGGCTTTTTTGCCCTATAATCTTCTTATTCAATGTGAAAACTCCTTTAGTAGAAGACTTGTTTTTTTAGGGAACAAAACAAGGTCAACAACTTCTACAAGAGGAGTTTTTTTATGTTTATTAAATACTTTTTATTTCATTTTTGTATTATTTTTCAATATACGCAAGGCTTGTGGGCCAGGCACCACTATTCAACTACCATTTCCATACCTCTTCAAGAGTATGCCTGAATAGTAAATCTAGTTTGGGTG
>NZ_BCVP01000064.1 GCF_001591805.1 Neobacillus novalis NBRC 102450 | reverse complement strand
AAAAGGCAGAAGCAGAAGCCCAAGTAAGGGCAGAAGCAGAAGCCCAGGCGAAGGCAGAAGCAGAAGCCCAAGCAACTGCAGCTACAGCTTCAAGTGGAGGATCAGAGTTCTTTGCCAATTGTACTGAACTAAGAAAGAAATATCCAAATGGCGTAGCTTCTGATCATCCAGCCTATCAACTTAAATTGGATAGAGATAAGGATGGCTTTGCTTGTGAAAGATAGTGTATCACTGAATGGCGGTGCCTGTCACGCCCCGAATTTTGTCGAAGATTGATAGATTTTTAGGATAGTGTGCTGTAAAGAAACAGGGGTGCACTATCCGAGGTACCACCCAGAGTTTTTCCTTTGGGTGGTATTGGTGTTTAACCTATCTGCACAAAATATAACTACCTCCCATTTCTCGACATGCTTTTTAGCGGTTTGAAGGTGTAAATATAGCAATAGTGCCCGCTTAAGCTATTTTCAATTAAACGTTTATTTAACTGACAAAATTATTAGCTGCCAAATCCGGTGAATCCCCAAATAGAGGGTTTCGCGACCAATTTAATCAAACGTTTGATTTGTTTTTCTGAAGGGGATTTTATCGAGGAATGTCATTCCTTGAGGGCAGATGGTAATCATGCTGGATTCGATTCAGAAGATAAACCAACTTTCGCTAATTTTTTTTCAACATAATGGGGGAAAGCGTTGATCTCAATGGCTTTCGCATCAATTTAAATAAACATTTGATTAAGTGACAAAATTTTTGTCCGCGTAACTCAAATAATCCCTATGTGTCGCGGTTTCTAGCAAATTTAAATAAACGTTTGTATGGTTCCACCCATTGCAAAAATTGGTGAAAGAACCCAAACTTGATTGTTATCCATCTTTGCTAGCTAACAATTGTAAGAAAAGGGTTCACTCCTTTTGCTACGGGTTTCACGGTCAATTTAATCGAACGATTAATTTGTTTTTCTTGATTCTGGTGCCTGTCGCCGCCCAAATTTTGTCGAATGTCGAAAATTGATAGATTTTTAGGATAATATGCTTAATGGTATAATTAGGTAATAATGCCCGTTAGCTCTCATTAACCAGGATAAACTTCGGGGTCAGACCCCCCACCCACGACAACCTTTTTAGCGGTTTAAAGGTTTAAATATAGCAAAAGTTCCCAAAGATAGGCACTTTTGCCCTTTTAAAGTATTTTCATAAAACGTTATAATATTCTGTGAATAGTGTTATTCGCATGTTACTGATTCGATCAGGCAGGGCGACACATGTGAGAAGGACAGGCCTTTTCATCGTGTTCCCCTGCCTTTTTGTTGTTAATGAAAACTAAAATTTTTTGAGGAGGAATACCATGAAAAAACTGAAAAGCAAATTAGGGTTAGCACTTGCATTATGCGGGACGATCACGCTATCTTCCGCATTTGCTGCGCCTGATTTAAAAACAGCGGAACAAACGGATCCGAATCCGGTTATTGCCCCAATTAAAACGGATGAACCAACTTCTTATCGAATTAATCAACTAGAAGATATCGCCATGTACTATTACTGGCATGGCGGGGACCTCAAACAGGCGGAAGAAGAAATTTTTAAAGGCATTACCCTAAAAGGCAAATATGATGTAGTCGAGGCAGCTTATAATGAGGCAGTCAAACTGGACCCTCATGATTTGGATCTCAAAATCTCACTTGCATCAACGCAAATCATCCAAAAAAAAATCCCGGAAGCATTAAAGACCTACCAGCAGATTTTGAATTTGGACCCTGACAATTATAATGCACATCTGCTATACGGGGTTTATTCAAAGGTAAATGGGGAAGAAAAGGTTTATCAAACAGCAATCTCCAATTTAAAACGATTGGATGCCCACAAAACCAATGAATATCTTGAAAAGTTCTCAGCTACCGAAACGATTATTAAAACTACATTAAACACGGAAGTTCCAGAAAAGTTACCGCAGAATAACCACGCCATCGTGATTCTTGGGTATGCACTTGCAGATGATGGGACAATGAGAGAGCCCTTAATTGAACGCTTAAAAGCCGGTCAAGCCGTAGCAACCAAATATCCAAATTCAAAAATCATTGTTACCGGCGGCGTGCCAAAGCAAGACAATACAGAGGCGAAATTAATGAAGGAATGGCTCGTTTCCAAAGGAATAGCCGCGGATCGGATTTTAACAGAGGATAAATCAACAGACACAGTTGAAAATGCCCTTTTCGCCACAGCAATCCTTGAAAAAGAGGGCTTGAAGGATGTCACTCTGGTGACAAGCGCAAGCCACATGAGAAGAGCACTTACAATTTTTACTGAAGCAAGCAATTTTTACGATAAAATGAATGCAAAAAGTAGCAACCGGGCATTCACGAATGTGGTTTACTTGGACTACCCATCCATTAAAGAAGCGCACAACGTAACAAAAGACGAAATGCTAGTCATTTACCGCGACCTAATGAGAGCATTTGGAGTTTGGCAATATCCAGGTAAGCAGCGCTAAGCTTCTGCGCCATAAATTTCGGGGTCAGACCCTCACCCAAGTGGGACTGACCCCTTTTTTAATTAGTCTACTGCATTGGAATTGCCGAAGGTCCATCCATCATCTAATTTCGTTCCATTTTCTTGCTTATATAAGTGAAGTCGGTGATCCGTACTGAAATAAGCAATAGCCACACGCTTCACCCGATTGCTGCTGTCCCAGGAAAGTAATAGTTTAATAGACACCTTTTCTTGACCTAATTCGATTGGATTTAACTTAGTGAAGCCGTTTTTAATCGGTTCCAAGACTCCGCTCTCAGGGGTTAAGAAGGAGTATTCCCAATAGTAACCGTTTGAATCCACCGAATAAAGGTTTCCTAAGGTCTTCGCTACTTCATCTTTTGTTTGTCCAACAGAAACCATTTTCTTCAACAATTCCGCATTGTCTTTGATTAATTCATTACCAGGATATTGTATGCTGTTATTTTGATAAAAATGTGATAGCGCAATAACATTATGAGCCCATCTGCCATCTGGTAAAAGATAATAAGACTCGGAGCCATCTTTCATCCATCCGCTGGCCATTGCACCAGAAGATTTAAAATAGTACCAGCCATAGGTGTGATCAAATTCTGTGAATCTCCACCCTGTGGCCATTTGACCCGAACGCTCCATATAATACCACTTACTGTGATCCTTCACCCAGCCGGAGGCCATATCTCCCTTTTTGCCAAAATAGTACCACTTCCCATTGTCTAATAACCATCCTGTTTTCATGACTCCGCCTTTATCAAAGAAATACCATTTAGAATTAATCTTTTTCCATCCGGTAGAGTAGTCACCTAGATTGTTTACATAGTACCAATAGCCATTTTTTTGAAGCCAATGGTAACTAGTAATCTTCGAACTGCTGCTGACGGTCGTATTCGCAAATGAAACAGTTGGTGACGCCATTAATAATAAACCTGCTGTTAACGTAAATGCTTTTGCAATTTTTTTCATGTTACACCCCATTATCTAATTTTATGAATCTAATAAAACAAGTATTATGTACTATACTTCTACCATTATATAACAAAGTGGAGTTAAGTTGGGTAATTTCACCATAAATTAATCTCTGGTCACCTCCCGAATAATGAATATTGCCATAAATTCCGGTGCCTAGTCACGCCCGAATGACAAGGTGCGCCTACTCTATTTAATCCTCAATTTAAAATATTTCCTTTGGCTTTACTCCCACTGAACCTTTATTAAAATACCATCGATGGGGTACAGAGGTATGTTAATCAAACGTTTATTTAGTTTTAATGGAAGGGAATTTTGTTTAGATTTGTCAGATAGGTGTGCTAACGGTTAAAGCTGAAATGAACCAGTTATAAAAACGGAAATAGCCATCGAAAGGGTCATTACTCAAATGGCGAAACATAAGACGGTCCATTTCACGCCTCTAAGCTGCATAATACCTAAACGGAAATAAGCGGCAATAGAATTTACCAGGACGTGCCTATTCTTTACCAATAAAAAACTCCTCTCATTACTATTATGCAATGTGGAGGGAATCTGGGTGGCGAGATTTTCCGTTTATGAATAAAAAAAATCTCATTAATTAAAAAGTTAATATTTCGATTGATGATTAATGTTATAATTGATATATCATTTAATTGAGGATGGTAAAAATGAGTAGTTTATATGAGCAAATCTATTCTTTTATACTTGATGGAATAAAAGAAGGACAAATGAAAAAAGGGGATAAAATACCTACTGAGAAAGAATTGGCTGACCAATTTAATGTGAGTAGAATTACCTCTAAAAAAGCACTGGATATGCTAGCAGAGCAAAATATTATTGAACGCTTTAAGGGAAAAGGATCATTTGTATCAAGCGAGTTACCATCTGTCTTAGAAAAAAAAGATCTTGATTCAACTAGTGAACAGGAGGAATTAATTGGGCTCATTATTCCTGATTTTACTGATACTTATGGGCTTGAATTATTTAGAGCAATAGAGAAGCGGAGCTCAGAAAATAATTATAATCTTGTTATAAAACGCACCTATGGGGATGAAGATCTAGAAAAAAAGGCGATAAATTCTCTCGTGAAAATAGGCGTTAAAGGGATGATCATCTATCCTGTACAAGGTGTTCATTATAATAGTGAATTAATTCGACTAGTTTTGGAAAAGTATCCATTAGTTTTAGTGGATCGCTATTTAAAAGGAATACCTGCAAGTTCAGTTTCTATTAATAATAAAGAAGCAACAAAAGAAGTAACCAAACATTTAATAGAAAGTGGTCAAAAACATATTGCCTTTATGTCTCCACGTTCAGAAGGAACTTCCTCATTGGAGGAACGTCTGATGGGATTTTACGCTGCATTTTCAGAAAAAGGAATACCATTAAATCCAGATTACCTTGTAACCGAAATTCAAAGCACACGTCCAGTAAGTATTTACCGTGAATGCGATAAGGATCTTGAAGAAACAGATCGTCAGACAATCGAGCACTTTATATCAAATAATCCAAAGGTTTCAACGATATTATGTAGTGAATTCGAAATAGCTGTTCTCCTTGTTAAGATCTTAAAGGAACTTGGTAAGAAGGTTCCTGAAGATTTTTCCGTTATATGTTTTGATTCTCCTCCATCTTACATGGACGCGCCTATATTTACACATATTAAACAAAATCAAGAAATGATGGGATTTAAAGCAGTGGATCTATTAGTTGAACAATTGCAGGGAAATAGAATTCCTTATGATTGTAAAGTTGATTATTGTCTAGTAGAAGGAAAATCAACAAAGTGAAAAACAATTACGAAGTTATGAGTCTTTATTCATAGCTTCTTTTTTTTGGGGAAATTCTGTTCCTTTTCAATAAACTGAATATTATATTATCTTGTTGACATATCATACTTTATTTAGTTAATATATTGGTATTAAGGTAATGTTTGTTATATTTGTTATGACAATATGTTTTAGCTGATTTTTCAACTATATTACAAACAACTTAATAAATGCGGGGTTATCCATAACTAATTTGGTTGTGATTAATAAATCAAAACGAAAAGGAGGAAGAAGTGAAGCCGTACTATTATCATTACTTATATTCATTTAGGGGGGAATCGATTTGTTCCATAATTTTGGAAAATTAAGAAAATTATCTTTAGTTTTTTGCATCATGACCGCCGTTATTTTAAGTGCTTGTTCAAATAAAGAAACTTCTGGAAATGCTGATAACGCGAAAAAGGATGGTGTAACAACCCTTACTTTTTGGCATGAAAACACTGGAGTTGGTGAAGAAGCAATCAATGATGTTGTGGATGCTTTTAATAAGAAGCATAAGGATATTAGAGTGAAAGCAGTGTATACAGCTGCAAATGAATCTCAAAATGAAAAATTACTTGCAGCCGTAGCTGGGGGAAATCCACCGGATATATCTTGGTTCGACCGCTTTAAGATAGGGTCATGGGCATCTGAAGGATCACTAACCGATCTTACTAAGTATGCTGACAGGGACGGGGTAACAAAGGACAACTATTACCCATTTGCCTGGGATGAAGCAACTTATAAAGATAAACTCTACGGCATTCCTGTTGATACAGATGCAAGACTATTATTCTATAACAAAGATGCATTCAAAGATGCAGGGTTAGATCCTGAAAATCCACCGAAAACGATTAGCGAATTAGAAAAGGCTGCCGAGAAATTAACGATAAAAGATGGAAATCGTTTTAAAAGAATTGGTTTTATTCCATGGTATAACCAAGGATGGCTTTACTCATGGGGATGGGGCTTCGGAGGCGATTTTTATAATAAGGATAAAAACATAGTGACTCTGAATGATCCGAAAATAGTAGAGTCTCTAAAATGGATTGCGGATTACGCAAAAAAATATAACGTAGAAGATATTACAGGTTTTACTGATTCAAAAGGTTCAGGAGAAATGGATCCATTCATTACCGGCCAACTAGCTATGCATATTGGAGGTAACTGGAGTATTTCTGGCTACTTAAAGTATAAGCCTGACCTAAACTATGGAGTGACTCCAATACCCACACCAACAGGAACCGATTTTACCTCCTGGTCTGGGGGTATGGCCGTTGTCGTCCCTAAAGGAGCTAAACACCCTGATGAAGCATGGGAGTTTGTTAAGTTTTTTGGAAGTGAAGAAGGGCAGGAACTCTATAATGGAAAGTATAAAACGTTATCTGTTATAGATTCTGTAAATGAAAAGCTTGGCTATAAAAAAGACCCGTTATTTAGTCAATTTATAAATATTTTGCCGGAATCCCACAATCGTCCCGTGATTCCTGAAGGAGAGTTATTGTGGAATGAATTATCTAATGCTGTTGATAATGCAATCCATGGAAACGGTAAACCGGGAGATCTATTGAAAGCTGCAAACGATAAGGTGAACAAGAGTCTTAAGTAATAATGAAAACTCGGGTAACTGGCAAGACCGATAGGGCGAAGAAAGTGGCGTAATTGCACTGATTAGACAAGGTAAGGGAGAGAGTAACTCTTTCTCCCTTTATTTATGAAGGGAGGGGCTATATTGAAAGCATTGGAGAAATTAAATCTAAAGCAGCAGCAAGTCTTGATTGTGAAAAGTAAAAAGTCAAACATTAACTCCGGTGCAACAGGCTGGCTTTTTGCTTCTCCATGGATTATAGGATTAGTTTTATTTTACCTTTTGCCATTAGTAGTTTCGATTTATTATAGTTTTACTTCGTATAGCATATTGCGGCCGGGTGAATTCATTGGTTTACAGAACTACAAGGAATTACTGGTAGATCCCTTATTTTTGAAATCCATTTATAATACCGTTTACTTTGCGGTTTTTTATGTTCCTTTAAGTATTATCTGTGGTGTTGCTTTAGCAATGATGTTAAATATGAAGATAAAAGGTATGACAATCTACCGAACTATTTTCTTTTTGCCAACATTAGTTCCACATGTAGCGATAGCGGTACTGTGGATGTGGTTATTAAATCCTGGATTCGGACTTGTTAATGGTTTCTTGGATATGATTGGAATTAAAGGGCCTGCATGGCTTGGTAGTGAAACTTGGTCTAAACCTTCCCTTATTTTTATGTCCTTATGGGGAATTGGTCAATCAGTTGTGATCTATCTTGCTGGACTAGGAGATATTTCAAGTGAATATTATGAGGCGGCAGAAGTAGATGGAGCCAATTGGTTTCAGAAAACATTCCATATTACTTTACCACTCTTAACTCCGGTCATTTTCTTTAATCTTGTAATGGGCATTATTGGGGCCTTTCAACAGTTCACGCTACCCTATACATTAACCCAGGGCCAAGGGAAACCAGCGAATTCATTAACGTTTTATGTCATGTATCTTTACGATAATGGATTTAAATATTTTAGGATGGGTTATGCGTCTGCGATGGCTTGGGTCCTATTTGTAGTCATCATGGTTTTGACATTACTTATTTTCTGGTCATCTAAACGTTGGGTGCATTATCAAGGAAAGTAGAGGGGGGAATATTCATGAATCCTACACACGTCAAAAAAATAAAAATTTCTTTTGCGCATATCTGTTTGCTTATTGCCTCTGCCTTTTTTTTAATCCCATTTATCTGGATGGTTTCTACTTCATTAAAGCCGATTGAACAAGTATTTACATTTCCTCCTGAATGGATTCCAAAGCCTTTCCGATGGGATAATTATAGTAAAGCGATTGAATATATTCCCTTTTGGACCTATCTTTCAAATACTGCCATTATTACAATCCTTAGCACTTTAGGTGTGGTTCTAACATGCCCGTTGGTGGCTTACAGTTTTGCTAAATTAAAATGGCGAGGGAGAAATGTTTTATTTGCATTAACCCTTGCTGTTATGATGATCCCTGGACAGGTCACGATGATTCCTTTGTTTTTATTGTTTAATAAATTAGGATGGGTTGGAACACCTTACCCGCTCATTATTCCACAGTTTTTCGGAGTGCCATTCTATATATTTTTGTTACGACAATTTTTCCTAGGACTTCCAGATTCGTTAAGAGAAGCAGCAAAAATGGACGGAGCCAGTGAATTAAGGGTTTATTGGCAGATTATGCTTCCATTAGCAAAACCGGCCGTTATGGCAGTCGGTTTGTTTCAATTGATGGCAAGCTGGACTGACTTTCTAGGGCCTTTACTTTATTTAACAAATCAAGAATCTTACACGCTATCTTTAGCCCTGCAACAATTCCAAAATAAGCAAGGATCGGAATGGAGCTTGATGATGGCTGTTTCAACATTGTTGACATTACCGATCATCATTCTGTTTTTCTTTTTACAGAAAACGTTCATTAAAGGGATTACGTTTAGTGGCATCAAGGGATGATTCTAATAAAAAGCCAAGTTGCTTTAAATATCAGAAGTAATCGGAAGTTGAGTGTTAAAATGAAAGGATCAACTAGTGCTTTATGAGAGATTGATTTGAAGGTCAACATTGTTTTTAGTACTAGTAGTTAATGAAGGGTGAAGGAGGCAGTACTTTGTTCTGGACAGAGAAAAAACTTGCAGCAAGATTAACTGAACTGAAGGGTTACCGATATCGAGAGAAACTGGAGATATCCTCCTTGCAATTTCTGATAGATTCAGAAGGGAGAGTGGGGGAGACGCCTCCAAATGAGGGCAATTGGTCCACATTGAAAATGGGGGGAAATTGGTCTGGCCGCGACCTTTATGCCTGGCTTTCTACTGAAATAACGATTCCGCAAGCTTGGGCAGAAAAAACAGTTGTAGGAGTTTTCGACTTTGGTATAACGGATGGGGGGCACAACTCCGGATTTGAATCTTTGTTATACGTTAATGGTTTTCCTTACCAAGGAGTGGATGCTAACCACCAGGAAGTTTTCTTCTCCAACGAATTAGCGGGGACTTGTGTTCAATTAGTGTTCCGTCTGTGGTCCGGTCTGGAAGGCGGAGGTGTCCCGGTTGAACAAGTCCATACATTTAAGAAAGCTGAAATTTCGTGGCTTGATGAAGCAACCGATGACTTATATTTTACGGGGATGGCAGCTCTTCAAACCGTTGAAATGCTGGACGAAAACCGACCAGAACGTGAAGATATTCTGGCCGCGGTTAATCGCGCATTTAATCAGGTTGATTGGACAAATTCGGGTTCAGTCGAATTCTATCATTCTATTCAAGTTGCCCGTGATGTCCTTAAGTCAGGATTGGACAAATTAGAAAAACACCATCCCGTTACGATCCATGCTGTTGGCCATACCCACATTGATGTGGCTTGGTTATGGCAATTAAAGCATACACGAGAAAAAGTAGCCCGCTCCTTCTCCACGGTGCTCAGATTAATGGAGAAATATCCGGAATACTATTTCCAGCAGGCGCAGCCACAACTTTATGATTATATTAAACATGATTATCCGGTAATTTACGACCAAATTCGTAAAAGAGTAGAAGAAGGCCGCTGGGAGCCGGACGGGGGGATGTGGCTTGAACCAGATTGTAACCTTCCTTCTGGAGAATCGTTTGTTCGTCAGCTCTTACATGGAACTCGATTTTTACGGGATGAATTTGGCGTTGAATGCAAGTATCTATGGCTCCCAGATGTATTCGGTTATAGCTGGGCATTGCCACAAATCCTTCAGAAATCTGGTATTAAAACATTTGTAACGACAAAGATCAGCTGGAATCAATATAATCGGATGCCGCATGATGTTTTTAAATGGCGCGGAATTGATGGGACGGAAATTTTAACTTACTTTATTACGACTCCATATCCAGGACGTAGAGGGTGGGGAGCGGATTACAATGCCCAAATTACAGCAGAAACGGCCTTGGGAGCGTGGGAAGTTTTTAAGGATAAGGGGATTACGAAGGATTTATTGGTTACGTATGGTCATGGAGACGGTGGTGGCGGTGTTACGCGTGAAATGCTAGAAATGCGACGCAGGCTGGACGAAATGCCAGGGGTGCCAAGAATCAAGACAGGCAAAGCTGGGGATTATTTTGAAAAGCTTCATCATGATGTTGATCACACGGATCAATTTGTCCATACATGGGACGGCGAACTATATCTTGAATTCCATCGAGGCACCTATACAAGTCAGGCCTATAATAAAAAAACAAATCGTAAACTAGAACTTTTTTATCGCGAGATTGAACTATTGAGTGTTCTTGGAAGTATTTACACCCATGATTGGTCTAGTTACCCTGCAGAGAAATTGTCTGATGGATGGAAAATTATTCTTCGAAATCAATTTCATGATATTATCCCTGGGTCCTCAATAAATGAAGTATATAAAGATAGCAGGGAAGAGTATGGAAAAGCGGAAGAAATTGCTTTAGCTTCTCGGGACGATGCCGCTCAACGAATAATCTCAGGAAAGTCAGAAAAGGCATTCACTGTAGTAAATGATGCCTCATGGCAACGGAACTCACTTCTATTCCTACCAGTTCAAAGTGGAATGGAAGAAGGTGGCTGGTTCAATCATCAAGGAGAGATTTTACAAGCGGAAAAATCAGAAGAAACATGGATCATCAACGTTTCTGCCCCTGAGCTGGGACATACAACCATTCGTTTTGATCCGGATGCTCACTATAACAAACACGAATCAGTCTTCCACATCACCGATCATAAAGCGGAAACTCCTTTTTATGAAATTGAGTGGAATGAAAAGGGGCAGCTCTCAAGGATTTATGATAGGAAAGCAAGAAGAGACGTACTGAAAGAGAACCAACGGGGGAATGTCTTGCAAATTTTTGAAGATAAGCCTTTAAGGTGGGATGCATGGGATCTTGATATTTTCTACCAGGAGAAAATGAAAGAAATATCTCAGATGAAGAACCTGGAAATTATCGAGGTTAATTCTCTCCGTGCTGTTATTCGTTTTACTTGGACCTATAATCATTCAATCATTAATCAAAATATGATTGTTTATGCCCATAGCCCGCGTATCGATTTCGAAACGGAAGTGGATTGGCAAGAGAAGCATCAACTACTTAAGGTTGCTTTTCCTTTAGAAATTCGTTCAACAGAAGCAACCTATGATATTCAATTTGGAAATGTTAAGCGACCAACACATTGGAATACCAGCTGGGACTATGCCAAATTTGAAACCGTTGGACATCAATGGGCCGACCTCTCAGAGCAAGGGTATGGTGTCAGTTTATTAAATGATTCCAAGTATGGCTACGACATTAAAAATTCGACGATTCGGCTGTCGTTACTTAGAAGTTCCACCTACCCAGATCATTCTCAGGATCAAGGAGAACATGCTTTCACCTATAGTCTTTTACCACATCAAGGAAGCTGGGTGGACGGTTTAACTGTACAGGAAGCTTGGGATTTAAACCAGCCACTATCCTATCTTGAAGGGAAGTCGAACCAGGAATACATGTCGTTGTTCAAGATGTCAGCTGATCATGTATTGATCGATGCTGTGAAAAAAGCAGAAGATAGCAATCTAACTGTGGTTCGATTACATGAGTTTACAGGACGAAGAGGAACTGTTGAAATAACGAGCGATCTCCTTAATAACAGTTGGCAGGAATGCGATTTGTTAGAACGACCGCTTGGGGAAGTAAAGAATACTAACAATCTGCAATTTGAAATAAAACCATACGAAATAAAGACGTTTCTTGTGGGGTTCCGGGGGTAGGTGCCGACTTCCGGGGGATTCCGGTCGGACTTACGGTGCCTGTGTCACCGCCCGATTAATCTTGTTTCACAGCATTGTTCCACGGAATAACTCTTTAGGGCTGCCAAAAAGAATTAAGCCAGAAATAACCCAGGGAAATTCCCTATGTTATTTCTGGTCTTTTTTGTTTATAGATTCTAACTTTACTCCCCATAAGTTGCACAACCGCCGAATTCCGGTCAACCAGTGTACCACACGGATTTTGTCGAAAGCTTCGGCATTATTCGGGGGCACTTAACCAAATAAAACCATATTCTTTTCTTGAAGAGCCAACATTTATGCTGGTTCTTCTACGTCGTTGAGTGATTCATTAGTGTTGGATATTTTTCTGTTTAGTATATTAATGTAAAAGCAAAAGGTAGCCTAAAATTCTATCAATTGTCAGGCTCCAGCATCCCAAGCAGTTCCCTGCATGATTCTTTATAGACACCATATTTTGTTAATATGTGGGGATTATTTCCTTGTTTGTCGAAATAAACTAAAGATCCACTATTTAAGAATGAAAGCGGGAATATTTATGCTGAAAAAATAGACTATAGCCTTATCATAAAGCAGCGTAAAACCCCTAACTTCAGATATGGGGATATAAGCTGTTTTTTTATGTTTTGAAGAGGGTAAATTCATTGTATTCAATCAATCTATTTGATATAATAGGAACGTAGGTTCCCTTTTGAGGAGGTGAAAAGAATGTATAGCGCCTATAAAATACAAATCCATTCAAATCATGAACTATTCGAATATTGTGATTCTCTCTGCTTCAAAGCGAAAAATTTGTATAACATTACAAATTACTACGTTCGACAGGTGTATACAGCTCTAAATGCAGAAAAGAAAAATGAAAATCAACTGCAAGTACTGATGGATATTGAAACACATCTACCTATAATGAATGAAATTCGACAGAAACACTATGAAAAGGAAATGGAAAAGCCTAAGAAGGTAGATAAAAAGGGCAAAGAAATTGAACCGAAGCTAAAACTCTTTAAAATGCCCGACCAAGAAAAAGCGTTCATTGGGTATACCTTTGTTGAGGCATTATTTAAAGTCATGAAGCAGATTGATTACACTTCCATGCCCTCTCAGTCTAATCAACAAACGATGAAAAAAGTATTTGATGATTGGAAGAGTTTTTTCGAAGCGTCAAAAAAATACAAAATCAACCCAAGTTCCTTTTCAGGTAAACCTAAGATTCCAAAATTCAAATTAAAAACAGGCAGAACAACGTGTTATTTAACGAATCAAATCACAGAAATTAAGGAAGGAAATGTTCTCAAGTTACCTGGAACCAGACTTCAACTGAAATTAGGAAAGGTAGCCCTTTCGGAAGGGAAGCTGCAACAGGTCCGGATTGTACCTTCTTATGGTCGATATGTCCTGGAAATCGTTTTCAAAGCTGAACAGCAAGAAAAGGCTATTGTAAGAACAGCAGAACAAATCAATCAATTCATTTTCGAGCCAAAAAAAGTTATGGGTATTGATTTAGGAGTAGATAACCTAGCAACTATTGTCGATAACTTAGGGCTTAAACCTT
>NZ_BCVP01000063.1 GCF_001591805.1 Neobacillus novalis NBRC 102450 | reverse complement strand
AGGAAAGTACGTCATAAAGTCCACCTCCTGCCAATGAAGGACTAATCTCTATTAGAAAGACTACGTTCGGTCGCTTATAGCCATTTCTAGTTCAACTTTATGGCTGGTCCGGGCAGTGTCAGGCACTCACACGAATTTGTTTCCCCCAAACAAAAATTGTATTTGCTTACATTTAATATGAAAGCGGTTGCTATATTACAATAGTGGACGTAAAGTGAAAGTAAATTCAGAAGATTTATATAAGGGGGTTTTTGAAATGAAGAAAAAGGAAAAAAAGTCTTCTAAGGGATGGGAGTTTTTTCAGGGGCTTGGTAAGACCTTTATGCTGCCTGTAGCGCTTTTGGCGTTCATGGGTTTGCTTCTTGGTATTGGCAGTTCGTTTACGAGTCCAACTACAATAGAGAATTTACCGTTTCTTGACCATAACGTCATTCAGATAATATTACGATTTATATCAACAATCGGAGGTTTTGCATTTACCTACTTACCTCTATTATTTGCGGTGGCCATTCCGCTTGGATTAGCCCGCAAGGAAAAAGGGGTTGCTGCTTTTTCCGGTCTTGTTGGTTATATCATTATGCATTTATCGATTAATTTCTACCTAACCGAAACACACAAGCTTGCAGAAGCAGATGTCATGAGACAACAAGGGCAATCAATGGTTCTTGGTATTCAAAGTCTTGAAATGGGCGTATTAGGCGGGATTATCGCTGGGATTATTGTTTATTTTCTACATCAACGGTATCAAAATGTGAAACTTCCAAATGCATTCGCTTTCTTTGGCGGTTCACGATTCGTTCCGATTATCACCGCCATCATCATGTCCATCGTTGGGATTATCATTCCAATGATTTGGCCATTCTTTACGATGATTATTAATGGAATCGGGAATTTGATTAGCGGCGCTGGGGCGTTCGGACCATTTTTATTTGGGGCCGGAGAGAGATTGCTTCTTCCATTTGGGCTCCATCATATTTTAGTGGCAATGATTCGCTTTACCGAAGCCGGTGGAACAGCCGTTGTAAGTGGAGATACGGTATCGGGCGCACTCAATATTTTTTACGCACAGTTAAAAAACGGTGGCCCTATCAGCGGTTCGGCAACCGCGTTTTTATCACAAGGAAAAATGCCAACCTTTATGTTTGGTCTCCCTGCAGTTGCGTTAGCCATTTATCACACGGCAAAGCCAGAAAATCGCAAGAAAATTAAAGGACTGCTTATTTCCGGCGTAGTTGCAACATTTGTAACAGGGATTACCGAACCAATCGAGTTTTTATTCCTATTCGTTGCACCCGCTCTTTATGGAATTCACGTTGTTTTAACAGGACTTGGATTTATGGTGATGGCTTTAATCGGTGTAAGAATTGGGAATACCGATGGCGGCGTGTTGGATTTCTTTATCTTCGGAATCCTTCAAGGCAACTATACAAAATGGTATTTAGTTCTACTAGTCGGAGCCATTTGGTTTGCCCTTTATTATTTTATCTTCCGTTATGCTATTCTAAAATTCAACTTAAAAACACCTGGCCGAGAAGATGAAACGGAAGAGTCGGCGACAGAAAGTAAAAAAGAAAGTAAAGCTTCAAATGGTAAAACAGGCACCCAAGCAGCGGAACTTTTACATGCCCTTGGAGGTGCAAGCAATATTGAATCATTAGATAACTGTATTACCAGATTACGATTAGTTGTCGACGATATGAACAAAATAGATGAACCAAAACTTAAGAAAAATGGTGCCCTTGGCGTGGTCAAACTCGATGCCCATAATCTTCAAGTAATCATTGGAACCCAGGTCAACCATGTTCGGGTCGAAATGGATAAATTGATGGAATAGGATGAGACACCCCTCATCCTATTTTTCCCAACAAATAAAAGCAAAAAATAGAAGAGGGATATGATGAAAAGGCATTTTGATGAAGTAATCAATCGTAAAGGAACCTATTGTACCCAATGGGATTATATCGAAGATCGATTCGGCATGAGCGATTTATTACCTTTCTCGATTTCCGATATGGATTTTCAAAGTCCTCCCGAAATTCTTAAAGTGATGCGCGAGCGAACGGAGCATGGAATTTTTGGCTATACACGCTGGAACCACCATGAATATAAATCTGCGATAACTGATTGGTATAAAAGGCGATTTGATGCACAAATCGCGGAGGAGTGGATTGTCTACAGCCCCAGCGTTATTTATTCGATTGCAAGACTGATTGAAATGGTGTCCGCTGAAGGTGATCATATCGTCCTGCAAACACCAGCCTATGATGCCTTTTTCAAATGTATTCATGCATCGAACCGGAAGCTGATTGCCAACCCTCTTTCCTATCAAGACGGCCGGTATACAATCGATTTTAACGATTTAGAAAAAAAACTTTCACATGAAAAAGCAAAAGTATTATTGCTTTGTAACCCGCATAATCCTACTGGACGAGTATGGACGGAACAGGAATTAACAAAAATAGTTCAATTATGCTCGAAGTACCAAGTTCACATTATTTCAGATGATATTCATATGGATGTTGTCTATAATGACCGGAAATATGTCCCGATTACCTCGGTGACAAAGGATCTTGAACATATTTATATCTGCTCCTCTGCCAGCAAGACGTTTAATACACCCGGCTTAGGGGGCTCCTATGTTATACTTCCTGATGGGGAGCAAAGAGAAAAATTTATGACTTTGTTAAAGAATCGTGATGGGGTTTCAAGTGCCAATATCTTTGGTGAGATTTCGGTTATCGCAGGCTACCGTTATGCAGAGTCTTGGGTTGATGATCTTTGCACCTACTTGTATAATAATATGAAATTAATAAAAGAATTTATCGAACAAGAGATACCTGCCATCCATTTTGAAATCCCCGAATCCACATACTTAGCGTGGCTAGATTGTACGGGCCTTCATACGACGGATCAGGAGCTTCAGTCCGCGCTTGTGGAAATTGGAAAGGTGGGAATCATGTCTGGAACGGTTTACGGTGAGAATAATCGGGTCTTTCTCCGCATGAATATTGGCTGTCCACAAGCAAAATTGCTGGATGGATTACAGCGGTTAAAGCAATCGGTTCTTTCCCTTACGCGCTAATGAAAGACGTCTTGTTTCAAAAAAGGTGATAGCATGCAATCCTTAATCAAACGACTTTTACAGCATAGGGATCAATTAAGTCAGCTTGAAAAGCAAGTCTTAGACTATATCATCCGGCAGCCTCAAAAAATAACGGATCTGAAACTCGACGAGGCTGCAAAGGAAATGTTTGTCTCAACAGCTACCATTACTCGAACATGTAAAAAGCTTGGTTTTCAAGGCTACCAAGACTTTAAACTGCAACTCCTTTTATATAGCCGTGATGACATCCAAGTGGAAAGCCACGATTTATCAGCAAACTTAGCATTCCATACCAAACGTTATGAAAAAGATATCCGCGAAGTATTAAATAGAATAAATGAAGAGGACTTAAACAAAGCTGCTTCCATGCTTGTTCAAGCCAGACATGTAGAATGGTTCGGTGTGGGCCATTCTTATTCTGTTTGCTGGGATGCATCAAAGAAGCTTCTCCTGTTAGGCAAAAGCAGTATAGCTAGAATCGATTGGGATGACCTAAGAAGCTCTGCCTCCAATCTACAAAAGGACGACCTTGCCATTTTTGTATCATATAGCGGTGAAACCCTACACATCCTGGAATACGCCCATATCGTCAAAAACCAAGGAACTCCCATTCTATCTATCGTTGGAACACCATCAAATCACTTGAGTGATCTTTCCGATTTTGTTTTCTATACGCCTATCGAGCACTTCTACTACAAGAACGTAGACCATGCTCCCGCGCACCCTTCCAAATCTTTTTGGATTTACTCCTGCTGGAATATCAGAGGAAGCACGGGGAAAGTTCTTCTGCTTCAAAATGAATGGAACGGAGCAGAAGAGCCAATTCCATACTACCATGGAAAAGTGAAAATCAAGAAAATGTGTTTTAAAAAAAGGAGCTAACTACCTTCCACATAAAAGTGTTAGCTTCTCTTATATAATCCTCGATATAGGGCTGTCCTTAAATTAGGCATAACATTCATTTATTAAATTTCCCCTCATGATTAAGGTAGATTTCAGGTAAGGATTTTAACCTAAACGGGCTGATATCCATTCCGGGATATTACCAATAGGCAGTAAAAAGAGCAAAGATATCTTTATAATATTTTAAAAAATTAAATCAATGAACAAATATAAGAAACACAAAGGTATGGATTTATCCAACATTCTACTATTGAAATAAGACCGCTTCGATGAACTGACAAACCTTGATTATTCTCCACTATTTTCCCTACTACTCAGACCTTGATAAAATAAAAAAATCAGATTACTGTTATGAGAGAACCATAGACGCAATTGAGGCTGGCAATTTAAATGATCAATATTTGTTGCTCTTACTTTTCTTTATTTCCCCGTATATTTCAGTTAAGGTAATCAGCAGCTTAGGGGCATATATATTCCGCAATTTGAGCAATGACTCACTTGAAGGCTACAACTGGTGCATTTCAGCTTTAACCTTTAGCACACCTACTGACAAATCTAAACAAAATTCCCTTCCATTAAAACTAAATAAACGTTTGATTAAATATGGCAGGAATCCCGTCATTTTTGCATTTAAACAATTCGGCAGCTAAAAACTTTGTCAGTTAATTAAACGTTTGATTAAATAGGTCTATTTCCTAGTGATATCAATGCTTCTTCACTTCATATCAAAAAAGAATTGACGAATCTTGGCTTTATATCTGGTTCCGCTCAGCCATTTTTACCTACACCACTCCCAAACCGACAAACCCCAACAAAATATCCTTCAGAAAAACTAATTAATCGTTTGTTTAATTCGGCTGGGAAACCCGCAGTAAAAGGAATGAACCCATTTGACAGCTAAAAATTTAGTCAGATAACTAAACGTTTGTTTAAATACGCCGAAAAGCCCACTGGTAAAGGATAAATTCATATTAACGGCCAAAATTTTTGTCTGTTAATTAAACGTTTAATTAAACATAGCTCTGTCCCTCAACGATGGTATTTTGGATAAAGATTCAGTGGGTGTAATGATTTATCTTCAGTCAGAGGAAATATTCTGAATTGGGGATTAATACGGTTATGGCTCTCTAAAGAGCTGATTGATAAGGAAGTCGTGAAATTATCGTTGGAACAAAAAGCCACCGTAACACTCCCCATGGTCTCCATAATAAAAAAGGGAAGTGCTGCTAACACTTCTCCCCGCTTTTACGATAGGAGTTTTTTTGTGCTTAATAAACCCCTTTTATTACATTTTTTTTATTTTACAATACGTGCAAGGCCAGTGGGTCTATCCCAATGTCCTACGAGCCGCCAAACAACTTCCCGATTCCATAGATTTTTTCAAATATCACGATAAATATGGCAGATATTAAGATGACAATACTTGAAACGGAAGCTACCATCGGATCATAGGAGTCCTGCATATGGAAGAACAGTTCAAGCGGCAAGGTTCTCATATTGGTTGATACCATGAATAGCGAGACAGTGACGTTATCGAACGAGATGAGGAAGGCAAACATAGCACCGGAAAAAATCGCCGGCCTTATAATCGGCAGTGTGATTTTCCAAAACACCATAAACGGGTTAGCACCTAGCACCATGCCCGCGCGTTCGAGCGTATAATCAAACCCGCTCAACCCGGTTAAGACAAATCGAATGGCATAAGGAACACAAATCACAACATGGGCGATAATGAACCCTATTGGCTTTCCCGCCAACAGCATCGGTGTAAAATAAATTAACAACGCTGCTCCCAGCACCAAATGCGGGATCGTCAATGGAGACGTCAGCAGCGACACGATAAAGGTTTTGCCCGGCAGATTATATTTCGCCAATGCGAGCCCTGCAATCGTACCGAGCAGAACCGAGAAGAATGCCGCCAAGAAAGCAAACTTGACACTATTGAAAAAGGCACTCATGTATTCCGGACGGTCCAATATTTTTTCATACCACTGGAGGGAAAAACCTTTTGGCGGAAACGTCGGATAGCCCGCTGTCGTAAACGATGCTCCAATGGTCACAATAAGAGGAATCAGCAGAAAAATTAAACCAATGACGGTAACCGTTATTCTTGCGGCCTTCATTATCGGAACACCTCCTTAAACTTCCTTTCAAAGATCCTTGAAAAAATCGTAACGGAAATGAGTGTAACCCCTAACAAGATATAGGAGATGGCAGAACCAAACGTCCAGCGGAACAGCGTATTGATTTGCTCATAAATGACAATCGGAAGAACCGGGACATTTGCGCCGCCCATCAGTGCGGGCGTTACGTAGGAGCTCATCGACATACTGAAAACAAGGACAATCCCGGCCACCACACCCGGCAGACTCAGCGGCAGCGTGACCGTTAAAAAGGTTTTTAGCGGACTTGCGCCTAAAATACTGCTCGCTTTCTCCAAAGATGGGTCGATATTATATAGGCTCGTTGCGATGGACAGAACCATAAACGGCAGGAACGAATTGGCTAGGCCAATGACGACCCCTTCAACGGAAAACAACAGCTTTAATGGGGAATCAATAATACCTAATTTCATTAAAAATTGATCTACGACCCCATTTGGCACAAGCAGCAAATACCAGCCAAAATTGCGGACAACCACACTAATCAACAAGGGGGAAGCCACAAGAAGGGTTAAGTACCCTCTCACCTTCGCTGAGCTTTTCGCCATCGTTAAGGCGATTGGGTAGCCAAGGATAAGCGCGATAATGACCGCATAGATGCTTACCTTCATCGTCATCCAAAGTGATCTCAAGAAATACGAATCTGAAAAAAACGTCAGATAGTTTCCGATGCTGTAGCTCGCATTCGAGATATCGAGCCCTTCCACTTCAATGAAGCTTAAATAAAACACATAAAGCATCGGGACGACAAAGAATGCGAGGATAAATAAGAGCAGCGGTGCTAGCAGCAATAGGGCTGCGGTATATTTTCTTAATTCCTTTACCTTGCTTTTGGATGCTAATTTAAGGTTTGGACTCATCTTTTGGTCAGGCGAATATCCGAGGTTTTCCATTCAACCAGCACCTCCGTCCCTACCTGCCAGGAATTCTCAATCGTTGGTCCGACAATTTGGACATTGTACTGCCCCTTCACGGACACCTCGATTTCCCACTGTGAACCAAGATAGTTCATTTGCTTGATGACGGCCTTTTGCCGGACATGTTCTGAATCTGCCCCGCTGTGACCATGATCATCCGACATAATGGAAATGGCTTCCGGGCGGATATACAGATTAACGGCATCCCCCACATGGAATGCCCGGTCATTGCCGATGGCATTTTGCTTTTTCGTTTTGACGACCCAGCCCTCAGTAATTTCAACATCTGTATGGTCAGCGTCAGCCTCTATCACGACTCCTTCAAAACGATTCGATTTCCCGATAAACTGGAAGACAAATTCGGACTGTGGATTTTGGTAGATGTCAGTAGGAGTACCGATTTGTTCAATTTTCCCCTGGTTCATAACCACGATTCGGTCCGACATGGAGAGTGCTTCCTCCTGGTCATGAGTAACAAAAATCGTGGTAACCCCGACCTCTTTTTGCAAACGTTTAATTTCGGCACGAAGCTCATGGCGCAGTTTGGCATCCAAGTTACTGAGCGGCTCATCCAAAAGCAAAAGCTCCGGCTCCACTACCAGCGCACGGGCAATTGCCACCCGCTGACGCTGACCGCCCGATAATTCCCGCGGGTATCGCTTTTCCAAGCCCGTTAATTTGACGAGTGCAAGCGCTCTACTAATTCTGCTGTCCAATTCGCCTTTTTTTATCTTTCGGAGCTTAAGGCCAAAGACAAGGTTTTCATGCACAGTCATGTGTGGAAACAGGGAATACGTTTGAAAGACCATCCCAAGATCACGTTTATATGGGGGAACGCCATTCACCTTTTTTCCTTTAATATAAAGTTCACCCTCGTCTGGGTCAAGGAACCCTGCAATGGCATTTAAGGTCGTGGTTTTCCCGCAGCCGGAGGGGCCAAGCAAGGTAAGAAGCTCACCGTGCTTGATATCTAGGTTAATATTTTGCAAAACGACATTTGTTCCAAATTTTTTACTGACACCGCGAATCGTCACATCACTCGTCGTCATCTTCAATCCCTCCTTTGTTCGTTGATGCTGATTACTTCTTCACCTTTTTCCCAAGCTCAGGAGTAACTTCCTTCGTCCACTTTTCTGTCCATTCCGGTTGAATTTTGGCAATACCGGCAAAATCAGGCTTATAAACAGGGTCATTCTCTTTAAAGCCAATAATGGAATCGTATTTTTCAGGCAGTTTCACATCTTTAACTACTGGATAGAAGGCAATTTCCGCAATTCTCTTCTGAGAATCTCCTGTTACCATGAAATCGATGAAATCTTCAGCCGCCTTTTTATTCTTAGTATTCTTCACGACTGTAGCAACGATTGCCTGCAACGGGGCCCCTTCTTTCGGGATGACCATTTGGACTGGAACACCTGCATCAGATAAGCCTGCAATCGTATAGCTTGCCTGGACCGTTACGGCTGCGCCCTGCTGCATAGCCGGCTGGATCTGTGTCGAGTTTTTATAGAACGTATCGGAATAAGCCGCTAATTCCTTCCCCTTATCCATACCAGGCTGCATATTGTCAAGGCCGCCGCCATTTGCTTTTGCCAAGCTCAAGAACATCGTGAATCCTGAATTGCTGGAGACATCAGGGAATGCTGTCATCCCTTTATAATCGGAACTGATCAGGTCATTCCAAGAACTGATTGCCTTCCAGCCTTTTTCTTTAAAAATATCCGTGTTATAGCCGACCGCAACTGAGTAGCCTAAGACAGGAACACTATGTTCATCAATTAAATATCGTTCATCGATATTCTCAAAACCTTTTATGTTTTCTTTTGCAATGGCTTCTGTCAAGCCCTCTTCCTCAGCTCGAACCGCTACAGGGGAATCATACATGGCGATATCGATTTGCGGGTTATTCTTTTGAAGCTGGACTTTTGTTAAAATTTCATTGGAAGAACCGGCTACGAAATTTATCGTGATGCCATACTTTTCTTTAAACTTTGGCGCCAACTCATCACGGATTAGCTTTTCAATTTTTCCGCCATTGGCAGCAATGGTAATTTCTTTCGTCTCTGCTTGCGAATCAGATTTCGTACCACTTTGTTTGCTTGTTTCTTTAGAAGGGTTTGGAACACCGCAGGCAGCAAGCATCATGACCATTAAAAGAATAATTACACTAAACATTCTTTTCATCGTAAATTTCCCCTTTATAAAATCTTTTAAAAAACTCATCCCTTTGTCATCTTTTCAAAAGTTGACGTTCCCAATAGGCATTATATTCTGAATATTCAGACCAATCAAACAAGTACTTCCCCATTCTTTAAAATCACTTTCCCATCTGCTACAATTGTCGGTTCGGTCATGATGAGGTCGTAGTGGCAGGCCGCTTTTACATTTCCGCCCAAAGTAATATTCGTACCGATTCCAATATGTACCGAACCGAACACCCCTTCATCCTCTAGCATAGATCCGATAAATTTACAGTTAGGGTTGAGACCAACGCCGATTTCCGCGATGTTATAAACAAGTGGGTCATTTTTGGAAGCCAGGTTTTCAGCCAGCATGTCTGCTTGTTTGCCTCCGGAAATGGAAACAATCATTCCGTCTTCTACATTGACTGTCACAGGTTCATCAAGCAATCCAATTCCGATATAAGGAATACTGGCATTTGCCACGATGACGCCTTGGGCAGATCCTTCAATCGGAGACACATTTGCTTCAACGGTTGGCACTGGGGCAAATTCACCCGGTTTTACCATACACGGCATGGCATTGGATCGTCTTCCTGTCGCAGAAAGTGTAAGATCTGTTCCGTCTGGAGTGGTCAGTCTAATTTCATTTGCCCCCTCCAAGGCGTTAGCAACAGCCCGGCAGATTGGTTCAACTGCTTTAAAATCAGCATGGACACCGCCTTCGATTAGCATTTCATCATGGAACTGCGTCAGCATGATTCCTCTTGAGCCAGCATCTACTGCATTACGAACGGCTTGCGTATGGGTAATCGAAGTATAAACCGCACTAATAAACACATTGCTCTCTTTCATAGCTGCTGCAATTGGCGCCGGCGGCTCTTGGCCGTCTGAGGTCCGCGGTGGCATCATTGCCATTGTCGGCTCCGCTTCTGCTGCGATTACAGCGGTAGCAATACTTTTGGCAATATTCATCATTTTTGGTTCTGTCACAATCAATACTTGTTCATTTGGTTGGACACCCGCACACACTTCTACAATGGTTCGGGCACCTTTGCCCATTAGAATCGTTTTCATCCGTTTGTTCTCCCCTTTGTTTTCGTTAATTTAATAAAGTTTCCCAATTTCTATATTCTATAGAATCTGTATTTAATAAAAAGTGAGGGTTTAATAACACTCACGATTTTCCCCTTATTCTGGAGACGTGGTCCCCTTCTTTTTGGATAAGTTTTCTTGGTTGATATAGGCGAGCCCGTTTTGAATATGAACTCTCATTGCTTTTTCCGCCTTGTCCGCATCTTTCTCTTTCAAAGCATAGAAGATTTGCATATGCTCGGCATTGATTTCTTCCCTTCTGCTGGAATTATAGGCAGAAATGTTGCGGTCATGAAATATGACATCACTGACTAAATCCAGCAGTGTTTTTAATTTCGCGTTTCGCGCATATTCGATGATCACCGAATGAATTTCGGAATTCAGTCGAACGATTTCGGTGCCGCTTTTCGCTTCAAACGATTGGTCCAGCAATCCGCGAAATTTTTCAATCCCCTGTTCATCAAAATTCTCGACTGCCAAACGAATTGCAAGTACCTCTAACGCTTCCCGACATTGATAAGATTCCTTCACTTCCTCATCGGAAAAACTCTGGATGACGACCCCTTTCCAAGGGACAATTTTGACCAGACCTTCCGCTGCCAAACGGCGAAAGGCTTCACGGACGGGTGTTGGACTTACTTTCATTTGTTTTGCCACTTCTGTTTCGGTTAACCGGTTGCCTGCTTGCAAATCCCCTTTTATAATGGCCGCCTTTAAGTTTTCATAAATCCTTACATTTAAAGGCTGCCTTTCCACCGATTCCACCTTTGAAAGATCTCTGTATCCTTGGCTCAACTTCTTCACCTCACTAATGTATCCGTTTTCAGAATTCATAATATATTTACATTATTGTTTTTGAGCCTATGTTTTGTCAATACAATATTCTATAGAATATTGTATATTTTTTATTTTTTCTATTTTATAAAAATAACACTCATGCCAAATATATTATTTTACAATACAAAAAACGTCTATGATAGAAGACGTCTTGGGATTATCAGCCGAATTTATTCAGTAACTTTGGCAGTTATTTTCTGATAAGTTAACTAAACGTTTGATTAAATACGCCGAAAAGCCCACTGGTAAACGATTCATTCAGATTAACGGCCAAAATTTTTGTCAGTTAATCAAACGTTTGATTAAACATAGCTCTGTCCCTCATTGATGGTATTTTATTATAGGTTCAGTGGGAGTAATGATTAATCTAGCCAAAGAAAATATTTAACATTGAGGATTAAAAAAGAAGCATGATAACGTTGATCAGCTTCCCTTATTTGTTCTCGTAACTGGAAATTCTCTGGGTGGCGCCTGGCACCTGTTTTTTTTATAGCAGCGGGGGACTGTTCCCAAATTCATAAGGATTTACTTTATCCGCCTTTATAGCAGAAATAGACTGCAGCGATGCAGTGTTTTATTCAAAAGAAATAAGGGTATAAATATTATAATTATGTAAATGAAAGGAAGATGAACATGTATAATCATATTCTTATAGGTTTTGATGATTCCGAAGACAGTATGAAGGCATTGGAAAGGGCCGCACAATTCTATGCGCTGAACCGTGACTGCAAAATTACGGTTGCTCATGTAATTCAACAGCACATATACAATATGGCTTATAATTATAATTATAATTATTCTGTTATACCAAGTATAGATGGAGGAATTTACCCATCCCAAGTCCCCCTACCAGAGAACGAACTACCCCCAGAAACACAAGAAACCATCCTGGACAGTCAGATTTTGGAGCATGCGAAGTCATATTTACTGCGTCAAGGTGTACCTGCCAAATTTGAGTCATTAGACGGCAAACCTGTTAATGATGACTTATGTGATTTTGCCTTGGAGCAAGATGTGGATTTAATTATTGTGGGGAGCAGCGGAAAAGGAGCGCTCCAAAAACTGCTAGAGGGCAGTGTCAGTGAAAAGGTAATGAAAAAAGCGGAGATGGATGTCCTTATTGTAAAATAATAGAACCGCCAAATTTACGTGTGGAAATTTGGATAAAAAGAGCCTTCCAGGTAATCAAGTGGTGAAAAACAGCTGTTTTTTCTCCACTTGATTTATTTTACGGATTCATTGGAAAAACTCATTTTTTAAAAGTCGGATTATTTTAACCCCATCTCAATAATTTCCGATCCCTGTAGTTCCCTTTTCTGCCTTATCCTAGACAGCCGTTCAAATAGAGTCAATTGGCTTTCTTTAAAAAGTTTCCTTTGATGGGAGAAATATTTCCATGATTATCACCTCCTTTCCGAAACGGAAAGAAGAGCAACAACCAACCTCACAATTTCAGTAGCACCTCTATATTATCAGTTATTACCTCTCTAACAACCTATCAATCTTTCAATAAATATCGGGGCGTGACAGTCACCGGGATAAAGGAGGACTCAGTACGCTTCAACCCTGGATTTCCCCCTCAATATGCCTGCAAAGAATGTCGTGAACTGTTTCAAATTTACTTTATTAAAAGGAACTATGGATAGCAACTGAAACTGAGATTGGGCCATATCCAGCATGGTGACTTTTGCTAAGTTTTACTCTAGTAAATTTAGTTCGTGGTCAGAATGAAGATATCTCACTAACGGCGTTCTTATGCTGCACATCCGAAGAAAAGGCGTCATAATGCCAATGAAGGACCAATCGTTAAAAAAATGTCGACGATTTGTCCTTCATCTAGTCTAATTTCTCAGCTCCTGTGGCTTATACCTCTATTAAGCTACCTAACTTAAACAAATTTCCCAGCTTCGGTAGCTTATAGACCTTATAAGCTACCCAACTTCCGCAAACCCCATGGCTTCGGTCGCTTATACTCCTTATAAGCTACCCAACTTCCGCAAATCCCTCGGCTTTGGTCTCTTATACCTCTTATAAGCTACCCAACTTCCGCAAATCCACCGGCTTCGGTCGCTTATACACCTTATAAGCTACCCAACTTCCGCATTTCCCACGGCTTCGGTCGCTTATACACCTTATTAGCTACCCAACTTCCGCAAATCCCTCGGCTTCGGTCGCTTATACACCTTATAAGCTACCCAACTTCCACAATTCCCTCGGCTTCGGTCGCTTATACCCCGTTTAAGCTACCCAACTTCCGCAAATCCACCGGCTTCGGTCGCTTATACACCTTATAAGCTACCCAACTTGGACTCTAGCAAAATTATTCCCCTCCACCCTGTCCTTTTTACCTCAAAAACCATAAATAGAAGGTGAAAGGAGGTGGTCGAAATGGCTCTAGCGTTATTAGAAGGAACAAAGCTTCGCTTGGTGTTTGAAGCGGGGATGGATGGCAAAGGAAATCCACTTTACAAAGCTAAAACGTTTAGCAATGTGAAAAAAGAGGCAACGGCAGATCAGTTGTTTCAAGCTGCACAAGCAATCTCTGTTTTGTGCAAGGACCCGCTAAACAAAGTGGAACGCAATGACAGTACGGAGATTTTAGCTTAATCATCCC
>NZ_BCVP01000062.1 GCF_001591805.1 Neobacillus novalis NBRC 102450 | reverse complement strand
TTTTCATACTACACGAAAATCAACAATGAATAATAACAGAGCCTTGAATAAAAGCAATTTCATGTTGCATGATGACACATCATTTCCATTTTCTAATTAGACTAGGTCATGTTCAGCTAAAATTCAATTTAAAAACTTACATTTTTTTAATCCTGTTAACTTTTCTCAAGCATATTTCTGTTCTTTTTGTTCCTCTATAACCTCAGTGTATTGCCAAATTAGATTTTCGAAAATTCGATCCCATCTTTGTGTAAGTGCATAAATCCTTCCGGCTATTGCCATTTGCTTTCTTAGTGGAAGATTGTTTAAGAGTTGAATAATGGCTGCTGTAAATTCCTGCACATTACCAGGGGGGCATAAAAGGCCCGTTACTCCCGATTTAATAATATTCTTTACCCCGCCAGAATTCGCTCCAATTACGGGAGTTCCACTGGCAAGGGCTTCAAGAGCAACATTTCCAAACGTTTCAGTTGGAGAGGGAAAAACAAAAAGGTCCGATGCGGAATAGATTTCGGCTAAGCATTTTCCATTTAAGTAACCAGTAAATGTTATGTTTTCTGGAGCTTGGGCTTCCAACTTGTCTCGTAACGGGCCATCCCCAATAATTAACCACTGTATTTTTTCATTTAGTTCTCCAGGCATCGATTTTGCGACTGCAAGGAGTGTTTCTATATCTTTTTCCGGAGCTAGCCTGCCGACATAAGTCAATAGGAAATTTCTTTGAGCGCAATAAAGTCTCTGGACAGCCTCTTGATCATAATTAGGGTGAAAAAGCTGACAATCTACTCCTCTAGGCCAAATCTCAAGATTTGTAAATCCATGCTGTGTTAGCTGTTGAAAGGTCTCGATGGAGGGAACGAATAGTTTTTTACACGGACGATGAAACCAATGCATGTATTTCCAAACGATTTTCGAAAGAAATGGAAGGTCATAGAATTGTAAATAATGATCAAAATTAGTATGATACGACCCAACGAGAGGAATGTTTAACTTTTTGGCAAAATAAATACCGCAAAGGCCAATGGTAAATGGGGTGGCTACATGGATTAAATCCGGAGAAAAATCTTGTAATTCTGACTTGATATCGAGAAGATTTGGAAAAGCCAAACGACATTCCGGGTATATGAAAAAGGGGAGACTTTTAAAACGATGAATATGGCTAGAAATATACTCATTCGAATAAGAATCTGGTGCAAAGATTTTATAGGCAATCTTTTGCTCATCAAAATAATTGGTCAATTGTTTAAGTGTTCGGGCCACTCCGTTGATGTCTGGATAAAAGGTATCTGTGAAAATGGCAATCTTCATACAATCCCTCCTCACTGAATCTACTAATTACATAATAAACAAAAGCATAAACTCCCAGTAACCGTACCAAGGATTCCTCCAGCAATGACATCTGAAGGATAGTGAAGACCTAAGTACATTCGAGATATACCTACGCAAATCCCTAGTGGAATTAGCACAAAAGAAAGCTGTGGAATAAATAAGAGATATGGGGTCAAAACGGAAAAAATCGCCGTTGTATGTCCCGAAGGAAATGAATGATCTTGTAATGGATTCTTATGAGTCTTTGTTTTTTCTATCAACAAATAAGGCCGTTTTCGGGGAAACAGCTGCTTTACAATATGGACCGGTATATGACCTGCTGATAAGGCGAGTGCGCTGGCGAAAGCAGTCAATCTAGCCTCCCCTGATGATAAAATAATGAGAAGAAAAGTGGCAGCAATGGTAATGTCTGCTCCGCCTAAGTGTGTGACCGAGCGGAAAAAGAGATTTAAAAGCTTTCTATCAAAATGGCGATTTACCTTCTGAAATAGCTGGCATTCTAAGCTGTAAAATACATGGAGCATTCTAATCATTCTCCGCTCTCCTTTACTACTGAATCATTTGGTCTATCTTTAAAAACGTAAGGCCTGCCTATTGAGAAATAGGTAATTGGATACTTTTGAATCTCCTGGAGTGAATAACAGTTTCGCCCATCAATAACAATTGAGTCTTTCATATGGGTACAATATACCTCCAGTGGGACATGTTTGATTTGCTCCCAATCTGTTGCGATAATCGCCAGTTCTGCTTCGTGAAGTGCAACTCGAATGTCGGATGAGTATTCAATTGTATTTCCTAATATTCGCTTAGCATTTGGGATAGCAATCGGATCATAAGCTCTGACAACTGCCCCTTCCTCGAGTAGCTCATTAATAATCCTTAAAGAGGCCGATTCCCGAACGTCATCTGTATCTGGTTTAAATGCTAAACCGAGCAAAGTTACTTTTTTATCTTGTAACGAGCCAATTGTTTCTTTTGCCTTCAAAACGGGCACAGATTGTTGACGGTTATTGACTTTCATGACAGCTTCCAACAATTCGAAACGGTGTTCAACACTTCCAGAAAGCTCAACAAGTGCTTTTGTATCTTTGGGAAAACAAGAACCGCCAAATCCGATCCCGGCTTTAAGAAAATCATGACCAATCCGTTTATCATGACCAATCCCAAAAGCTACTTCTTCTATATTGGCGCCCACTTTTTCGCATAGATTTGCAATTTCATTAATAAAGCTAATTTTCGTCGCTAGAAAGGCGTTTGAAGCGTATTTAATCATTTCCGCACTTTTGATATCCGTGGTTATTATCGGAATTTTTAATGGCAGATAAAGTTGTTCCATTATCGATACAGCTTTAGGATTATCGGTGCCAATTACGATTCGATCTCCATGGAAGAAATCAAAAACTGCAGAGCCTTCCCGAAGAAACTCGGGATTGGCGACCACTTCTGCATGAAGCTTAGGTGGCTTTCGACTGTGGATAATTTGTTTAATTAAGTCATTTGTTCCTATTGGTACCGTGCTTTTTGTACAAACAATCACATCATTTTCGATATAGTGAGCAATTGTATGGGAAACCACATGGATGTATTTTAGATCTACTGATCCGCCGTGAATTTCGGGTGTCCCGACGGCAATAAAAATGATATCCACATTGGAATAGGCGTGATGAGCATCAACTGTAAAATCCAGTTTTCCGTTCCGAAGATTTTTGACTAAAAGAGACTCAAGCCCAGGCTCATAAATGGGAGATCGACCATTTTGAAGCATGTCAATTTTCTCTCTTTGTATGTCTATACAAGTGACTTGATGTCCTAATTCAGCTAAACAAGCACTAGTAACCAATCCTACATATCCTGCTCCAGCAACGGTAATCTTCATCAAACCCCTCCAATTGTAAGTTATAACTATTATATTAGAGAAATGAGGAGCCTTTCTTAACCTAGTGTAAAAAGAGTGTAAAGACTTCATTAAGGTTCAAAAAAACTCCTATAAATGGAAATCAAAATGCGAACAGTGTCTGGCACAGTTCGCCTTATTAGGTTGTTGCAAAGTATTGTGAATAATTGGAGGAAACTGTGGGGTAAGTTCTCCAAGGAATTTTGTATATAAGTCTCACTATCAGCCTGTATAATAGGGTAGATAAGAATATGACATCTAGGAGCAGACCAATGGATACAAAAGAGAAATCGTTACTGAATTATTACTATGGTAAGTTGAATGAAAATACCTTTGATGAGAAGGATATCTATGCTTTTTTACAATTAATCCGAAATCGGAGCAAAGAGGTTCGCTGTATCAATGAGCTAACAGATTTTGTTGTGCAGCGGGAGGAGTATAAAGGTTTTATCAAGGACTACCTATTTGAAACGAGAAAAAAATTTGAGAGCCTGGGGAAAACGAATGCAGCTCTTAGGATTGAAGATGTATTTTCCTTCAAAGAATTGAAAAATGGCATTAATAAGGCTTTAGAGGAATGGCAGTTAAATGGTTTAACGAACGAGAAAATGAATGATTTTGTTTCCTGCCTGATTTCCATTCTGCAGCAGGTCAGCATCACCGAAGATGGCAGGGAGATTGGGAAACTCTTTTTTGCCATTTCTAATAAGCAGATTATCTTGATGGCAGAAATAGAGGTGTATCAAAATGTCTTCAAGAAGACTAATGCTGTCTTTCCTGTCCTGACCGCCAATAATAGTTATCTGGATATTAAAAAGCAGGATCGATTTGATACGCCTTATTTGTTTGCTGACAAGGTGATTGAAATAACTAATCATGAAGGGAAGCTGGAGATTAATATTCCGGAATAGATGATGATTTAATCTATCATGGGGCAATTTTATGAAAAAATGCTAAACCCCGTTCAAAATTTTTGAAGGGAGTTTAGCATTCTATTTCAACATAATCTAGTGGTTAGATTTCAAACCTTAACGCAAATACCCTATTTTTAAACCTCAACCGGGGCGACTTTAACTGTCCAGTTAAATGGGTCCCCTTTTTTTCCAAGCTGTATTCCAGTTATTTCTTCATAGATACGCTGTGACAGCTGGCCAATTTTATTATCATTAATTGTGATTGAGCGTTCATTCCAATGTAATTCGCCAACGGGTGAAATAACGGCAGCTGTTCCTGCGCCGAAGACTTCCTCAAGTTCACCGCGCTCATGTGCGGCAAAAATCTCTTCTATTGAAATTTTCGCTTCGTGAACAGGTATATTCCAATATTTTAATAATTCAATAACTGAATCACGTGTAACACCAGGTAAAATACTGCCATTCAATTTTGGTGTTACCACTTCGCCATTAATCTTGAAGAAAATATTCATACTGCCGACTTCTTCCACATACTTATTCTCTTTTGCATCAAGCCAGAGAATTTGGGCGAACCCATTTGCCTCGGCCTTTTCTTGTGCCTTCATGCTGGCGGCATAATTGCCGGAGGTCTTCACATGGCCAACACCGCCGATAACAGCCCGAACATATTGCTCTTCTACATAAATTTTAACAGGGCTTAATTGATCGCCATAATAGGCTCCTGAAGGCGAAAGGATGACAAGGAGTTTATATTGGTTTGCAGGACGAACGCCAAGATAGGGTTCCGTCGAGAAAATAAATGGGCGAATGTAAAGGGATGTCCCTTCACCGTCGGGAATCCAATCTTTTTCCGTAAAAATTAATTGTTTAATTGCACGTAATAAGAAAGTCTCATCAATTTGAGGAATACACAGTCTGTCGCATGAATCATTTAGTCGCTTCATGTTTTTTTCAGGACGGAAGAGTTGAATCGTCCCATCCGCTGCCTTATAGGCCTTTAACCCTTCAAAAATGGCTTGTCCATAGTGAAAAACCATTGCGGCCGGGTCAAGCGTTAATGGGGCATAAGGAATAATCCGCGGATCATACCAACCGTTTTCGACATGATAATCCATTACAAACATGTAATCGCTGTAATACTTCCCAAAACCAAGTGAAGCCATTTCCGGCTTTTCCTTTAACTCTTTTCTTTGAATAAAGGTAATTTCTTGTTTCAAACTTACACCTCATATCTATTATCTGATTTTTTTTAAGAGTACGCTAATTTTAGCTAAAACTCAAGTTTATAAACTGAAGTTTGAAATGACGGAAATCTCCTGATTCTTGCACTTAAGTTCCTAAAGTACCGTCCCTATGCTTCCTTTCCTTCCTTGTCCAAACAAAGGTGAGAATGAAGCAGCCAAGCAATATAATAGCGCCAACCGTAAAAGGAAGACTCATATGCCAGTCAAAAAGCGTCCCTGCTAATGCTGGTCCAATCATGTTGCCTAAACTCATGTAAGAATTATTCATACCGGCTGCATAACCTTGTTCATCTCCGGCTGTTTTTGAAATTAAGGTATTAACGGCAGGACGTATTAAAGTAGTAGCAATCGAGAATATGGTGGCGACCAATAGAATGATGAAAAAGCCGCTGACGTATAACATGCCGTATAGACTAATCGCTGCAACAAGTAAACCAAATAGAATGATTTTCATTTCACCAAACACAGTAAAAAGCTTATTTAGTACAAAGGCTTGAACGATGACTCCTACAAAGCCGCCAACGGTCATGACTATGGCAAGGTCATTTGGGGTGTAATGAAATTTATACGTTAAAAACATCGTTAAAGTTGATTGGAAGTTAGCTATTCCGAAGGAGAATACAAACACAACGATTAATAAAACAAAGTAGCTTGTTTTGAAGGAGCGGGCCATTTGTTGGAATAAATTTTCTCCCTTAACCTGCTTTTTCATAACAGGTTTGACGGATGGAAGGATTATGATAGATAGAATTCCAGCAATGATGGTTGCGGAGCCTCCAAAATAGAACGGAAAGTGCAGACTGACATTGGATAGAAAGCCACCGATCCCAGGCCCAATCATAAAGCCTAATGAAATCGCCGCACCGATCCAGCCCATCGCTTTCCCACGTTCTTTATTTGTTGTAAGATCTGCCGTATAGGCCATAACTGGAGGCACGATAAAGGCTGAACCGACACCAGTAAAGAATCTGCAAACAAAAAGCATCCATAGTTCTGTAGACAGTCCGAAGCAGATTTGGGAAAGGCCGTTCACGAAAAGGCCGAAAATGATTAAATTTTTACGGCCATGGCGATCGGATAAATTTCCAGCAACCGGTGAGAAAATAAACTGGGCAAAGGCAATCACCGCAATAATAAAGCCTAATACCTGCCCTGCTGCACCAAAGGTTTTCAAATAGGCTGGCATCACGGGGACAATGAGTCCAACTGCACTAAAGGTGATGAACATATTAAACATTAAAATATATAATGCCAATTTTTTTGAGGACTTCATATAAATCTCACTTTCTTATTTATTTCGCATTCCTAAATAAAAATTATAGCGCTGTTTAAATGCTTAAACAATAAAAAGGAACTTACCAAGGTATTTTTATAACTATAATGTATACAAAGACAGCCTTTAATATCATAAATGGTGAAAAGTCAGCTTGGATAAATTTTTCCAAACTTTTTTTTCCTAAATTTCTGGCTAAAGTTTAAATAATGTTAATTGTAGTGGAACTTTAAGTATAGATAAATGCTCTAATTGCTAAAGAGGCATTGGGGAAGGAGGGACGAGCATTGTGATCACATCGATTTCGGATTTTATCATTTTGAAAAAAATAAAGAGTAAAGATATGGCGGCAGTGATTGATTGGTTTGATACAAGAAAATCAAAGTTTTATAAAATCGGCTGGGCGTATTTGAAAAACCATCATGATGTCGAGGATGTTTTTCATAATGCGATTATTAAAGTCCATGAAAAAATCGGTCAGTTAAAGGAAGATCGATATTTTGAATCATGGGTGACCTCAATCTTTATCAATGAGTGTCGATCTGTTTATCGAAAGAGAAAACAAAAAGAGATGACTAGTCCGCTAGAAACGTTGGATAGTGATCCATTTGAAACAAGGTTGGAAGTGTTGACAGACCTTGATAAGCTTGATGAGAAATATAAGGAAATAATTATTTTAAAATACCTGAAGGGCTATTCCCAGGAGGAAATTGCCGTGATGCTTACATTGCCGGTCGGGACTGTGAAATCTAGATTGTATCGGGGCCTGATTATGCTTAGAAAAATAAGCGGGGAGGGTGAAAATAATGAATTGTCATGAGAGTCAAGAACAATTAATCGATTATTTAGAAGGAAGTCTTGATGAAACAAGCAGAAAAAGAATAGAAGACCATTTACATAAATGTATTGGCTGCCAAGTGGAAATGAGGGAATTACAGCAAGTCGTTGCGGCCCTTGAGTCTGAAGGTGAGAGGATTCAAATTCCCGAGGATTTTATGAGAAATGTGCGCAATAAAGTTGCTAAAAGCCAGGAAGGCAGATGGAAATCATATAAACAGCGAGCAATGATTGGGTTGGTTGCAGCGCTTTTCTTAACCGTATTTGTCGGAACGGCCGTTGCTAC
The DNA here is from genome assembly GCF_001591805.1 of Neobacillus novalis NBRC 102450. GTDB lineage: Bacteria > Bacillota > Bacilli > Bacillales > Cytobacillaceae > Neobacillus > Neobacillus novalis. The sequence goes on along the minus strand of NZ_BCVP01000062.1, from coordinate 7,286 downwards.
CAATGGTTTTACCAGTGTCATCGAATGGTGGAAGGATTTAAGCAACAAGCAAGATACACAAATGCAGACTTTTGTGCAGCATGGTTTAGGTGAGAAACTAAACTTGGCAGCTGAAAGCAATGGGGTGAAGGTGACAATCACGGGTGTCGTTGCCGATGACATCCAGACGTTCATCTATTATGAAATTGACGATCGAAACAAGGAAAATAAGTATATGATTAATTACACAGATGGTCTGAAAATCGCTAATCAGGAAAGAGATTGGAACAGCGTAGATGATCCATCCTACTCACCAGTCACGAATCATCTTAGCCTTTACTCGGGAAAAGACCATGTTTTTAAAGGTCGACTGGGTGTTGCCCCGATGTCCGTAAATACTGGCACGATTCAATTGGAACTTAGTAAGCTTGAGATTGTGACAAATACTTCTGGAGATACATCTCGGAGCGTACCTACTGGAAAAGGGGAATTTTTTAAGGGAGAGTGGCATTTTGATATTCCGGTAAAAAAACATCCATCAATTGTCCATAATATTCACGTTGAGACTGAAATAGATGGGAACCCAATTATTTTTGAAAAACTGACGATTGCCCCAACCGTCACGGTATTATCGTACCGTTATCATAATGAAAATCCAAACAGAAGGATGGAATATTTTAATTTTTCCAGTCTCGAAAGTAAGGGGAAATTTGTTTATGACCAACAAGGATTGGGCGGTTATGGGGGAACCGGTCGTTATGAAGCTGGCTGGAATTCAGCGGAAGAAACATTTGAATCGCTTTATTATGAAAAACCAACAGATATCAAGATTCACATTGGCAGTGCTGCATTTTCAGTAAATAAGCCAGCAAAATTTGCGATTGATCGTTCAAAAGCATTGCCACAGTCCTTTGAGTATTTAGGGAGTAAAATAACGATTGAGCAAATGGAAGTCGGTAATCCAACGAAAATTGTTATGACGGAAGAGCTGAACCCGAAAAGGGCCTACGAAATGCTTGATTATCATCTTTATGACAAAGATGGCCATGGCGGAAATGGGATTAGGACCGATGGATATTTCATCGATAAAAAGGGGGACAAATATAAACTAAGTGACTATTTGTTACGTCAAAATGAGCTCGACCATCCACGAATGTACTCTACTGAGCACCATATCGAGTTTTCCGGGGAGAACAATCAGGAACTCAATGTGCCAGTTGGTATAGAAATTGAAGGATATACCGTCACTTCATTTTATGATAAAGTGGTTAGCATTTCATTGGACTAAGAGAAAAGGTGTCAGGCACCAATTCCCTATTTTATCCATGTGCAAAAAATCGTTTCATTTAACTTATGGCGGAATATAATAAAATGGAAAATGGTGAAAATGGGGATTGGAAGAACTGACCGGATAGCTTTATAGGTCATTTCAACGGCAGCTGCTTACTTGACAATAAAAATATATTTTATTATCCTTTAAAGAAAATAAAAAACTTCGTATAACTCCAAAAATATGGTTTGGAGGTCTCTACCAGGAACCAATAATTCCTGATTACGAAGAAGGTACATGTACTTGTACTTTCTTCGTAATCAGGAATTTTTTTATCGAAAAATTGATGAGGAGGACACGACAACAATGAATTTTTCTACATTACCTAAAATAGAACTCCACTGCCATTTAGACGGAAGTCTTAGGGCTGAAACGATCATTGATATAGCAAAAAAGGAAGGCATAAGCCTGCCTGCGATGGTAAAGGAAGAAATCCAAAGCGAACTTGTTGCCCCTTTGGATTGCGAATGTCTTGACGACTATTTAAAACGATTTGCTATCCCTAATTTGGTTATGCAGACCATGGAGAACCTGAGAAGGATTACCTTTGAGCTTTTTGAAGATGCAGCGCAGGAAAATGTGAAATATATGGAGGTTAGATTTGCTCCGCTACTTCACACGGCCAAAGGGTTAACTGTCGAGGAAATCATTCAAAGCGTCTTGGACGGAATGGAGGATGCGAAAGCCCAATTCGACATAGAAGGAAATATCATTCTGTCATGCATGAGAACTATGTCAGTTGAAAGTGCTTTTGAAGTTGTAGAAAAAGGAAAAGCATTCCTTGGAAAAGGAGTTGTGGCAATCGACTTGTGTGCATCGGAGGAGGAAGGGTTTTGCGGCAAATTCATCGAACCGATTGCCTTAGCAAGAGAATATGGCTACCGGGTCACAATCCACGCAGGGGAAACAGGAATTGGCAAAAATGTCCTTGAGGCTGTTGAACTGTTAGAAGCAGAAAGGATAGGGCATGGGGTATTTATTAAGGATTGCCCTGATGCTTATAACATCGTGAAGGAAAAACAGATTGTGCTTGAAATGTGTCCGACAAGTAATGTTCAAACAAAAGCAGTCAACCAATTTAATGAACATCCAATCTTTCATTTTCATCAGGATGGCATTAAAGTTACCATTAATACCGACAACCGGACAGTATCAGATACCACGATGGAAAAGGAATGTACCATCGTAGCTAATGAATTCCATATAAGTGAAGCGGTTTATCAGCAAATTTATCTTACCAGTGTGGAAGCAAGCTTTGCAGATGCGGCGACAAAGGAAAAGTTACGGAAATATTTTTAATGAAGTTTGAAAATAATGAAGTAAAAAAACCTGAAGCAAGCAATTTGCTTCAGGTTTTTTTACAATAAATGAAATAATATAAGAAACACAAAAATAGTGCTACAGAAGGGAGGAGTTAGATGGATTTATTGATAACGGTATTACTATTGTTGGTTTGCTTGTTAATTTCTAATATTATTAGCCATTACATCCCAATTCTTCCTACGGCGTTAACGCAAATTGCTTTTGGAATCATTATTGCCCTTCTATTTAAGAATATATCACTTGAAATAGAAACAGAGTGGTTTTTGCTGCTGTTTGTGGCCCCGCTTTTATACAACGATGGCAGGCATTTTCCTCGTGAAGAATTGTGGAAGCAGAGAGCATCAATCTTTGGTAACGCGATTATCCTTGTACTCATAACTACCATTGGCGGGGGATATTTTATTCATTGGATGATACCGGCTATGCCGCTTGCGGCGGCATTTGCGTTAGCAGCTATTTTATCGCCTACGGACCCTGTGGCTGTGAATGGAATTGCCAAACGCATTCATATTCCTGAAAAGATATTAAATCTTGTAAGAGGGGAATCGCTAATAAATGATGCCTCGGGGTTAGTTGCCTTTAACTATGCGGTAGCGGCAGTAGTAACGGGTTACTTTTCATTACGGGAAGCACTTGTTAATTTTACCTATATGTTTTTAGCTGGCGCCATATTAGGCCTGATTCTTGGTTTACTTATCACCTGGATTCGATTTATCTTACGCAAACAAGGAATAAATGATGTGACCTTTCATTCGTTGTTACAAATTATGACGCCGTTTATCATCTTTATGATTACAGAAGAACTCTTGCATGCGTCTGGAGTTATTGCTGTCGTCGTAGCCGGTATTGTTCATTCTTTAGTAAAAGAAAGAACGGAAACCATGTTGGCCGAAGAACAAGTACTTACGGAAAACATCTGGTCGATTGTTTTATTTATTTTGAACGGAGTTGTATTCCTTTTACTAGGATTAAACATTCCTTCATCCATGATGGAATCGGTAGCTAATCCAGCTTATGGAAATTGGTTGATCATTGGTTATGTGCTGGCCATTGGGATGATTATATTGGGAATTCGCTTTGTTTGGTCGTACGTCTTTTCTTATTATGAATACCTCTCTGGTAAAACAAAAGATGCGGCAGAACCAAACTTGAAAACATCGTTGTTAACTAGTTTAACAGGTGTCCGCGGTGCCGTTACAATGGCAGGGGTTCTTTCCATTCCTTTCATAGTTACGGGTGGAAAGGCATTCCCTGAACGCTCCTTAATCCTGTTTATTGCAGCAGGTGTCATTCTTTTTACGTTGATTGTGGCGACCGTGTTTCTGCCACTGTTGGTTAAAGGTGAACCTGATGAAGGAGAAACAGGGAATCATCTCGATTTAAAAGAGGCAAAGAGAAGAATTTTGCTAGCAGCTATAAAGAAAATAAGGTTAGAAATGAATGAAGAAAATGAAGCGATTGGTTATGAATTAATTGATGAATATAAGATTATGTTTCAGCAAATACAACCGGAACAGAATTCGCTGGAACAAGGGACCGTTGTTTATCAACAAAAATTGAGAGACATCCGGTTATTGTCCTTAAAAGTAGAAAGAAAGTATATCCATAATGTTATGGAGAAAAACGGAATGGATGAAGCGATTTTTGAAATATTTCAGAAATCACTTGATCTTCGGGAAGAAGCTCTCTCAAACAATGGTCGTTCTGGTGCGATGTATTTGATAGGAAAAGTGATAAGGGAATGGAGGCGTATTAGGAGTCATTTTCGGAAAAAAGATAAAGAAACAAGGTTAGCGAAATTAAAATTAGGAAGGGTGATCCAATTAAAGTCGTTTCAGACTGCACTTGAAAATTTAGAAGGAATGGCTAAAGAATATGAAAGGGCAGATATTGTATATGCGGTGATTTCAGATTATAAACGAATGATTAGTCGATTAAAGAGACCAACCGCACGCTATAATGAAAAAAGTGACGAGCAAAAAGAAGAACTCCGTCTTAAGGTAATGGAAATCGAACGTTCAGAAATTCATAAAATGTACGAAGCAGGAAAAATTGACAGAGAGCAAGCAAGGGAATTAAGAAGATTTGTAAACTACATTGAAACAGTTACATTGCATGAACATGTGGAATGAACGAGACCAGCGAGTCCACCCCACGCGGACATTTGTCCACGGGCGGTGCCTGACACCATATTTTTGACACCATAAAAAAAGCGAACAGTGCCTGGCACTGTTCGCTTTTTGCACATTATTTTCCAGTAAATGTTTTTGCTTCTTTTGGTGATTCAGGTACTTTGACGGCACCTGATTTTATCTTTTCAATCCATTCTTTAACTGTTGCTTCAATTTCGGCTTTGTTTGCAGCTTTTGCATTAATTGGTGCTAAGCCAACACCATCTTCATGTAAACCATATAAGGTTACTTTGCCGCCAGGAAATTTACCATCTTTCGTTTTCTGAGCAAGGTCTTGGACAGCAACATCAACGCGTTTGAGTGCTGATGTAAGAACGACATCTGCGCCCATGTCAGCCTGGTCACGGTCTACACCAATAGCCCATATTTCTTTGCTTGGGTCTTTTTTCTTTCTGTCATTTGCTTCTTTGAAGAGACCGTTACCAGTTGCGCCAGCAGCTTGGAAGATGACGTCTACGCCTGAAGAATACATTTTAGAAGCGATTGCCTGACCATACTCAGCCTTGTCAAACACACCTGCAAATTGAACATCGACTTTTACTTCTGGCTTTGCAGCATTAACACCTGCTAAAAAACCAGCTTGAAATCGTTGGATAACAGGAACATCCATCCCGCCAATAAATCCGACGTGGTTAGATTTTGTAGCAAGTGCAGCTGCTACCCCCGCAAGGAATCCCGCTTCCTGCTCTTTGAAAAGAATACTTGCAACGTTTGGCTGGTCTACTTCTTCATCAACAATCGCAAAGTGACTATCTTTATGTTGTTTTGCGACATCCCCAACGGCATCCGGCATTAAGAAGCCGATACCGTATACTAAGTCAAACCCTCGGCGGACAAGAGTATTTAGATTTGTTGTATAATCGGCATCCGATTGGGATGGAAGGTAATCATAGCCGTCTTTACCTTTTTCCAATCCATTTTCTTTACCGAAATTGACAAGCCCTTCCCATGACGATTGGTTAAATGATTTATCATCAACACCACCGACATCAGTAACCATAGCTACAGTGAAGTTTTTGTCTTTGCCTCCGTCTTTAGCTGTGTCATTACTTTTTCCACAAGCACCTAATAATGTGCCAGCTGCAAGAACAAGTGATAACGCCAATCCAACTTTACGTTTTTTCAAGATAGTGTGCCTCCTGTGATTGTTATTTGGTAGAGCTGTAACATTTAATAAACTTTAGTTTATTATGTAAACTTAAGTTTACATTATACTTCTAACTAAATCGTTGGTCAACAAATTTGTTAATCATGCAATTAAGTTTATATTTACCAAGTTAAGGATTATTAATTAGCAAAATTCACAAATAACAAAGGGATTGATGATTATTTTTCGAATAAATAAAGGGAGGCTTATAATTGGAGGAAGTTTGGAGGAAACAAAATGGGCTATATTGAGGAATTACGAGAAATAATCGGAACGAGGCCGCTCATTTTAGTAGGGGCTGTTGTGGGGGTAATCGACTCACAAGGGAAAATTTTATTACAAAAACGACCTGAAGGTATCTGGGGGCTTCCTGGGGGCCTGTTAGAATTAGGTGAGTCTGCTGAGGAAGCTGGAAGAAGGGAAGTTTTTGAAGAAACAGGAGTCGAAATTGGCCAGCTTCAGTTGGTAGATGTTTTTTCAGGGAAGCAGTATTTTAGAAAACTGGCCAATGGGGATGAATTCTATCCAGTTACAATTGCTTATTTTTCGAAAGATATTAAAAATAGCACCATTAAAATTGATGGCGTAGAATCGATTGATGCTGGATTCTTTGATATACGAGAATTGCCGGAAGACACGAGTCCTTTAATCAAAAAGGTGATTAAACAATATCCAAAAATGTTCAGGTAATCAAAGTCCTATCTACATAACGCGAGTAAATTTTGAGGGGGAATTATAGTGGATGTTAGTGAAATCGTCGTGTCGATAACTCCTATAGAGGCAAGTAATAAGGTTGAACAAGCCATTGTAAATGGAAGTATTTCAGGGACATTAATTGATCGTTACCATCGATCGATTGGAGATAGAGAAATCATTGTATTGGTGTTAGAAAAATTCTATTTTCGTTCCAACAATCGTGGTTCCATGACGGTCACTATTGATAACTTTGAAGCGGCGACAAAAGTCCATGCAGCAGCATCCGGCACTGGTCAAGGAGCGATCTTCAGGTTCGATTGGGGTGCGGGGAATAGCTTTATTAACAGTGTCCTCGATACTTTAGAACCGTATAAAGTAGAGTGAGAATGGTCTGGAGCTTGCCCCCGCTGCGTTTATACGGACTTAATCCTTATAAGGGGTATAGGCGACCGAAACCGAGAAAGCCGTCCAAGTTCGGTAGCTTATAAAGGGTAAAAGCGACCGAAACCGAGAAAGTCGCCCAAGTTCGGTAGCTTATAAAGGGTATAAGCTACCGAAACCGAGAAAGTCGTCCAAGTTCGGTAGCTTATAAAGGGTATAGACGACCGAAACCGAGAAA
>NZ_BCVP01000061.1 GCF_001591805.1 Neobacillus novalis NBRC 102450 | reverse complement strand
CTATCAACTGAAAGTCAACAACTTTTTTCATTTGTTATTCGCCGTCTCAGTGACGACTTTTCATATATTACAGCATCTTAATAGTTAGGTCAATACTTTTTTAAAATGTTTTTCAAAAAAAAGAAAACCGCTGTTATTCAGCGGCAATTCAAGCTAAATTACCCAATGTTGGATAGCTGCTAATGCAAACAAGCCGGGAATACCCAAAAAACCGGAAACAGCGGATGTGGCAAAATTGATGGGCACATGAATTCCATATCGATTACCGGCAGCATTTAAGAAAAATAATAGTAATGCTCCGATTACTAATTTTATTGCTGCTTGGCCGACAAACCGGGCCGGCTTAAATTGGGCTCCAGTGAATAACAATATAAGAATGAGCACTCCTAGAATAGAAATAACGAAAATTGGTTCCAAAAAAGCTATCCCCTTTCTTAAGTCGCTTTACTTACAACATATGTACAAGTTGTAAAGATTAGACCCAAGAAAAAGAAATAGCTGATTAGGCTCTATAGAAGGTTACTTTCCGCTGTTTCGCTTCTCTTAAGAGAAAGATATATTTTGCTTCAGCGACCTTTGTTTGGCAAATTACCTCTTCAGAAGGATCGAAGCTTATTTCCAAAAGCGATTTTTCTTGCTGCCAATGCTGTTTAAATTGATTTAACTGGGCTAAGAGCTTTTCATCATATTCTTTTCTGAGCCGCCCTGTCCGCCGAAAAAACATCATCCATTCCTCCGGTTCTTCTTCTTGTTTATATTTCGCGCCGGCCCTCAATAGCCTTGGATAAGGTAACCTCGTCCGCATATTCAAGGTCTCCGCCAACCGGAAGCCCATGAGCAATTCTCGTTGTTTTAATCCCTGACGGCCGTAACAAGCGAGAGATATACATGGCTGTCGCTTCACCCTCGATATTAGGATTTGTCGCTAGAATCACTTCCTGGACGGTTTCATCCTGCAGGCGTTTTAGCAAATCAGGGATATTAATATCCTCTGGGCCAATCCCGTCCATAGGCGAAATGGCTCCATGTAAGACATGGTATAAACCGTTAAATTCCTTCATTTTTTCCATTGCGATGACATCTTTTGGATCCTGGACTACACATAGTATGCTCTTATCCCGTCGCAGATCTTCACAAATATAACAAGGGTCCTGGTCCGTAATATGGCCGCAAACGGAACAATAGCTTAGATTGCGCTTGGCATTCACAAGTGCTTTGGCAAAATCAAGCACGGTGTCTTCTTTCATACTTAAAACATAAAAGGCCAGGCGTGCGGCCGTTTTTGGACCGATACCTGGCAGCTTCATAAAGCTGTCAATCAGCTTCGAAATCGGTTCTGGATAGTGCATTTTTATTTTTCCTCTCTAATAAAAGCAAGGGTGCCTGACACCAAGAGATGAAACACCTCGAAGCACCTAAGCCCCCCTGCTAAACATATTATTAATCCAGCTCCAGCGCCTAGCGGCGCTTCCGCTTTCTATTTAAAACGGTAAGTTCATCCCTTTAGTGAATTGCCCCATTGTGTTATTTGTCAGCTCTTCTGCCTTTTTAAGGGCATCGTTGACAGCAGCAAGAACAAGATCCTGAAGCATTTCTACATCATCCGGGTCAACTGCTTCTGGTTTAATTATGACATCAACCACTTCTTTATGGCCCGTTACGACGACTGTTACCATTCCACCGCCGGCAGTTCCTTCAATTTTCTCTTCGCCTAATTGTTCCTGTGCCTCAGCCATTTTCTTTTGCATTTTCTGCATTTGCTTCATCATATTTTGCATATTTCCCATTCCACCACGCATCATTACTACCTCCAATTAATTAATCAATAATTTCTACAAATTCAGCACCAAATAATTTCTTTGCCTCTAAAATATGAGGCTCTTCTTCCTTTTTCGTACCGCTATCCATTCCTTCTTCACCATGATGACTGTTTAAGAAATTTTCTCGAATGGCAGCCCACTGCTCCTCTGGAACGCCTAACAGTAAAAACCTTTTACCGGTTAGTTTATATAATGCAGCGGTAACTGCTTCAAGAAAATCGCTTTTATCCATAGCCATTTGGCAGAGCATTTCGTGTTTAAACTTTAAAATAAATGCTGTGTCTGATGCCGCTGCTGGCTCAGCTTCATTTAACAGGGCGGCATGAGACTTCATTAAGTTGGCCCGCATTTCGCCCCAATTTGCTTTAATTAAATTTAAATCTGATTTGGTCGCCTGCTTTAATACTTCGTTTATTCTACCAACTGCTGGCTGGAACCCTTTTCTTGATGTTCTCTGTGATGGCTTTTGCGGCTGCGGCGGAGCATCATGCTGAGCTGCCGCCACTCCATTTGCCTTTAAATGCTGCAGTTCACTTTCAAGCTGATCGATTCTTGCAATTAATTGGCCTATATCCCCCGATTGTGGTTGTGTTGTCTGCTTTGCTTCCATTTGACACAGTTTCACAACCGCCACCTCAAGAAAAATCCTTGGATGGTTTGTCCAGCGCATTTCCTGCTGTGTTTTATTTAAATGATCGATAAGCTGATAAATTTGTTCAATCGGGATGGCCTCCGCCATCATCCGAAACTCATCATCAAGCATGACTCTTTCAAGCGATTCTTCAAGATTTGGTGCAGTCTTAAATAGAAGCATGTCACGGTAAAATAGGATGAAATCCTCAATAAAGCGGGCCGGGTCTTTCCCGTGGTACAATAACTCATCGAGTGCTGCTAACCCACTTGCCACATCACTTGCTTGGAAGGCATTGGCTAATCTATTCAAAAACCCTTGTGAGACTGAGCCCGTTACCGTGAGCGCATCTTCAACCGTTACCCGGTCCTCGCTGTAAGAAATCGCTTGATCTAATAGGCTTAACGCATCGCGCATTCCGCCGTCCGCGGCGCGGGCAATCATTTGCAAGGCCCGCTCCTCACAATCAACGCCGGTTTCTTCGACAATTAATTTCATCCGATTGACGATTGCCCCTGCGGTAATCCGTCTAAAATCAAAACGCTGGCATCTTGAGATAATCGTTAATGGAATCTTATGGGGTTCTGTTGTAGCTAAGATAAAGATGACATGCTTCGGCGGTTCTTCTAATGTTTTTAGCAAGGCATTAAAGGCGCTAATCGATAGCATATGCACTTCATCAATGATGTAGACCTTATAGTTTACGGCAGTGGGGGCAAATTTGACTTTGTCGAGAACATCTCTCATTTCTTCAACACGCGAGTTTGAAGCTGCGTCAAATTCTAATACATCCGGAATTGTTCCATTTGTAATCCCAAGGCAGGCCGCACATTCATTGCAAGGCTCCGAAACAGGGGACCGTTCACAATTAATCGCTTTCGCTAGAATTTTAGCGGCGCTTGTTTTGCCTGTTCCCCTTGGCCCTGAAAAAAGATAAGCATGTGAAATTTTTTGTTGAAGCAGGGCGTTTTGCAATGTCTTTGTCACGTGTTCCTGCCCTACGACATCAATAAAGTCCTGAGGCCGCCAGACACGATATAAAGCTTGATAAGCCAATTGGACATTGCCCCCTTCAAATTTTTCATCTTCTTTATTATAACGTATTCAATTTCCTTTTTACAAAATGAATCGTCTGGGTTCGCAAAAAAACTCACCTCAAATTCTGAGATGAGTTAATTTATGTACTATAACTGCCGTGCACCTTCCTTCGACTGTCGCCCATAAGCGTTACTTAAGCAGTTAGCTCGGCCCAGGCACCCCTGCGGCACATGGGAGCGTCCACTTAATGCTGCTTCCTTCCGGACCTGACATGGTTCATGGATTCCCATTGCGCAGGACCCGGGCGTCAACACCACTTACTTAAGGCAGACCCTACAGACGAACAGCCTCAGAGAAGGGATTCAGTCCCGCTAGAGCGGATTGCGGGTACAGGGCACCGCTACCTCCCCACCTAGCACGGCAAAGTTGATACCAAAGTTTAGTGTGTCTTTATCTGACACTCTCTTAGTATATAAACTTTCTCGGAAAAAAGCAATCATTATCGACTGTAAATTTATGTAAAAACTATAAATCTTTTTCTTTTCTTGCTTGTTTCTCACGTTTTTTCCGGTCTCTTATTTTTCGAAAAAAGTCCGACAGCAGCTGGCCGCACTCTGTTTCCATTACTCCTTTGCTTACTTCGCTTTGATGATTAAAACGCTCGTCCTGCAAAAGATTCATTAATGTCCCGGCACAGCCGCCCTTTGGGTCCTCGGCACCATAAACGACCCGTTTGACTCTTGATAAAATAATTGCCCCTGAGCACATTGGACAGGGCTCGAGGGTGACATATAAGACTGCTTCCTCTAGACGCCAAGAGCCTAATTCACGGCAGGCTTGATCAATGGCGAGCAGTTCAGCATGCGCGACAGCGTTTTGTTCACTTTCCCGTAAGTTATGTGCTCGGGAAACAATTTTTCCATCGATAACCAGGACTGCTCCGATTGGCACCTCATCCAGCTCTTCTGCCTTTTTTGCTTCCTTTATTGCTTCCTTCATAAAATATTCGTCATCGTCATATTCAAACGTCATGGGAATACCACCGCCTAAAAAAAATGGTTTTGTTCCTTTTTGTCCAGTCATCGAAATTTATCAACATTATATCATTTATTCCCGCCCGCCCTCATAAAATAGCTGTAGCGCATTTTGTTAGGAGGGGATCCGGATGCAAATCCATGTGATAAAAAGTAATGAATCATTAACGACGATTGCTAACACCTACCATACAACCGTTAAGCATATTACCGAGGCAAATGAATTGCCGAATTCAAATAATCTTGTCGTCGGACAGTCGATTGTCATCCCCATCATTGGCCATTTTTATTTCGTGCAGCAAGGAGATTCTCTATACTCCATCGCTAGAAGGGTCGGCGTCCCCTACCAGGAGCTTGCCAGCATTAATCAAATTAACGCAAATCAGCCGCTGAATGTAGGCCTCCGTCTCTACATTCCTGAAGCGAAGAAACGAAATGCCGAGTTTAATGCGTATGTTGAGCCGCGCGGGACGACGGTTGTTCCTGTCTTGGAAAACAGCGCCCGGGAGGCTGCACCCTATCTTACTTATTTAGCTCCTTTCAGCTTCCAGGCCCTCCGTGACGGCACATTGAAAGAACCATTACTAAATAACTTTCCGACGATCGCCAAGGCCAACCGCAATGTGTTAATGATGGTGATTAACAATCAGGAGAATGATCAATTTAGCGATGAACTTGGCCGCATCCTCTTAACCGATATGGCGATTCAAGATAAACTTCTTAACAATATCGTCGCAACCGCCAAAAAATACGGATTCCGTGACATTCATTTTGACTTTGAGTTTTTACGTCCTGTCGACCGTGAGGCCTACAATCGTTTTTTACGAAAGGCGAAGCAGCGCTTTAAAAGCGAAGGCTGGCTGATGTCGACAGCCCTTGCCCCAAAAACGAGTGCCACGCAAAAGGGAAAATGGTATGAAGGCCATGATTATAAGGCCCACGGTGAAATCTCTGACTTTGTCGTGATTATGACGTATGAGTGGGGCTATAGCGGCGGCCCGGCGATGGCCGTTTCACCGATTGATCCCGTGCGGAAGGTGTTGGAATATGCCATTACCGAAATGCCTTCGAATAAAATTCTGATGGGACAAAATCTCTATGGCTATGATTGGACACTTCCGTTTGTTCAAGGTACGGTGGCAAAAGCTGTCAGCCCGCAGCAAGCCATTCAGCTGGCAGCAACACATCACGTCCCAATTCAATATGATACCAAATCACAGGCGCCTTTCTTCAAATATACCGATGGCGGTGGTAAGCAGCATGAGGTTTGGTTTGAAGATGCCCGCTCCATCCAGGCAAAATTTAATTTAATCAAAGAGTTAAATATTAGGGGAATGAGCTATTGGAAACTAGGTTTAGCCTTCCCGCAAAATTGGCTGTTAATCGTCGACAATTTCAACGTAACCAAAAGGGAAACTTAGAAAAGCGGAAGCGCTAGACATAAAAAAATTTTTGTGACACAAACTGCCGTCATTCGGCAGTTTTTTCATGTTTTTGACATAAAATGAGCTACTTCTAAATATTCCATATCCCTTCCTGTTAGAGATTATGATAAAATAAGCTTTGTGTCTTTAAGAAAAATTTAAAATCCAGGTAATCTGGTGAAACATAGAGTGCAGGCAGCTTACGAAGGAGGACTTGCAATGGGGGAAACACCCTTTATTACCGTCGAAGGGCCGATTGGTGTAGGAAAGACATCGCTCGCAAAGGCCATTTCAGAACAATTTAATTTTGCTTTATTAAAAGAGATTGTTGATGAAAATCCCTTCTTAGGGAAATTCTATGAAAATATTGAGGAATGGAGTTTCCAAACGGAGATGTTTTTTCTCTGCAATCGCTTTAAGCAATTAGGGGATATCAATACCCATTACTTAAGTCAAAACAAGTCTGTTGTTGCGGACTACCATATTTTTAAAAACTTGATTTTTGCGCAGCGAAGCTTAAATCCTGAAGAGTACGAAAAGTACTACAAGATTTATCAAATCCTAACAGAGGATATGCCAAAACCAAATGTCATCATCTATTTGAATGCCAGCTTAGATACACTGTTGAAACGAATTAAAATCAGAGGGCGCGAAGTAGAGAAGAATATCAGCCCCTTATATCTAGAACAGCTATCAATTGACTATGAAAATACCATGGCGATTTTTGAAAAGGAACATCCAGAAATCCCTGTTCTCCGCTTCAGCGGCGATGAATTGGATTTTGTCAAAAGCGAACAGGATTTAAACTATATTTTTCAAAAGTTATCTTCATCATTAAAAACTTGCAGCTGGTCAAAAACATTATAGAACAGGGGGATGTTAGTGAGTATCGTTATTGGTGGTATGATTGGTCTAGGAAAAACAAGTGTGGCAGACACCTTGAATGCCCACTTTAAAAATAAAGGAATCGAAAGTAAGGTGTTTTACGAAGCGGTCGATGATAACCCGATTCTCCCGCTTTATTATGAACTGACACCTGAGGAATTAGATGCGAAGAGAATTCCCTTTCTCTTGCAGTTATTTTTTCTAAATAAACGTTTTAAAACGGTTAAAGAATGTGTTAGCTGGCAAGAGCCTGTTTATACGATTCAAGATCGTTCGATTTATGAGGATTGGTATTTTGCCTATGTGAACAAAAATTTAGGCAGAATTTCTGATTTGGAATTTAAAATTTATGAAGAGCTTGTTGAAAACATGTTGGAAGAACTGAATGAACTTCCAAAGAAAGCACCGGATTTAATGGTTTACTTAAAAGGTTCGTTCGATACGGTGATTGACCGGATCATGGCCCGCGGCAGAAGCTTCGAAATCAACCCGGAACTGAAGGAGTATTACTTCGAAGTCTGGAAGGGTTATGATGAGTGGGTCATGAATCAGTACGATGCCAGCGAAGTATTAATTATTGATATGGATACGACAGACGTGGTCAACAGCAATGCCGATGCGTTGCGCATTTGCCGTGAGGTAGAAGAAAAGTTAAATGAAATCCTCAGCATCACAAAAACACCTGCTTTTTAAGCCAGGTGTTTTTGTTTAGGTAAAAGCTCTGTTATTATTCATTGTTGATTTTCGTATAGGTATGAGCATTCATAAGCGGAGATTTTCCGGCTAATGTCTATAGAGGAAGCTTTAGAAGCAGATATAAGCGGAGATTTTCCGATTAACTGCTCTAAATTAGGCAAATTCCAACGATTTGGATCATATAAACGGAAAAACTCCCCTTATTATTAAGGAAATATGGGTATTTCCCAATTTAAACGGAATTTTTCCGTTTATTTTCCAAATACAGTGAAATCAACATTCTGTTATAACAGAGCCTAGGTAAAAAAAAACCCGTTACAAGTAAATGTAACGGATTTCTATCTCCAGTTTTTATGCGCGAATGTAAAAAGCTATGGAGGAGGAAGAGGGATTCGAACCCCCGCGCGGTATGACCCGCCTGTCGGTTTTCAAGACCGATCCCTTCAGCCAAACTTGGGTATTCCTCCGTATCGACAAATGATACTATATCATATATTTTATACAGTGTCAAACAGTTTTATTAAAATTTCCGGACGGGGACTAACCATCCGGAAATTTAGTGTTTTTTACTCTGGCTTTATGACCGCACGGCCGCCCATGTACGGACGTAATACCATTGGAATCACCACACTGCCGTCTTCCTGCTGGTAATTTTCTAAGATAGCGGCAACTGTGCGGCCAATCGCAAGGCCAGATCCATTTAAGGTATGAACATGCTCCGGTTTTGCCTTTGGATCGCGGCGGAAGCGGATATTGGCACGGCGCGCTTGGAATGCCTCAAAATTACTGCAAGAAGAAATCTCACGGTACGTCCCATAGCTTGGAATCCAAACTTCAATATCATATTTTTTCGCAGCCGTAAAGCCGAGGTCACCGGTACACATGCTCAAGACACGGTACGGAAGCTCCAGCAATTGCAACACCCGTTCGGCGTCATTGGTCAATTTTTCAAGCTCTTCGTATGAATCCTCTGGCTTCACAAACTTAACGAGCTCAACCTTATTGAATTGATGCTGGCGAATCAGCCCCCGTGTATCGCGTCCAGCTGAACCCGCTTCAGAGCGAAAACATGCGCTATAGGCAGCATAGCGGATTGGCAGCTGATCACCGTTTAATATTTCATCACGATAAAGGTTGGTGACAGGCACCTCCGCCGTTGGGATCAGGAAGTAATCTTCATTTTCAATCAAAAAGGCGTCTTCCTCAAATTTTGGCAGCTGGCCAGTCCCCGTCATGCTGGCGCGATTCACTAAATAAGGCGGTAATATTTCTGTATAACCGTGCTCATCGACATGAAGGTCGAGCATGAAGCTCATCAAGGCACGTTCTAAACGGGCACCTAACCCTTTATAAAAGACAAATCGGCTTCCGGTAACCTTGCCCGCGCGTTCAAAATCAAGAATCCCTAAATGATCGGCGACATCCCAATGCGGTTTTGCTTCAAATTCAAACTCGCGCACCTGGCCCCACTGTTTTATTTCTACATTATCATCTTCTGTTTCACCAATCGGGGTGCTTTCATGCGGGATATTCGGGATACTTAACAGCAATTGCTCTAAGGTCTCTTCTACCCCGCGCAGCTCGTCATCAAGCGTTTTAATTTGATCGCCCACTTCACGCATTTCTTTAATTAAATGATCGGCATCCTGTTTGTCTCGCTTTAAGGCTGCAACCTGCTGCGTGACCTCATTCCGCTTCGATTTAAGTTTTTCAGCCTCAACAATTAATTCACGTCTTCTCTGATCCAGTTCTTCAAACTGACCGAAATCGGTTAAATCTTCGCCGCGATGCTGCAGCTTTTCTTTTACTTCTGTAAAATTGGCTCTTAATACTTTAATATCTAACATGATCAACACTCCTTTTTAAATTGTCTAATCAGGCGCTTCCGCTTTAAAAACAAAAAACTCCCGCCCCTAAAACAGGGACGAGAGTTACTCGCGATACCACCCTGGTTGACTAAAAATCAGTCCACCTCGAAAAAATTTTTAACGGTTTTTACCGAAAGTACTTACTGACCACCGAATTAGGGGGCGTTCCATACTTTGCTCGAGGAGGGATTCACAAGACCATCCACCGGTTCACACCAGCCACCGGCTCTCTTTAGGAATAAGTTACTTGTTACTAGTTCCTCTCATTGCTTTTTTCATTATTGATTTGCTTTATAATTTACTACAATTATTAACCGAATGCAACTACCTTATACAAGATGTTTTGCCTTGGCTTCCTTAACCATGTCAACAAAGTAGGCAGTAAGGCGATGATTATCGGTTAATTCCGGATGGAAGGAACAGCCTAGAAATTGTCCTTCGCGTGCGGCGACGATGCGGTCATTATGCTTAGAAAGGATTTCAACATTCTCTCCTGCCTCAACGATGTGCGGCGCCCGGATAAACACTGCTGGGAAGCTGTCCGCGACATCTTTAATCGCGAGGTCTGCCTCAAAGCTGTCCACCTGACGTCCAAACGAGTTGCGTTCTACCTTAATGTCCATCACACCGATGTGCGGCTCACTGTATCCTTCAAGTTCTTTAGCTAACAGGATAAGTCCTGCACAGGTCCCAAACATTGGTTTTCCAACGCGCGCAAAATCTTTAAGGGCATCCATAAAGTCATATTTATCTATTAAACGCCGCATTGCCGTACTTTCTCCGCCAGGAAGAATAAGCCCGTCCACTTCGTTTAGTTCTTCTTTTCTTTTAATAGCAACCGCTTCAACACCGCAGGCTTCTAGAGAACGCATATGTTCACGGACTGCCCCTTGTAGTGCTAGAACCCCGATTCTAATCATCTTACCAGCCTCTATCCTGCATGCGCGCTTCAGGTGCTAGTGAAGAAATTTCGATTCCCTTCATTGGCGTTCCAAGATCCTTGGAAAGCTCGGCAATCAATTTATAGTCTTGGAAATGTGTAGTTGCTTCAACGATAGCCCTTGCAAATTTAGCAGGATTTTCCGATTTGAAGATCCCAGAGCCGACAAATACGCCGTCCGCTCCTAATTGCATCATCAGTGCTGCATCTGCAGGCGTTGCCACACCACCGGCAGCAAAGTTCACAACTGGCAAGTGACCAAGTCGCTTGATTTCTAAGAGAATCTCATATGGTGCACCCAAAAGTTTCGCTTCTGTCATTAGCTCATCTTCGTTCATCGCGACGACCTTACGCACCTGTGCGTTTACCTTGCGGATATGGCGGACAGCCTCAACAATATTTCCTGTTCCAGGCTCACCCTTCGTTCGAAGCATTGAAGCCCCTTCGCCAATCCGGCGGGCAGCTTCGCCAAGGTCACGGCAGCCGCACACAAATGGTACCGTATAGTCTCTTTTATTTAAATGAAATTCCTCATCAGCAGGAGTCAAAACTTCACTCTCATCGATATAGTCAACACCCATTGCTTCAAGTATGCGTGCCTCGACTATATGACCGATTCTTCCCTTTGCCATTACAGGGATTGTCACAGCACCCATAACTGCTTCAATGATCCTCGGGTCTGCCATCCGTGCCACGCCGCCAGCTGCACGAATATCTGAAGGGACGCGCTCCAAAGCCATTACGGCTACTGCACCAGCTTCCTCAGCAATTTTCGCCTGCTCCGCATTGACTACATCCATGATGACGCCGCCTTTTTGCATTTCAGCCATTCCGCGTTTTACAAGATCTGTACCTGTTATCATTTGTTAAAATCCCCCTTTATTTTAATTTTAAGAAAAATCTTTGCGTACTCTAGGAAATTTCCCACTCAATCAATCGGAATTATTTTTCCCCATAAAATCATTAAAGCAACAAAAAAGGATTCCTGTCAAGACAAGAATCCTTTCTACTATATTCCAATAATGGTTTATTTAAACCATCCTTTTACTGTAGAAGAAATCCCATGCCAGACATCACCGAAGAAATTGCCGATACCGCGCATCATCAGTACAAACCAATTTGCCTTTTCGACATCTTGTGCGGCAACGACATCTACCTGAGCTTTCTTCTGGCCCTCTTCGGTTAAGAAGCTGACTTTATCACCATTTTTCGGTTTAACCGTTAAATAGCCGATTTTGTCACCTTTTTTAATTGGTGCCGTTAACTCGCCATCTTTATTGATTTTCTTTTTATCCAGTACCAGTTCAGTTTGGTAATTTTTTTTATCTCCATTTTGTATAACCATGTCAATCGCTGACTTCGTATAAATTTTTACCTGATCCTCTTTACCTTTAATGACCGGAATTGTTGTATGTCCTTTAACTTGATAATGTTTAGGAACAAGCTCTTCTTTTGAGAAATTGGTAAACGCATAGTCCAACATTTTTTTTGTCTCGCCAAAGCGGGCACGATAACCATCGTTTTTACCGCTTGCATCCTTCGCATTTTGCACAACCGTAATAAATCGTTTTCCATCGCGGGCTGCTGTACCTGTAAAGCAATAACCAGCAAAATCTGTGGTTCCCGTTTTGAGGCCATCCATCCCTTTATAGCCATAATCTAATTCTGGCAGCATCCAGTTCCAGTTAATCATGTTAATTTTATCTGTAGTACCCTCGCGAAATGTCTTTCTTGGAGTGCTGGCTGTTTTTAAAACATCCGGATAATCATTAATGAGATGGAAAGCTAACGTCGCGACGTCATGAGGTGACATCAGATTTTCTTCGTCAGCCCCAGTTCCTTCTGGATGTTTCCCATGATAATCTTTATTATTTAAACCCGTTGAGTTAACAAATTTACTATTTTTTAATCCTAACTTTTTTGCCTTTTCATTCATCATTTTAACAAACTTTGATTCCGAACCGGCAATGACTTCAGCTAGGGCAATTGTTGCGCCATTTGCAGAATAAATCGCCATTGCTTCATATAATTCTCGGACTTTATACGTTCCATCCTGCCGTAAGGGCACATTAGATAAATCTCTAGGCTGTGAAATTTTATAAACAAGTTCACTGACGGGATAATCCTGATCCCATTTCACCTTCCCTTGTTTCACCGCATCAAGCAAAAGATATTCAGTCATCATTTTCGTCATACTGGCAACACCAAGTGAACTCTCACCATTCTTCTCGTATAAAACTTTACCTGTTTCTCCATCAACTATTATCGCACCGTCTGCATTCACATTTATTTCAGCTTCCGCCTTCGCTTGATCGACCCCGGCAAAAAGACCAAAAAACATGATAAGTGCCAGCGCACTGGCAACACATTTCTGATAAAAATGTTTTTTCACTCTAAAACCCTCCAAGAATTAATCACTTTGGTTATTTTAACATACCTGCCTAGTAAATCATAGACAGAGGATTGGACGATTCTTTTTGCAATTTGGTTTCTCTTTTAGGACCATTTTACCAAAAAAAACAGAGAAGACGGGGCTTCTCTGTTTTACAAGGTTATTATTATGAATAATTCGGTGCTTCCTTCGTAATCTGCACATCATGCGGGTGGCTTTCCCTAAGGCCGGCGCCTGTCATCTTAATAAATTGTGCCTTTGTTCTTAGGTCATTAATGTCCTTTGTACCACAATAACCCATACCAGATCGGAGTCCGCCAATCAGCTGATAAATCGTTTCCGCCAATGGTCCTTTATAAGGGATGCGGCCTTCAATACCTTCTGGAACAAATTTCTTATTATCTTCTTGGAAATAACGGTCTTTTGAACCCTTTTCCATCGAGGCAACAGACCCCATACCGCGGTATACTTTAAAGCGGCGGCCTTGGAAAATTTCCGTTTCACCAGGGCTCTCAGAAACGCCTGCTAAGAGGCTGCCAAGCATAACTGCATGCCCGCCGGCTGCAAGCGCCTTGACGATATCACCGGAGTATTTAATCCCGCCGTCAGCAATAATCGTCTTTCCGTGCTTCATTGCTTCTGTAGCACAATCATAAACAGCGGTAATTTGCGGCACGCCAACACCTGCTACCACCCTCGTTGTACAAATCGAACCCGGGCCAATTCCTACTTTCACGACATCGGCGCCTGCTTCGATAAGAGCCTTTGTCGCTTCAGCAGTTGCCACATTTCCTGCAATAATCGTCAAGTTAGGATAGGTGCTTCTTATTTCTCGTACCGTGTCTAACACACCCTTAGAATGCCCGTGGGCTGTATCAACGACGACAACGTCAACATTCGCCTTGACAAGCATATCAAGCCGTTTCATCGTGTCGCTAGTTACACCTACAGCTGCACCGGCTAATAATCGCCCTTTACTGTCCTTTGCAGAGTTAGGAAATTCAATTACCTTTTCAATATCCTTAATTGTAATTAAGCCCTTTAAGACGCCATGGTCATCTACTAGGGGAAGCTTTTCAATTTTATACTTTTGAAGAATTCTTTCCGCCTCTTTTAATGTGGTTCCAACTGAGGCTGTGACCAGGTTTTCTTTCGTCATCACGTCGGAAATTTTAAAGGAATAATCCTGGATAAACCGTAGATCACGATTTGTAATAATTCCAACAAGCCTTTGCTCCTCCAAATTGTTGACAATTGGCACCCCGGAGATTCGGTATTTTCCCATTAAATGCTCCGCATCATATACTTGGTGTTCCGGTGTCAAGAAAAATGGGTCGGTAATAACGCCGCTTTCAGACCGTTTTACCTTTTCCACCTGCTCCGCCTGCTGTTCGATGGTCATATTTTTATGTATAACTCCTAAGCCGCCTTGGCGCGCCATGGAAATCGCCATTTCCGATTCTGTCACAGTGTCCATCCCTGCGCTTATGATTGGAATATTTAGCTTAACAGATGGCGATAATTCTACCTTTAGGCTTACATCCCTTGGCAATACATCAGACTTACCCGGAATTAACAAAACATCATCAAACGTCAAACCTTCTTTTATAAACTTACTTTCCCACATATTAACGGCCTCCAGGAAAAAAATATATTGTTTGTAGGTTAACAATTGGACAAAATACTGTCAAGGAATAACTATTAATTTGACTCTTCTGAAAAAGGTGATTGGATCTTGGGTATTCAATATAAAGACTGGAAAAGCTTCTCCTGTTTCTTTTCGGCAGAATACTGCCAGCGTTATTTAAAAACTAGCTATCAGAAGCAGAAACTGGATAATCCTGAACAAAAAGGCTATGAAAATTGCTATGCCTTTCTTTATTATCTGGAACATGGGCAAATATATTATGAACAAGCAGAGAAATCCCCGCTAATTTTAAAGCCGATTTTACTATTCTATGGTCTTGTCCATTTAATTAAAGCTTGTATTTTATCCATTGACCCTTCTTATCCTGAGACAACCGCTGTCTTAGCACATGGCGTTTCAACAAGAAAAAGGAAAAAGCAAAATTATCTTTTCTTTCAGGATGAAGTTAAATTTCAAAAAAATGGACTTTTCCCCTTCATGTCGGAAAAAATGTTCCACATGAAACCTTTAGAAGGGGAGAAAGTCATGATGGAGGAATTACTACAGCTTATACCAGAACTGGATGATTTATTCTTTTTTCTTGAAAGAAAAAGGACATTTGCCACATTACAGCAGCAAGGAGAACAGTTTGTTGTACCTGAAACGGTTTTAAATTACTTTCATATGACAGAAAGCCGCTTTAAGGAGTATTTTGCTTCGAAGTGTGAAAAAGGAGTTGAATTTGAGAGTGAGGGACTTACTCTACCGATTAACGAAGGGGTTCACTTAGAAAGCACACCATTGAAATTCAATTTAGAAAATAGTCATTGGACAATTCCACTGAATAAAGGCATCTATCTCAACTTCCCAGAACTGCTAATTCACTATCTGCTGCTGTATAACTTAAGTATGATTGCCCGTTACGAAACAGAGTGGTGGAGTGAATTAACGAAAATGATGCCCAATCATGATTACCCATTTATTGCCTCATTCCTTGACAGTACCATGAAAAAAGGGCCGTTTTTGGTTTATCAGTATTTGATGGGATAGCGAGAAGAACACAAAAGGACAACCCTCTCGGGTTGTCCTAGTTTTGCCTGGCCG
>NZ_BCVP01000060.1 GCF_001591805.1 Neobacillus novalis NBRC 102450 | reverse complement strand
GGTAGTTGAATAGTTGTGCCTGACCCCCAGAGTGTTAAAGCGTTACCGCATCGGGGGTCAGGCACTGATATTCCAATGTATACCAGGCCAGCGTTGTGCCGTGCCCCTTCAAAAGTTAACTATTTTTATATTTTAGAGGGAGGCTAACAATAACATGGGTCCCTTCCCCTTCTTTGCTCAGAATCTGAATTTCCCCCGAATGGGATTTAATAATCCAGCTAGCTATAGAAAGCCCCAAACCAGTCCCCTCTATATGGCGATTTCTTGATTTATCACCACGGTAGTAACGATCAAAAATATAGGGAAGGTCTGTCTTTGGAATACCAATCCCTGTATCTATTATGTCAACGATTGCACGAGAATTTTTAACTCTACCTTTTACCGAAATGGATCCATTCTCCTGTGTATACTTTAGTGCATTGTCTATTACGATGACAAACAGTTGCTTTATTCTCTCATTGTCACCAATCATCTTTATTGGGTGAATGTCAGCCGTTAAATGTATACTTTTTGAAATTGCGAGTGTTTTAAAATCCTTAACCACTTGATGAAGGATGTCATCTAACTGAATGGATTCTTGTATTATTTGTAACTGATTGGAATCAGAGCGTGCTAATGTCAATAAATCGGCAGTCATTTTTGACACGTAATTAATTTCTTGAATGGCCTGATGAATGGTCTCACTTTCCTGCTCAATACTGTTATCCGGATGACGAAATAAATGCTCTAAATTTAACTTCATAACGGAGAGTGGTGTGCGCAATTCATGTGAGGCATCCGCCACAAATTGCTGCTGCTTCTCCCAGGACATCTTGATTGGTATTAATGCTTTATTGGCAAGATAAATTCCTGCTAATATTGCGATAAACACACTTAGTAGTGAGCCAAAGCCAATCACAATAAGTAAAT
This sequence comes from Neobacillus novalis NBRC 102450, assembly GCF_001591805.1. Lineage (GTDB taxonomy): Bacteria > Bacillota > Bacilli > Bacillales > Cytobacillaceae > Neobacillus > Neobacillus novalis. Next base: position 18,373 of record NZ_BCVP01000060.1, on the reverse strand, counting down.
GAGATAACATTTCTTTTTCACGTTTTAAGTTGTATACAATTTGGATATTCTGTACAGGTGAATATTCTTTTCCCTGCGAAACAGCTATTTTCAAAATACGATAGGATTCAGGACCAATGGTAATGGACTGAAGCCCATTCTTATTTAACAACGGAGAAAAACGGTTGGCATTGATAGGAGATATTGAATTTTTTGGAATTACATTGTACAACTTGTTTTTGTTCTCCCATAGCAAATAAACAAGTCGACGATTCTCTTCTCGTTCCGGGTTTAATTGGGTTTCTCGTTTCTCCTTTTCATGGAGCAGGTGATTTTTCTTTTCTAAAATCGTTTGATCCGCTTGATGATACAAACTATATTGCGTATAAAAATAAATCATTGCACCAAACGCATTCTGGAGTATAAAAAATACAAGAGCATTGAGGATGACAAGTCGGTGTTTAGTCTTTTTAAACATGGCTTTGACTACTCCTTCAACATATATCCCACGCCACGGACTGTCCGAATAAGACGGTCATAGTCAAAAGGCGTTAATTTTTTTCGTAAATAGTGGATGTAAAGATCAACAATCGCATCAGTCGTTTCTGATTCGATGCCCCATACTCTTTGAAAAATTTGATCTCTCGTTAAAATTTGTTCTTTATTTTGAATTAAATAATAGAGTAATTCGTATTCTTTAATGGTCAATTTTAATACATCATGGTTTATGAATCCTTCATGCTGATTGGTATCTAAGAGAATGGGGCCATAGGTCATCTTTCCTTCCATCCCCATTTTACCCGATCGTCGAAGCAGGGATCTCACTCTCGCTAAAAATTCTTGTGTCGCAAAGGGTTTAACAATATAGTCATCTCCGCCGAAGTCCAACCCCTTTACTTTATCCTCCATCCGATCCTTAGCAGTGAGAAACAATATTGGAGTTTGACGGCCTTCACTCCGTAATTTTCTAATTAACGAAAACCCATCCATTTTCGGCAGCATAATATCAAGTGTGATCAGATCGTACTCATTTGTAGAGGCCATTAAATAACCATCTTCGCCATTTTCAGCCTGCTCAACTTGATAGTGTTCTTCCGCTAATATTTTTGCAATAATTCTTCTTAAAGGTAAATCATCTTCTACGACCAACACGCGCATTGTTGCCTGCCAACTCCCTCATTCATTTTTACCATTTATAGTTTGTCCACCCATTATAAACTGCTAATAACGTTCTACCTAATCATATTTTATTTACTAAGTCCTCGATGTGTCGGTTTTACATTTTGTCTTAGAGAAGAAACCTTTGAAGGTGAGCGTTTTTGGAGAAAACTATAAAGATTCCCGATACACAAGCCAATATACAAATAGGTGAGGCCACCGAATATTCCATAAACAATGATTCCTGATACAGCAGACAGAATACCGAAAATAACTTGATTCTTCACTTTGGCTGGCGATGTTGGCGGATCTGTGAGCATAAAAAAGCCAAAAAATAGTGCAGCATTGATAAATGGCGGCCGTAGGGCATCAGCTGCATTTCCTACATTGAAATACCCCATAAGAAACAGCAAGATAAAAAAGGTTCCAAGAAATGAAAAAACTTGAGGGAATTTATTCACTCGGTCTGTTACGATGTATCCTCCAATCAAGAGAAAAATAATCGTCCATGCAGGAAGATCGCCAAAAGCTCCCCACCAACTTTGCCCTGTTTGAAAGATAAAAATCGATAGTAATAAACCAAAGGCTGCTGGATTGAAAATTGGCTTCTTCTTATAGACCAAAAGATGCTTAAACAAAATGGCTATAACAGCCGTCCCAGCTACAACGAGCCAAGATGTAGTAAAACTTAAGATCAAAGAAATGATTAATCCGGTAATAATGGTACCATCCCTACTGCCCTTTTTATTCGTTATCGTGCAATAGAAGTAATTTACCGTTAATGATACTCCAACAGCGATGATGCTATTAATAATGCCCATGATATTTTTTGAGCCTATGGAAGCGATAATTAGAAAAGCAATCATGGCAATGGTGACATATCCCTTGGGTGTTTTCATCCATTTTTTTGCAGTCATTTATATTCCTCCAGCTCTAACAATTTGTAATTCGGATTTGATGAGGAGTCCTTTCATATCCTGTTCTTCAATTAACCTTTTCCCTTTGTTTGCCCCAAGAAGAAATGATGCAGTGGAAAAAGCATCTGCCATCATCGCGAATGGGGCGATCACGCTACAACTAATCAATTCATTGGGTGAGCGTTTTGTGTTTGGATCCATTAAGTGGTGCAAATCTGGATTGTTCGGGCTCCTTCGCTCATAGCTTCCGGATGTGCAGATTGCTTCATTAGAAATTTCAATGGTATCCATTATTTCATCTTTTTGACATGGATGCTGGATACCGATTTTCCACGGATTCCCCTTTTCATCCACTCCGCTTGCAAACAGATCCCCGCCAGCATTGACCACAAACCCGGCAAATTCTTTCAACTCATTTGCAGCTAAGTCTATTGCGAACCCTTTGGCTACTGCCCCTAAATCAATCACTAAAGGTTTTTTTAAAGTTAAGGTATGTGTTCCTTTATCTAAGACAATATCATGATACGAAACAGAATCAGCAGAAGGACTTTCTATCGTATCTCCCGTTAAATAATGACGATTAAATCCATGCTCCTCCATCACTTTCCCCACAGTGGGATCGAATAATCCATCCGTCAATTTTGCCATTTCGATAGCAAACATAAGGGGTTCAAATAGAAAAGGACTAATTACCACCGGTGTTCCGATTATTTGGCAAGCCCGCATTAATTCACTTGTAGCAGAAAAACGACTGCAAGCTTGCTCTACTTTTTGGAATGCACGAAACGCACGATTTATTTTTTCTTCCGTCTCTTCCTTTGATTTCGCCATAACAACTTGTATATCTACAACAGTATCCATATACAGTTTCATTTTCCTCATTTTTCTTCACCCTCTTTCTGTTAACCCACTGCGTTTTGGGCTTGATCTAGGGCATCTTGTACTGCATTTTGGAAAGCTTCCGTGCTATAAGTTGCACCTGAAACATTCTCCACTTGAGGGCTTTGCTTTTGCAAAACTTCATCTGGCATCCCGACTACGTCCCTGTCCGAATAATGCATAGCAAAATGGCTAATTGCAACATCCGTAATGACATCTTTCTTTATGGTTACTTGTACCTCAATGCTTCCTCGTCTATTCATTCCCGACCCTGTATATGTACCATCTTTATAGCGGCTATTTGTTATGTTGCTGCTTTCTTTGGAACCATTTACAGGACTGCTATTTGTTTGAAAATTACTTTCAATTTGTGGTAGCGGTTGACCTAAATTTGCCTGGGTTTCCGTAGTAAAATAACCCGCTGAGTAAACTGCTGCAAGGGCAGTGGAACAAAGGATTACCCACTTTTTATCATTTTTTTTCATATGAATATCCTCCTAACGAAAGATTTACTTTCCTATCAGCCAAGTTCAGTATAGCTTAGCAATATTAGAAATTTCTTAGAAATAGAAAAAAGGTGCCTGTCCCCCAGTGTTTTAAAGCATTACTGTATCTGGGGACAGGCACCAATATTCAATATAATTAACCAATGGATACCATTCGTTCAATTGAAAGCTTTGCACGCTTGGCTGTATCGGCAGGAACTGTAATCACATGTTTGTTTTCTTTTAAAGCAGCTAAAACCTTTTCAAGTGTGATCATTTTCATAAATGGACAAATGGCTTCTGGATTGGCTGCGACGAATCGTTTGGTAGGATTTTGTTTTTCCATTTGATGAATAATCCCTACTTCTGTTGCGACGATGAATTCATCTGCCTGTGAATCTTTAGAATGTTTTAGCATGTTGCCCGTTGATAGAATATGAGTTTTGTCCTTCGGCAGTACGCCTTCAGACATTAAATACATGCTGGAAGTAGAACAGCCGCATTCCGGATGGACAAGCAGTTCGGCTTCGGGATGCTCAGTAAGCACTTCTTCTACCTGATGCGGGGCAATCCCTGCGTGAACGTGACATTCCCCCATCCAAATATGCATGTTTTCACGACCCGTTTCCTTCTTCACGAAAGAACCTAGGAACATATCCGGTAAGAAAAGGATCTCTTTATCTTCAGGAATGGAACGGACAATATCCACTGCATTCGAAGAGGTGCAGCAATAATCGCTTTCCGCCTTTACTTCAGCAGTTGTATTGACATACGCAACGACAACTGCCCCGGGATGCTCAGCTTTCCATTCACGAAGCTGGTCTGCTGTGATAGAATCAGCCAAGGAGCAGCCTGCTTCCAAGTCTGGAAGGAGCACAGTTTTCTCTGGGTTCAACATTGCAGCCGTTTCCGCCATAAAGTGAACACCGCAGAATACGATGACATCTTTAGTAGTGTTTACCGCTGCACGAGCAAGTGCAAGGGAATCACCCAGCACGTCTGCAATATCCTGAATTTCCGGAAGTTGATAATTGTGAGCGAGCAGAATGGCATTGCGCTTTTTCTTCCATTCTTGAATTTCCTCTATTATACGGCTTTGCATTTCAGTAACTGTCATTTTATTGTTCCTCCCCAAGTAAGACCTTGACGCTAATATCAAGCGCTTTGGATGAATGAGTTAAAAATCCAAGCGAAATATAATGAACGCCCGAATCGCGATAATCGGCCAAATTGGTTAATTGGATTCCGCCTGATGCTTCCGTGATAATGGTGTCAGGCACCGATTTTATAAGTTCCTTTATTTCATCTGGAGTCCGGTTATCAAACATAATAACATCCGCGCCCGCTTTCACCGCTTCGATTACTTGTTCTTTTGTCTCAGTCTCCACTTCGATTTTAACCATATGTCCCGTTTTCTCACGAACTAACCCGACCGCATGTTTAATAGAGCCAGCAAAAGAGATATGATTGTCTTTTATCATGACTCCATCATAAAGACCATAACGGTGATTATAGCCGCCGCCACATCGAACAGCGTATTTTTCGAGCATTCGAAGTCCTGGTGTTGTTTTTCTTGTATCGCAAATCCTTGTATAAGAGCTATTCAGCGTCTCTACCGCTTTTTTTGTTAAGCTAGCAATTCCGCTCATGCGCTGAACAAGATTAAGGATGACCCTTTCTCCTTTTAAAAGGGCGGAAACCTCCCCTGACACCACTGCCAATCGCTGCCCTATTTCGAATCTGTCGCCATCTTTGACAAATAAATCGATGTCTATTTGCGAACTCAACAAGTGAAATCCCGTTTTAATTATTTCTTCCCCGCAAAAAACTCCATCTTCTTTTGCTATAAAGACGATTTGCCCTTTGGTCTGGTTTGAAAAGATTGTATCGGTTGTGACATCCTGTTCTCCAATGTCCTCGATAAAAAATTGCTCAATTAGCGAGCGCAGTTTCAACGTATTCATGATTGATTGCCACTTCCCCTTTGTGTTTTTGAATGATTATTTTCTTCAACCAGTTTTCATCATCTTCATCTGGAAAATCACATCTAAAATGGCCGCCGCGGCTTTCTGTCCGGGTTAAGGCAGACTCCGTAATCAGGGTTGCACTGACGTACATAAAAATTGCGGTAAGGTCTTGAGTTGAATAAGCGTCAAATTCCGTTAACTCGCATACCTGCAGCTGCTGGAGCCAATTTTGTTGTTCTTCCAAAAGTTCTTTGGAACGGACAATCCCGACCCTTTTCATCATCCGCTCCTTTAAAACCTGGACATCCGGAAGAAAAACACTTTTTTCTTGAAGGAAAGGAACAGGTCTTGGAAAATCAGGAATGAGATTTTTTTTCGAATGGGAATTAATCCATTGGGAAAGCTTTTTCCCTTGATAAAGCCCCTCTAACAATGAATTGCTGGCCAGACGATTCGCACCATGAAGACCTGTACATGCCGCCTCTCCAATCGCAAATAGTCCATTTATGGACGTACACCCCATTACATCCGTTTTTATACCGCCCATTAAAAAATGACTGCCAGGAACAACCGGAATTCTCCCTTCTGACAAATTCACCCTATTATTCTGGCAAATCGCGGTAACGGAAGGAAACCTTTTTTCAAAGTCATTAATGCTTCTAATATCCAGAAATACTTCATGACCTTTTTCGATATAATCAAATATGGTCTTAGAAACGATGTGCCTTGGGGCGAGGTCCTTTAAAGGATGTACACCTTCCATAATCGGTGTTCCATCTTCTGTCACTAAAGTGGCCCCTTCCCCTCGAACCGCTTCAGAAATTAAGCCCTTTGTTTCCCCATTTATATACAAAATTGTTGGATGAAATTGAATAAACTCCATATCGGCAATTTCAGCACCTGCCAAATAGGCCATGGCAATCCCATCACCCGTTACAGTAGGGGCATTTGAGGTATAGGGATATAATTGGCCGCAGCCGCCTGTTGCAAGAATCACATAATCTCCATAAAAATAACGGATGGTGCCATCTTCAGTTTTCGCTTTGGCGCCAATACACCGTTTTTGCTTATGGTCCATGATTAATTCGTAAACAAAGACATTCTCTTCGACTTTACTACTTTCAGGAAGTTTACTAATCAAGTATTCTATTACATTTTTTCCTGTTGCATCGCCGCCGCTATGAACAATTCTTTTTTCACTGTGAGCCCCTTCCAATCCAAGCTGCAAATTTCCAAGTTGATCTTTGTCAAAAATATTACCTTGTTTATCAAGATCACCAATCAGTTTGGGAGCTTCGTTCACTATTTCACGAACGGTATCCTCATTATTATGAAATCTTCCGGCCTCAAGCGTATCAGCGAAATGCTTCGATGGGTCGTCTTGAATCCCGATGGCAGCAGCAATCCCACCTTGCGCCAAATAAGAATTTGCATTCTTTATATGTGACTTTGTGAGGATTCTCACATTCTTATCATGACTGAGTAAAATGGACAGCTGCAAGGCCGCAACTCCACTGCCAATAATTAGAACGTCACTCTTTTTCATAGTGTATACCCCCAAAGGTTAACAGCTGTCTTGACATATATATTTACATAGATTTAAACTAAAAACAAGATTTTTTTACAGAAAAAATATGGATAAAGGCAAAGGAATGTTTGTAGCTTTACTTTTTCAGGTGACATATGTACCGGCCGCTCGTTTCCTGAGTAAATGAAAGATTAAGAGGAAGATTCTATTTGCGTTATATATATGGTATTATTTTTTCATTACAATTTGTTTGATCTATATAGGAAATAGAAAAATAGAGGATTTTATAATACAAAGTTTTATTATTCTAAGGTTGCCAATGAAGGGGTTATTAAAGAAATGGGGCGTTTAAATTTTAGTCCTTTACTAATCAGTGTTTTGACAGGAAGAAGTATGGAGGAGATTCCAACCTCCCCCAATATCTCTGATTTACCTGGCAACTATGTTCAATTAGTTGCAAAGAATCTAAAAAAAGCCGCTTCTGCTTTCCCCAGTAATATCCAACCGTTGATATGCATGTTTTTCTCGCAAGAAATGCAGTCAATTATACTCTCCCAATTTATTATTAGCGAATTTCGAGAGTTTATTAGCGAATCTGCCATGTTTATTAGCGAATTTAAGGATTTAATAGCGAATTAAAATTTACCATGGAAAAACCTTAAACAAAGAGTCGTAGCTCTTTTTCTTGTTCAACTATCGGTGCAGCTTTGTTGAAGATAGTTTTAAATTATATGGAGAAATAATCCTTATTAAAATAGGTGCCTGTCCCCTAGTGTGTTAGGGACAGGCACCTATTTTGCCTACTGCAAGGTCTTCATACTTGCTTCGTTTCTCTTATCTGCCTAACCAGCCGCCATCAACAGCTAATAGGTGTCCATGAATATAATTCGATGCATCTGATGCCAAGAAGATAACTGTTCCCATAAAATCTTCTGGAGTTCCCCAGCGGCCCGCTGGTATCCGCTCGAGAATTTGACGATTTCGCGTTTCATCCTGTAGCAGTGCCTCATTCATATCTGTTGCAATATATCCAGGAACAATCGCATTTACATTGACATTTTCTTTTGCCCATTCATTTGACAGCGCCTTCGTCAATTGCGCTACCCCGCCCTTCGCGGCAGCATAAGCTGGTACCGTTAAGCCGCCTTGGAATGATAATAAAGACGCCATGTTAATGATTTTCCCTTTCCTTTGAGGAACCATGAATTTCCCAGCTTCTTGACATAAAAGCCAAACACATTTTAAATTCACATTGATTACATCATCCCAGTCACTTTCTGAGAATGAAACGGATGGTGAACGACGTTGAATGCCCGCATTATTGACGAGAATATCAATCTGCCCAAGCTCATTCACAACCGTCGGTATCGCTGCCTTTACTTGGGACTGATCCTCTAGGTCGCAGGGAACAATGATACAGGTTTGACCCCGTGCTTCAATTTCCTTTTGTACGGAGTGGTCATTTACATTCCGTTGAAGCAAGGCGACCTTGGCCCCGGCTTCCGCTAGTGCTATGGCCATTTGTCTTCCAATTCCTCTTGTAGCCCCTGTAATAGCAGCTACTTTCCCATCTAATCGAAACATCTGTTATTCCCCCTTACATGCTTGGCTGAATTAAGATTTTTAAAGACTCTTCCGGGTTTGTCATAAGCTGAAATCCTTTTTCGATTTCATTAAGCGGCAATTGATGTGAAATTAATGTCGTGACATCAATTTGTCCATTTGCCATCATACTGATAGCGGTTGCAAAATCTGAATGACTGTAGCATCGAGTCGTCGTTAGTGACAGTTCTCGGAAATGCATCGCTGCAAGATCAATGGTTGGGGGCTGTTTAAAAACGCTTACAACAACGATTTGACCCTGTGTTCGACAAGCATGAATCATCTGATTCGCTGTGATGTTATTGCCTGCAACTTCGAAAACAACATCTGCGCCATTTCCATTTGTTGCAGCCTTCACTTCTTCTACTACATCTACTTTTTTGCTATCCAAAACAATAAAGCCAAGTTCTTCCGCCTTACCTAAACGATACGGACTAATGTCGGAAATAAATATTTTTTCTGCTCCTGCTAATTTTGCTGTTAGAGCAATTAATAAACCAATGGGACCCGCTCCTAGTACCAATACTGTATCTCCTACTTTAACATTCGAGCGCCGTACAGTGTGTATCCCTACAGCCACGGGTTCTGCAAGTGCGGCATGGGCATCGGATAACGTATTCGGCACCTCATGCAGCCGATGTAATGGAACAGCTACATATTCCGCAAAGCCGCCGTGTGAATCAATCCCGATCAATCCAAGCGTTTTACAAACATGGGAATTTCCTGATAGACAAGCATCACACTTACCGCAGCTAATCGTTGGTTCCACAACAATTCTATCTCCTACACTAAAAGTGGAATCACCATTGATTTCTTCAATAACTCCACTGAATTCATGGCCCATTGCCAGAGGTGCTTTGGCTCTAGGATGCTTTCCAAAATAAATCATCATATCAGTGCCGCAAATACCCGCGGAGGATACCTTTATTAATGCCTCTCCCTGTTTCAATGTTGGTTTTTCTAAAGTCCCTAATGCCACATTTTTTTCAGATAGATACAATCCGGCTTTCATAACAGTCATTTCTTTTTCCTCCTAAAAATTGATTTATTTATGAAAAGTATAAAATAACTAATCATTAACCTGGTATACTTGTCGACAATTTCACTATTCGATTGTTGTGTACTTGTCGACAAGATGTGTTTGAATACATATTTCATATCCAATTAGTATGAAGACTCCCTCTTGATTCTCCCTATTTTTCATGTACTTTATGAGTAAGCACAGTGTTATTTACCGTATGTCGAGTATCTTCAAAATGCTTTTGGATTACCTGTTTCATATAGCTGCTATCATTTAAAACTAAAGCGCTTACAATCAATCGGTGTTTATCTATTAGAGGTTTTATTTCATGTGTTTCTGCTGTGAACCTTTTTTCTGTTGCCACTAACAGCGCTGCTAGTACAATGTGACGAATATTATTCCACAAATGCAGAATTCTGGTATGATCACCTTCTAAAATCATAATTTCATGGAAATGTAGATCTTGATAAGCGAACTCGATAAAATCGTGGTGCTTAGCTGCCATTTCCATCTTATCAATGATTTGATTTAGTGCAGTGACTAAATTTTCATGTTGAACTTTCGAAAGTCGTTCCAAAATAAACGTTTCAATAAAAAAACGAACGTCATATATTTCCTCAATATCCTTTGAAGTCAACCCCAGTACTACTGCTCCCATACGTTCCAAGCGGATTAAACCTTCAGTAAAAAGTGTTTTTAAAGCTTCTCTAACCGGAGATCTACTAGTACCAAATTCATCTGCAATCTGGTTTTCGGATAATATAGTGTTAGGTTTAATAGTTCCACTTACAATTTTCAGACGTAACTCACAAGCAATTTTCTCTCCAAGTGAAGCCCCTTGTAACCACGAGGCAGGATACTGCATAGCTACTCAGCTCCCCTATTAGATTTCCATAAAATTATCAGTTTTAAAGAATACCTTAACCTAACTTTACCAGTTGAATCTTTTTTATTGTGTACTTGTATACAACATTATCCTCATTTTACTGAATCATTTTAACTTTGTAAATAGTAACATTGTAAGCGCTGTAAAAATTGGTGTCTTGTTTTAGAAAGATTGTACGATAAAAGCGTGTGCTGAATATGATTTTGAATGGAGGAAAATACTAAGCAAAACAATAAAAGGGAGATTTTACTATGGAATCGCTTAAACCAATTAATATAAGTACACCAAAATCGGACCTAAGTGAAGAACTCACAGCAGCCGAAATGGGAAAACTGTGGGCCACTTATATGGGAAATAGCATGTCAAAATGTATTTTAAAGTATTATCTTCAACATGTTGAAGACCCTGATATTAAAACCTTGTTAGAAAATGCATTAAAATTAAGTACGGAGTTCCTAAAAACAACGGAGGGGATTTTCAAGAAAGAAAATTTTCCTATTCCCAAAGGTTTTTCAGAAGAGGAAGACCTTAACGCTAGTGCTCCTCGTTTGTTTCAAGATGAATACTACGTACATTACTTAAAATATGTAGCCAAAGCAGGGATGAGCATTTATAACATAGCAGTACCGCTTGTTTATAGAAAGGATGTAGAAGAGTTTTTTATTAATTGTATGGAGTCCACCATGGCTTTAATGAAACAAATAAAAGATATTTTAATGAGTAAAGGATTGATTATCAAACCACCTATTATTCCAGTCCCCGATAGGGTGGAATTTGTGCAAAAAGATTTTTTAAACGGCTTTTTGTGAAATGTACGACCATTACACGCATTAGAAATTACTCATCTTTATGACAATATCGAAAATAATGCAACAAGTAAAGCACTCGTTATGGCGTTTAGCCAAGTGGTAAAATCAGAAAAGATTCGAGATTTGTTTATACGAGGGAAAGATTTCACTCATAAACACGTTGAAATATTTATGGGAAAACTCCATGATGAAGATTTGCCCACACCATCTTTTCTTGACCATTTGGTTACAAAATCAACATTTGCTCCATTTTCAGATAAATTAATGTTGTTTCATAAGATGGACATGTTCACCATGAAGATTAGGGCATTTGGAAATTCTACGGCAGTAAATGGAAGACATGATATAGGGCTCATGGCCACAAAATCATTAATGAACATCGCAAGATTTGTTGAAGATGCAGCAAAGATTATGATTGAGAATGGTTGGATGGAGCAACCACCTTATTCGGTTGATAGAAATAAGTTGGTAAGTGATACGTAACCATCAGCAAAACAATTTAGTTCAAAAAAATTCCAAAAGAAAAAGGTTAGACAGATGTGAATCCAAAAGAAAAATTGTTATGGAGTATTGCTCTTCCTGGATTTGGACAATTACTTAATGGAAAATACTTTAAAGGGATCATATTAATTTCATTGGAAATTGCGATTAATGTTCAATCCGATTTTAATGAATTAATCTTACTTAGCTTTAACGGAGAAATTGAGAAAGCTATTGTCCATACTGAATATCAATGGCTTATGTTTTATCCATGTGTTTACTTTTTTGCGATGTGGGACGCATATAAAGATGCTGGTGGGGGTAAGGAACCATATTCTTTTTTGCCGTTTGCTTTTTCCGCCTATCTTGTAACTGTTGGACTTATGTATTCAGCGAGAGTGAAGTTATTTGGAGTATTGCTGGGAACAGTTTGGTTTCCAATGTTATGCGTGATTCCTGGGGTTATTATAGGATCACTGCTAAAAAAAGTATTAAGAAAAAATTAATCGTTATTTTTTTTTACTTTTAGTGATTTGAGTTTATTTATATTAAGGAAATTGTAAGGGAAACATCAAGCGAGTGTTTCCCTTATTTTTGTATAAAAATATAAAATTATCATTATTAGTAGCTACTATCCAAGATAGCAAGATTACGATCTATATTAAATCTTCATAGTTGCCGTTCCCAAAAACGGCCTTGTCCAATCCCTTCAACAAATTGGTGAATGTCCGCTTGTGATAAATCGTACACACCGGCCGTGTTTACATGGACACGACTACACTCCAATGCTTGGCTATTACTAATAGCTAAAGCCAATGGTTTAAAATGTTTGAAGGTGGTTTCAATGAATTCCAATACAGGTGTTTCAATTTCAGGCTCCGTGCTGATTAATAATGCTGCATCAAAAAGACTTGATTCTGCTGTATCAAAGGTATCTGTCACTTTTAGTACAGCATTAATGGGACTGATCTTTTTAGCTACAATACTATAATTTATATTATACTGTGCTAATGTTTTAACCCATTCTGTTAATTTTTCATCATCAGGTTCCCCATTTAACACAATTGCCACAGATTTTGTATCAGACTTGCTAACCGTGTTTGCCATGCTAAGGGCAGGCGATTTTTTATCGGATTTAACTTCAAGATTTTCTTCAGGAAGTTCAGCGCCAATGTTATCGGCAACTTCTTGTGCCAGTTGTCGATCGATATGATTGAACAAGGCCACAGCATTATTTTTTACCAAGTCTGATTTACATTTGCCAAGTTCAAAGCTACAAGCAGCTATTAAATGTTTTTGTTCAAAGGGAGCGAGACTGTTATAAAATAACTTTGCTTGCGAGTAAAAGTCTAGGAAACTATCACTGCGGCCCCTAATTTTTCGCCCGTCGATTTTTTCTTGATAATGATCATAACCACCCAGTTCGACTGGCACAGGTTCAGGTTGATTGGCGTTTAAACCGTTCCGATGGTAGCTTGTTTGACCATGATGAATCGTCATTTGGTGCATTCCATCCCGTTGATTGTTATGGAAAGGGCACACTGGTTGATTAATCGGAATTTGATGGAAGTTGGGCCCCCCGAGACGGGAAAGCTGCGTATCCGTATAAGAAAATAAACGTCCTTGTAACAGAGGATCATTGGAAAAATCGATGCCCGGCACGACATGGCCGGGATGAAAAGCGACTTGTTCTCTTTCTGCAAAGAAGTTGTTGACATTACGGTTTAATGTCATTTTACCAACGATTTTTACAGGGATTTCTTCTTCGGGCCATAATTTTGTCGGATCTAAAATATCAAAATCAAAGCTGAATTCATCCTCTTCAGCAATCACTTGTATACCTAGCTCCCATTCAGGAAAATCACCTTTTTCAATTGCTTCATATAAGTCTTGACGGTGAAAGTCAGGATTTTTACCGGCAGCCCTTTGTGCCTCATCCCAGACTTGAGAATGGATGCCGAGCAGCGGTTTCCAGTGAAACTTCACAAAATGTGCTTTACCATCAGCGTTGATAAGTCGGAAGGTATGGACACCAAAGCCTTCCATCATACGTAAGCTCCTTGGGATGGCGCGGTCGCTCATTAACCACAGAATCATATGGGCTGATTCGGGATTTTGACCAATGAAATCCCAAAACGTATCGTGGGCGCTGGCACCTTGGGGAATTTCATTGTGTGGCTCAGGTTTTAGGGCGTGGACAAGGTCTGGGAATTTAATCGCATCTTGGATAAAGAAAACAGGCATATTATTACCGACTAAATCAAAGTTGCCTTCATCCGTATAGAATTTGGTCGCAAATCCACGGACGTCTCGGACTGTATCGCTTGATCCTCTTGAGCCCTGTACGGTGGAAATGCGAGCAAATACCGGGGTTGTTTTAGAGGTGTCATTAAGAAAATCAGCTTTCGTATATTCGGATAAAGATTCATAGAGCTGAAAGATGCCATGTGCCCCCACTCCGCGTGCATGAACAACACGTTCTGGGATTCGTTCATGGTCAAAATGCGTCATTTTTTCTCGAAAATGAAAATCCTCCATCAAGGTAGGGCCTCTTAAACCAGCTTTTAAAGAAAATTCATCCTCCGCCATTCTTAATCCTTGGTTAGTCGTTAAGCCTGCTTGCTCTTCGTTATCAATGGTAAATTTCTTTAATTGTTCTGCCTTCTTATTTTCCATAAAATGAACCTCCCAACGAAAATATGTACCTCTTAAATTGAAAAAGCAGGTAAATTTAATTACCCACTCTTCTCGATACCCTATTTACCAACAATAAAACCTTTTAATTTCTATGCTTGGATGAAAGCTCAATTTATTCTCTTCAATAAACCCTACATCAAAAATACAGAACCAATTTTCACTTAATCTAAAACCAGGGGACAAGGAACCCGACCCCTTGTCCCAATGAATCAGGAAGAAAAATCGATTCTTTGCTGTTTGAATCATGATTTCGGAAACAACATAAAAGTGGATTGAATATACATAAATTTTACAATTGTTTAACAGTTTCTTAAGAAGATACGCCCCAGTTATCTAATACAATAAAGAGGAACTTACATTAGGAGAATTTATATGAGGAAAGCATTGAGGAATCAGTGTACAATTCTTGCGGCAGTATTAATCTGTTGAGGAGGAGAATGTTATGAAAATTGCTATTTTCACAGATACATTTCATCCAGATATCAATGGCGTGGCGAGAACCCTTAAGCACTTTACCAATTATTTTGAGAAACAAAACATCACCTTTAAAGTCTTTGCACCTGATTCGAATTCTCATTCAAATGAATACATTTCGTCCCACATTAGCCGCTTTAAAAGCCGGTCCCTTTTCTTCTATCCCGAGTGCCGTCTGGCTTTTCCCAACCTGTTTCGGATTAAGGCTGAATTAGAAGCCTTTTCTCCCGATATCATCCATGTCGCTACACCATTTAACATGGGACTTTGCGGTATCTATCTTGCCAAAAAATTATCGATCCCGCTAGTCGGCTCCTATCACACTGATTTTAATTATTACTTGAAATTTTATAACCTTCAATTTCTTTCAAAAGTCCTTTGGAAATACATGAAATGGTTTCATAAGCCGTTTAAAAAATTATTCGTCCCATCACAGGAAACCTATACTCAGCTTCATCGCCGAGGGTTTACTAATTTAGAAATTTGGCCGCATGGAGTAGACTGTCAGCATTTCCATCCTTATTACGATAAACAATCAATACGCGAGCAACGCGGAATCACCAAAAAGTACCTTCTAACCTTTGTGGGTAGGCTGGCGCCTGAAAAGGATGTCAAGACACTACTGGATGTGGCAAAGGAACTCCCAGCTGAGGTCAATGAGCAAGTTCAATGGTTAGTAGTTGGTGACGGTCCGTTAAGGGAAGAACTGGAGGCAAATTCTCCCGCAAATATGATTTTTACAGGATACTTAACAGGAATAGAGTTAGCTGAAATTTACTCCGCATCTGACTTATTTGTATTTCCTTCTCCTACTGAAACCTTTGGAAATGTGGTGATTGAAGCTTTGGCAAGCGGTACTCCCGCCATTACAGCTAATTCGGGCGGCGTAAAAAATATTATTCAGCCTGGGGTTACAGGTTATTTGTGTGAAACAGGCAATGCAGCAGAGTTTGCAGATGCCATCCTTAAGCTTTTAGAAAATGACAGCCTGCTAATCCAATTGGGACGGGAAGGGAGAGATTATGCTTTAACACAAAACTGGGATACGATTTTTGACCATTTACTTTGGCATTATCAATCTGCTTTCGAGGATCCTAGCATACAAAAATTTGCCTGATTGCTTATGAGGTTTTTACCTATTAATGAATAAGAGTAAGGGGTGGTTATGTGGATACTGCTTCGCATATCGTTATCGGTTTAGGTATTGGAGCTCTTGCTCAAATTGATCCTGTTGTTTCTGATCAACTGGCTCTATCACAGGCAGTTATGATAGGTACTCTCATTGGTTCTAATGCTCCTGATTTTGACTTTATCTATCGATTACAAGGTAAAGGAAGTTATTTCCGCCATCACAGGGGACTGTCGCATTCCCTTCCCACACTTCCTTTATGGGCAATCCTGGTTTCAGGTTTCGTGTACCCTTTTTTCCTAGGGACAAATTTTCTTCATCTATTTTTATG
This sequence comes from Neobacillus novalis NBRC 102450, assembly GCF_001591805.1. Lineage (GTDB taxonomy): Bacteria > Bacillota > Bacilli > Bacillales > Cytobacillaceae > Neobacillus > Neobacillus novalis. Next base: position 2,031 of record NZ_BCVP01000060.1, on the reverse strand, counting down.
GTCGTTTTTAGCTGTCATTCTGCATGTTCTATTTGATTTATTCAATGTCCACGGAACACAAATCCTGCTGCCTTTTTCACGAAAATGGATTGCCTTTGATGCTGTTCCTTTAATCGACCCTTACATTCTAGCCCTTCATTTTCTAGGGTTCGGATTACTCCCCTTCTATCAATCTGGCCTAACCTTTTTGGCCATTTATCTATTTATTTTTTTATACTTGGGGATTCGGATTTCTTCAACGGCAGCGGTGAAACGGCACTTAAACAACCACTTTGTAAACGCAGTCCGGATCAAGCTAATTCCCCGTATCACTTTATTTAAATGGGATGTCATCATTGAAACGGATGAAGATTTCTTATTAGGTGCCTATTCAGAACAAAGTCTATCTATTGAACACACTTTTTCCAAAATAATTGAATATCCCGTGTTAGTTTCAGACAGTCGAAAGGACCAGTCTATTTCAGATTTTCTAGCTTGTACAACATATGCTTATCCATTTGTATATGTAAGAAAGAACGGCTTTTTGGTTTATTGGAAGGATCTCCGTTTTCGTACAAAAAAGTTTTTCCCTTACCTTGCCATCCAATTTATTTCCTCTGATTTAAAACGCAAGAATAGCTATATAGGTAAAGTAGTCTCTTTAAAACAATACAAAAAAGTAATACGAAACTTAACCAATCCCTCTTCATCTATCAAATAAAATGCAGGTAAAGGATGACCATGGACAGTGCATGATTCACTTATATTCTAAAACCATGGGACAAGGAACCCTTGTCCCAAACGCATCGGGGGTCAGGCACCGGAATATGTCTACTATCCACCGCATAAATTAAAAAAAGGTGTCTTAAGCGATACAAAAATGCAGCCAATACATAATCATGCAAAAAGCGGAAAATGGACGGACTCCTATTGATTTTAAGTTCCCCCATTTAACCGTTTGGAGGGAGTTTATGTTTAAATTTTTTTCTTTTAAAAAGAAACAGGTCGAAAAGGAAAATAAAATAGACTCTCTTCTTCTCAATAAATTAGATCGAATTATTGAACTGCTTGAGCAAAAGCAAAAGGAGGAGGTTGGAAAAAACATTCAATTTGATCATGTTCAAATTGATTATTTAGAAAACATTATTTTCCGACTAGACAATCTAGAAATTGACGAGTTGAGCGGAAAACTTATTATTGGAAATAATATTGGAAGCGCGGAAGACCTTTCCCACCCTTACATTTTAAAAATGGATAAAGAGAAGGCGAAACAAGAAACAATGTCAGAGACTAACGCACCAAGTCAAAAAAAAATAACCAAAACAGCAAAAGGTTATCGTTTCAGTAATCATTGAATTTTCACTTTAAATTAGCAATCTTGATATCTTGATCTTCCATTATGCCATCTATAAAATCTTGATCATTGTTTGTATTTAAATTATTCAACAATTGATTTTGATTTCCAAATACAGCACCTTGTGAATAATTCACTTTTTCATTGGCGTCCATCCCCGTCACATGAGAATTACCAAGGAATACAGAGCTATTTTGCTCCATCGTATTGACATTTACTGATCCAAGCGTGATGCTCGAAGCATCTTCCTTACTCGGATTCGCAAATGAAATATTAATATCACGGTCATCAATGGGAGTATCGATAAAATCAGGATCATTTAGAATAGAGATATTTTGAAAAAGAAGATTAGACTGACCACTAATCCCCCCAATCACATTATTTTCTTTACCATGGGTACTCCAGCCGATGGCATTATTTTCTTCCCCTATAAAAATACCAGATTGTCTTTGCATAGTTTGGACATTGATATCTCCGATAAAATTAAATTGTGACGAATTTTTCATATCCTGATCACCACGTTTCCGTTAAAATCTTGTTCATGGATCGCTCCTATACACCTTTCCTTCTATTTAATGTACCTTATGTGTTTGGATTTAGGATGGTGACGATTGCCTAAGAAATAGCAAACAAAGGTGTCAAACGCCCAAATCATTGAATAAGCTACAAAGAAAAGCGCAAGCGCCCTGGTCAGCGGC
>NZ_BCVP01000059.1 GCF_001591805.1 Neobacillus novalis NBRC 102450 | reverse complement strand
CTTATTACCATTAGCACTCTCAAGTGAAGGCGGACTAATTTCACGATCGCTTGCAATCGTTGTTATTTCAGGGCTGCTGACATCTACACTCTTAACCTTGGTGATTGTACCGACTACTTATCATGTATTACATTCGGTAAAAGAGAGATTAACTAAAAAGAAAACGGAAAAAATCACTGAAAAAGAATCAGCGTAAAGTTGTGGGAACGGTTCTTTTACTTCATTAAACAATTAAGGGTCAGTGCCGCTGCTTACAGTAGCGGCACTGACCCTGTTAATTAAATGGCGTGAATCCCTCGTTCTATTTTGCTTTTATTTTTATCACTTTCCCTATTATATTCTCTTTTTTAATAGGGCCGAAGTGTCGGCTGTCTTTGCTATAGCGATGATTGTCACCCATAATAAAATATTCATCGCCTCCCAGGGTAATCCCTTCTTCTAGTTTTGAATCGACTATTGCATCATCATTATATTTTCCATTTTTGGGCTCGCCGTCAGTAAGCAGCTGTCCATCTTTTAGTTGAAGAAACTCACCAGGTAAACCAACTACTCTTTTTACATTCATCATACCATCGAAATTGTAAAGAATGATGTCTCCCCGCTCCACCTTATGATTCTTATAATAGCCTTTATCGACACCGAGCCTATCTTTGTCTTGAATGGTAGGCACCATGGCAGAACCGCTTACATCTACCATTCCAACATTAAAACATCTAGTAAGTAATAAGATTGTAAAACCTGCAACAATAGCCCCAATCACCAATCGTTTCTTCATTCATCATCGCTCTTTCATTCTGTTTTTTTAGGCTGTTTTCGTAATCATTATTGTTTCTCACAAAAAGGAGGACTTTCGGTGAAAAATTACACATTGCTAGCAATTTCATACCATTTATCAACGGAAATTTAACAATTATTTGCGATACTAAGCAATATATCTGCGATGCTGAGTTATTTATCTTCGATTCAAAGCATGGTCACTACTTTCAACGGTAATATAAGAAATTCTCCAAAAAACAGAAAATCCCTCTTTGGTGAATTGGCTATACAATGATTCTGAAGTGACCCCTGAATGGGTTATTAATCATTTAATCGAGCACGAATCACGTCTTAGGGGACAGATTTTCCAATTACTTAGAGAATTACGGGAAAATTAAGTTAGCGGGTTTCTCCAGATCCAGACGTTCGTTGGCCTGTTGTTTCATTTTTGGGGTGTACAGGCTGTAACCGCTCCTGCCTTGCTCCTTGGAATCAAACATGGCAATGTCCGAATGTTTAAATAAGGTATTCAGATTATCACCGTGCTTAGGGTAGAGACTAATCCCAATACTAGTGGAGATGTTTACTCTGTGACCGCTTAAATAAAAAGGTTCAAGCATGGCCATGGTGATTTTTTCACAAATAAGCGAAGCTTCCTCGTCACTTATTAGCTGCGGGACAAGAAGAATAAACTCATCTCCGCCAAACCGGGCGAGGAAATTTTCGCGATTTCCGGTGACGGATTGCAGCCGTTTTGCCACTTCCATTAATAAAAGGTCGCCTGCTTCATGTCCTAAACTATCATTAATCACCTTAAAATAATCCAAATCCAGGAGGATAAATCCTAGCTTGGAATCGGTCGTGTCCTTGTTTTCGATATACTGTTGTAGATAGGTGCGGATATACCAGCGATTGGGCAGGTTGGTCAGGGCATCATGATAGGCCATGTGCTGAATCTTGGCTTGATCTCTCTTTTTAGCACGAATATCGCGGCAAAAGGCAAAATACATTTGATTTTTCCCAATCTGAATCGGGCGAAGGTTGATATCTACTGGAATCGCCGTGTTTTTTCCGATCATGACGTCTTCGAAATTGGCCGCGGCCTGATTTAATTTACCGGGCAGGCTAGAAAAAATTCGTTCCACATTCAGATGGAGCAGCTCGTCCTTTGAATACTCCAGAAGTTCACAGGCAATTGGATTTACATCTGTGAACCGGCCGTCTGAGCCAAGCAAAAAGAAGCTATCCCCCGCTTGCTCAATGACACCTCTGAACTATTCCTCGCTTTCACGAAGAAGCTGCTCGGCCCGCACGCGGTCTGTGATATCTAAGCCAAATCCTAACAAAAAGTCTTGATTCGATTCAGCGATCTGAAGGATGGTTTTTCCGGAAAACATATGTTGTTCTTTCCCGTTAAATCCGGTAGGTAATTCTTTCGTGACCAGTTTTCGCTGTCTCCACACTTCCAAATCCGTGGCGCGATTGACTTCTGCAATATGCTGCGGGAAAATATCAAAAACAGTTATGCCAATTAATTCGTCTAAATTTTTGTCATTCGCCAAACAAGCATGTTTATTGGCATATAGCGTCTGCCCTTCAGGGTCTTCAAGGTAAATATTTATCGGTATCGCATCAAGAATGCTTAAATATAAGGACTCATTTATGCGATTTTGTTTGGAAAGCAGCTCGTTTTCTTTTTCTAACGCAGCTAGCCTTGAGCGCAGTTGATCTAATTCTTCCATTTGTTCCACCTTCATCCCAACCATAGTGTGTTTCTCGGAAGTCTCTTATTTGCATTATATAATAGCAGCTATGGCTCATTTAAAGGAAATTGCGAAAGATTTATGAAAACGGGGGAATTGGTGAACCAAGGGGGCGGTTCTGGTGGCTTTTTACTCATGAAAAGTGAATGGAAAGGACTATGAGGACCGTCTTTGTGGTACATCGCATCGCATATCTTCCTAATGTGTAAAAAATTTTAAATCATAAAATAGGTATCTAACTAGTCCACTTAAACAAAAGGTCACATAGACTAATGGTGACACAAGACAAATTCACATGGAGGTAATATTAATGAATAATCGGAATATGGGGTTTGGTGGTTATCCAGGAGCGATGATGCCGGGACAATACGGTGCAGGATGTGGCTGTCCTCCTCAATACTGCCCACCACAAGTGTTTCCAACACAGTATGACCCGGGACTAGTTGACCCTGCACAACAATATGTAAAAACAAACTTATTTAATAAAGTAGTCTCTCATGTCCATCCTTCTCATACGACAACAGTCAACAAGCTTCATGTTAATCATCAACATTATTTTCCCCACACAGAATCATGTGTAAATGAATGCTGTGAAACACATACGATGTGCGGTGTACCACACAATCCTTGTTGTCCATCAGGACCATTTGGATTCTAGCTGCTTTTTCCCCCTCATTAGGGGGCTTTTTTATTTGTTGGAGGATTAGGAACCCTTACTTAAATATTGATGATAAAAAAATGACAGGTATGAATCTAATGAAATAGATTACACCTGTCATTTTTTATTTCAAAAAGTAGTTTTTAAAATAACTTTAAATCACATTTGATTTATACGAATTATGAAGATAAGTTTCTATAAACTCAGCCAATCCATCATTTTCGTGGTGTCCTGTAACAAAATCAGCTGCTGCTTTAACCTCTTCGCTAGCATTCCCCATTGCCACGCCAGTACCGACATTTCGAAGCATCTCGATATCATTGGGTCCGTCTCCGATGGCGGCGACTTCGCTTGGTCTAATTCGAAATGTCTGAAGTAAGCTTTTTATAGCAGACCATTTGGAAACATTAGGAGCAACCAATTCAAACCCGTCATTCCAATTGATGACCTCTGCTTCCTTTTTAAACAAAGCAGATAAATCAGGTCTTGGTGCACCGATTCGAACACTATATTTAAGAACATCTTGATAATTTGCCTGTCTTAAATCTCCAATATAACGCGGCGGAATTTGCCCAACTTTTGTCCAATACTCTATTTCTTCATTTGTTTCCTTACAATAAAGCCCATTTGCTGTGTGAATCATAACATTACAAGGATTTTCAGTGGTCAGTTGGTGGAATCGTTCTTCGTTCAGTTGGACGGTTCTCATTTGCAATGCTCTGCCTGTCTCTGCCTCGTGAATAGCGGCACCATTCAAACAGATCATTGGAGTTCGTAATCCGATTTCTTTATGGTAGGGAGCGGTTACTTCGTAGTGTCGTCCAGTAGCTAGAAAAACCTGGACTCCCTGATTAATGAGACCATAAATGGCCTCCATATTTCGACGGGAAATGTTGTTTGAGGCTTTAAGTAGTGTACCATCCATATCAATAAATACTGCACGTACATTCATTTATACGGCCTCCTCATTCGTTGGTAAACCAATCATATCATCTGAATATTAATGCCATGTAAACTCAGTGTGCAGATTAAATGAAGTTATTGAGAAGCAAGGGATGGTTCTATGCAAGATAAAAATAGTAACTTTTTTTAACAATTAACTAACTGAATAGATTTTGTGGAAGGTTTGGGGGATCTTATATGAGGACTGATAAACTTATCTTTATGGGAGTAATGGCAGGTATTTACTCTTTTTTATTAGATGGTTATGAACAGGATTATGGACTTAATTCTATTTTGAGTGGTTGTATCTTAACAGTTTTAACAATCATTACAGGATATTTATTACATAAGTTCGGACGTAATAAAAAAAGCTGACTTAGGTAGGTCATTGGTATTTTGTTCAACGAACGGCCTAGACCATGATATTAGATTAGTATCGGGGTGTTGATCCAAGAAGGATTGACGCTCTTTTTATTGAAGTTACTGAACTTACAGAGCAGTTTGTTTCAATAAAAGTAATTCTACATATATTGGGGTAATAGTAATATAAATAATGTAGCAATAAACCTCGGTTGTAAATTAAAGACCTAAAAGGTGGGATAGAATGAATGCGTTTTTGACAGTTATACCAATTTTACTTATCAGATATGGTCTATTGAGTGCAATAAGTAAAGAAGGGCCTAAACGTGCAGGTTTCTTTGCTCCATTATTGGGAAAAGAAAAAGTGGCATACTGGATTTATCAAATTACGACCGCACTTATTCTATTATTTTTATTATTACTCAAAATTAGAACAGACTCGGTTTGGTTTCATATCGGCCTAATAATCTATATTTCAGGAATTGTTTTATATGCGGTATCTATAGTAAATTATGCTAATCCTAAAATAAATGGGATAAATGTAACCGGGTTATATCAAATATCCCGCAACCCTATGTACATTGCCTATTTCATTTACTTCTTGGGTTGTGTTTTGCTTACACAATCATGGATATTGCTGGGGTTATTAATAGTTTTCCAACTATCAGCGCACTGGATTATTCTTTCAGAAGAACGATGGTGTATCCAGAAATTCGGGGAAGAGTATATAAAATATATGAATAGAGTGAGACGTTATTTATAGATTACGCTTAAATTAAATGGCAGGGTATATTCCTTATACTCTTATGTGAAGAATTAATATGATTTAGAAATAAAAACAAATCAATAAGGGGAATTAGGTGTGATACCACTTTAATTTAAATATTCTTTGACAGGAATATTCCTCGTCAGGTATAATCAGTTCAGCAGGACGATAATATTAGTGATGATGTAGATGTGATTTTACCGAAGACCATCACTTGACGAGGTGATCAACATGTCAGGGAAGACTCCTGGCGTGAACATGACGACGCTGAGCGCTTTGTCTGAACCAAACCGTATGAATATCGTCGAACTCTTGCGTGACGGTCCCCTGACCGTGGGAGAAATCGCCGACCAGCTGGGACTCCGGCAGCCCCAAACTTCGAAGCATCTAAAAGTGCTAAGCGACAACGGGATTGTGGAAGTACAGGCTGAAGCTAACCGCCGCATCTACAAGCTTCGTGCTGAGCCCTTCCAAGCGATGGATTCTTGGATACAGTCCTTCCGGCGCGTGATGCAAGAAAGATTCGACAATCTAGATGATTATTTGAAGGAATTGCAGGACAAGGAAAAATCATAAAATAAGTTCAAGGAGGAACTACAATGTCAAACAACACAATGGTATCGAGAATAGAGAACAATCGGGTACTGGTACTGGAGCGTATTTTCGATGCGCCACGCGATCTCGTATTCAAGATGTTTAAAGAGCCGGAGCATCTAAAACGCTGGTCGGGACCGAGGGGCTGGGAGATTCCGGTCTGCACCGTCGATTTCCGTCCGGGAGGCGTTTTGCACTACTGTATGAAGTGTGTCGATCAGAATCTGGGCCAATTTTTTGGTATGGAAGCCTGGAGTAAAGGAATCTATAAGGAGATTATCGAGCCGGAGAAGATCGTCTACACCGATTACTTTTCGGATGCCGAAGGCAATGTGAATGACTCCATGCCGGCAACCGAAATGACATTGGAATTCATCGATTTGGGTGGAAAGACAAAGCTGATAAACCGTGCTGAATATGTGTCCGCTGAAGCTCTTAAGACCGTCATGGATATGGGTATGCTACAGGGCATCACCGAAACTTGGGATCGTTTGACCGAGCTTGTCGAGTCACTGAAGTAGATTAACCGTAACGCTGTTTTCAGCGTTAGTAAGGTTTAGGAACATTGAGTAATATTGGGACTATTGAATTTTATGATTGGTCTTTTGAACATTTAAAAACAAAATATAAATCTGCTGAAAAAGAATCCATTTTGATCACTCTTTTATCAAAATGGATTCTTTTTATTTATCGTGAAATATAGGTTTGGACTAGGCTGTTATAGGCGTGGAAATAGGGGGTAACTGGCAACTGGCCAAGCTCAAAATTATTTGGGTTTTAACTGGCACTGCTTAGGGGCAGAATAAGCATAATCTCTCTTGTAAACCTTCTAAGACTTCTTCTGGCACTTCCCTGACCTTGATATCCCCACCAAGGAAAAGCAGCCAATTTGTTATTTCGGTCAATTCTTCGGGATTATTAACATGGATAAATGTCTTTAGAATGGCTGTGGTTTGGTAAGGATTCGTATAGGAAATGGAAACTTTTAAAGGATGGTATTTTTTGAACTGGGCAATCGCTTTTGGACCAAGTTCAAGGACAAGGTTGATTGCTTCTTCCTGCTTCCTTAGTTTTTCTAAAATCTTTTTCTTAGTTAATCTTTTTTTCGTCGGGTAGGGGTTGACATCGGTGAGATCGTCGACAGGAACAATCTTCTTCTTTTCATCCTTTAAGTCAAATCCTTCAATCAGCCAAAGGCTTTTTTCACGATAAAGGTGCAAGAGATAAATTGGATAATGCTTTTTCACCTTCTCTTCTTTGATGGTAATCAATAAATAGCGATCCAAAAGAAGGAGTTGGATGAGTTTTTCTAACATCGGATGGGGTAAATCTGACAGATCAAGCAGGTCGGGATTATTGGGGTTGGTCCCTTCAAAAAGCAAGATTTGATTTAAAAGAACGAGGGTCTCTTGCTGGTTTTCTGAGATGAGGCCAAGTAATTTTTCAGCTAAGGACTGACGACTCTTTAGATAGGGAAGTTGTTGATTTCTTGTGGCCATAAAGGCAATAAAAAGAGCTTTAATCTCAATATCGGTAAAGCGAACAGTGGGCAGGACAGAGTTGTTCATGACAAAATAACCCCCGTCCCTTCCAACTTCAGCGACAAGCGGCATCCCCATGGCCTCAATTTCTCTGATATCTCGAATAGCTGTCGAACGAGAGATGTTAAATTCTCGCATGATTTCAGAAATGGTAAAGTGGGCGCGGTTGTTGATATACCGCATGATGATATTAATCCGTTCAACTTTTTTCATCGGGCTCTCCTAAACAGTATCATTTTTTGACATGATTTAAGGTTATTATAAACCCATCAAGTGAAAAGATAAATCATTTGATTAATTTTAAAAAAAGGAAGGTTTTGAATATGGCAGATTATACTCTAGAAGAAAAAGACAGCTTTACCGTTTTAGGTTTTGGAACGGAGCTTACGAGCGATTACACAGACTTTGCTGGCTTAAACAAGGAAAAGTCAGACTTTTGGCAGGCAGTAAGCCAAGATGGAAGGCTTGATACTTTAAAGACACTAGCCACAAATGACTACGTTTTTGCCGTGAACGAAGCGGTGAATAACAAGATGATGCATTATGCTGGCGTCATGACAGAGAAATCGGTACCAGAAGCAACCAGAGTCATCCAATTTCCGAAGGGGGAATACCTAGTAGTTAAAGGAGAAGGGAAGACGGCTGATGAGTTGAGTAATACTCTTACTGGCATTGCCTTTGGTCAAGCCTTGCCAGAAGCAAAGAATGTTGCCTATGTTGGCGGGCCGAATGCAACGGTTGAGATGGGGCAGCGCAACGGCTTAGTTTTTGGTGAAATGTGGATTCCTGTTGTTAGGAAATAAAGAGATAAAAGGAGGGATGGAAATGTCCTATATCGTTGATTTTAAAAATGTGTCTACGGTTGGTTTAGAGTCTTCACCTGTAGCAGAAGCGCTTGCTGGTTTACGCGCGAATGAAGCCCGTTACTTTATGAACAAATACAAGCATGAATTTACGGTTATGCCAGCTAGTGAGTCCAGCGAGACCCTTGATTATGTGAACCGAATTTTGAAGGAAGAACGTGATATTGAGTTTGCGGCCAAGCCGTTAGAAACGTCGCGTTTTCAAGTGGAAAATATCAAAATTGCCTACGTCTTTTATGAGGATGGACTTTCGATCAACGTCATGTATACGGTTGATGACCCTAAGCCGAAGCGGGCCGTTGGTCTTAAGCTTTCTGAGGGGATGGAGGTACCAAAGGAGTTAGAAGGGAAGTTTAAGTTTGCCAGACAGAAGTCTAAACTAGCTGGAACCATTCGGGGCTCGTATTTTGTCATTAAAGGAGAATATTAAATTCATTTTTCTTGTTATACAAAGGGCGCGTTCAAACAACGCGTCTTTTTGTAGTCCACCACTGTTTGTTCATTCATTTTTCATCCATTTTGGGAATTAAAAAGGCAAAAGAACCATATAAAATGATGAAAGGAGGAGGATCAAATGAGACAGATAATCAACAAATATTCTCGTGCTAGTGTGAGTATGGTGTACATGATGTCCAATAATGAAGTAATGAATCAAGTCATTGCCTTTAACAGGAACATGAATGGACTGCTCACCTTTGTAGGTGCCTACCCAACTAATGGTAGAGGTACAGGTACAAGGGAAGTCTCAACTGCAACAGCAAACGATGGTGTCGATCCCCTGACATCACAAGGCGCCTTAACTTTGTCCCGTGATGGACGTTTCCTACTTGCCGTTAACGCAGGAAGCCATAGTATCAGCAGTTTCATCATAACCGACAATGGGACACCTGTCCTTGTGGATGTAAAGCCATCTGGAGGTGCTCAGCCCAATAGTGTGGATGTGTTTGGTAATCTTGTCTATGTCTCCAATGTAGGTAACCCGGCAAACAATTTTACATCCAATATCACAGGTTCTCACATCGACGATAACGGACGCCTTACTCCTTTTCCCGGATCCATCCATTCTCTCAGTACTTTCAATGCTCAGCCTGCTCAGGTTCTCTTCACTCCAGATGGCAGTAAAATCATTGTATCCGAGCTTACTTCAAATCATCTCAGTGTATTCTATGTCAATAAAAATGGTACCCTTACTGGACCAATTGTTAATGAATCTTATGGTAAGGGACCATTGGGCTGTTTTTTTCTATCCTCGGGAATCCTCTTAGTTACAGAAGCCGATTCAAATGCGCTATCATCTTATTCCTTGAGCAACGACGGGAAACTTCATGTGATCAGCGGCTCTGTACCAAACGGATATAAGACTGCTTGTTGGGTTGTAACGACGAGGGATGAACGTTTTGCATACATTACCAACACCTTAAGCGGCACCATCTCCACCTATCGAATCGATTCCAATGGAGCATTGTCGGTGGTACGGCATATTACCAGTACGCCTCCAGGTACAGCAGCAGGTCTACCGATGGATGTTGGTGTGAGTAAAGATGGACGGCATTTTTACACTCTTAACGGAAATCAGGGTACAGTGTCAGTATTTACTATCCAAGATGATGGTAGTTTAGTAAGTTTACAAGTTGCTGCTTGGACTAACTTTCCTTACTTTGGGTCGCAAGGTTTAGCAGTTCTTTGATTCTATGCGGGTTCACTATACTGTGTGGAGTAGAAAAATTCAGGAGTTGCTAAAAAACAAGGCTACCGACAAAGTTATGGGAAAGCGCCCGATTGTGTAAAATCAAGAATTGCGATAGTGCTGCAGAAATAACTACTTCTTTAAGGACATATTTACTGCTTCAAGAGCATGTATATAAGTTGTATCAAACAGTGGTACATCGGAATCCTCCGGTTTTATCAATAATCCAATTTCTGTACAGCCTAATATAATTCCTTCAGCTCCAGTTTCGATCAAACCTTGGATAACCTTTTTATAATAATCCCTTGAGGTTTGTTGAACCTTACCTAAACATAACTCTTCATAAATAATCGTGTTTACAATCTCTCTTTCATTAGCATTTGGTACGATAACCTTTATACCATTAGATTCTAAACGTGATTTGTAAAAGTCTTGCTCCATAGTATACCTTGTGCCAAGTAATCCTACTGAATTAATTCCTTGTTCTTTAATTTTATTTGTTGTTGCATCGGCAATATGTATAATAGGTATGTTGATTTTTTCCTGTATATCATCTATAACCTTGTGCATGGTATTGGTACAAATAACAATAAAATCTGCGCCCCCTTTTTCCAAAGATTGTGCAACGTCACCCAATGTTTCACCAGCCTTTTTCCAGTCACCCTCTGACTGAAAACGCTCAATTTCTTCAAAGTCAACACTGTATAAAAGGCATCTTCCAGAATGTAACCCTCCTAATCTTCTTTTCACTTCTTCGTTAATAATCCGATAATACTCAACTGATGATTCCCAACTCATTCCGCCAATAAGTCCAATAACCTTCATGTTAAAACCTCCAAACCATAGTCATTTTTGTTTTCTCCCTTTAGCATCTAATTCAAACCTTATTATATAAAAACGTCCCTATGAAACAAAATATATCTTCTAATAAACTTCCATTTACTAACGGATAATCCCTTCTCTTATTCCAGAAAATGTCCCACCAGAAATATCTGGCTGCCCCTAACAGGATATTCTATTAAAATGTAGAATCATATATATAGGTAATTTATTTGTTAGAACTTTCATTGAACTCTAACTATTCGAGGAGGAGAGGGCTTTGAAACGAATGGATTTGCTTTTATACGTCCTAGATTCAACTTTCGATAAAGAGAGTTGGTACGCACCGTTTAAAAATGCTATCGAAGGACTTACAGCCGGGCAGGCTAACTGGAAACCATCTGGAGAGGCAACTAAAACCATTTGGGAGAACGTTAATCATCTCATTTATTACAAAGAGAGTCTTGCTGCCAGCTTGGAAGGCCGTGAATGGACACATAATCTTGACGGGGATGCAACCTTCAATTTCACCGATCAATCTAATGACGATAAGGAATGGAAAAAAGTCGTTGAACGTGCCGAAAACGCTCAACGCAATTTAAGACAAGTATTGAGTACCATTTCCGATGAAAAGCTTGATCAAAATTCGCTTGAGAGGAAATTACTGGACAACATGCTTCATGATGCTTATCATACAGGGCAAATTATTCAATTAAGAAAAATGCAAGGGTCTTGGCCTTCCATTCGTTAAGCGAACCAAGAAATATTTTGTTTTGGTGAATTAAATTAATAAAAGGAGCTTCATAGCTATTCCATTACGCATACCCTGAATAAGGATTAACATCCTTAAGTACAAGTCCTACACAAAGGATCCTAGGACACTGTCGAGGTGATCGTTAGTGAATTCGAATCTGTCGTCGAAACCACCGCAATCAAAATCAACCGTTTGGGCTGGGGGCGCTGTTTTTGTATGGTCAATTGCCTATATGCTGCCACACCTATATTGGGCTTTAGGCGGAAGAGTGGGGCTGTCCCTACTAAAACCCGGCGTGGCTGCATCTTCCCAGTTTGAACTAATTAATTGGATCTCGTTACCAATCTTTATTGTTGCGGGACTCGTAGGTCTTGGTTTCATTTATTTAGGAAAAAGTAAAATTCTGAGCTTATTGTTGCTTTCCATATCTGTGTTAGGGTGTTCAATAGCCACTGCTCATGGTATTTATGGCATTATCTATCGTGGCTTGCAAATCGCAGGTGTGATTGGCTTGGAGAATAGGACATTTGATATCCACGATGATATGTACGTAGTGTGGGATATGGTCATTTTCGAACCGTGGTTTTTGATTGAAGGCATATTACTTGCGATTGCAGGATGGTGTTTTTTGAAGGGAGCACGGAGCAGGAAAGTTTGGCTTATGGTGTGTATTCTTGGCACGATTGTTGGGTTGGTCACAGGGATGCTAGGTGTGCGATTTGCATAGTTAATGTGTTTCAGCTATCGAGTGATGAGCTACTGGGATTGTTATTACCGAGGGATCAATATGTCGGTTTTCAAGTTCTTAATTGTCTGAATCAGTTATTGAACGGGGGCTAGTGGTAAATAAGTACGATCCAGCTTCAGCAGCCTTTAATCTTCAGCAAACAGGCGCTTTCCTGTAATAAGGAAAGTGCCTTTTCCATTTTAGGCCCAAATTCTTGAACAAGAGAAGTCAATAATCGTATTTTAAAGGATGTCGATGTGGTTTCTATTCTGGGAGTTAATTCAACTTACATCGGAGTTTACTTGAATAAGCACACCAACCTTAAATATTTTTTGGGTTTTTAATATTATAAATTTTCGAGTTGTAATAGACTTTAATAGGAGGTGTGCAAATTGTCTAAAATATTTATGCAAATAAGTAGGTTATTTTTAGGGATCATTTTTTTGGTTGCAGGTATTAACGGTTATTTTGTCATCTTTGGATTTGAACCATTTATCGCAACTAGCCCCGAAGCAATGGCATTATTCGAGTTTGAATATCTGTTAATTGCAGAAAAATCTTTAGAAGTTATATGTGGAATTTTACTCATAATCAACCAATTTACCCCATTAGCCATTGCAATATTATCACCAATTGTAGCCAATATTTTCTTACTTCATTTGTTCCTAGACCATTCGTTACTTATTTTAGCAGTAATGCTTGTCCTCACTCATGGTTATTTGTTGTTTTACTACAGAAAAAACTTTATGAGTATATTGGAGAGGAAATCAAAACCTTCTCAATAACTCGCCCATACATATATCTAACTTCAAAATATCTTGTTCAACTTGATACGTTAATTTAAATACAATTAAGCGGTCTTAGGATTAAATCCATGCTCTAGTAATTTCAGAAAAATGGCAATTCTGCAGCAAGAATTGTGATCTTTCTATAGGATAAGGGCCATTTAACGGAATAATGCAGGAGATTTCAGAAGGGCGTCGAAATAGAAAATTTATAATTAGGAGGAGTGTGATTGGTATGTCTCACGCTAAAGAGGTTCTGTTAGATCAATTGTTAGCAAATGCGAACGACCTTAGCTGGTACGTTCCATTTTCGGAATCAGTTGCAAACTTGTCAGAGGAAGAAGCGTTTTGGAAACCCAATGATGAAAGCAACAGTATTGCAGAAATTGTGCAACATCTCCTTTACTGGAATGAGACATGGCAAAAGAGGTACGAAAAATCTCATGTCAATGCTGTTGCGCCAATAGGTGATAATAATAAAAGCTTTATTGTTCCAGAAAATAAAAAATTTGCTGACTTAAAAGAGTGCCTCCTAGAGGTTCTGCTTCAGTGGCAAGATCTACTAACTGAAGAAAAGGTAGAAAATGATGTGAATGGTTTCCCTGAGACTGCAAAGTGGTGGGCAGTTCTAGGAAATTTGTCCACGCATAACGCCTACCACATTGGACAAATCGTTTACATTCGGAAACTACAAAAAAGCTGGAAAACTAATATTAAATGAGATAGTGAGAACTTACATTTCTTGTTCCACAATCGGGCGCAATACTTAAAGAGCTGGTTGTTATTACCGGCTTTTTGCTTATTTAATTAAATGTCAGGTTTATTGAAGAAGTATCTAGAATATATTTAAACTAAAATAATACTATTTTGAGATATAAGTTTGAACCAAACCAGACATTTAGCTCAAGAAATAACGAGGGAAAATAGATGAAATTACAACTTAGAGCTGATTTAATGCTGCTAATGATTACATTTTTTTGGGGTGGATCAATTTTACTTACAAAAATCGGTCTCGACTATCTGCAAGAATATAATTTAATCTCATTACGTTTTACTCTTGCATTTCTTTTATCAGGGATTGTATTTTACAAGCACATAATTAAGACTGATTTTAAAACAGTAAAATATGCTTTTATATTATCGTTTATTTTGTTTATTGTGTATGTGTTTGCGACTTTCGGTACGAAGTATACATCCATCTCAAATGCTGGTTTTTTATTTAGTCTCACAGTCATATTTATACCAATATTATCTTCTGTATTCTTAAAACAAACGCCTGGAAAAAAAGTTGTTTTCGGAATTGTATTATCAATAGTAGGAGTAGGCCTATTAACCTTACATAACCAATTTAAGATAGGTTTTGGTGACCTTTTTTGTATTCTATGTGCTTTATTCTATGCAGTTCATATCATGATTACAGGAGCAGTGGCTAGGCATGTAAATGCCATTTCCCTTGGAGTTTTACAACTTGGTTTTGTTGGACTGTTTAGTATTATTTTCTCTATTTTTATGGAAAAACCAAAATTTCCTGACAATTATGAGTCATGGATTGCAATCTTGGCATTAAGTATATTTTGTACGGGAATTGCTTTCATTGTTCAAATCATTGCCCAGCAACATACCAGTCCAACCCATGCAGGTCTTATTTTTACATTAGAACCCGTTTTTTCCTCTATGTTCGCTTTCGTTTTCACGGGTGAAACTCTCTCATTTAGAGGTTATTTAGGGGCATTACTATTATTAATAAGTGTTTTAATTGCTGAACTAGATTTTAAAAGTTTATTAAAACTATTTTCATTCTCTGTGATGAAGCGCTGATTTTGCGCTTCATGGATGGCTAAAGGGGAGGTTAGTTAAAGTAAAATAATTATAGGAAGACAGTACATTTCCAATAATGGAACCAACCTGCCGTTTTAGTTTGCCTTAAAAAGCGGCAACATCTGGATCAGCAGTATGAGATTGTTTTGGGAATAGGAATCCTGTGGTGTAGGGTGACGATTGACCTTTTAATCGAAAAGCTTTTTCAATTTCAACCGCAGCACGCCGTGCATCTTCTACGGATCGTTTGCCTGTAACAATTTCGTTCATCAAGTTTAATGCCATAAAATTCCCCGCTTCTTGATCACATTTAGCCGTAGCTTCACCAGCAGTTCGGTCTGGATATAAACTACCATCAAACTGTGCTAATTCATCAAAAAAATGAACAGGAACTTTATAATCAATGGTTTGTTCTAAATAATCAAGATGGGGAGTCGGAGTGTTATGAGGTACAGTATCAAGATGAACAATCGTACGCTTCCAAGGACCATTGTTATACCAGATGATTCTTCTTGAACTTGCTTCATTAGGTAAACCATATTTATTGACTAACAAATAAACAGTATTTTTTGGTTCCCCAGTCCACCCCTCCAAAATTTGATCTAAAATTGGATGAAGACCGGAATGTTGACGGTAATAACCGCTAAAGCCATTATTCATTTCAAAATCCCCTCCTTCCATATTTTATACGGGTCCTTTGTCCATAGTTACCAGTATGGAAAGCACAAACAAGAATGCGAATAATTGTTAAGCAAGCAGGGGCGTTTAGTCCAATAAGAAAAAGTAGTTAAGATCTTCAACAATCGGGCACTATTTTTTGAATAAAAGTTAGATTTTTAAACGACTTTATTGTTATATTTTTTGTATAGTTAAGAATCTTACATCAAAAATTAAACAACTATATTTTTAACCCCGTCCTAAATTTAGAACAGGGTTATGCTTGTTTGAGCTTTTAAAATTAGGCTCTGTTATAACTAAATGTTGATTCATTGTGTTTGAAAAATAAACGGTAAAATTCCGCTTAAATTGGGAAATACACATATTTCCTTAAAAATAAAGGAAGTTTTTCCGATTATATTATCCAAACCTTTGGATTTTGTCTTATTTAGAGCAGTTAATCGGAATTTCTCCGTTTATATCTGCTTTTTAAGCTTCCTCTTATACATTAGCCGGAAATTCTCCGCCTATGAATTCTCATACCTACACGAAAATCAACAATGAATAATAACAGATACTTAGATTGTTGCTATCTAAGCTTCGCAGATAAATTAAACGTCCATAAGATTTTGCAAAAGTGGTTCATCAATTGAAAGGGTTAGGTAATCTGATGTTGTTAACAATTTTTTGGAAAAACCCCTCAATTTAAACGGCCTTCTTATTTTGAAACTTCTTATTGCTTCGTAAAACGGTGATAAAACCATCCAAGATATCATGACTTACCGAAAACCCTTTACGCTTATAGAACTCCAATGCGTTTTCATTACCGTTTGAGACATAGATAAAATAATCTTCGATATCATCAAATTTGTTTAACCACTCCATTGACATTTTGAAAAGTGTTGATCCAATCCCGTATTGTCTGTACTCTTCTTTAATATAAAATTGCGATAAGCAACCTACGTTATTTCCTTTGACTGATGAGAGTTCAAAAAAAGTGGCAAAATCATTTGAATACGCTTCCTTTGGAGAAATATTTGTATACACATAAGCCACTATTTCATCTTTTTTATCAAGGTCTTTTACTACCACAATATAATTATGCAATGCACCTTTAATTGAAGGTACCATTCGTGTTTCAAAATTCATGCTTTCAAACAACCCTAGTTTAATTTGAGCCTTTGACTTTTGAAAGTCCATGAGTTCATTGCACAAATCTCGACAGTATTCTATTTTTTCTTCCGGAATCACTTCGTATTGAAGGTTCATATTTCCACTCCCTTTATAGTGCTAATCTGAAATTCCTAGACCAGTTACCTCGCCCATAAGAATCATCTAATTATGTGCCTTTTCAAGAAATAGCTTGATACCAAAACCTATCAGTATTGTTCCTGTGATACCTTCAATAATATTTTGTGTTTTAGGTTTTTTCATAAAAACGCTAATTTGATTAATTAAATAGACATAAATTAATGACCATGCGGCAGTCAATACAGTATAAGTGGTCCCCATTATAAGAAAAGGTAAAAATGTCTTACTTTCAGAGGCAATGAATTGAGGGAAAAAGGTTAAGAACAAGATAGCAACTTTGGGATTAAGGAGATTTGTAAGGAACCCTTGTCTAAAACAAGATGTGCTTACAAACTTGCTTTTTGTGTTCATCTCAACGCTTGCTGCTTCTTCCTTTTTCTTCAAAGACCATAATGTCTTAACACCCATATAAATTAAGTAAACAGCACCCACATATTTAAAGACAGAAAATAATAACGCTGATTTCACAATGATGGCTGAAAGTCCTAATATGGCAGCAGATGTATGGATAAGAAGGGCACAACATATACCAAAAACTGTTTTAAGACCCCCGACTTTCCCAACGGTGACGGTATTTTTTGTAGCAATTGCAGTATCGGGACCGGGTAAAATGATAAAAAAAATACACATAAGGACAAACAGATAAAAGTTTTCCAATTTATTATCCCCTTTCCAATAATAAAATTGTAAGAATACTTACACAGTATTATATATGAATCGTGTATATTTGAACATTAACCTTTGTTTAATTAATTCCTTGGTGAACTAATGGCGACCTTTATTTTGTTAATTATAAGTAAACACCTATACTTAATGAACAAACGAAGCAGTTGAAGAAGGAAATCGGAAGCTCATACTTGAATATTAAATATTGGTATTTATTTTAGTTAGCAGGGGAGTTCCTCTCGTGAAAAAATCAGAGATGAGAGGGAAATTATCAGAGCCTATTGACCAACCTCATTTTATAAAGATCGAACATAAAAGATAAAAGGAGGATTGGCATGGATACAAAATATTGTTAGTGATCATGAATATCTTAGATTGGATTGTATTGCTGATAATAGTAAATTAAATAACTTTTATAAGAATAATAAATTTGAACTTGTTGATTTAACGGATGGTCATAATAAATATCAAAAATGTATAAGAAAGAACTAGAAACAATTCAACTAAAGTGTACGTTGATCCAAGAAGGATTAACGCTTATTTTTGTAGTGCTTCTCAACGGGCAGTTTAGCACAAGAAGATGAATGGTAATTTTGTGGAAAGGGTGATAAAAAGTGAGAAGACGGGGAACTGGTGTTGCATTTATAGCTATATCTGCTTTTCTAATTTCAACTAAATATATTAGTGCTGCTATTTTTGGTTCAGGAGTTAATAGTTGGGATGAACAGTTGTTTAATGGAATGTTAGAGTATGTTGGAAACCTTCTTAGTAACTTCAGTTTATGGTCATTGATGATTGGAATAGGATATATTATTTGGGGAGAATATGACGAATTTAATACGAAAAAGCAAAATTTAGATGAATAATATATTTTGAAGTAACGGGTGCGATCCTTTAATAACGAAGGATCGCTTTTTCTTTATTGAAGTAACGGGTTAGTGGAACAATAGGGTGACTTATTTATCTAGAAAATCATCTAACAATTCAAGGGGGGAGATTTAATGAGAAAATGGATTGTTAAGCTCTTTTTGCCTTTTGTTTTACTATTTGTATTAATCGGTTGCAGTAAAAGTTCTGATAATACAGAAAAGGTAAATGTTTATAAAATGGTGAGTTTTTCCCTTACTGAAAAGGATTCGTTGATTACATTTTCAGACTCAAAAGTGATTAAAGTTTTTATAGATGCATTTAATAACGCTAAAAGAGTGCCAGGGGTAGTCGATGTGGCTGAACCTGAGTATAAAGTTGAACTTGGGGATAAAAAATATTTTCTTTGGATAAGGCAAGAATCTGGTACCATAATGAATTTAAATGATAGGAATACTGTGTATACACTTTCAAAAAGTTCCGTGAAAACAATTAACGAGTTCTTTTAGGAATTACTGATAAGCTGTTTGAATTGAAGGACATCATTTATTTTAGATAAAAAGCTCAGTGGAATATTTATTCACTGAGCTTTTCTCCTGTTATGATTTCATACAAAACTTGGGAGCCCTTTTTCGAAAGTTTAACGTATTTGTTTTCCCCTTCAATGACTACCTCAAGACGGTTATTTTGCGGTGAAATCCAAATATCGTAAAGATTGTTTATTTTAAAATCGGGAGGACGAGAGATCGAAACTTTAGCGTTTTCCCAATCTGCATTTCTTAATACTGATAACACCTTATTAATGGTTTCTGTATCAGATATATTTTTCAATTGTTTATAACTATCTGTTCCATCGTTCTTTAATATCTCTAATGTTTTAACATCGGGTATTACATTGGCATTTTTAACTTTTTAATGCTAATTGCTTTGCGGATTTCCAGATATTTTGATACAAAAAAGGGTAACTGTTTTCAATTTTCTACTTCGAAACTGAACTACTTAGCTCGAAAAAATGTGCTTCTCTTTTAATAATAATTCTTCTTTAACAGGCAGATTACTTTAAGAATGATTATAATTGAATAAAGAACTTAACTCAGAAGTGTTGCTGTTTCTTAATATACGAGGAGGTAAATGATGAAGTTTTTTATAAAATTAAATACTATTAGTGCCTTATACGCTG
>NZ_BCVP01000058.1 GCF_001591805.1 Neobacillus novalis NBRC 102450 | reverse complement strand
ATACAGTGGTTCTCTTCTAGTTTATCTAATTTTCTTTTTTCCTTCTCGCTCATTATCAAAGTGCTTCTTTAGCCGATCTAATAAAGCGGGGAGGATCGGGGGCAGACCCCATAGCCATCAAGTTAAGCATATTTAAGTACAATTCCGTAATTTTCTTTATGCTTTATTTCGGTAATATATCGTTTTACTGGAGGGTGCATTTTTTTGTTAAAGGATTTAAACATAGATCAAGAATTTCAATAATCACAATTGATTCTGTACCGGTTTTTATTTTCACCTCTACTTGTACAAGGGTAGCCTTCAAGACCTGTCCTATTCCCATTTACCATTATTTTCCCACCTTAGCTTAATCAGGCACATTAAGGTAAACAATGTATTTGTTGTTAAACTTTTTGACTTAATCCAGAAGTGAATTTGCTGAACTAGTTGGTTCTAAAAATAGAAAGAACCACCCTCATTTTTTAAGCCTGTCTCTTTTGGAGTGCCTGTAGGTATAAAAACACATATAAAATCACACAAAAAATAAAAATTTGCACTGCTATTTTGTTAATTTAAAAGGGATTATGAAGTCGGTTGCAAGCGATACATAGCTCCAAACTGAAACTCATTCATTTTTTGTTTGTAGGCAATTGTCAAAACTCCATGATTAAATCCATTTTATTCACAATTTCGTATATCAGATGGTGACTAGGCACCGGGATTTATCCTCATAAATATCTAACTTTCCTTAACTCATTGACGAACAACACTTCTATTCCCAGCTGTTTCAACGTGTTCTTGATTTCATCTATGTAATTTCTGTAGTATTCTATATCAGCAAAGGCGATTCCCACTTTAGACGTGATTCCCGCTGCCTTCGGGCTAGATAATATTTTTGCACAGGCATATAGTTGTTCCGAAACATGAACTTTACATTGACTGTTATCAAATGGCTTTCCAAACCTAGAGGATGAAGGGTCTGAACTCGTTCCCCCAACTGCCTCAATATAGAACCTTTCATTCATATCTGAATCTACTTTTTTAGCAATAATATCAATCCCACTATGCCTTATCTCTCGTTTTTTGCTGACAATGACATAGCCCTGTCTCTCTAATTCTGTACACACACCATCAATAACATCTAGTTCGTATATCAAAATACTCCCCCCCAATAAGCTGGATTCATAATGTTACCGATAATACGGCAACTTATCATAAATAAATATTATTCGCTTATCCGGGACCTTTTTCCTGCTTATATTTTCCAAGACAGAGTAGATCAGAACTAGCACGCGATTGTAGAAATTGGTACCTTCTAAAACATATTAGTATTCTAAATCTCCTAATTTGCTAATAAAAAGGTGGATTTCCTGTTCGCTTGTGACACGCACCGGAATTTTAGCACACCAAACTGACAAATCTAAACAAAATTCCCTTCCATTAAAACTAAATAATCGTTTGATTAAATAGGGCAGGAATCCCGTCATTTATAGATTTAAACGATTCGGCAGCTAAAAACTTTGTCAGTTAATTAAACGTTTGATTAAATAGGTGTATTTCCTAGTGATATCAAGGTTTCTTCTCTTCATTTCAAACAATAATTGACGAATGTTGGCTTTATATCTGGTTCCACTCAGCCATATTCACCTACATCAATTCTAAACCGACAAACCCCAACAAAATATCCTTCAGAAAAACTAATTAATCGTTTGATTAGATTTGCCAGGAAACCCGCTGGAAAAGGAGTGAACCCATTTTTGCAGCTAAAAATTTTGTCAGTTAACTAAACGTTTGATTAAATATGCCGAAAAGCCCACTGGTAATGGATTCATTCAGATTAACGGCCAAAACTTTTGTCAGTTATTCAAACGTTTGATTATCATAGCTTTGTCCCTCATCGATGATATTTGATTATAGGTTCAGTGGGATTAAAGTTTAATCCTTAACCAAATGAAATATTTTAAATTAGGGATTAATATGGTTATGGTTCCCGAAAGACCGATTGATGAGGAAGTGGTGAAATTATCGGTGGAACAAAAAACCACCAGATTCGTCTCCATGGTCTCTGCCATTATCAACTCTGACACTCAGACAAAACTTTTCCTTCTTCCGTTCAAAGGTTCCTTCATAGCAATCAAGTAATTTTTCGGGCGGGAGCACAGTAATTATGTCTCCCTGGCTACAGATTGCTGTTTATGAAGTCCCCACCTTCTAAGTGTCATCGCTTCCCAAGTGGTTGTATCGGTTATTTTTCTTCTTCAGCTAAGTCTGAAATAGTTCTCGCTAGTCGAATGATTTTGGAGCGGGGGGCTGACCCCGAAATTCCCCGTTACCAATGAGGTAAGTCCTTTTTTGCGTGTTTTTATGGTGCCTACATTGGTCATGATAATTTATACGCCGGATCGACCTAATGCTGCACGAATTCCGTGTGCCAAAGTGAAGTGCTCATCCTTTATTGCTTCGTTTATTTCGAAAAGCAATAATATTTGTTTTTAACGAAGCATATGTTCCAACCGCCGCATACCCATAAAACCACCCCATAAATATTCCGCCAACAATGTTGTGTTTGTGACTGATAAATATGGAAATTCCTAGTCCAAAAAAAAGTGCGATTGTTGGTACAAACCATTTCGGTAATCTGAAATAAATCTTAATTAGTTGAGTGAACACGATAATGATGGGTATCGCAAAAATCGCATCCCAAAAATTCGTTTTAATGGTAGGGAAATCCAATGACAAACACACCTTTTTTACCTTATTATGTGTGTTCTTTGTTAGAATTATAAATATTTAGTTCAAACCAATATACCAAGCCCAGCCTCCGATAGCAGCTAAGATACAAAGAAAAAGATACTGGTCACCGTTCCTAAAAATATATCCATTGATGGATATTATTATCTATATGTTCTAAAGGGTCTTGTACTATTCCATTTTGCACGCAAAACGAACAGAGCTTTTTGCGAATCGCGTTAAGGAATCACGCCCTAATTCTAGAATAGGAACATCCGTGCAATAGGGGTCCAAGATCCCTACAGAAATCCTTTTTTGGCCATTTCAAAGATGAAGCTACTATCAAACAATGCAAAAATCTAAGAGAACTTAAAAAGGAAATTAGAAGTTATATGACGCATTATAATAATACAAGATATCAATGGAATCTAAAGAAGATGACCCCTGTGGATTACAGAAATCATCTTCTTAGAGTAGTTAATGTCCCAAATTAAAGTGTCCCTGACAAAGGGTACAGTTTACTGTCCCATCGTCCCAATTAATCAAGACCGTTTCTTCCCCTCATTTTCTGGAAAAAGAAAATAGGAAATTACTCCTGAAAATAGAGCAGCTCCTATTGCAATGATTAGTCTAATCCCTAATTGTATTTCTGAAAATTCCTCATTAAGCATCCAAATTGCTACAGCCATAACGATAATCATGATTGGAATGACAAGTGTAATTCTTTTCGGTTTCAATTTTTCGCTTCCCTTCTGTCCTCTTTTATACCTAAATATTATTATACAAAAATAAAGACGGGTAATGATATTATCGTTATCATTAAATTAATTGCCTGATTCAGATAAAAGTATATTACTGTAGCTTGCGCTTCTAATCTGGCATTAGATAGACAAAGACGACGACAGCCACAGCCCTTCGACCATACTTAGTTGTCTGCGAATAGTAAAATAAAACAGGAGGACCTGATTTAAAAAATGCAGATGCTCCTTGTTTTCATCTTCGACAAACTTCGGGGCGCGACTACAGTGCACCGGAATCGGCACCGAATAAGTTCTGGAGTTTTCCCTTTTAAATAAGAATATTTTTGTATATAATGGATATATAATAAAAAAGAGAAGTGCGCTAACACTTCTCCCTGCAACTGCTACCGTCAGGGTGGTGGTTGTCATAGTTTGTTATTTGTGAGAACCACCCTTTTGCTTGCGACGGCGTAGGGCGGTTTTCTTGTTTTCTAGAATGTTTTTCCGAAAGAAAAAAGCAGCGGTTTCCCGCATTACCCCCTACAGAATTTCCCGTAGCATTTCAAGAAATGTTTCCATGATTATCACCTCCTTCCCGACACGGAAAGAAGCATAACAACCAACCACCCTAACAATATTCAGTTGCAATTCTATTTTATCATTTTCCACAAATATAAAAACCTATCAATCTTCGACAATATTCGGGGCGTGACACCGGAACAGGCACCGGAACAATAAGCACATGGACAGTTCCCTGCTTAAGGAGCAGTCCAACCATCCCCATGCATTAAAAGAAGCAGGAAAAACGCCCCCGCTTTCACAGGACTTAAGTACCATTCATCAGAAAATTCAAAATACTATTAGAAACCGCTTCTACCCTGTGCTAAAATAGGGTTGGCATAATGCTAATATTTAGTAGAAAAGAAGGGTGGGTTTGAATGTTAAAACGAATGTCTTTACTTAAGTCAGTGGTTCTAAGTACCGCGCTTCTGATCTCCGGGACAGGATTGACTGTAACGGATGTCAAGGCACAGCAACAGAATCTGCAGCAAACAAATGCCGCAACGGAACTCAAAGTTGGGGATGTAAAAGTGGTCCCTCTTCAAGTAACCGGTTCGGCAAAGGATCGACTCAATCTTATTATCTTTGGCGATGGTTACACCGCCGAAGAAATGGACAAATTCCAGCAGGATGTGGAAAGAAACTTGAACGTCCAGTGGAGTGTAGAGCCATTCCGCAGCTACCGTTATTACTTCAACATCTACATGATCCAAACTCCATCCAAAGACTCCGGCATCAGTTGTGACCCGGATGACGGCAACATCCGGCGTGACACAGTCTTCAATCTTCAGTATGCTGCTAAGTGCCCTGCAGACAAGCTTGCCCGCGGTGTCACCTATGGTACTGGCGGTGACAAGGCCCGCACTGACATTCTGACCAACTATGTTGCACCCGAACTGGGCATCTCGGCTAATGCCCAAAATATTCAAACACTCAACATTGCTAACACCTTTACGTATGGCGGCATCGGCGGCGTTCATGCAACTACCACTGGCGGCAGCCCGCAAGGACCGCTAGTATCATTACACGAACTCGGGCATTCACTTGGTAATTTGAACGATGAATATGCCTACTATGACCGTGGTGTTCCAGGTGGTCCGCATCCTGAAAGGGAACCTAGTTCGGCTCACCATACCCGTTTTACCTCCAAGGAGATGACTGAAAAACAAACCAAATGGTGGCGCTGGCTCGGCGAGGAAAGTGAATCCGGCGGTATTATCCGTGCGGCCGACCCGGACGGGCATGAGAGCGGCGTATATTACAGTTCCAACGTATGGCGTCCAAGTGAACATTCGATGATGCGCCATACCGGCTTCTACTTTGACCAAGTCGGAAGAGAACAAATGACACAGCGGATTACCGGTATGCGTAATGCCAATGCAATGCCATTAGCTTCCACTAAGGTTGGCGAAGTCGGAGCAAAAGATGTGGTATGGGTGGAAACGATGCACCCAAGATTCCAAGCTCTTGAAGTGACTTGGCAAATTAACGGCAAAGAGGTAACGGACACGAATAACAGCCGCCATCTCAAGCTTGCAGAACTAAATGTTAAAGACGGTGACAAGATAAAAGTAACTGTGAAAGACAAAACGGAGTTCGTCCGTGATCCGAACTATTTGAATGGTCCAAGGATGACACAGACCCGTGAATGGACTGTCGGACAACCGCTGCCAAAGACGGAAGTTAATGTGAAGTTCACCAATACTTCCATAACGGATCACCCGTTAGCTAATAACGAGATTGCTTTCGTTGAAACGACCAATCCGAATGATCGCGTGCTTAACGTAACTTGGGAACTTAATGGTAAAAAAATAGAGGGGACCAACAACAGCCGGCTTTACAATCTTGGAAAGTTTGACTTGCCAAAGGGAGCTTCCCAGCTAAAAGCAACCCTGACAGATCCGTCCAATCCTAATGGCCCATCGGACACAGTACAATGGACGGTTGACAACGGGATGCCTACAGCACCGCGAACTCTATCCAAGCCTCTTGTAAAACTGGACGGCAAGATTGAGCACAATGTGTACTTTAACGAGTTTGATATGCTGCTCAATCCAAAGGATGACCAGAAAGGGTTCGTTGTCGGCGAGTTCCGTTTAGATCATGACGGCTGGTTCAACTATTTTGGGTTCCCGGAGAAGCCGGATGGCACACCATTCAAGTTCACACATTCCGGAACGGATATCAAAGCCTTAACATACGGCAACCTTGGAACCGGTGGACTGTCAAAGGCAACCTTTGAACAATCCTATAAAGCCGGCGATCCCGGCGGTCCATTCGTGCCAGGCTTCGGTACGCATACCGTTGAGCATAGAGCGATTGATGCCACCGGTAACATTGGAAATGTCGAATTATTTAAAGCAACTGTTTTACCAGGAGAAATGCCTGATTGTACAACAACAGTTACCGGCAGCCAAAATGGCGGACTGGTTATTTCTAAAGGTGTAACATGCCTCAAAGATGCGGTCGTCCGCGGCGGTGTCACCGTTAAAAATGGGGCATCATTAGTGATTTCCAACAGTACAATTAATGGCGGCTTGATGGCTGACAAGGCGAACGTTATACAAGTTTTCGGTACCACTGTAAATGGAAAATCACAAATCGCCGGGACTTCCAACAACGTAACATTAGCAGGAAATCAGTTTAACGGCGGGCTAACCCTAGCCGATAACAACCAAGTATCAGCTAACAAACAGTTTGGTGAATACGGACCAATCGTATCTGGAAACACGATCACCGGAAAAGTAGAATGTGAAGGTAATAGCTCAAAGGCCAATGATTTCGGAGCAGCAAACAATATAAAAGGCTCCTTAACTGGTCAATGTAAAGGGCTATAGTTAAATCTGGGGACGGTTCTTCTGCTGTGAAGCGGAAGGACCGTCCCTTATCGCTGCCGGTAAAGTGGACCATTTTTCTTTTGTTCAGAAGGCGATAGATTAATAGTTACTTTCATATCTACTTAAGAATACCCCATATCATGCAGTGCAGTTGAAACCCGTTCCTTTAATTCTTTTACCGACGCATCAGTAAGCGGGGGTCTGCCCCCCAAATTCAGAAAATAAAAGATTTAGATAAGATAAACAGCAACAGCCACTAGAACAATACCTGTTCTAGTGGCTCATTTTGCCGCACTCAATGGCTCATTCATCCGGAAACAGTGGCTCAAAACTCCGCACAGCTGGCTCATTCTGCCCGCAATACTCAGGAAAAGTAAGAGCCGCATGCAGCTCTTACTTTTCTTCATTTTTGCCACCTTTTTTCTCCCAGTTTATCTTTTACACTTTACCGCTTTAAACTTTAGCTGGGTGGGGGTCTGACCCCACTAGCCCGTTTTACTCCCGCACTTTACAGCTTTAAACTTTAGCTGAGTGGGGGTCTGATCACAAGGTCCGCAGGATTCAAGTCATCCTTAAAACCCTCCCAATTTGCTCAGCAGTCCTCCTAAGATTTAAGCGGGTATGTTCTGGCTTCATCGCCTCTTCTAAATCAACTGGCCCACCCACAATAGAAAAATAGGCCGTGATTCCTGAATCATGCAAGGAGCTATTGCCCTCCGATACGTCACCAGCAAGTGCAATCACCGAAATTCCGTACTTACCGGCTAAGCGAGCAATACCTGCAGGGGCTTTTCCCATCGAGGTTTGTCCATCCAGCTTTCCCTCACCTGTAATCACTAAGTCCACTCCGTGAAGCACTTCCTCTAAGCAGGCCAGT
This sequence comes from Neobacillus novalis NBRC 102450, assembly GCF_001591805.1. Taxonomy (GTDB): domain Bacteria; phylum Bacillota; class Bacilli; order Bacillales; family Cytobacillaceae; genus Neobacillus; species Neobacillus novalis. The sequence goes on along the minus strand of NZ_BCVP01000058.1, from coordinate 12,198 downwards.
TCAAGTATTAATCCAACACCTGATTCTAACTCAGCCTGCAAGAAACCAGCAAAAGCTCCACCCAAGCCACCCGCAGCACCAGCGCCCGGGATTTTCTGTAAATCCATACCTAACTGATCTAATACAACATCTCCAAAGCATCTAAGACCTTCATCTAAATCCTTAACGATTTCAACCGTTGCTCCCTTTTGTGGTCCGTAAATGTAGGCAGCACCATTTTGTCCATAGAGTGGGTTATTGACATCACATGCAACACGAAACCTCGAGTTCCTTACCTGATCAGAAACCGCATGCATGTCAATGGTAACAATGTTTTTCAACTCCGCTCCACCAAGTCCAACAAGCGCACCTTCCTTAGTGAAAAATTGATATCCTAAAGCCTGAAGCATTCCAACTCCTGCATCGTTTGTTGCACTGCCGCCAAGACCAATAATAAAATCGCGGCAGCCCTTTTCAATCGCTGCCAAAATCAGCTCTCCTACACCGTAAGATGTTGTTAATAGAGGATTACGCTCTTCCTTCGTTAATAAGGGCAATCCACAGGCTTCAGCAATCTCGATGACTGCTGTTGTCCCATCGCCTAAAATTCCGTATCTTGCCTTAACTGCCTTCCCCAATGGCCCTGTCACAACAGTATCAACAAACCTTCCATTACTAGCAAGAACAAGCGCCTCAACCGTTCCTTCCCCGCCATCAGCAATCGGCATTGTTTGAACATCAAATTCAGAACTAGCCTGTAAAAACCCTTCCGCTATCGCTCTATTCGCTTCAATCGATGAAAGACTTCCTTTCAACGAATCCATCGCTATTAAAATATTCAATGTTAATCCCTCCCAAACCTATTTAGAACCTTAGCGAAATCACTTTCTTGTTTGATATAATAGAAACCATCGAGGTGAAATATGATCCAATTTGAAGAACGCGTCCATAAATTTGAATATAAATTAAATGATACTGACGACCAAATTATAGAATATATTGTAAACAACAAAAAAGACTTCGTGAACCAATCAATCCAAAGCCTAGCAGCCAGTCTATTTACTGTTCCAAATACGATTACAAGACTTTCTAAAAAGCTTGGCTATGATGGTTTTTCACACCTGAAAAATAGTATTAAGGAAGAACTCGAGTCAACCAAAACGGCAGCCGAGGATGGCTCCTATTATTTTATTCAAAAAACCTTTGAACTCAGCGATGCAGAACTTATCGAAACAGTCGCTAAAATGATTCATGATGCAAAGCATGTCCTATTCTTTGGCGTTGGCGACAGTGCCGATTTCTGTGAAATGATGGTCCGAAATTTACGAGTAGTTGGAAAAACCTCCGAACACTATATTCATCGCCATGAAATGCTTCATATGCTGGATCAAATGAACAAAAATGACATACTCTTTTTAATTAGCTTATCTGGTGAAACAACGCAAATCCTTGAAATGGCTGAAAGAGCAAAACAAAGGGAAACTCCGATTATTTCATTAACACACTTCACGCGGAACTCTCTTCAAGAAGCCGCTGCAGTCAATTTATATTGCTATGCACCTAAAAAAATAAAGAACGGCTATAATATTACCGACCGAACCCCGGTTATGGTGGTATTACAGGCATTATCTCAATATTATTGGGACCATTATTAAAAATGTGTAAAAATACACATGAAAACGCTTAATCACGACCCCTATGTGTAAAAATAAGAAGAATCGTTCTTCTTATTTTTTTTTTGTTACGATAGATTCATGAGATGAAAACACTTACAAATGAAATACAGGAGGTAAACCAAATGCAACTACAAACCCTTACCTCACCAAGCCTAATCAGTACGGCAAAGACATTCGAGTCTAAAGAAGATGTCATCCACTACTTAGTCAAAAAGCTTGGTGAAGCCGGAAAGCTATATTCTGAAGCTGAATACCTTCAATCTGTATTAGATAGGGAGAAACTTTCTCCTACAGGATTTGAAGGCGGTCTTGCCATTCCACATGGAAAGTCAACAGCCGTCAAGGAAGCTGCTTTTGCAGTCGCGACGCTAAAAAAGCCATTAACTAACTGGGAAAGCATTGATCCAACCAATCAGGTACAGCTTGTGATCATGCTTGCCATACCAGAGAATGAAGCAGGTTCCACTCACCTTGCCTTACTTGCGGAATTTGTAAAAAGATTATCCAACGAAGCTTATAAGGAACGACTCCTAAAAGCAAAAACGAATACAGAATTATTTGAGCAGCTAGACAAAACAGACTCTCAAGAGGAAGAACGAGCAGTAAAGAAACTGAACAAAACCGTTTTAGCTATTACTGCATGCCCTGCAGGAATTGCCCATACCTATATGGCAGCAGAAGCACTCATTAAAGCCGGAAAAGAACTAGGTGTCGATGTATTTGTTGAAAAACAAGGAGCGAATGGCATTGAGGACCGCCATACGACTGCTCTATTGAAAAAAGCGGATGCAATTATCTTTGCCAATGATGTTGCTGTTAAAGATGAGGAACGGTTCGCCCACTTACCCAAGTTGAAAACTTCGGTTGCAGCTCCATTAAGAAATGCAACGAATATCATTCAACAAGCACTAGATAAAGCAGAAACGACACCAAAGAAAGAATATAATCCAGCTCAAATCGCTGAATCTTTCTCAGAAGACGGGGAAAAATCATTTAAAACCGAAATCAAAGACTCGATTTTAACAGGTATTTCTTATATAATCCCAGTCATTGTTGCCGGCGGGATGACCTTAGCAGCAGCGGTCTTAATCTCTCAAGCCTTTGACCTTCAAGAGGTGTATGCCCAAGAAGGTTCCTGGCTTTGGTTATTAAGACAGCTTGGAGGCGGGCTCCTTGGACAATTAATGGTTCCAATTTTAGCCGCATATATGGCCTACTCCATTGCGGACAAGCCCGCTCTTGGACCTGGTTTTGCTGCCGGTGTCGCAGCCAACTTAATTGGCAGTGGATTCCTTGGCGGTATGCTTGGTGGTTTCTTAGCAGGTTTCTTCTTAAAATTCCTAAAGAAAAAGATTCAACCCAAAGGAACGTTTGCAGGATTTATTAGCTTCTGGGTATACCCAGTTGTCGGAACACTTGTTGTCGGTTCGATTATGTTATTTGTGATTGGTGAACCACTTGCTTGGATCAATCAAAGCTTAATCAATTGGCTGGGAAGTCTATCTGGTACGAATGCACTTATTTTAGGAGCAATCCTAGGTGCAATGGTTTCATTCGACTTAGGTGGCCCAGTGAATAAAGCAGCCTACACCTTCTGTATTGGTGCAATGGCAAGCGGAAACTTTATCCCTTACGCAGCCTTTGCTTCTGTAAAAATGGTTTCAGCCTTCTCGGTTACGGGGGCAACCATTATTGGAAAAAAATACTTCACAAAGCAAGAACAAGAAATTGGAAAACAAACATGGCTGCTTGGTCTAGCAGGAATCACAGAAGGCGCGATTCCATTTATGATTAACGACCCATTACGCGTTATTCCTTCATTAGTTGCTGGTTCTGCTGTTACCGGCGCGATTGTTGCCTTCTTTAATATTGGGCTAAACGTTCCTGGCGCAGGAATTTTCTCCCTAGCTTTATTACAAGGACAGCAAGCCCTAGCAGCGGCAAGCATTTGGTTAGGAGCTGCATTAATCGGAGCACTGATATCCATGGTTCTTTTAATCGCAACAAGAAAAATGAAACTAAAAAAAGGAAATATAGAAGTTTCAACCACACAAAACGTAGCTTAATAGGACAAAAAAATATGGTACCTAGGGAATCTCTAGGTACCTAATTTATTAGGAGGACATCATGAAAAAAGTTCATATCGTACCCCATATGCATTGGGACAGAGAGTGGTACTTTTCAACCGAAGAGTCTCGAATTTTACTTGTAAACAATATGGAAGAAATCCTGGAAATGCTCGAAACGAATCCAGACTATCCCTACTATGTATTAGACGGTCAAACCTCAATCCTGGAAGACTATTTTGCGGTGAAACCAGAAAATAAAGAACGTGTGAAAAAACTCGTCCAAGCAGGCAAACTAATCATTGGCCCCTGGTATACTCAAACCGATGAAATGGTAGTCGGCGGAGAATCCATCGTTCGAAATCTCCTTTACGGGATCAAGGACAGTGAAGAGTTTGGTTCACCGATGATGATTGGCTACCTGCCTGATTCCTTTGGGCAATCTTCACAAATGCCGCAAATCCTAAATGGGTTTGATATTAAATATTCGATTTTCTGGCGTGGTACCTCTGAGCGTCATGGTACAGATAAAACTGAATTTTACTGGGAAAGTGATGATGGCTCAAAAGTTCTCGTTCAACTCTTCCCACTTGGCTATGCAATCGGAAAATATCTGCCTGAGGATGAGGAAAAACTGCAGGAGCGAATCGATAAATACTTTTCGGTTCTCGACCGTGGTGCAACGACAGAGAACATTATTCTTCCAAATGGACATGACCAAATGCCGATCCAAAAGAATATTTTTACCATTATTGAAAAACTACACAAACTATACCCAGATCGTGAATTTTTCTTAAGTAAATACGAAAATGTCTTTACCGAGTTAGAAAAAAATCAATCCTTACCAACCCTTCAAGGGGAATTCTTAGATGGAAAATATATGCGTGTCCACAGAAGTATCTATTCTACCCGAATGGATATTAAGGCGGCAAATACTAGAATTGAAAATAAAATCACCAACATCCTAGAACCATTAGCAACCATTGCTTATTCATTAGGATTTGAATACCATCATGGCTTGATTGAGCTAATTTGGAAAGAAATCATGAAAAACCATGCCCATGACAGTATCGGCTGCTGCTGCTCTGATAAAGTCCATCGTGAAATCATGAACCGATTCTTCTTAGCGGAGGAAAAGACCAATCAACTGATTGAATACTACAAGCGCAAGATCACTGATTCCATTGACACGGATCGTAAAGAGGACCGCTTAACAGCATTTAACCTGTTGCCTTATGAACGAAAGGAGGTAGTGACCACTAAAGTTATTACTAAGCTTCCTTCTTTTACTCTTGAGGATGCTGAAGGAAACACGATTCCTTTTGAGGTTTTGGAAAAAGAAGAATTGGATCCAGGCTTAATTGACCGTCAAATCGTTCACTATGGAAACTACGATCCATTCTATCAATATAGGATTCAATTAAAGGATTCTATTCCGGCCCTTGGGTATAAAACCTATTTTGTCGCCAGCACCGAGAACAAGATGACCCATACCCTTGTCGAAAAAGAAACCATCGAAACGGACTATTATAAGGTTTCCGTGAATCCGAACGGAACATTGAAAATTTGGGATAAGCAGCTTGAAAAGGAATTTAACGATGTGCTGTTGTTAGAGAATGGCGGCGATGATGGAGACGAATATGACTTCTCTCCACTACCGGATGAAACACTTATTTATAGTAATAACACAAAGGCAGAAGTGAAAATCGTCCAAAATCAATACGCTGCCCACCTTGACATTCAGTTAAAGCTTGATGTACCTGGAAATTTAGAACAGCGAAAAACAAACAAATTCGATCGTTTTGTTGATGTTCATTGGACGATTACGATTCCTAATCACCAGCCATTGCTAAAAGTGGATGTTGAAATCGATAATCAAGCGAAAGACCATCGTCTTCGCACAATGATTCCAACAGGTATTGCTTCATCCTTCTCCATTTCTGATAATCAATTTGGATTCATTAAGCGTAATGTTTATGATTCAGCTATGGATTATTGGAAGGAAGAAGATTGGGATGAACGCCCCGACTCCATTTATCCAATGCTTTCCTTCGTTGGTTTATCTGATAAGGAACATGGAATCAGTGTGTTAACCAATAGTACAAGGGAGTTTGAAATTGTCGGGGAGAACGACGATTCAATTGCGATTACCCTATTCCGCAGTGTGGGTGTTTTAGGAAAAGAAGAAATGCTGCGAAGACCTGGCCGCCCATCCGGGATTAAACTACCGACACCTGACTCACAAATGCTCGGAAAAATGGAGCTGAGCTTTGCGATTACAACACATAAAGGCTCAACTACAGCTGCAAACATCGGCAGAATCGCAAAGGAATATACGACACCAATCCAGACCTATAATAAAATACCGCATAATGCAATGAAGCTGAACCCATCTGGTGTAAAAACACCGTTAAGCTTTAGTTTCCTTCAGGAAACAAGCAATACTTCTGTTCTGAGCACATTGAAAAAGGCAGAAAAAGAAGATCGCTTCGTGCTCCGGTTCTTCAATCCGACAGAAGCAGAATCTCAAGCGTCATATATAGTGAACCGCTCCATTGACCATGCACAAGAAGGAAACCTAAACGAGAGTGCCGTTGCTCCATTGAAACTTGACAATAATCAATTTTATCTTCCAATAAAACAAAACCAAGTCAAGACAGTCTTATTTTAACCGGTGTCAGGCACCAAAAAAGGCAAAAAAGCCTAATCCTTCTACAGATTCTTAGAAGGTTAGGCTTTTTGTTTTTTTCTACCAAAACTCCACAGGGACGGTTGGACGGTTCTAGTTGCCTTCTACTTTCATCTGTTGATTGGAAAAAAGCCACCAGAGCCGTCCCCATGGTCCCTTGATAGTAATAAAGCGGTATTGATACTGATTCGCCAACTGCTTTTAATCCAGCAAAATGGATAACCGCACCAATTTCGTTGTTTGAAAACACATTTTCTAGGCCATTTCGATCAAGCAAGTCAATCACGTAAAACCGAAAGTCTTTATCTGTAATGTTTCTAATACTACGTAATGAATTAGGGTTAATATTAGAAAAATTATCAATAATAATTAATTCATAGCCAGCATTTAGTAATTCCACACAAGTATCACTACCAATATATCCGGCTCCACCGGTTACTAATATAGCCATCTTAAGATATATCCACCTTACTATTAAAATTTTCAATTGAACATACAATTCTACTAACCTACACATTGTCAATAAAAATCGATCCGTGACATGCAGAAAGACTTTACCGCTTAAAACTTTAGCTGAGTGGGGGTCTGACCCCAAAATCCCCACTTATCTAATCCAAATGGAGGGTGTCCTACACTCTTCATCTCATTAAAAAAATAGGTGTATTACTATACTTTTGGGACATCTTGGTGACTATTTGCTAAACAAGTTAATTCTGAGCGTGACAGGCGCCAGAATTTAGTAGTGAACCGGGACAAGAAGCCTGTCCCACCGACCTCGGGCTTCCCCCGTGCAGCCAATCCCACTCAAAGGTTTCTCCATTAATATTATAAAAATGGGGTTCATCTTCATCTCGCATTTCATATAACCACTCATCATAATACCGATAAAATTTCTTACTTAAGATCCCATAAAAGTAGGCAATTGGCTTTTTGACGACTTTTGTGAATTTCAGTTTTCTGATTAATTGTTTGAAGGCATCAATGGCGATACCAACGATGACGTCCGTTTCTTCGTGGAGTTTATAGTCAAACGCTAGGATATGAACCATACGCCAATAGTCTTCGATTAATTTTGCGTCATCGAAGAAGCATTTAACAAATTGGACAAATGGCAGTGGAATTCGGTTGCTCACAAAGGTGTGATCTAATTCAGACGGTTCTTCTATACGTTTTTTTATCTTTTGTTCTTTTTCAGTTTTAAAAAGATTACTAGTTTCTTTTAGGGGGGTCAATGTTTCTTGTTTGGGTGGTTCACTTACGGGAAAACGATTGAATACATAAAGATTGCTGGACTGGGAACCATTTTTCCGTTCGGTTTCAAAAACCGCGAAAATGCCTAATGCTTTTGCTTTACCGATCATCCGTTTAAACGTAGAACGGGAAATGCCGTTATCGTGGTATTCATCATGAATCGCTTTTAAGAGCGTGCCGATTTTGGCATTGCATACGCCAGGAATTTTCGCAGCAAAACGAACCAGCCGCTTTAAACCGACCAGCTCCCCTTTTGAAAAATCAGCCTTGTGCTCTACAAGCCACATTTCCATATGACAATTAAACTCTTTCAAACTTTCAAATTGTGAATACTGTTCAAACCCCTCAATATTGCCTGATTTCAAATTCAACATTTTGCGCCACCCTTTCACCGCTTGTTGCCGCTTTCGGCACCTCTACGATATCGGGTTTTACAGAAAGAATCGAACTCCTCAAAATCACTTTTGGCAGCGTATTTTTAACCAAAAACCTTATTTTGGGCTCCAAAAGTGATTTTTGAAGCCGATTTTTGCATTTATGGTCAGTTTTCCTTTCAATTTAAGCACATGTCCCGTTCTTCCGCTTTCCTTCATCTAAACATCCACAAACAGACACTCCTCGACCATCCTCTCCTAATTTCCCTATCAATCAAACGTTTAATTAAAACAGAAGAAATCCCTGATAGATAAGGCTTTCCCCGTCCCAATCCATGAAAAAGCTGCCGAAGGGTATCATAAAATTTAGGTAATATCATTCTTTTCACTAATCGACATCCTTTCTACGAAGTTCCCTATAGATTATTCTAATCAATCGTTTGATTAAAACAGCAGCGAGGTATTGATCTATTAGAATTTTACCTGAACATCTGAAACGAAAACTGTCGAGAATTGCCAGGGAAATTTGCAAATCATTCCCCAACAATCCCCAATAGTTGACCAGTTTCATGCGAACTTACATCATTCTATCCATTCCCTGTATTTTCGCCTCTAAATAAACGTTTGATTGAAAATGAACTCAACCCGCACCAAGCCTAAACTTCACGTTCCAAATGCTTAAAAAATATGCTGAAATCTGCCACCAAATGATAAACAAAGGAAAAGGACAGCTCCTTTTGCTAGCGTTAACAAATTTGTCAATATTTGACGGATTTTGTATACTGCTGTTTATCGAAAAAGTGTGCTATTTGTTATTTAATAATAGGAGAGATAAGCGCTTCCATGTTTTTTCAACTCCAATAACTGAATTCATTAGAACAGCTTTTAACCCCAGGTCGGAAACATCAAGCAAAGAGGTGAAGTTCATGTAATGGATATTTTAGCCCTTAGCCAAGTCGTACCCAATTAAAAGTTAGCGATTCAAATGGACGTTATTCGATGAGGATCTTTAGAGGAGATGAACGTATGAGTATGAACCAATTTTATTTAGTCGATGTTAATGTGATTTTAATGACGGGTGAATACAATAAACATGGGAAGCTTTGCGCACGGGTGATGATTGGCAAGGAAACTATTTTAGTTGATAGTACACCGGTCCAACTATTGGATGAAACGTTAAAATACATAGGGTATGATTTAAACGGTGCCATTGTAGGGTCCAAAGAGATCATCGGTGAAAAATATATGTGCCCTGTTATGGTTAATCCCTACAAAGGCATTTGCTTATTTCCAAATAAGTCTCCCCAAAAGGAAGATTGTATCTGGTTTAATCCCGATCATATTGTAAATACCACAAGCAGAGGTTACAAAACAGAGGTCGAGCTTAGCAACGGCGTTTCCATTATAGTCGATTCGAAACTAAGCTTTTTTAACACAAAGCTTCAGACAGCCTTTCAATTGAAGCGGACTGCAACCCAAAGAGGGAACCATCCAAATACAATAGATTTCTTCATCATACCGGAAAAAAGGAAGCCTCTCACGAAATCGAAAAACGGTAAATATAACTTTGGTTCCATAGCTTAGTATGATCGAATACATACACTAGTCTATGAGTATTTCAATAACTCGCTAAATGGTAATAATACGAAGGAAGGCGTATAGCACAGAATGACAAAAAAGGAGAAATTACTTGGAAAAATCAACATATCCCATATATCGGAAAAGTATTAAAAAGTTTAAGAATGGCTAAAAACCTAACACAGCAGCAATTATCCAATCTATGCGGTATCACTCGTCCCTACATTAGTATGCTTGAAAGGAATGTCAAACAGCCTACGCTCACCATCATCTTCTTGCTTGCAGCCGGCCTTGGGATGAAAGCTTCTGAGCTTGTAAAGGAAATAGAGAATTACTGTTAGAGAGGTAAGAATCTGTCGGAAGATTGGTGCCAATACTCCACACATACTAAAAGGAGTAAGTACACCAATCTGTTCTTTTTGTTCGATTAGATGTTTGTTAACTGTCACCGTCGAAAAAGAATAAAAGGCAGTCCCTTTTCTCTTTAAATCATTATTTTGAACAATTTTTGAACAATGGATATTGGGTAGTTTGTTACGTGGAGTGGAGGTCTTTTTTATTATCTAATGGACTTAAAAAGGGAGGATTTCCTTATGCAGCCAAGGATTTTCATAGGAAAGGTTATAAAAAAAAACAGAGAAATCCATAAGATTACACAGGCGAATTTAGCTGAACGGTGCTCATTGAGTTTAGTATCGATCAGTAAATTTGAAAGGAATATCACTGAACCAAGTTTTGCGACCATCATTAAATTGGCCAAAGCCTTTGAAATGGAAGTTTCAGAATTTGTCAGGGAAATTGAAGAAGGCTTAGAAATGGTTCACACTCCGGATTAAACTATTGAGATTTTCTCATGGATGCCAACCAAAATCATTCCAAATTTTCATACACATCGGGAGGTGCCCATTAGACTGTTAGATAAAATAAAAGTAAATCCGATAAGTTAACCTTACTCAAAATCTTTTCCCATACCCAACTTACGGGTAGTTAACTACGTGGTGCATTCCCTTACCTCATTATGTAATGAGGTAAAAAGGTGATGTGTACCCATGGATAACCATAAAATATCGACGGTAGGAATGCTAATAGAACAGAAAAGACGTACTAAAAATCTAATGCAAGATGAGCTGGCATTTAACTGCAACATAAGCAGAAAAGCTATAAGCAATATTGAAACAGACAAAAACCTGCCCAGTTTACCTCTATTAGTAAAAATCGCACGCGAACTAGATATAGAGGGCTATGAACTTTTAAAAGAAATAGAAGAACGAGGATTATTAGAAGATTATCTGCGAAAATATGATAATAACAATGACAACGAGTTATAGGAATCCAAGTAGATTGCATCAAAGACTGTACCAAATGATTCAGAAGTAGATCAGCAACATCGTTAACAAAATATTCACAAGGGTTTTCCATGATATTGAAGAATTTAATCAGTATCAATTAAAAAGGTCGTGAGTGAATGAAAGGTTCAACGGGATACGATTATGAAGAGGATGGAGTTTTGTATCGTGTTTTTTACATCCATAAAAGCAAAATCAAAGGGATTAAGGTCATGGCACGCTCTGGTAACAGAATGGTTATTGAATATGGACGTACTCCTAACGAAGCTGCAAAAAAGGCAAAAAAACTATTACTAAGCCCAAGCACTAAATGATTAAATTTGGAGTCAGTCCCCTATGCATTAAAGCGGCGGTGGACTGACCCTTTTTTTTTGATAAAATCTGAGCGGTGACAGTGGCACCGGAATTCCTAAACGTCAGTTGGAAAAAATGCAAAACCCAGAAGTTTGCGTTCGTTCACCAATTTTCTCAATGGGTTAAACCATACAAACGTTTATTTAAATTTGCTAGAAACCGCGACACATAGGGATTATTGCGGTTAAGCGGGCAAAAATTTTGTCACTTAATCAAACGTTTATTTAAATGCCTGCAGAAGCCAGTGAGATCAACGATTTCCCGCTAAAATTCGAAAAAAAATTAGCGAAAGTTGGATAATTGTCTGAATCCTGTCCAGCCTGATTACCATCTGCCCTCAAGGAATGACATTCCTCGATAAAATCCCCTTCAGAAAAACAAATCAAACGTTTAATTAAATTGGTCGAGAAACTCGCTATTTAGGGACTCAACTACTTTGGCTGCTAAAAATTTTGTCAGTTAAATAAACGTTTGATTGAAAGTGACTTAAGCGGGCACCATTACTATATTTCAACCTTCAAACCGCTAAAAAGCATGTCGAGAAATGGCAAGTAGGAATATTTTGGGCGGATAGGTTAAATATCAATACCACCCAAAGGAAATCCTCTGGATGGTACCTTGGATAATGCCTGGCGCCCTGTTTCTTTTCAGCACACTATCCTAAAAATCTATCAATCTTCTACAAATTTCGGGGCATGACAGTCACCGGAATAATTTATCTTTCACAAGCAAAATTATCTTTATCTCTATCCAATTTAGCTCGATAGGCTGGATGAGTAGAAGGTACACCATTTGGATATTTCTTTCTTAGTTCAGTACAATTGGCAAAGAACTCTGATTCTCCACTTGAAGCTGCAACTGCAGCTGCTTTGGATTCTGCCTTTG
>NZ_BCVP01000057.1 GCF_001591805.1 Neobacillus novalis NBRC 102450 | reverse complement strand
ATTATTACCATTAGCCTTGTCAAGTGAAGGCGGATTAATCTCAAGATCGCTGGCAATTGTGGTGATTTCAGGGCTATTGACTTCTACACTCTTAACCTTGGTGATTGTCCCGACTACGTACCATGTATTGAAATCGGTAAAGGGGAGATTAATGAAGAAGCGCTCTGATAAGGTAACGGAAAAGGAATCAGCTTAGCGTTCATCCTCCAATGGAACCTGACTGGGATAAGTAAGTAAAAGGGTGGAGAAAAATGGAATTTCGGAAAATGAGTAGGTGTAGAAACATCTGCTCTTTTTTTTATTGTCGCAGTCACTGTCGGTATCATCAAAGTTCTCCATGAAGCTGATGAAGACCAAAATTCCGAATCAAGGATAGAAAGCTGTTTTAACGTTATACATGCAAAAATATATTTGGAAACAAGGGGAATTACAGAGGAATAGGGAAAGGCGACGTCAAAATTAAGGATAATGGACGGTTGCTATTGATAGAAGAAAAACCCGTAGTCAGCTTATTTAGTATCGGAAATACGGGGAATAGAAAGAATAATGCAGGTTCAAGTGAATCCGGTCGAATCGCGCGAATAGATGGAGGATTATGTGAAAATTCCCCTGGCAATTCTCGACAATTTCCTTTGCAGAGTTGTAGGGAGAATTCTTATAAATCCAACCCTCCCCGTGGCACGATGAGACTATTGTAGGATTTCTTTTTATGTGGTGTTTGGTAAAATTTTCATATCACTAATAATCATAACGGCTATGGAGATGGAACTATAGAATGATTGATTTAGAAAAAGAAGCAAAGCGGCGTTTATGTCATGGAAAGATTAAGATTTTAGAAGGATATCGAACGAATGTAAGGCAAGCGATCAGTCGACTGGATGAAAGTAGGACAATCGTTCGTGCTGCTTATACGGCAAATACACGGCAAGTTCTTTGCTAACCCATATTTCGGGGGTAGCGCCCAGCTAAGTCCACCAACTTGAAAAGACGTTTAAAAGTAAAATAAATAAGTATCAGCAAAAGCTGGACCAAATCGAGCGTTACATTCGTCTGACTGAGAGTCATATGAGTGAGGCTGAGCGGAGGCTGGTCAGGAAAGCGGAGGCCATCGGATCCTTCGCATCACCGATGAAATACAGAGGTAACGCTGCCAATAGGGCTTTATATGCAAAAATGTCCCAGGAGCCAAATGGTTTTACAGACAAAATGGGTTGAACTCCAAGGCAAATGTTGAACCATCGTTGTATAAAAAGATTGCCATTGAAATATTGGATGGGTTTATCAAGGGAGTCGCAGATATCTTTGTAAGTCTCTGGGATTTGGTCGTCACTATTTTTACGAATCCTTGGGGTTTTTTCAAAGGTATAATCCAGATCAAATAGCTGGAGGAAGAGCAGACATTATTGGAGGTTTGGGGGATAAAAGAGTAAATTCCTTGATAGGTTTACAATGGAAATATAGAATTGATGTTGTTGATGAGCAAATTAGGGAAAGTGTGAAGAATATGTCACCTGAGCAGCGAAAGAATACTTATTTATATGTGAAATTAACTCAATAATCAAATTAAAACATGAAACAGTTGATGAAGATGTTATTTTAAAATATAAGGATAAACTTCCTGAAGAATTAATAGAAACATGGAAAAAATATGGTTTTGATCTTGAATTAGTAGGAACAACATTATAGATTAATGGAAAAATTAAAGAATTAGGAGCCGGTGCAGCTGTATTGGGACACCCGGCCAATTCGATTGCTGTGTTAGCAAATATGCTAGAAAATGGGACAAAATTATGAAAGGCGAAATCATTTTATCAGGAGCCATCACAAGCGCAATCCTATTACAAGCTGGCGACTTTGTTTCTGGTAAATTTGCTGGTTTAGGTGAGGTTACTTTCTCCGTTAGGGAATAAAACATTTTCTAGTAAAATCGATGTAAGAAAGGGGAATTGCAATGCCGTTTATCCAAATAAATCTTATAGAAGGAAGACCACCTGAAAAAATAAAGGCATTAATTGAAAATATTACAGATACAGTCGTTGAAACATTAGATGCACCTAAACAAAGTGTAAGAGTAATGGTATCAGAAATACCAAAAACTCATTGGGGAATTGCCGGTGTACCGGCTTCGGAAAGAAAATAGGGAAAAAAGTTTATATCACTATAAAGGGGCTGATTCAAAAGAGTCGTCATTCAATGATCTGAAAACCCTCCCCCCCTTGCTTCCCTCAAGAGACTTCATTATAATAAATTTAAAATAATTCTAATTATTCTATTATTTGAGCCCTTTTATTAAGAATAGAGAGGGGGAGTCTATTGTGATTGAGTCCGTTAGAAAAGCTTGTCAAATTATAAGTTGTTTTTCAAATGAAGATCCTGCCTTGGGGATTGGAACGATTGCGGATAAACTAGGCATGAATGTTAGTACTGCCCATCACATCGTCTCCACATTATGTGATGAAGGGGTATTAATGAAGGATAATCGGAAAAAATATCGGCTTGGCTGGAAATTACTAGAGTGGAATAATCATGTGATGTTTCAGCAAGATGTTTACGAAAAAGCGATGCCATTGGTGAAGGAATTGATCAATCGATTTAGAGGAACTGTCCATATTGCCATGTTTGATAAAGGGACCGTTGTGTTTGTTTTAAGGGTATCTTCCCAGGAATCGACACCCATCCAAACGTACATCGGGTCAAGGAAACCAGCCTATGCCACGAGCTCTGGAAAGGTTTTGCTTGCGTACAATCCAATATTTCTACAAGAGACTATTAATCGGGGGTTGTCGTATGAGGCCCCCAATACCATTACAGATATTCATCAGTTAAAAAAAGAGCTAGCTGAGATTCGGAAACATGGCTACTCTATCAGCAATAATGAAAATTCAGATGGTATGTATGGGATTGCAGCACCGATTTTTTCCTATTCAGGCGACATACTGGCGGCAGTTAATTTAGTCGGACCCACTTCCTATATGCAAGGCAGTAATCGAGACATGATCATCCAAAGTGTCAGAAATACGGCGCAGTCCATCTCAAAAGAATTAGGGTATATTGAAATTTAATCCGCGCCATTCCACAACATTTTATGGAGGTGTTTTTTATTATGAAGCATACGGATCCCAAGACATTTGAGGCAGAATTCTTAAGTTTTGTAAACAATTATGTGAAAAAGCAGGGCGGGAAAGGTCCTAAAAGTGCCGAAGTTCGATTTATTGGTGATACGATTGTTTATTTCCTCCGCGGCATATTAACAGAACGAGAAAGAAAGCTCATTCAAAGCCCAGAGGGACAAAGGGTCGTGATAGAGTCAAGAAGAGTATTTTTAGACATGGATAAAGAACATCGAATTGCCAAGTTTGAGGAATTTCTAGGATGCAAGGTGCTCGAAAACTATGAATCTTGGAATTTGGAAAATGACTCAGCAACAGCCGTATTATTATTGGAAAAAAATATGTGGAAAAGCTCCTAAAAGTTTTTATTTACAATATGCGGAATATTCGGTATTATAGTGATTACAACAAACGTATACAGTTGCTCCTGTATATCTATAAACCATGCCTAGCAATGGGTGGTCTTTAAAGAAGGCAAACCATAGCTGTTCTAGATTGTTCCGATAGGAATGGTCTGTGCAGTTATGGTTTTTTTGTTGTTCAAAATCTAAAAAGGAGAAAAAGTAGATGACGAATCATGTACTTGTAGAAAGAAATGTAGTGTTTGGTAAGACGGAAAAGGAATATTTAACAGCGGATCTGTATAAGCCGTCACTGATAGTGGAAGGTTTGCCGGTTTTAGTATTGATTCATGGCGGTGCCTTTCAAACGGGTTCGAAAGAAATGTATAAAGACTGGGGGGAAAAGCTTGCCGGGGAGGGGTATTTCGTAATGGCAATTAACTACAGGCTGGCCACTTCCTCCTATTCAACCTATCCAGGCGCTTTAGAAGATGTAGAGATGGCTATGAATTGGCTGGTTTTTCAAGCGAATGAAAGGGGGTTAAATATTGGCAAGATTGGTCTTATCGGGGATTCAGCCGGTGCCTACTTAGCTGCACTTTTCGCGTTAAAGGTTCGGCCATTTAGTTATAAGATCTGTTCTGTTATTGGTGTGTATGGCGTGTATGATCTAGTAGCGGAGTGTCTACATCCCGTTCGGGAGCGGAAAAATAATATGTTTGAAAAATTACTTGGATTACCCTTTAAGGAAAATGAAAGGGCTTTCACCAAGGCTTCACCAGTTACGTATATTGACGAGGCAGTCACCAGCCCAACATTTGATACCAACTTTTATCTAATTTGGGGTGGGAAAGATCAGGTTCTGAATCCTTCACAATCGCACGTCTTCTATGAAAAATTAACAGAAGCAAACATTGAGGTAGAGGTTACGGAAATAGAGGATAAAGGTCATTTCTGGTTTAATCAATTACCCGGCATTGAAGGAGGAGCTGTTTCTGATTATCCAAACCATCTTCTTTATCCTAAAATCATTTCTTTTCTTAAGAATACCGTTCAACAGAGTCATAGAGTGAATTTTTCCAAGAGGCAAATAGAAGTATTAGCTCAATTTGAAAATTTACCATTAATCAATTAAAACTGGAGGTCATGTGTAATGAAAAATAATGCTTATGTAGCCGTAGAAAATCAGCTAACCAAACAGGAATCTGCTGTAACGAAACCTTTTAGTAAAGTAACGATCTTAGTCACAGTTATTTGTTGGCTGACTATTTTTATTGAAGGCTATGATTTAGTTGTTTACGGTGCGGTCCTTCCATCCCTTATGGATCCAAGTGAATGGGGCTTGTCCGCCACACAGGCAGGGGCCATGGGAAGCTATGCCCTATTGGGGATGTTTATTGGGTCGTCGGCCGGCGGTGTACTTTCCGATAAATTTGGAAGAAAACTAGTGTTACTTGCCTCTTTGGTGTTATTGTCCATCATGATGATGCTGTCGGCATTGGCCCATTCGCCAGAGAGCTTTGCTGTATTCCGTTTTATTGCTGGATTGGGAATAGGGGGAATTGTTCCGGCCGCATCTGCCTTAACCACGGAATATTCACCGGCAAAATATCGTTCGTTAGTCTATGTATTAATGTATACCGGTTTTGCTTTTGGCGGAGTAGCGGCAGCGGTTTCCGGCATGCTGTTCATTGTACCTTTCGGCTGGAGATTTTTATTTTGGTTGGGTATGATCCCGATTCTAATCGTACCGTTTGCCATGAAGTATTTGCCAGAGTCTATTAAATTTTTACAGGCAGCCAATCAGCAAACGAAAGCCCAAAAGCTGATGGAGAAACATCAGTTGGCAGAGGAAGTCGCTGGTGAAGAGGAAGTGACAGGGAGATCCAATAGCTTGGTCAGTATTTTTTCAAAAAAATATGTGGCCTCCACTGTGTTATTCAGTTTCATTTATATCTTGGCATTTCTCCTCATTTACGGCATGAATACGTGGCTTCCAAAAATCATGCAGCAAGCAGGTTATCCGATGAATTCGAGTTTGGCGTTTTTGCTTATCTTTAATCTAGCCGCTATTTTCGGCGGAATTATAGCAGGAGCAGCAGCGGATCGGATTCGTCCGAAAAAAGTAATTTCTTTTACCTATTTTTTAGCGGCATTAAGTATCGCCCTGCTTAGTATCAAGTTCAATATCGTGATCATGTATCTACTTATTGCGGTTGCAGGGTTTGGAACCACGGGCACAACTTTTGTCCTGGCGAGTTATGTGATGAAACACTATAATTCCCAGAATCGTGCCACTGCCATTGGGATCTCTTCCGCCATCGGACGTTTCGGTGCAGTTGCCGGTCCAATCCTTGTTGGAATCATTCTCAGTATGGGTGTGGGTTTCCGTTTTAATTTTTATTTGTTTGCCATAATAGCCGTGGTTGCTTCCGTAGTGATTTTGTTAGTACCGACATATCAATCTAATCAACAATCATAAGTATTTTTAAAATATTCAACTAATTTCACATTATGAAAAAACTGGATTTTACTGAAAGCACTTTTTCACTATATTGGTATTAGAAACTTAGTAGACTTCAAGGGTTAGAGACCTCCTGACGATTTACTAAGAAAAATAATAAATTGGAGGGATTATAAATGGCTACGATGACAAAATTAAATGCTTTTAACTTAGTAAAATGGATTGAAGAAAATAAGGATCAACTCAAGCCGCCAGTTAATAATAAGGTGCTTTGGGAGGACTCCGAATTTATATGTATGATTCTTGGCGGGCCGAACAAACGCCGTGATTTCCACGTCGATCCTTCAGATGAATTCTTTTATCAAATTAAAGGCGATTGCTACGTCGAGGTCATTAATAATGGCAAACGTGAAGTTGTAACGGTGAAGGAAGGAGAAGTATTTATGCTGCCGGCGAATGTGCCGCATTCCCCGCACCGTGTAGCAGATACTTACGGCTTGGTAATTGAACGGAAGCGTGCCACAGGAGAACTGGAAGATTTCGTTTGGTTCTGTGATAACTGTGATAAGGAAATGCACCGGAAGAGTGTGCAGCTGACTAATATAGAAACGCAAGTAAAAGGAGCGATTGAAGAATTCAATAGCAGCCAAGATCTTCGTACATGTGAAAGCTGCGGCCACGTAATGTCAGAAGAAGTAGGGTTATGGAAATGAGAGTAGATTTTCATACACATATCATTCCCGAAGACATTCCAAACTTCGCCCAAAAATTTGGCGGCGAACGCTGGCCGACGCTGGAGAAAACATGTTCCTGCGGCGCGAACATCATGGTCGCCGGGAAAGTGTTCCGTGAAGTAACGGACCAGGTATGGAGTCCGGAAAAAAGAATCGAGGATATGGATAAAGAAGGTGTCGATATCCAAGTTTTGTCGCCGATTCCTGTGACGTTCTCTTATTGGGCCGAACCGGAAGCGGCAGACGAAATGTCGAAAATTCAAAATGACTTTATCGCCGATACCGTGAAAAAGCATCCGGATCGTTTTATCGGTCTAGGTACCGTTCCACTTCAGGATGTAGAAGTTTCGATTCGCGAAATGGATCGCTGCATGCATGAGCTTGGTTTAAAGGGAATCGAAATCGGGACGAATATCAACGGTAAAAATTTGGATGACCCTGATTTTACGATGTTCTTTGAAATGGCGGAAAAATGGGAAGTACCATTGTTTGTCCATCCATGGGAAACGTTAGGCAGGGAACGGATGCCGCGCCATAATTTTATGTACACTGTCGGAATGCCAAGTGAAACGGCTTTGGCAGCTGCCAGCTTAATCTGCGGCGGAGTGATGGAGAAATTCCCAGGCTTAAAGATTTGTTTCGCCCATGGCGGCGGGTCTTTCCCGTACATCCTGCCGCGCCTGGATCAAGGGTGGAAGGTATGGCCTGATTTGCGTCAAATCAGTAATCTACCTAGCCATTATGCGAAAAACTTTTACTTTGATTCTTTAAATTATGATCCGTTAAACATCAAGTATTTAGTGGATCGTTTTGGGCACGAAAAAGTAGTGATGGGTTCGGATTATCCGTTTTTATTAAGGGAAATTCCGCCTGGAAAGGTCATTGATGACACGATTGAACTGACGGAAGAACAAAAACAGGATATGTTAGGCAGAAATGCGCTTGCCTTTTTAAATATTGAAATAAAGGAAGAGATCAAACGATGAGTACACCAGAGGAAAAGCTAGTGGAATTAGGACTGGAGCTACCCGCTTTACGTCCAGCACATGGAGATTACGTAGGTTGTGTGAGAACCGGGAATCTATTGTTCACCGCCGGTCAGGGCGTCGACCAATACCACGGGAAACTGGGCCGGGATTTAACGGTCGAAGAAGGCTATTTAGCCGCACAGCAATCGATGCTGAACCTTTTAAGTGTGGTAAAAAATGAACTTGGCGAACTAAGTAAGGTCAAGCAGTTCGTTAAAGTGCTCGGAATGGTCAATAGCACGGAAGAGTTTAACGACCAGCCGAAAGTGATGAATGGTGCATCTGATTTACTAATGAAACTTTTTGGTGAAAAAGGAAAGCATGGCCGTTCAGCGGTGGGAATGGCACAATTACCGAATAATACTGCAATTGAAATTGAGATGATTCTTGAGATCGAGGAATAGGAGGTACGGGTATGGCGAAAGAATTAGTAGCTGAAAATACCATCATTCAGGATGCGAAGCTTTTTATCAATGGGGAGTATCGGGACGCACTCTCAGGGGAAACGTTTGATTCCCTGAATCCTGCAACAAATCGAAAGCACGCTTCGGTTGCCAATGGCGGCCAAGAGGATGCAAGGCTAGCGATTGACGTTGCCCAGCGCACATTTGTGAGCGGCGTTTGGAGAAACTTGCCTGTTGAAGAAAGATCAAAGATCCTTTGCCGGATGGCCGATTTAATTATGGAAAATGTCGATCGGCTTGCACTAGTTGAAACATTAGATGTCGGAAAGCCGATAAAGGAAAGCCGCGGTTTTGATATTCCTCGCGCTGCCCAAAACTTCCGCTTTTTCGCTGAGATGGCCAAATACATGGTCCATGAGCATTTTGATATGAGCAATCATATGTCCTATGTCCAGTATGCGCCTGCGGGTGTGACAAGTTTAATCATTCCGTGGAATCTGCCGTTTATGCAAATGACGTGGAAGGCTTCAGCTGCTTTGGCAGTAGGAAACACTGTCGTGATTAAACCGGCATCTTATACACCGTTAAGTGCCGTCTTGCTTGGCGAGATTGCCAATGAAGCCGGTTTGCCACCTGGCGTACTGAATATTATCACTGGCCCAGGAGGTTCAGTGGGGACTGTAATGGCATCCCATCCATCCGTTCGCAGAATTTCGTTTGTCGGTGAGTCCAATACTGGAAAAATAGTGATGCGCAATGCCGCTGAAAACCTAATCCCTGTTTCCTTAGAACTTGGAGGCAAATCAGCAAATATTGTTTTTGAAGATGCTGATTTAGATGAAGCTGTTGCCGGTTCGATTGAGGCGATTTTCCGCAACCAAGGTGAAATTTGTTTAGCTGGTTCGCGAATCCTTGTTCAAGAAAGTATTTATGACAAGTTCTTGGATAAGTTTGTTACAGCCGTGAAGAAAATAAAAGTCGGTGACCCAACTGACGAATTGACGGATATGGGGGCGCTCGTATCAAAAGGCCATTTACAATCTGTTGATGAATACGTACAAATCGGGCTTGCGGAGGGTGCAAAATTGGCCCATGGCGGTAAGCGGGCCCCGGGTCTCACAGAAGGAAACTTCTATGAGCCGACTGTTCTTTATGACGTAAACAATAAAATGCGCGTTGCCCAGGAAGAAATCTTCGGGCCTGTACCGGTGATTATTCCATTTAAAACGGAAGAAGAGGCAATTCAAATTGCCAATGATTCCATCTACGGCTTGGCAGGTGTTGTGTGGACAAATGATTTAAGACGCGCAAACCGCGTGACATCACAAGTTCACTCCGGCTTATTATGGGTGAATTGCTGGTATGTCCGAGACTTACGCACACCATTTGGCGGAGCTAAAGCGAGCGGCATCGGCCGTGAAGGCGGACGCCATAGTTTTGATTTCTATACAGAAGCGAAAACCATTACTATGAAAAAATAAAGCAATAAACGAAAGGTGACACATGCTCACCTTTTGTTTATTTCGAATGAGGAGGGTATTCTGGTGGCAGTACGAACGATTGAGTATGCACATGAACTATTGAAAGCGGAAGAAATGCGGCAAGCGGTCCAAGCCTTGACGGATCGCGATGAACAGTTAACGGTGGAAGATGCCTATCAAATCCAATTGGAAGCGGTCAATGTAAAGCTAGCCCAAGGGAAAAAAGTTATTGGAAAAAAAGTAGGGTTAACAAGTGCAGCTATGCAAAAAATGCTGAACGTGAATGAACCTGATTATGGACATTTGTTAGATGATATGCGTGTGGCGAATGGCGCAACTGTAAAGGCCGATTCGATGATCTCGCCTAAGATTGAAGCGGAAATCGGTTTTGTTCTTGCAGAGGATTTAGTCGGACCGAATATTACCTATTTAGACGTGGTGATGGCAACCAAATATGTGGTGCCGACACTCGAAATTATAGATAGCCGGGTAGAAGACTGGAAAATCAAATTAATTGATACAGTGGCCGATAATGGTTCTTCTGCTAAAGTTGTCGTGGGCGATAAATATACAGCGCTCGACGGTGTGGACTTACGTACAGCTGGCATGTCTCTATTTAAAAATAATGAACTTCTTGCAACAGGTGCAGGTGCGGCGGCACTTGGCCATCCGGCACACGCGGTTGCCTGGCTTGCCAATAAATTACATGAATTCGGAATTACTTTGAAAAAAGATGAATTAATTTTACCAGGAGCATTATCAGGCGCCGTACCGGTTGCTGCCGGGGACACCATTGAAGCGAAGTTTGGTGCACTTGGGTCGGTAACGGTTCATTTCGAATAATGCGATCCGGCTGGGGTTATGTGTAAATCGGTAACAGCCCCATGGGCAAAAATAAATAAAGTGAGGGCATAAAGGATGACGCTACTAACAAATAAAAACAAAGAAATTATTGAATATTTGTATACTGCAGAGCGTGATGTACGGGAAGTTATTAAAGTGACGGACGAATATCTGGAATTGACAGTAAAGGATGCGTATGAATTACAACACGGTTTACTTGCCCGCAAATTAGCGGAAGCCGGCACGAAAACGGTCGGTGTGAAGTTAGGCTTAACGAGCAAAGCGAAACAAGAAATGATGGGCGTCAATGAGGCAATCTATGGTTACTTACATAGCGATATGCTCGCTTTTGAATGGGAAGCGGTTTGCTATTCAGAGTTGATCCATCCAAAAGTCGAACCAGAAATTGCTTTTTTATTAGGGAAAGACTTACAAGGTGAAAACGTAACGGAAGAGGACGTCTTAGAAGCAACCCAATATGTGGCGCCTGCACTTGAGGTGATTGACAGCCGTTATAAAGATTTTCGCTTCACCTTAGTGGATGTCGTTGCGGACAATTGTTCTTCCGCTAAATTTGTCGTGGGAAGTAAATGGATTTCACCAAGCACGCTTGATTTAGGAAACGTCGGCATGGTGATGTCCAAAAATGGCGAAGTGGCTCAAACCGGTTCGAGCGCAGCCGTTTTAGGCCATCCGGCTACAGCGATTGCTTGGGCGGTTAACGAACTGGGAGCCCGCGGCAAAGGACTAAAAAAGGGAGATATCATCCTGAGCGGCGCGATCACCGAAGCCATCGCATTTAAGCCCGGAGATTCGGTGATTGCCAATTTTGAAGGCTTAGGCAGTGTATCCATGTATTGTAAGTGAGTGAAAAGGTAAGAAGAGGTGCTACCCACAGTGGCATCTCTTCTTTACATTCAAATATAGATTGTTCCCTTTTTAAGATGGTTAATCGATCTGTTTTTGATTCTCTTCTTTTTTCTAATTCAACATATCTGGTGGAGTTTTTTATTATTATTAGCTATGATAAAAGGTAAAATACGAATTATCTAGCGGTAATAAAGTTGATAAGGTGGATCATGATGAGAGAGAAAAATAATGTTGAAGATGGAAGGCATTTACGGTCTATCATAACTCGAAATAAAATTATTAAGGCTTCACACTTAGTTTTTTCACGAGAAGGTTTTAGAAATACAACGGTTAAACAAATTATGGAACAAGCAAATATAGGATATGGGACTTTCTATG
Source organism: Neobacillus novalis NBRC 102450 (assembly GCF_001591805.1). Taxonomy (GTDB): domain Bacteria; phylum Bacillota; class Bacilli; order Bacillales; family Cytobacillaceae; genus Neobacillus; species Neobacillus novalis. Next base: position 9,920 of record NZ_BCVP01000057.1, on the reverse strand, counting down.
GTCATTTTAAAGGCAAAGATGACCTATTTATCGTGTTAATGGAAGATGTTATGAATAAATTCTTTGAAATTGCAAATACTCCGTTTTTTCCAATAACTAGAAATGAAGCGAAAGAGATTATTTACACTCAAGTATTAGATTTCTTGCAAATAGCAGATACAGAAAGGGAGATAATGAAGGTTTTTTCAGAGGCCATTGGGCTTTCAACCATAGTGAATGAAAAATGGGAGGAAATTAGACTAAGATTTATTCAAAGTATCACAAAGGATATTACTTATGCTCAATTGAAAGGATTGGCTCGAACAGATCTAAAGGCAGAAATTGTGGCGCAAAGCTGGTTTTTCTCTAACGAAAACTATCAATGGGAGATTGTTTTTAATAATAATAATTTTTCACTTGAAGAGGTTGCAGCTACCTTAACCACTATGTATGTAGAAGCTATTTATAAGGAAAAAAAGCAATAAGTACACGTAATCTAAAGTTGTGTAATAATTTCGACGTTAAGTCGAAAACATTATGGACATGATGTCGGAAATATATTATAATCTAAATTGTGAGAAAATATAGTAAATTCGGATTAGTGGTTTACAGAATGATTTGATTAACACATTTATTAAAAACCAACTAATTTACTTTCCAAAATAAGGAGGAGTGTAAAGGAATTAGAAATATAGCGTTATGCTACTGCCATAAGAAAAAAATAGTTTGCAAGAAAAATAGTAAAGTGCATATTTACGTCATTTATATGAGGTGAGGAAAATGAAACATAATGACAATTTCCAGGATATTATCGAAAGGGAGAAAGGATTAAATAAGAGTTTAAAAACCTCCCAGCTTACCATGATTGCCATTGGCGGTGCGATTGGAACTGGATTATTTTTAGGTAGCGGTCTTGCAATTGGCAGTGCGGGTCCAAGCGTGATAGTAAGCTATGCGATTGGTGCGTTAATCTCCTTGCTGCTGATGGGGTGCCTTTCTGAAATGACCGTTGCTCATCCGACTTCAGGATCATTTGGTGCTTACGCTGAACGATATTTGAATCCTTGGGCAGGGTTCGCTGTTCGCTATTCCTATTGGTTTAGTCTTGTTTGTGCAGTTGGCACGGAAATTACTGCGGTTGCCATTTACATGAAATATTGGTTTCCGACTGTTCCAGGGATTGTATGGATTTTACTATTTTCTGCTTTGCTTCTTTATGTAAACGCTACCAGTGTAAATGTGTTTGGTGCTGTTGAATATTGGTTCTCCCTTATTAAAATTATCGCCATTGTTGGTTTTATTATCTTAGCGGCTTATGTCATTGTTGGAGGAAATCAAACAAATATCGGTACACAAAACCTAACGATACACGGTGGTTTTTTCCCAAATGGGTTTTGGGGAATGTGGATTGCTATCTTTGTTTCTCTCTTTAGTTATTTAAGTATTGAAATGATTGCCGTTAGTGCTGGGGAAGCGGAAGACCCTGAGAAAGCTGTGCCAATTGCACTTCGCTCTGCGGTTATTCGTCTTATCTTATTTTACCTATTAACGCTTTTCCTTATGGTCATGATTGTTCCGTGGAGTTCCGCAGGTTCAGACAAAAGTCCATTTGTAAAAGTGATGGAGATTCTCCACATTCCCGGAGCAGCAGGAATCATGAATTTTGTTATCCTTGTTGCTGCGCTTTCCGCTATGAACAGTCAATTATATATTTCTACTCGAATGATGTTTTCATTATCGCGTGCAGGATATGCCCCTAAGAAGTTAGGTCAGTTAAGCAAAAATAAGGTTCCTGTCATTGCTTTATCTACTTCAGCAATCGGGATTGCAATAGCGTCGGTTTATTCAGTTATTTCCCCTAATACAGCATTTGTACAAATGATCTCGATTTCAAGTTTTGGTGCGATGTTTGCTTGGTTTATGATTTTTGTGACACATTTCTTTTTCCGTAAAAAATGGGATCAGCAAGGAGGCCGGAAGCTTCCTGTACGAATGATCGGATATCCTTACTTAACAATTCTGGGTGCAATTTTGTTAGCATCTGTCGTTTTATCTACTTGGTTTTCTCCTATGTTTAAAGGTACCTTAGTATTTGGCTTTCCAGAGTTAATTTTCATATCAGTTGCCTATTTTATTTGGAAGAAAACCAATTCAAAAAGTCACGATGAAAGTATAAGTAACAAAGGCCCCAGCTTATAAAAATCTATTAAATTAATAAAAAGGGTGAGGTAAATTGATAAAATTTGAGAACAGCTTGGAGTTTGCTAAGAGGAAGGACCATGAAGATGTTTTAAGGGAAATACGGGAACGGTTTTGTATTCAGGAAAATGTGATCTATATGGATGGGAATTCATTAGGACTGTGTTCGAAAGATGCGAAAGAAGCTTTATACCATGTGATTGATTTGTGGGAGAAACACGGAATTGGTATTTGGGATGTCGAGGATAGCAAATATTTCCTGTATCAAAAAGTTCTTGGTGCTAAACTTGCGCTATTGATTCAGGCGGATGCCGATGAAGTCACGGTTATGACAAATACAACCATTAATATCCATCAAGGGATTAGTACATTTTATAAGCCTACACCAGACCGTTACAAAATCTTAGTCGATGATCTTAATTTTCCTTCAGATCGGTATGCAGTTGACAGCCAAGTAAGATTAAAAGGGTATGACCCGAAAGATGCGGTTAAAGTCATAGCAAGTTCTGATGGAAGGTTTATTTCTGAGGATGCGATTATTGAAGGAATGACAGAAGAAGTGGCGTTGATTTTGCTTCCATCGATTTTGTACCGGAGTGCACAGCTGCTTGATATGGAACGTATTACAAAAGAAGCCCATGATAGGGGAATTATTATTGGTTGGGATTTATGCCACTCTATCGGAATCGTTCCGCATGATTTCAAACATATTAATCCTGATTTTGCCGTTTGGTGCAATTATAAATATTTATCGGCGGGACCGGGTGCTATTGCCGGTTTCTACATCAATAAAAGGCACTTTGAAAAGGAACCGGGTTTAGCTGGATGGCATGGAAATAACAAAGAAACTCAATTCAAGCTGCTCAATGAGTTTGATCATGAATTAAACGCTCATGGCTGGCAAACGGGGACACAGCCGTTATTCTCTATGGCTCCACTAGAAGGGGTTCTAAACATTTATCACGAGGTTGGTATGGAAAAGATTCGTGCGAAATCATTGGATATTACCAGATATTTGATGGATCTGACGGATGAACGTTTGGCGAAATATGGTTACACCATTGGAAACTCTCGCGAAGATCATAAACGTGGCGGACATATTTGTCTTGAACATGAGGAAGCATACCGCATTTGTAAAGCACTGAAAAATCGTGGTGTTGTGCCGGACTATCGTGAACCGAATGTCATAAGGCTTGCGCCGGTACCACTCTATGTTTCATATGAGGAAGTGTATCGACTCGTGGAAATCCTCGAGGAAATAGCGATTAATAAGGATTATGAGAACTATAGCAACAAACGTACGCTTGTTGTATAAGAGGTATTGATTTTAAAAAAAAGAGGTAGATTACAATGAGCATTTCAGAAGAAAGAGATTTTAAAAGAATATCCTATGGCTGCAATGAAAATCAATTTGGGGATTTAAGGCTTCCTGTGGCGGGGGATGGGCCATTTCCTGTTGCAATTGTTATTCATGGAGGTTTTTGGCGAGCAGGATTTTCATTGGATCATATGAATCCATTCGCTGAAAGTTTAACAGCACAAGGCATCGCTACATGGAGTATAGAATATCGGCGGGTTGGTCAAGAAGGTGGAGGATGGCCAGGCACTTTCCAGGATGTTTCAGAAGCGGTTGATTTTGTTCGTACTTTGTCTGAAAACGATCCGCTCGATTTAAACCGTGTCGTGACAATTGGTCACTCAGCCGGCGGACATTTAGCATTATGGGCAGCTGCCAGGCACAGGCTTCCTCAAGATAGTATATTGTCTAGACTTGAAAATCCGTTATCCATAAAAGGGGTTATTAGCTTATCGGGGGTTAGTGATTTAGCACTTATGTGTGAAGTCCATTATCAGAGGGAAATCATTATGAAAGCCGATGATAATCCTACTCGTGACCTTATAGGAGGTAATAATAAGGACTTTCCAAGTAGGTTTGCTGAATGTTCACCTATTGAATTACTACCAATCGGTATACCTCTTGAAATTATTCATGGATCACTAGATATAAATGTGCCAGTTGGTATTAGTGAAAAGTTTGCAAAAGCTGCTGAATCTGCGGGGGATGATGTTGCCCTTAAAGTTCTTCCTAATTCAGAACATTTTAAACTCATCAACCCTGAAACAGAAGAATGGGCCGTAGTATTAGAATCCACTCTTTCATTAATCAATAAAGATTAAACCAAAATCTTTTAGAACAGTACCAATAAAAATACCTAAAGTAACTGGTGACCAGTGGGACGGGACGGTTCTGCTGGCTTTTTTTTTAATAGGTTTTTTATAAAAACAAATAAAATGGTTAACTATTTAACATATATCTCGGATAGTTGTAAAACTATCCTGAAAGTTTTTTTGAAATGTTAATTGGTTTACAGTTTGAAAACGATTACAGCATTAATATGAAATTAAGCAAATCAATCAATAGATGGTAAAAATATTAAGGTGGGATAGATGAATATGGGAATTCGTACAGGTGAACAGTATATCAATGCAGTAAAGTCGAGAAAACCAGAGGTTTGGTTGGAAGGAAGAAAAGTTGAAAATGTATTAGATGAGCCCGTATTAAAGCAGGCAGTCATTGAAATAGCAAAATTATATGATCTGCAGCATGATCCCGAATATAAAGAACAGATTACTCATATCTGCGAAGAAACTGGAGAAAGAGTAAACAATGCATTTTTAGAACCAAGAAGTTATGAAGATTTAATTAAACGCAGAAAGGCATTTGAAGCCTATGCAAAAGCTACATTTGGTTTGATGGGAAGATCTCCTGACTTTTTAAATGTAGTCCTTACCTCCTTGTATAGTAACGCTCATTTCTTAGAAAAGTATAATCCTCAATGGGGAGAAAATATCCGTGATTATTATAAATATATCCGTGATAATGATTTGTTTTTAACCCATGCGATTGTCAACCCTCAAAATGATCGCAGGAAGTCTTCACATGAACAAAAGGATATGTTTACTCATTTAGGTGTTGTTGAGGAAACAGTAGAAGGTCTTATCGTAAGGGGAGCAAAGTTTTTAGCAACACTTGCCCCAGTGACAGATGAAGTGATTATCTATACTTTCCCTGGGTTCCAACCTGGAGATGAACGGTATGCTATCTCATTTGCACTTCCTATTGATACGCCAGGACTACGAATTATTTGCCGTGAATCGATGCAAGATGGAAAACGTCCATTATTTGACCATCCATTAGCCTCACGTTTTGAGGAAATTGATGCATTACTTGTGTTTAAGGATGTTTTAATTCCTTGGGATCGAGTGTTTCTTTATAACAATGTAGAAGCTGCGAATCTACTTTATCCAAAAACGGGAATTGCTCAACAACCTTCTCATCAGTCAGCAGTAAGAGGACTTGTAAAGTTACAATTTGCCGCCGAAGTAGCAGCTAGATTGGCTGATTCGATTGGTGTCGATGCATACTTACATGTGCAAGAAAAACTCGGAGAATTATTCCAGTCTGTGGAAACCATTAGAGCATTGTTACATGCTGCTGAATATGAATATGAGACTACACCAGAGGGGGAGGTAATGCCTAATGGAGTTGCTCTTGAAACGATTCGTGGACACATGCCAAATATGTATCCACGTGCTATTGAAGTCATGCAAATTTTAGGAGCAGGCGGGCTATTGCTTTCACCAACCGGTGCTGATTTTGAAAGTGAAGAATTAAGGGAAGATTTAGATCGATATTATGTCGGAAGAGAAGGTATTTCTGGGGTCGAACGTGTAAGCATATTTAAATTAGCTTGGGATTTATGTGGTGAAGCATTTGGACAGCGTTTACTTCAATATGAACGCTATTATACTGGCGATCCAATACGAAAGAAAGCTATATTCTACAATAATATTAAAAGGAATGGTAAGTTTGATATGGTAGATGAAGCATTAAAAGTAGGTCAGTCGAAGGAACTATCAAATAAGTAATATCTTTATTTACAATTTAAAGGTATTATGGATGATCTCGAAAACAATTTATCTGAATATAAAAATAATTATATTCGATAGACAGGATATTGTTTTTTGAGGAGGTAAGCGATATAGAAACACATTCAGAAGGAAGTTTAAAGCTGTCTGGATCAGTTATAGCCATCGGAGCATTTGATGGAGTTCATCAAGGACATCAGGCCGTGATTGGAGAAGCGGTGGAAAGATCTAAAGTGCTAAGAGTACCGAGTTTGGCATATACTTTCGATCCTCCACCCCGATTTTACTTTCAGGGGGTTCGTATTTTAACTCCGGTGAAAGAGAAACTGACTTTGATCAAACAGTTAGAGGTTGATTATGTAGTAGTAGCAAAGTTTGATGAATTTTATATATCTCGTCCGCCTATTGATTTTATTAAATATTTAAAACGCCTTAATCCATTAGAGATCATTGTGGGCAGTGACTTTCGTTTTGGCAAAAATCGAGAGGGAGATATCAATCTCCTTGGAACTTATTTCAATGTTCGGGTCATGGAACCTGTTTGTTGTTCTGGAGGAAAGATTATTTCATCTACAAGAATACGAGAACTAATTTCTCAGGGACAGATTGAAGAATCATTTGCTTTACTAGGACGTTAGTCAATTCATTCAATAAGTTTGCAAACACTAGAATGGAGGGTTCTTATGTATGACGCTGATTTTATCATTATTGGTTCAGGACATAATGGATTGACTACTGCATTAATGTTGGCTCGAGAAGGTTATAAGGTACTAGTCCTTGAACGTTCCAAGCTGCCTGGTGGAGCTGCAAAAACTTCCGAGGTGACAATAAAGGGGTTCCGGCATGATTTATTTGCCACGAATATTGGATTATTTCTTGGATCACCAATCTACAAGGAAATGGGTAAACAACTGCATGAAAAAGGGTTGGAAGTAGTCATTGCGGATAAACCGTTTGCCAGTGCTTTTCCCGATGGCGATGTGGCCCGGGTTTATATGGATAAGCAGAAGACCCTAAATGAATTTGCTAGACAGTCTTTGAAGGACGCCGAATCATGGAAACAGCTGCTTGCCTATTTTGAACAGGTTTCTCCTTATCTAATGTCTTTATCACAAAAGGAGATGCCTTCGTGGCCGTTAGTTAGGGAAGTGTATAAATTATACAGGAACGTTGGCAGGGACGGTGTGCTTGACTTGGTAAAAATGCTTCTTTCCACTTCTCGTCAATTTACCGAATCGTGGTTTGAATCAGAGAAGATCAAATCTTTGTTTATTCCTTGGGGATTTCATCTGGATTATGCTCCTGATGTTGCAGGAGGAGCAATGTTTCCATTTCTTGAAGTTCCGTTAGACTACAAGAACGGCATGGCGTTGGCAAAAGGCGGTATAAGCAATATGATTAACGCCATGGTTTCCTTGTTAGAATCGATGGGAGGCAAAGTGGAGCTGGGGAGACAGGTAGAGCAAATATTGCTTGAAAATGGACGGGCTGTAGGTGTCATATTGGGGGATGGACAAAAAGTCTATGCTCAACATGCCGTAATCGCCAATATTCATCCATCACAGCTAATTGAAAAATTAGTTCCGGTTGAAGCGCTTCCTTCTATTTATGTGCAAAAGGTTCGGAAATTTCAGAATGGGCCTGGCACCATGATGATCCATATGGCATTGGATGGCCCATTGGAATGGAATGCCAGTGAGGATCTTTCCCAATTTTGTTACGTGCATATTTGTCCCTATACATCCGATGTTGCACAGACCTATACGGATGCTTTAAACCAAAGGCTTCCAGCCAGCCCAATGCTTGTCATCGGACAACAATCCGCTGTTGATTCGTCCCGCGCTCCAAAAGGAAAGCATACTTTGTGGGTTCAGGTGCGTGCTCTCCCGTATAGGCCGAAGTCAGATGCATTGGATCTTATTCATCCCGATACTTGGGAGAATATAAAGGAATGTTATGCAGAAAGGGTCATTGATAAAATTTCGCATTATGCACCTGACATCAAACAGAAAATATTATCAGCCTGCACTATGTCTCCGGCTGATTTAGTAAAAGAAAATCCTAATCTTGTTGGTGGGGATAGTGTGGGAGGAAGCCACCAACTCCAGCAAAATTACTTATTTCGTCCGATCCCAGGAAGATCTAAGTACGACACACCCATTGAAGGACTTTATCTCGTTGGAGCTTCCACTTGGCCGGGCGCAGGATTAAATGCCACTTCCGGTTATTTGTTAGCTAAACGCCTGCTTAGAAAAAACTTTAAGAGAAAAAAACAACTTGAATCGGTACATTAGGAAAAGGGTTTTCGGTCTTAATCTATGTAGTCTTTAAGTATATATGGCTTATAAATATATATTTTTCTATTTTTAATTTGAAGTATACCGTCTTCCTCCCACTTCTTCAAAATTTTATAAATGGTTATACGGGTCAAACCGGTATAATCAGATAATTCTTGTTGTGTTAAATCGATTTCAACATCTTTGTAAATATCGATTAATTTTAATAAGCAAAAGGCTACCTGATTCTCCGTTGGAATACTCTTTACATTTATATCAGAAAGAAGAAGTTTTAATTTGTCTATTATAGAATTAACAACTAAATTTTCGATTTCAGGATAATCTTGAATTAGATTATTATATGTTTGTATTGAAAAGTAATATAAAATTGAATCCTTTATGACAGTGGCAGTAGAAAAATAAGGCATTCCATTAAGTACCTGTTCACCGATTAATGTCCCAGAAGTGGGAATATCTATAATTCTAGTATTTTTTTTATAATCTGTAGTGGTAATTTTAACAAATCCATCTTTTAAAAAGTAAAATCCCTGTCCTTTTTCATCTTGTTGAAATAAAATCGTTTTTTTTCTTATAAATCTTCTTTCTGCGTACCTTAAGTAAGGTTCTATGAAATGTTTATTTTGCTTATCAGTGGTATACTTCGACAATAAAAACCCCCCCTTGTTGAAATGTGGAAAAATAAATAGATACGATTTTTATCTACAAATGAACGCTATTTTTGAAAGTGCTTTCATTTGTTTGGTTGTTATACCAGAAAAGTACAATAGTTTTTAAACTAATTCTTTGTATGATATGCTTGATGAGAAGGTCGAAGGGAGGAGTCTAAAAAAGTTTTAAGTTTGTATATGTCCAGTAAATAAATATACCCTTTATTTATTTCAATTAGACCATCCTGTTCTAGTTGTCTAATTATTTTATAAACAGTAATTCTAGAAGTCCCAATAAAATGCCCTAATGAGGTCCGACTAATTTTGATTTTAGGGTCTTCTTTTTTGAGATACAAGCCATATAGAAAATGAGCAAGTCGATATTCAGCAGGAGCAGTAAGAATATTTATTGATTCTGCCAATAATCGAACTTTCATTATTAAAGAATTTGTGCGAACACTTGCTGCTTCAGGAAGCTTGGCGCATAATTGGTTAAACATTAGGTTTGAAAAAAAATAGACGGTAGAGGAAATGGTGGCCTTTGCTGTATAGGTATAAGGCTCGTTTTGTATACCTTGTACACCAATTAATTCCCCTGGAGTGACGTAGTCAATGTCTCTCTCATGTCCTTCGCGCGAAATTACACTGATTTTTACTTCTCCTGCTAAAAGATAATAAAATCCTTTGCCTATTTCTCCGGGGTGAAACAAAATTTCATTCTTTTTATATACCTTTTTTTCTCCATACCCCATGGCGATAAAGGAATCCCAACTAAGTTCATTATTATTCATTGATATGTCACCCCCATTCAAAATCAATTAGGTTAAATAAAGATTAATAGTTACTTTCATAACAATATATTAATTAA
>NZ_BCVP01000056.1 GCF_001591805.1 Neobacillus novalis NBRC 102450 | reverse complement strand
GTAATAATCAATATATTAGACTTCATATTTTCTGGAATTCTTTAACTCTATAAACCTCTTTCGCAAAATCCTGTCATTTCTTATAATGAGTAAAGGGCACGAATGTTTTGACTAGATTCGAATGAAAGCGTTTGAGTATGGTCAATAAAGGAGGAGAAAAATGCTCAATTTAGCTCCATTAATGCTCGAGAAGGTTGGAATTATTGTCATTGTTGCTTTTTTGCTAGCGCAGATGCGCTCGTTTCGTCAAGTTATTCAAAATAAGCACAGCACAAATGAAAAAGTTATGCTTATTTTACTTTTTGGTACCTTTGGAATCATTAGTAATTATACGGGAATTGAAGTCCATCATCATACCATCGGCAGGGCTGAGTGGCTTTCTGAAATGAACCAGGAGAGTGCGCTTGCCAATACTAGAGTAATGGGGATTGTGATTGGCGGTCTACTAGGGGGACCTGCTGTTGGCATTGGTGCTGGGCTCATTGCCGGCATCCATCGTTATACACTTGGCGGCTTCACTGCCCTTTCTTGTGCCCTTTCTACCATTCTAGCTGGTATTGTGGCTGGATATTTTGGAAAAAAGCGAAAACAAAAAGGAAAACAAGTTACCCCAGCGTTTGCTGTCATAATGGGAATGGTCTTAGAAGCGGTTCAAATGTTAATTATTCTAGTTACCGCTAAACCCTTTAGCCATGCATGGGAACTCGTTCAGCTCATTGGTTTTCCGATGATTTTCGGCAATGGTTTAGGGACATTGCTGTTTATGCTTATTATTCAAATCATGAAACGGGACGAAGAACGGGCTCGCGCTAATCAAACAAACCAAGCCTTTCTGATTGCGGATCAAACCTTGCCATACTTCCGTCAAGGCCTAACCATCCACTCATGTAAGGAAATCTCCGAAATTATGCTAGAACTTACGAATGCCGACGCAGTAGCAATAACCGATGATCAACAAGTGTTAGCACATGTTGGCGCTGCCTCCGATCATCACGTCCCTAAGACCAAGCCTGAGACGGGCTTGACGAGAAAGGTACTCGATAGCGGGAAGATTTCAATTGCAAGAACGAAGCAGGAAATCTCCTGTATTCATAGTCAATGCCCGTTAGAAGCTGCTATTGTTCTGCCATTAAAAGTTAAAAAGAAAATTTATGGTACATTAAAAATGTACTATACAGAGCCTGATAAACTGGACAAGGTGCAGCAGGAATTGGCAGAAGGTCTAGCCAATCTTTTTTCAACACAGCTAGAGCTTGCGGAGGCAGAAAGACAGACAAAGCTATTAAAGGATGCAGAGATTAAAGCCTTACAGGCACAGATTCATCCACACTTTTTATTTAATAGTATTAATACCATTTCAGCACTCTGCCGGACAGATGCAGATAAGGCACGTAAGCTACTATTGGAATTAAGCTCTTTTTTTCGGGGAAACCTTCAAGGGGCCAGGCAGATGCTGATCCCTCTGGAAAAAGAATTAGCAAATGTTAAGGCCTATTTATCAATAGAACAAACGCGTTTTCCTAACAAATATACCATTGATTTTCAAATTGAACCGGAGCTCGAAAAGGTACTGATTCCTCCTTTTATCTTGCAGCCTCTAGTTGAAAATGCCATCCATTATGGTTTTCCGCGAAGTAAATCGCAAGGGCAAATTACCGTAACGATTTTTTCAAAAAAGAATCTGTTACAAATTATTGTAGCTGATAATGGGAAGGGAATACCTGAAGGTCAAATCGAAGTCCTTGGCAACCAGGTTGTCGATTCTAAAAAAGGAAATGGCACAGCGATTTTTAATATAAGTGAACGGCTAAAAGGAATATACAATGGTCAAGCCAGTTTAACGTTAAAAAGCAAAGTCAATCGTGGAGCTACCATTACCATTTCCATTCCGCTCGACAGTAAAGGAGTGTTTGATCAAGATGTTGAAGGCCTATATATTGGATGATGAACCATTAGCGAGAGATGAATTAAAATACCTGCTGATTCGAAGTGAACAAGTGGAAATTTTAGGAGAAGCAGATTGTGTCGAGGATGCAGTCGCTGCCATCACAGAGCTAAAGCCAGATCTTGTTTTCTTGGATATTGAATTAGCTGAAGAGAATGGGTTGAGTTTAGCGAGGCAATTAGAACTACTTGAGCAAACTCCAGCGATTGTTTTTGCCACAGCCTATGATGAGTACGCTTTAGAGGCATTTGAATTAAATGCGGTCGATTATATTTTAAAGCCATTTGATGAAGAACGGATTCAAAAAACCTTGGAAAAAATTAAGAAGATGCAAAATCTTGGGAATAAGAATAACCTGATTCAATCGTCCGTAAATCAGAATAATAATGGGAAAATAGCGGTGCTTGTTGATGAACGGATTGTTTTACTAACCGTAACAGACATTGTTTATTTAGAATCAAGTGAAGGTAAGTGTAACATTGTCACAATCGACCAAGCCTACAAAGTGGCTGAAGCTCTCGTTGTGTTGGAAAAAAAGGTGAATAACGCTAAATTTCTACGTGTTCATCGAAGTTTTATCGTGAACGTGGATTATATTGTCGAAATCGAACCATGGTTTAATTCTACTTATAATTTACATATGAGAGATGGCTCACAGGTTCCCGTGAGTCGAACCTATGTAAAGTTATTAAAGCAGCAACTAGGTTTTTAGAAAATTTGCATTTCACTAATTAATTTTTGTAACTCACCCTTCTATTTCTGCATTTTATCTTGAAAACAGAGGAAATACGCTTTTATTTTGTAAAATGGATGATGTAGAAACAATAGTAAGGGGGATTGAAGAAAAATGAATGCGATTACAATTGTTATAGCTTCAATATGTATCCTTTTAATTGTGTACCGTTTATATGGTACTTTCATGGCAGCAAAGGTTTTAAGGCTTAATGATTCAAAACCGACACCTGCTCAGAAGTTGGAAGATGGGCGAGACTATGTCCCAACAAACAAGTGGGTCGTTTTTGGCCACCATTTTGCGGCGATTGCAGCAGCAGGTCCGTTAGTTGGTCCCATTTTAGCAGCACAATTTGGTTATTTGCCAGGCTTGATTTGGCTCCTAGTCGGTGCGGTTATTGGTGGAGCGGTTCACGATATGGTCGTTCTGTTTGCATCTATGCGTAGAGATGGAAAATCTTTATCAGAAGTAGCGAAAGAAGAACTTGGACCTGTCGCAGGGTTCTGTACAGGACTAGCCATGTTATTTATTATCACGATTACGATGGCTGGATTATCAATGGTTGTTCTTGGCGCACTTGAAAGGAACCCATGGGGGACATTTGCGGTAGGAATCACGATTCCGATTGCAATGGGGGTTGGCTTGTATCATAAAAAGACCGGAAACTTAAAAATTGCCACGATTGTTGGCTTTGCTTTAATCATGATCGCGATTATTTTAGGACCAAACATTCAAGGAACATGGTTGGGCGATCTATTAACCCTTGAGAAAAGTACATTAGCGCTTATTCTTCCAATCTATGCTTTTTTTGCAGCAGCATTACCGGTTTGGTTATTGCTGGCACCACGCGATTATTTAAGTACATTTATGAAAATTGGCGTATTTGCGGCCTTAATAATTGGAGTATTCATTGTCAATCCAGATGTACAATTCCCAGCATTTACAGAATTTCTGAATGGCGGGGGTCCTGTTATAGCGGGTCCAGTTTGGCCATTTATCTCCATCACCATTGCATGTGGAGCGATTTCAGGTTTCCACGCATTTGTTGGCTCTGGTACAACACCGAAAATGGTTAATCGGTGGAGCGATATAAAAGGTGTTGCATTTGGTGCCATGCTTGTGGAATGTTTAGTAGCGATAATGGCATTAATTGCCGCTGTATCACTGCAACCTGGCGATTACTTTGCGATTAACTCATCACCAGAGAAATTTGCCACACTTGGAATGGAAACGGTTCATTTGGATGAACTTAGCAAAGAAGTCGGCATGGACTTGGAAGGAAGAACAGGTGGTGCCGTTACACTTGCGGTCGGGATGACATACATCTTCGCGGCTGTTCCGATTTTTGAAAAATTAGCTTCCTATTTCTATCAATTTGTTATTCTATTTGAAGCTGTCTTTATCTTAACCGCGATTGACTCAGGAACACGGGTTGCTCGTTACCTTATTCAAGATTTCTTCGGAGACTTCATTAAACCGTTAAAACGGACAGATTCAATCGGCGCCAATATCGTTGCCAGTGCATTAGCCTGTTTCGTCTGGGGATATCTCCTTTTCTCAGGTGACATTAGTTCCGTCTGGGCACTGTTCGGTGTATCCAACCAATTGATGGCATCAATCGGCCTCATTGTTGGTGCGACAGTTGTACTAAAGATTGCAGAAAAACGCTGGTACATGCTGACCTGTCTAATCCCGCTTGCTTACCTGTTTGTTACAGTCATGGTAGCCGGATATTGGATGGTGAAAAATGTCTACTGGAATGCAGCAAACCCTGGATACAATGTATTAAATGGTATCCTTTCGATTATCATGCTGACCCTAGGCATCGTCATCATGGTTACTTCGATTGCTAAATGGATTAAGCTATGGAAAATACCACAAGATGTCTTAGTAAAAAATTCTGAACAGGAAGTCGCATAAAATGACAGCACCCATTCATGTAAGATTGAATGGGTGCTGTTTTTCGTTTGGCTCTTATCTAAAAGATTGTTGTTTTTATTGATTCGCTAATAAAATTGAAAATTCGCTAATAAATTGGTCGAATTCGCTAATAAAATTGTAGATTCGCTAATAAACATCCAAAATCCGCTAATATATCTGTTCCACTTATTAATAAGGTGTAATTTTACACTGCTTTAAGGATTTTCGGAAGCATAATGAGGGTTAATAACAACATTCTTTACGAAAACAGCCTTTTGTTTTTATTGAAGCTTTGCGGAAATGGATTTTAAAAAGCTAAACCCGGATAATTTTAATTGGAGTTTTTCCTTACTTCTTATATTTTTTTGTACATAGATGGAGAGATTATCGATTAAAATCTCATGATAATTGTTCAAAGTCTTTGGTTTTTCAGGTACAGCCACCAGTTCCTGCACCCCAGGAGCACAGCAGGCTTTTACTTCCAACGTTTTTACCGTTAACTGATTCCCTTTAGATTCTATCCACTCTTTTGATCCAGCATCTAATTCGATATTCAACCATAACCACTCCTCTATTTTCCAATATTCCATCTTAACCTGATTTTACTATACTTCTCATTTGAAAGGGGCCAAAAAGCTAATAACATGAAAAAGGGCATATTTCGTAATCTCTACTAGAATGTGGTACAATTTTTCTAGTTAATTCGAAGTAAAGGAAGAAATCGATGAACAGACCAATACCAGTAACTAAAAATGATTATATAGATGTAGTTTTTGAAGATTTAACCCATGACGGGGCCGGCGTGGCAAAGGTCGAGGGATATCCATTATTTGTCCCAAACGGGCTGCCAGGTGAAAAGGCAAAAATAAAAGTAATTAAGACGGGTAAAGGCTATGGTTTTGGGCGGTTGATTGAGCTTTATGAAAAAAGCCCATACCGGGTGGATATTGCTAGCAGCGAGCGGCACAAGTATGGTGGCACCCAGCTTGAGCATATTAGTTATGAAGGCCAGCTAAAATATAAGGAAAATCAAGTTCGCCAGGTTCTGACACGAATTGGAAAACTGGAAGATGTAATCGTTCATCCAATTTTAGGGATGGATCACCCCTGGCATTATCGGAACAAGGCACAGGTACCAGTAGGGGAAAAGGACGGCAAACTGATTGCTGGTTTTTTCAAACCAAGAAGTCATGAAATTGTTGATACAAATGAGAGCTTGATTCAACTGCCGGAAATAAATGAAGCCGTCCAAATAGTCAAAGAAATAGCCAGCGAGCTTGGCATTTCAGCCTACCATGAAGAGTCTCATAAAGGGGTGCTCCGTCATATTATGGCCAGGTTTGGGCAGCAAACGGGCGAGCTTATGGTGGTCATCATCACGCGAACAGCAGATCTTCCTCAAAAAGATAAGTTGGTGGAGGAAATAGTGGCGCGCCTCCCTAAGGTGAAATCGATTGTTCATAACGTGAATTCAAAGCGGACGAATGTTATCCTTGGTGAAAAAACGAAGGTCTTATGGGGAAATGAGGTCATTTACGATTACATTGGCGATGTGAAATTTGCCATTTCGGCTCTGTCCTTTTATCAAGTCAATCCTGTCCAAACCAAGGTGCTATATGAGAAGGCGCTAGAATATGCCGACCTTAGCGGCGAAGAAAAGGTGATTGATGCCTATTGTGGAATTGGGACAATTTCTTTATTTTTAGCCCAAAAAGCACGAAAGGTTTTCGGCGTTGAAGTGGTTCCAGAGGCCATTGAAGATGCGAAACGGAATGCCGCCTTGAACGGAATCGAGAATGCGGAATTTGCTGCCGGGGAAGCAGAGGTTGTGATTCCAAAATGGTACAAAGAAGGCAATGCTGCCGATGTACTCGTAGTTGATCCACCACGTAAAGGCTGTGATGAGGCGCTGCTGCAAACCATCATTGAAATGAAGCCGAAAAAGGTGGTTTATGTATCCTGTAACCCGGCAACATTAGCACGGGATTTAAGGATTTTAGAAGACGGGGGATACAAGACCGTTGAAGTGCAGCCTGTGGATATGTTTCCGCAGACAACGCACGTGGAGTGTGTATCGCAGATAGTTTTAAGGGAAAATTAGACAGATAAAATTGAAACCATTAAGTAATTGTCGGAATGACATTTTTTCTACATCAATTCGCCCAACAAAGTGATGAAGTAACCCCTCCGTTATGTCATCAAGAGGTAAAAAGCGGTTAATCGTGTTCCGAAGGTTTTCAACTTTCCTATAAATTCATCAGGTCGGAGTGAGGCTTCAAGCTCACTCCTTTTAATATTTAATTCATAATTTGTCCTTACTGTTCGTCAGCGACTTCGCTGTATTCCTCTTGGGTGATTTGATTTTCCGCAAGCATCTTAAGTTACCGTTTCTTTTTTGCCTTTGAAAGGTTAATTTCGTCATCAATTTTGTTTAACATTTGCATAACTTGTTTTTGCTTCTTTTGAGCTTCTGCTGCGGTTATTCAAATATTCCTTATCATTTATAACCTGAGCCATATTATTAGTATCGAGAAGGATTTTTTCTTTTACGTCCTTTTCTTTTATTGTTCTTTCTGTGTAAGCAATTTTTCTGTGACAAAAGACTCATCTATATCACCCTTTGTTTTAACGATTATGTCTTATTTTTATGGGGAATAAACAACCAACCTAGAAAGAATTAACTTTTATTCCCATACATACAATGTGATATATTTACTATATGAAATGATAAAGAGGTGCTTTTAATTGAGCGACAAGGCTAGGCAACTGTTTGAATATTTGTTAGCTGTCAATAACTTGCGATTTAAGGTTATCCGTGATTTTAAGGAATATGATAAAAGTTGGACTAAAGCTTATCTAGAGGAATACGGTGATGGAGTATATTTAATGGGAGAAGGGGAAGATGGGGAAGCAATTATTGAGATTCATAGACAGAAGTTCACAGAAGCGATTTTGACTCCTCCTCATCCTGACAAGTCCATTAGAGAGTGGGTTACATATTCGTATAATAATGAAACTCAACCTCCAAAAATCCCTGCACCGAAAGTATTAATCCAAGGCACTGATGAGGTAGAAGTACGTTTTGAAGAGGATTCGAGTCGGTTAAAGTTATTCAATGCTTGAAAAGCAGTGTGGAGTGAATGGGCTGCGGAAATTTCTCGAATGAAAAAGGTTCAAACTTTGTATGAGCTTTTTTTCAGGATTAATCAGGATTTCCAAGTTGAAGGTGAAGGTATTGAACTACTGTTAGGTAATACAATTTTCACGTGGAAACATGAAATGGATTCAATATTACACCCTTTATTTACGACGAAACTGGATATAGAACTTGATACTGATAAAGGTATTATTACTGTAAAACCAACTAATCAAGGATACAAACTTGAACTGAATATACTTAGTGGTATCCCCCTTCCTAACATGGAAGAGATTCAGAATATAGGAAGAATAGCGCGCTATAGAGATGTATTTGAAGAAGATGTTAGGGACTTATCTAGTCAGTTTATGCAGGTAATTGATGCGAGTGGTCGTACTGCTTTAATTGGAGAACCTATCCATCCTTCCAAAGATGCTATAGGTCACATTGATGAATATGTAATTATTTTAAGACGAAAAGACAATCAGATTATACAAAAAGATTTAGAACAAATCATTGAGACAATGCAAGAAGAGGGGTATGAGGTACCTGCAACAATTGAGTCTATTGTCGGAAATGAAGTGCAGATAGATGAAGAATTGAATAGCTATAAATGGGATAAAGTAGCCACAGATTTATATTTCCCTCTTGCTGCAAATGAGGAACAAAAAGAAATCGCCAGAAGGCTTTCGAGTAACTATGGTTTGACAGTGCAAGGACCGCCGGGGACTGGTAAAACTCATACGATAGCCAATATTGTTTCTCATTTACTTGCGCATGGAAAGAAAATACTTATTACGAGCCAAAAGGAAAATCCTCTAAAAGTTCTTAAAGAGAAAATTCCTGAAGAAATACGTGATTTGTGTGTACCAGTCCTAGGTGGTGGAAGAGATTCTCTAAGAGAAATTGAGACATCCATAAGGACAATTTCAGAAAAACTTGGGAATACATCCATTGAAAAGTTAGAAGCAGAAATTTCCCGAAGTAAAAACGAATTAGAAAATAGTCGAAGAAATGAAGCAAAATTTAAGCATCAGTTACAAGAATACAGCAAAAGTGAAAAAACAGAAGTTGACTACAAAGGGAATTCTTTCAGCAAAGCAGTTACTGCCCAAATGTTGACTGAACAATCATTAGATTATCATTGGATATTAGATAAATTGGAGTTGAATTCTGAATTTCCCTTATCAGAAGAAGAATTTAAGACTCTATGGGAACTAAGAGGTTTATTAGAAGTAAGGGACCTTTATTTAAAAGATACAGTTCTTCCAGATCTTCATTTATTAAAAAGCACAGAAGAAATGAAGAAATGGCTCTCAAAAGGTCAGGATTTAAAACATAAGCATGATATGGCAATCATTCACACTAATAAAATTCAATTTCCGCATGATAAGGAATATGCTGAAACATTAAACGTAGAGCTTTCAAGAATATTAGAATACAAAGATTGCTTTATAGAAGGAACTGCACATCAGAAGATACTGGAAGACTACTTGGCTGGTAATACCCGAAAAGAACGATGGACCTCTTTCTTTAGCGAGATAAAAGAATTAAACAAAGAATTGGTATCTATTCATAAAACCATTATTAGTTATGACATTACACTCCCTAAAAAACCAGATTTTGAATTAGAATCGGATATTTATGTACTTGGGGAACGATTAAGAGCGAACAAGAAACCTAATAAAATATTTGCATTAACAAAGGGAAAGAATGCGAAATTTTTATGGCAAGTACCAATCATTAATGGTCAGCCAGTAAGAACTCTTGAAGAAATAGAAATACTGCAACAACACCTCCTTTTAAAAAGGAAAAAAGAGGAGGTAGTTCGTGTTTGGAACGCTAACATTGATGAAATTAGTGGAACTCCAATTGATATCGAAGATAAGCGTCTTTTTAGCACGATTGACAAAGCAATTGAATCCTATGAGAAAACAATGCGTTTAGGAACTTTAGTAGAAGGTTTTATGCAGACTTCAAATCGTTTATTACTTAATAATTCAAACTGGCTTAATTTCAACCATTATGTAGAGCTTAAATCAACAACTAATTACCTGTTTGATGTTCTTAACTTCCAAGAATGGGAAAGGGATAATAATTTATATAGAGATACAATAAATCAACTATTGAAAGAAAAAGAAATACACCCAATTGTAAAGTCTTTCCTTGATGTATTAAATGACAAAGACGAATCTAGATGGGAGACTATACTTGAAGAATTAAAGTATCTAATCAATAAGAAAGATAATGTAACTAAATTCTTTGCTTTGTTCACACGACTTGAAGCAACCGCGCCTAAAACAGCAGCTATGATAGTTGATTTACTCTCTAAAGATGTAGTGATTCCTCAAGAAGTTCATAAGTCTTGGGAACTTAAATCTTTATATGATTGGATGACAGAAAATCAAGACTTTGAAGCGGAACGAATAGAAAACAACATCAAATCTGAACAAGATTATCAAAAGAAATTAATCATATCAATAGTTTCAAATTCTACCTGGTTAAATCAAATTAATCGAATAACAGATTCACAAAAGAGAGCTCTTGTAGCTTGGAAAAACTTTATAAAGCGTTATGGTAAAGGGACTGGTAACAACAAACGATATTTAGCCGATGCGCGTAAAGAAATGGAAACGGCACAATCAGCCATTCCTGTATGGATTATGCCAGTCAATCAAGTTATAGAAAACTTCCCAATTTATAATGATAAGTTTGATGTCATTATTTTTGATGAAAGTAGTCAATGCGATATCATGTCGGTTCCTGTGCTATTACGTGGTGAAAAGATTGTTGTTGTTGGTGATGATGAACAAATAAGCCCTTATGGTATTGGAACAAAAGACTCTGAAATTGAAGAATTGATACAACGCTATCTAGAAGGAGTACCAAACAAGAGGTTGTTTGACCATAAAATATCTCTATACGAAATTGCAGACCAAATCTTTCCTAAGAGTGGTAGATTAATGTTGAAAGAGCACTTTAGATGTGTACCTGAAATTATTCAATTTTCGAACGACCTGAGTTATGGTGGACAAATGGTTCCTTTAAGACTTCCATTTGAAAACGAAAAAATAGAGCCACCAGTAGTTGCAATTAAAGTTGAGGACGGTTTTGCCACGGAAGGAAGTTCTCTAGTAAATGTTCCGGAAGCGGATAAAATTGTTGACGACATTGAAAAAATAATTGCAGACCCACAATTTGAAAATCAAACAATTGGTGTGATTGCATTACAAGGAAATAAACAAGCAGCGCTTATTGAGAATAAAATACGTGAGAGAATATCTGAAAGTGAATTTGTAAAGAGAAAAATAATTTGTGGAAATGCATACAGCCTTCAAGGGGACGAAAGAGATATTGTATTCTTATCAATGGTTGTTGCGGGGAACAGACGATTTGTAGCGATGACAAAGAAAGACCAACAACAAACATTTAATGTAGCTGCAAGTAGAGCTAAAAATCAAATGAGACTGTATCATTCAGTAGAGTTAGATGAATTGAAGAAAGACTGTTACCGATATCAGTTATTAAGCTATTGTAAAAATCCAGCAAGGGTAAATAAAATTGTTGAGAACTTAGAAGAAAAATGCGATTCTCCATTTGAGATTGAAGTATTACGTATGATAGTAGCTAAAGGATATAAAGTCCAACCCCAAGTTAAAGTTGGAAATTATCGTATTGATTTAGTTATTGAGGGAATCAGAGATCGTCTTGCTGTTGAATGCGATGGTGAGAAATGGCACGGTCCTGAAAAATGGGAAGAGGATATGCAACGGCAATATGACTTAGAACGAGCTGGTTGGAAATTTTGGAGAGTTAGAGGTAGAGAGTTTTATTACAATAAAACTAAATCACTCGAAAGTTTATGGAGTAAATTTAAGGAAATGGGTATAGAGAAGGTTGCTAACTGATGTAATTAATGACTTTTGAAAACGCAGGGTTCGACTCCTGCGTTTTCTAATTTTTAATGATATATATTCGCTATTTGAGATAAAATACATATTTTACCTAAACAATAGGTAATATGGTAGAATGAATATAAATTATAAATCTGAAAACGGTGATGTTAATGAGTAGCAACTTTTCATTTTTTCGAGGGAAATGGGATGTACTTGCCAACTTAGGAGAATCTGCTGAAAATAACGTTTATCACGACCCACATACGACAATAATGAAACTTCGTTTGTTTGGAGAAACATTAACGAAGTTTATTCTTGCATCTGAAAATATTAGAGAAACATATGATACAAGGCAAGTCGACCGTATTAATACTTTACGGCGTGAAGGAATAATCGAAACCGAATTAATAGATATGTTTGAAACAATTTGTCGTAAAGGAAATCGTGCTTCACATGAAGCTGAATATGGGAATACAGAAGAAGCTAAGGTTCTTTTGATTATTGCTTTTCGTTTATCGGTTTGGTTTATGGAGGTTTATGGAGAATGGGACTTTCAAGCACCAGAATACATAGAACCAACAGAACGGGAAATGGTTGATGTTGAAAAACTAATTAAAGAATATGATGAAAAGCGTAAATTAGAAGAACAACTAAAACAAGCTCGTGAGAAAGCAGAACAGGAAACCGGACAAGAGAAAAAAGAACGTAGAAAAAAATCGAAACTGTTTGTTCAACGTCACCAATTAACTGAAGCAGAAACACGCATAATTATTGATGAAAAATTGAGTTCCGCCGGTTGGGACGTAGATACGGAAAAGTTAAACTACCATAAAAATGGAACTCTCCCTGAAAAAAATCGTAATATGGCAATTGCGGAATGGAATGACTGGAATTGATAAAACGAATAAAGCCTTTATTGTGCCTCATCAACTCTATAAAGTAAAGACCTATGAATGTGAGGATAGTCATGATGAAAAATAATAAAGGAGCCACATCATTGGTAAAATACATGGCGGGTGAGCTATCGAGATTGCAGCAAAAGTTATTCAAGTGGTTTTGAGGAAATAAAACACGAGATGACAGGACTTGAACCTGTACTATACATTGACATGTTTCAAAGTACGGATAAAAGCAGAATATTGCTGTGGACATATTTCCGCGAACCGATAATTCCACAAAAAACGCTATCGACGTATTACCGCGGACAGACAAAATGCAAAATACATACCAGACATCAAGATGAGCCTATCGTTCCATGTGGAGGCGGTCACCAAGCTAATCCGCTTATCTTAAAGCGTAACTAACTAACAAATACCCCGCACCGCCACAATAAACTAAGGGTTAAGGAAGTGTGGATTAAGGGTTCATTGGGCATTAGTCCATGGAAGTTTAGTCTTTTTTTGGTTTATGAACGAATACTGTGAATCATTACATTACCTCAGCTTACTTTTCCATTTTAAGTTTCTCTTCTACCTTTTCCTTTTGACTAAATTCGCCATAGTCCACCATTTTTTTTAAATGAATCTACAATTTTATAAAAAAACGCAGGGAACCTAATTATATTGATAAAAGTTAATAATTGCGTGTGCCCAAAATGAACCCACATATTTACAATAAAAAACCATTACTATTATCACATAAAAGTATTTGCAAATAGTAGAAAAAACAATGGTACTTAAAAAAGTTGTAAATATATGTAAAGTAATTATTTATCCCGGTACTATGATATGACTGAAAATTCACAATGCTGACCATATAATAGACTTGTGATATCAAAGATTATTGGGAGGGATGCGTTTTTGGGAAAAGGAAAGACAGATTAGTAGTTTTAAAAGCCAGTGGATGAAGATGGCCTTCCATTGAACACTTTGGAAATCACTGGTGAAGTAAATGTAGAAAGAAACGTAAGGGGATTGGGGGCGATCTTAATCACAGGGTTCATGAGTATCACAATCATCCCGGCAACTGCGACAGTTGTAGCAATTTGGGTGCAAATGCAGGAGAAACAGTAATAAGATGACTCGGCTTGGACAGGCCTATCCCAGATGGACATTATGAATCTGTTCCTTGGCCTTTGAGGCAGGTATCCATTATGGGGTGGTAAAATCCATCTGGCCATGGCTAGTAATTAGTTTAAAAATAATAGAATACAATCTGTATTTTTGGAGGGTAAAATGAGAAAACGGATATGGAAGAAATTTGCACCGGCAGCAATGACGTTGTCAATGATGCTGGCCTTGGTGCCATCAACAGGATTTGCTGCTGAAACCCCAGTGCCATTAGTAGAGTCTAATAGTAAATCAACGTCATATGATTACAAAGAAACAGTTGATAGCCTTACGGCGCTGGTTGATCGACTAAGCCGCGAGGGGGAAATTCCTGACAGCAGCGCCGCCCGTGTACTTAAGACACACCTGCAAGCGCTTAGTCTGTATGTAAAGCAAGGCGCAAAGGATAAGGTTGAAAAACATAAGGAAAGTTTCAAGCAGTTGCTCGAAGCGCAAAAAACCGCCGGAATGATTACCGCGGGGGCCTACACCTATCTTAAGAATCTAACAAACTATGCTATTATGGATGGCGTGACACAGGAGCAATATTCATATGCGGATGCTATTCGGGAAACGGTTTACATTGACACTGACCTTGATACAGATGGAAACGGTGTAAAGGATCATGTGGCAATTGATATCATTCGCCCCGCCGAGACGGCGAATGGGCTGCAGGTCCCCGTTATAATGGTGGCAAGCCCTTATTATGATAATCTAGGACGAGGAAATGAATCCCAGCTTAAGAAATATGTAAATGGTGTTCCGGTATCTTTCCCATTGTTTTTTGATAACTACTTTGTTCCGCGTGGCTATGCCGTTGTTGAGGTGGATATGATTGGAACAAACAACTCCGATGGCTGTACAACTACTGGTGGATATGAGGAAACTGCCAGCGTTACAGCTGCAATTGACTGGCTAAATGGCCGAGCAAGTGGCAAGGACATTAACGGTAAAAAGATAACAGCCGACTGGTCCACCGGAAAGGTAGGAATGTACGGTAAATCATATGATGGAACACTGGCGAACGCCGCGGCATCGACTGGTATTGATGGCCTAGAAACCATTGTGCCTGTCGGCGCCATAAGCAGTTGGTATAATTATTACCGACAAAATGGAGTAACCTTCAACAGCAATGGTCCGGATGGCTTGTCCAATACGGTTGGCAAGGCGAGCCGCCGCAACATATGTGCACCAGTTCGCCAGCGTCTTGCTACATTAAAAGATGATCCTTCCGGAAACTATAATGATTTCTGGGAAGAGCGTGATTATGTTAAGAATGTTGATAAAGTGAAAGCCAGCGTATTTTTAATTCATGGTTTAAACGACCAAAACGTCAAAACAAGTAATATTGGCGAATGGTGGGCGGGGCTTGAGAAAAATAATGTCCCTCGAAAAATATGGCTTCAGCAAACAGGCCATACTGAACCATTTGACACCCGCAGGGAGGAATGGGTAAAAACCATTCATCGCTGGTTTGATTATTGGCTGTTAAAAGTTGAAAACGGCATTATGGACGAACCTATGGCGGATTTGGAAGTCGCACCGAAAAAATGGAAAACGGCATCAACCTGGCCTGAAAAGGATGCCTCTTTCACCACTTTGAAATTTGGACCAGCGGAAGGTAACGGCCCAAATACCTTAACTGGTGGTAATGTTGGAGAAGGCCTTACTGTAAACATAAACAATGTAGTTCGTACAGAGGCACAGAATGTGGCCAACCCGACTACTAAACTGGATGGCAGGGTCGTATTTTTATCGGATGGATTAAAAGAAGATCTTCGTTTTAGTGGGACACCGGTATTTGATATTCAGGCGAAATTCACCGGACCAACTGCGAATCTTACCGCCTATATTGTTGATTACGGCAGGGACGAGCGGGTCAATTACGCATCAGGCGAAGGTATTAAAACACTAACTTCCAGCCCTAAAGATTGTATTGGGCAAAGCACTGCGTCCGATAGTGCATGTTATTACCGGGTGGATACTCTAACAACTACAGCGGATTATGCTGTTGTTAGCAGGGGGTACATGGATGCAAGAAACTATGATAGCTTCCGCGTCAAAAGCCCACTGGAAATTGGGAAAAGCTATAATATAAAATGGGATGGCTTTACCCATGATTTCACATTTAAGAAAGGCCACCGTATCGGTGTTGTTCTTGCAAGCAGTACATCTTCAGTTGTACTTGCGAACCGGACTGCTGTCCAGATTGAAGTAACACTTGGAAGCAGCGGTGTAAAGCTTCCGATTGTGGGCGGTATTGCCGCTGTTGGTTTCTAAAGAATCGTTAGGGGCTAGCACGGTAAACCCATTAAAGTTTGAAACATAGGTACTTCCTACAAATTGTTGTGTATGTTGTCCGGGGTCATTTTAAAAGGCACCGGACTTTTTGCGTGCCAGGCATGTTGTTCATCAGCTAGTCGGTGAAAGTCCGTTATGGGTGTAGGGAAACGCGAACCATTAGCCGAAGGCAAGGGTGTCTATGGTGACATAGAATCTGAAGGAAGCCATAGGCAAACTCTCGGTATGAGGTACACGAATCACACTCAAGGTCCCTGCATCTGTATAAGTTTCCAAAACAAAACAAAGTCCAAAATATTCCAGGATTGTGAGGTGCTCTATTATAACGGAATTATAAATACTATATTAGGTTCCACTTTTC
Organism: Neobacillus novalis NBRC 102450; assembly: GCF_001591805.1. Taxonomy (GTDB): domain Bacteria; phylum Bacillota; class Bacilli; order Bacillales; family Cytobacillaceae; genus Neobacillus; species Neobacillus novalis. The sequence goes on along the minus strand of NZ_BCVP01000056.1, from coordinate 8,597 downwards.
AAGAAATATGTAAATTGATACTATGTCAAGAATGTAGACACAGATTTTTTCTACCGCGCTCACGCTTGGTGGCCTTGATAAAAAAGTTTAAATATAGAACGATTTAAACTTTTTTATCAAGGTAAAATCAGGCTGAAGATTTCCCATACATTCGATCAAATTCGTTTGGTGTAAAGTATCCCAAGGCTGAATGGATCCGCTTGGAATTGTAGAAGAACTCGATGTACTCAAACAACGATTTTTTAGCTTCCTCTCGCATCCTATACTTCGTTTGATAAACTAGCTCACGCTTAAGAATACCATGAAAGGACTCGATACAAGCATTGTCGTAACAGTTCCCCTTGCGGCTCATGCTGCCTATCATTTTGTACTGTTTTAATAGTTTCTGATACTCATGTGAGGCATATTGAACACCTCGGTCCGAATGATGAATAACGCCTACCTCCGGACGTTGACGCTTGTAAGCCATTTTTAATGCGGAGATTACCAATTCCTTTGTCATGGTTTCCCCCATTGACCAACCTACTATTTTTCGAGAATATAAGTCCATTACGCTCGCCAAATACAACCAGCCCTCATTGGTCGGAATATACGTGATATCCGTTACCCATAACTGGTTGGGTTTACTAGCTTTAAATTGCCGGTCTAAAATGTTTTCACTCCACCCGGTATTGGGAGCAGTGTTCTTTGATGAACTCATATTTTGCCGAGGGCTTTTCGCGAAGTAGTGCATCGCCTTTTTTAGGATTTCATTCTCCTCTTTGAGATCACGAATTTCTTTCTGGAGGGCTCTTAATTCGGCTACTTCTGAAGAAAAGGTTTGGACAGCCTTAACTTCAGGTTGTTGGCCATACTTCTTCACCCAGCCATGTACAGTATTCACGCTCACGCCTACTTCACTAGCTACTTGAGCTACAGGCTTATTGTTTTCGCTGATATACTTTACAGTTTCAATTTTAAAAGCTTCATCATATTGTTTTCCTCTTGCCATACAGACACACCTCGTTATCGTTGATATATTTATTATAACAATCTGTGTCTACTTTTTAGTCTAGCATCATACGGCTAATTTCTTTGTTTGCTACATTCCAGCTGAATCTTTTTTGACCAGGGCATGTATTGATCTAAAATTTCGGGATTTTGATGGATTCCTAGATTCGGTAGATCCGTGAAAAGTTTGAAACGGGTTTACAATTCAACTGCTTGTTTTAGTGTTTTTTGTATCTGAAAATATAAAAACGACAGTAGATAACTGTCGTCTTATTCAACGCAAGGACCCGTTCGTTAAAGAAGATACATACAATAATAATTAGACAATTGCACGAACTATATAACGGGAAAATGTTATAGGTAAACCTTCATTTGTAGTATTTTGTTCGAATATCTTTGATATATCTGATAGGTTTTCTTCTTTTAATGTTTCATAAACTATAGGATTTTGACCAAAACAACGTAATTTTATTACATCCAATGGGGTATGTAAATATTCAATACTGTTTACAACTTCAACCTCTGAATGAGAGAATTTACTTATTTCAAGCCTTTGATTAATAGTATCTAAGATTGGAGTCCCTTGTAGAGTTTCGAATAAATTAGGGAATAAGAGTGGTAATTCTTTTCCCAACTCATCACCAGGGTGAAGGCCGATAAGTTCCCCACCGTTTTTTACAACTTTTCTAAGTGAAGGATATGCGGAAGTAGGTCCCTTTCGATTGTACGCAAAATCAAACTCATCGGGTTCAAAAGGCAATCCATCTTTTGTATTTCCAACAACAAAAGATACATTCTTCTTTTTATTTTCTTTTCCAGCTTTTACGAAATGATCTGTTACATCAAAGCCTACTATTTCTTTTGCCACAGAACTACATTTAAGTGTGAATTCACCATGTCCGCATCCAACATCTAATACTTTCTTATTTACTATGATTTGAACTACTTCTTTATCAAATATTGATTCTCCGATAGGCTCTGTAAGTGTAGAATTCCAAGAATATATGTATTTACCTTGAAGATTACTAAGTTGTTTGTACCATTCTATCGAATGTGGCGGCAACCAATTTACCATAGTCGTCGGGTTAATTTATTCCATATTTCCCCTCCTCGTAAAATCCAGACCATTAAATATTCCACACGAAAGTAAAAAGCCCTTCTTATTCAATAAAACTGAAATTTTTAAAGCGTGGAACAATATAGTGAAACAAGAAAATTCGAGTTGTTCCAGGCACCAGATTTTTTGACTGTAAAGCAAAAGGTACAACTAGACTTCACTAGCTGTACCTTTGTGCGCGGAAACCTTCCGGTTGTCCACTGCTAAGAACCGTTCCCGTGCTCCCGCTTTGTTAATGAATGTCTTGAATGACTTTTTCTAGGAATTCACCCATGCGCTTAACGGCAGGCTCTGAAAAATCAAAACTGACCCCAGTTTCTTTATAAATAGCTGCGATGGATTGATTGTAGTCCGCACGTGCACCTTTTTTAAAGGATTCGACAGCTTGCTCAGGGTTGTTCCGGTAATTCTCAAGTATTTGTAGAGCACCAAGCATCGAGATGGAGTACTCAATAATATAGAAAGGAACTTGGAAATAATGGAGAGTGCCTGCCCAGCTCATCCCAATTGCATCCTCAAGCCCAGAAGTATCGACTGGGTTTAGGTAATAACGTTTTGAGATTTCAAAGAATTTTTCATCACGCTCTTTGGCAGTGTGTTTAGGATTCGTATACATCCAATGCTGGAAGAGGTCCCCTGACAATGGGCCGAATAACATTGTAAATGCCCGTCTAAGCCCTTCACGCTGTGCGCTCTTACATTCTTCTTCTTCTGGATAAAATCGATCCAGCTTGTCTAATAAGAGCAATTCCATCCCATGAGAATACAGTTCAGCAACTTCCATTCGGCTTTGGTATTCTTCAATAGGACCCTGCTCGGAAAACTCGAGGTACGCATTCACCGCGTGGCCCATTTCATGAATTAATGCGATAAGAGAGAAAAAGGATGGACTAAAGTTCGCAAAAACAAAGGTATCCCCTGAAACAGGTAAGGGGGTACAGAAACCACCTGGGCTTTTTCCTTTCCGATCTCCAAGATCTAATAACCCATGCTCTCTCATGTAATCGAAACGGTCTGCAAAATAGGGGTCGGTCTTCCCTAACATCTCAGAAACGCCATCCATAAGAGTAGACACCTCGGAGTATGGTGGGTTTTTCATGAATTTAGCGGTGTTATCCCAAGGGCGATAGGTATCGACACCAAGCTTGGACTTAAAAACATCTGCAAGCCGATTCCAAGCTGGGATAATATGTTTCTCAACATTTTCATGAAAGTCATAACAATCTTGGATGCTATACTCACGATTTTTGGCCACAAACATATAATCACGATAATTTTCAAAGCCTGCATTTAAAGCAATTTGATGGCGTAGTTGAACGAGCTCGTCCATGATGGCATCCATATCAGGCTTAATTTGACGATAGGCTGACATCATTAAGTGATAAGCTTTTTCTCTTACTGCTCTGTCTAGATGATCGAGTTGGGATTCGATAAACGGAAAAGGCTTTTCCTCCCCCTCCCATTCAACTGTTAGCCCCCCCATAATTTCACTATACTTAGTACAGAGCTCTTGTTCCCTTACAATTAATGGAATGTTTTCTTCTCTGAACAGTTTAACCTTGGACTCGCGAACGCGTCGCATTAAGCCGTAACGGTTTTCATCTAATTGATTTAAATAAGAAGACTCACAGCATTTCTCATTCAGTTTTGCTTCATATTTCATTAAAAGTGGTTGGATGACTTGCTGATCGTGAAGATAAGTTGACTTGATGAGAGCATCCTCTGTGTTTCGGTAGAAGTCGACTTGGTGACCTGTCATCGCCTCCGTGATTTTAATCATTAATTCCTTTTCGTCTTTTAACCACTCTTCTAGGTCAGATATGGATTCAATCGGAACCTCAAGTAAACTTCGAATTTGAGTTTCGACCCCTTCTACATCTTGTAAATCAATTAATTCTTTATAATAATTATGACTTATATCTTTTGTCATGGATAACCACTCTCCTTCCCTTTTGAATTATCCTAATAATCTAAATAATTATACTATAGTTTTCTAGATTATTAAATCTCGCTTTTTCAAAAGGAAAAAGGGGTACCCAAGTGAAATTTTATTCACTAGGTACCCCTTAATCCTTATTAAAACACTTTCGTAGTCCAATCCTCACAATTCCATATATCGGTCGCAATTTCACGATAGAAATCAGGTTCGTGGGATACCATCAAGATACTTCCGCGATATGCTTTTAAAGCACGCTTCAATTCTTCTTTTGCGTCCACATCCAAGTGATTGGTCGGTTCGTCTAGAATTAATAAATTCGTTTCTGTGTTTAAAATTTTACACAATCGAACTTTGGCTTTTTCGCCGCCAGAAAGGACTTCGACTTTACTTTCAATATGTTTCGTCGTTAATCCACATTTTGCAAGAGCAGCACGGACTTCAGCCTGATTCATACTTGGGAACTCGCTCCAAATCTCTTCAATACAAGTGTTGTAGTTGGCCTGTTTAACTTCCTGCTCGAAGTAACCAATGTATTGATACTCACCACGTTCAACTTTACCCGAAATTGGTTCAATTAACCCAAGAATACTTTTTAAAAGGGTAGACTTACCAATACCGTTTGCACCCACAAATGCAATTTTTTGTCCGCGTTCCATTTTCAAATTCAGAGGGCGGGAAAGTGGTTCATTGTAACCAATAACAAGATCTTCAGCCGTGAAAATATAACGACTAGCAGCACGAGCTTCTTTGAAAATAAACTCTGGTTTCGGCTTTTCTTTCCCCAATTCAATAACTTCCATTTTGTCGAGCTTCTTCTGACGAGACATCGCCATATTACGAGTCGCAACACTTGCCTTGTTACGAGCAACGAAATCTTTCAAATCAGCTATTTCTTGTTGTTGACGCTTGTAAGCGGACTCTAGCTGTTGCTTCTTCATTTCATATATGTTTAAGAAATTATCGTAGTCACCAACATAGCGATTCAACTCTTGGTTTTCCATGTGATAGATCAAGTTAACAACATTGTTCAAAAATGGAATATCATGTGAAATCAAGATAAATGCATTCTCATATTCCTGTAAATAGCGCTTCAACCATTCGATATGCTGTTCATCCAAATAGTTCGTAGGCTCGTCTAGTAATAGGATTTCAGGCTTTTCTAGCAAAAGCTTAGCTAGCAAAACTTTCGTACGTTGCCCACCGCTAAGATCATCTACATCTCGATCGAGTCCAACATCGTCTAATCCCAGACCACGAGCAACTTCCTCAACTTTTGAATTAATTTGATAGAAATCATTACTATCTAAAGTTTCTTGTAGCTCTCCAACTTCTGCAAGCAGTGCATCGATATCAGCACCTTCATCCCCCATTTTTGCATAAAGTTCATTGATCTCTGCTTCTGCATCAAATAGATATTGAAAAGCAGTACTCAAAGCGTCACGCATCGTACTACCTTTTTGAAGTACAGCGTGCTGATCTAAATAACCAACACGAACCTTTCGCGACCACTCTACTTTCCCCTCGTCGGGCTGCAACTTCCCAGTAACAATATTCATGAAAGTAGACTTACCCTCACCGTTTGCTCCAACTAGACCAACGTGCTCTCCTTTTAAAAGTCGAAAAGACACATCATTAAAAATCGCACGATCACCGAAACCGTGACTTAAATTTTTTACATTTAATACGCTCATTTTTTTAACCCCTTATCTAATATCACATGTGGATATCTTACTAGATTTTAGCTGCTTTTTCTATCTTGAAGTTATTTTTTTGTAAGAAATGTAATTCGATTTTTGGGCTGTAAGAGTCTATTATACAACCGAACCTGGAGGTAAGATAAGAGGGAATAATTGTATAAAAATGAAAGAATTGGTTGTGTTCTAAACTAAAATTTAAATAGTTTTATCCGTGTTCAATCCTGCTAAATCCCTTGCTACTACTGTTTTTTTGCAATATTTCACTCAGGAATCTCTTCAATAAAAGATAGAAGGTCGGTAAGTCCAGGTCATTTCTACATAAAAAATCCCTCCTTGACTGTGAAATAAGATAGTTCATTCATTTAGGTTATTTTGTCCACAAATTAGGGTATATACAAGAAATTAATACTTTTATAGTGTTTAATATCTTGCTATATCAAAAAGAATAATCTAAAAGAATGAGGTGCTTTGAAAAATGAAGAAATTTAGTTTGCTTAGTTTGTTTTTAATTCTTACTCTCTTCATCGCAGCATGTGGAGCCAAGGAAACAACAGGAGATAATGCGAGTAGTAAAGAGGTATATAAGGCTGGCGTGGATACGACTTACCCTCCGTTTGAATACAAAGATGGAAATGAGTATAAGGGTATTGATATTGATTTGATCAATGCCATTGCTGAAAATCAGGGCTTTAAAATTGAACTTAGTGCAATGGATTTTGGTGGAATAATTCCAGCTATGCAAGCCAATCAGCTTGATGTAGCTATTGCTGGAATGAGCATTACAGATGATAGAAAAAAGGTAGTAGATTTCTCAACTCCGTATTTTGAAGCAGGTTTAACAGTTGTTGTAAAAAAAGATAATTCAAATATTAAATCAGTTGATGACCTTAAAGGAAAAAATGTTGCCGTTAAAAAAGGAACAACAGGTGCTAAATTTGCACAAGAAAATGCTTCGAAACTAGGAATTAATGTGGTTCAATTTAACGATAGTCCAGCAATGTTCCAGGAAGTTTCTAATGGAAATGCAGATGCACTTATTGAAGATTATCCTGTTATATCCTATGCGATTGCCCAAAAGGATCCTGGTTTGAAAATTGTGGGTGAGCGATTAAATGGCGACCAATATGGAATTGCTGTTTTGAAAGGACAAAACAAGGATTTATTAGAAAAAATTAATAAAGGTCTTGCTGAACTCAAAAAAGATGGTACATATGATAAAATTGTAAACTCTTATCTTGGTGAATAAATAATGATTACAGAGCGCGCATAAAGCGTGCTTTCTATTCGAAAGGGGATGAAAAAAGTGGATACTATTATTGCAGCCTTACCAATATTATTAAAAGGACTTCAAGTCACACTTTACATATTTGTTATTGCCATTATTCTTGGTTTTGTAATTGGTTTACTGGTGGCCTTGTTACGGCTTGCGCCTATTAAAATCTTGAATTGGATAGCGAAAGTGTATGTTGATGCAATTCGAGGAACTCCATTTATAGTACAGTTGTTTTTTATTTATTTTGGAATAAACTCCCTTCATTTAGTTTCCTTGAACAATACAACAGCGGGTATTATCACTGTTGCCATCAATGCAGGAGCCTATTTTGCAGAGATTATCAGAGCAGGCATTCAATCAATTGATAAGGGACAAACAGAAGCAGCTAGGTCGATTGGTTTTACAGGAGCTCAAACCATGCGCTATGTGGTCCTGCCTCAGGCTTTTAGAAGAATGCTCCCTACGATTACGAACCAATCCATTATTAGTTTAAAAGACACTTCTCTATTATCCGTTATTGGAATTGCGGATTTAACACAGCAGGGCCAAATTCAGGCTGCAGCAACCTTTGAAGCATTTAAGGTTTGGCTGGCTGTAGGTGTTATTTACTTTATCATCATTTATTTATTAACCATACTTGCTAATTTCGTAGAAAAGAGGATTGAGCTGCGATGAGCATTATATCTGTTAAAAATTTAAGAAAATCATTTGGAAACCTAGAGGTATTAAAGGATATTAATGCGGAGGTGCAAGAAAAAGAGGTTATATGTGTAATAGGCCCCTCTGGGTCAGGAAAGAGTACATTCCTTCGGTGCCTAAACCGACTGGAAGAAATCTCTGGCGGTGAAGTAGTGATTAACGGACATAATATAACAGACCCCAAAATCAATATAAATAAAGTTAGACAAGAGGTTGGAATGGTATTTCAACAATTCAATCTGTTCCCACATAAAACTGTCTTAGAAAACATCACTTTAGGTCCTATTAAAATTTTTACTATTGATAAAGCGGAGGCTGAAAAAACTGCTCTTGAGTTACTTGTTAAGGTTGGACTTAAAGAAAAAGCAAACAGCTACCCGGGAGAACTATCTGGGGGACAAAAACAGCGAGTTGCCATAGCAAGGGCACTGGCAATGAATCCTAAAATCATGCTCTTTGACGAACCGACCTCTGCACTTGATCCGGAAATGGTCGGAGATGTTTTAGAGGTTATGAAACAGCTTGCTAAAGAAGGTATGACTATGGTTGTTGTTACGCATGAAATGGGATTTGCCCGCGAAGTTGGAGATCGTGTTATATTCTTGGATGGAGGATATATTGTAGAAGAAAATGAACCGAATCAGTTATTCGGTAACCCACAGAATGAGAGAACTAAGGCTTTCTTAAGTATGGTGCTATAAAAAAAGGCTCTGTTACTTCATTGTTGATTTTCGTGTAGGTATGAGCATTCATAAGCGGAGAAATTCCGGCTAATGTCTATAGAGGAAGCTTAAGAAGAAGATATAAGCGGAGATCTTCCGATTAACTGCTCTAAATTAGGCAAAATCCCCCGATTTGGATTATATAGACGGAAAAACTCCC
>NZ_BCVP01000055.1 GCF_001591805.1 Neobacillus novalis NBRC 102450 | reverse complement strand
TTTGATAAAATAAGAAAAGATCCTTTGTAGAAATTTGCCTGTTCGAGGGCTCCGACATATTGTTGGAGCCTATTCTTTTTTTCTAAAAAATAGTTAGGTTAATAATGTTGTTTTTGTTATAATAGTAGAAGTGAATAAAAATGTAAAAAAGAGGAAATATTCATCAGGGGTATTCGGGAGGCATTTATGAAAAAGAATAGATTTGTATTTTGGGCGTTAGTAATTACCACCCTTATTTCAGCATTGGATGCAAATATAATGCAAACGGCAAGTCCGACGATTGTCAAACAGCTTGGCGGTATGGAGCTTTTTGCCTGGATTTTTGTTGTTTATATGTTAGCAAGTACGGTTACGGTCCCGCTCTTCGGGAAATTATCGGATATGTACGGAAGAAAAAGACTACTAATTATCGCCGTGGGAATCTTTACACTCGGATCGGTTCTTTGTGGAATGGCGAATTCGATGGTTATGCTCGTAGTGTATCGTGGTGTTCAAGGTCTAGGGGCTGGCGGTATGATTCCGCTTTCGATGATTATCGTCGGGGACTTGTTTACGATTGAAAAGCGCGGCAGGATTCAAGCGGTCTTCAGCACCATTTGGGCGCTATCTTCGATTGTTGGTCCTGTATTAGGCTCGTTTTTCGTCGAAGCATTGACATGGAGATGGATTTTCTTTATTAATATTCCAATCGGCATTGCCACTGTGCTATGTTTACTTCCTTATAAGGAACAAATTGAATTTAAAAAGACTCATATCGACTTTAAAGGTTTCTTCCTTTTCGGCGCATCGATTACGCTGTTATTGTTAGCGACAAATATGAGTAATCCGCTCTGGTACGTTATTATTGGAGTTATTGGTTTGATTATATTTGTCTTAGTAGAACGGAAAGAAGCACATCCGTTTCTACCTGTTGCTCTATTTAAAAACAAAGGGTTATTTTCGACAAACCTGTTCATGCTTGTGTACTGCCTATCCTTTTTCGGGACATCGAACTTTATTCCATTATTTCTGCAGGAAGGTGCGCATATGAGTATTTATAAAAGCGGCCTGATCCTGTTAAGTATTGCGGTAGGCTGGATGTTTGGCAGTACTCCTGCCGGAAATTGGATTATCCGCTTCGGCTATAAGCCTTTATTTATTACTGGAAGTTTTATTACCGCCCTATCAGGATTGGCCCTATTTTTATTTATTAAAGATTTATCTTATACGAATTTGTTTATCATTTTGACCATCCAGGGTGTTTCCTTTGGTTTATTGTTTGCGGTGGGGACGATTGCTTCTCAAGAATTTGCCGATTCTTCTATCAAAGGGGTGTCGACGTCACTGCAAATGTTCTTAAGAAATATCGGGACATCCATCGGTGTTACGGTAATGGGGCTGCTTATTAACCAAGCAGCAAACATTGTCGTCGGAATGCAAAACGTGTTTCTATATGCCTTTTGCTTAAGTTTAATTACGGTCGTGTTGAGTTTTCTCATACCTTCAAAAACGGGGGCATTGAGTGAGAATCAATCGTAATTCTTGATATACTAGAAATGAGATCGGACATTAATGTTCGGTCTCTTTTCTTTGGCGTTTAAAAAAGACGTAAAGGATTAGATCAATTGGAGAATACTATTATAAATCAAATGTTTTCCAAGAAAGCGGGTTGAGCAGTGGCAAACATACGAAATTGGTCAACATTCGGAACGATTACAAAACAGGCATTTGAAATTAAAAAGAATCCTTTTCCCTGGAAAAAAGCGATTTGTGCTGGTTTTTGTGCGGCAATCCCGGCCCTAGTTGGATTGCTTACCGGAAATTTAGCGTATGGAATGCAGGCAGGGATTGGGGGTTTTACCTTTCTTTATGTATTTAATGAACCGTATGCACAGAGGGCAAAAAAATTATTTTGGGTGATGATTGGGCTAAGCTTATCAGTAGGTTTAGGCACGATGCTTGCACCGTATCCATGGTTATTTGCATTAATGGTCGGAGTTATTGGTGCAGCAGGGACATTTATTTTTGGTGCTTTACAAATTCCAGGACCAGCAGCGGTGTTTTTTGTTTTATGTTTTTCGATGACGTCAGGAATGCCGATTGATCCTGCCCTTGCTCCATTGAGAGCCGGTCTTGTTTTATTGGGCGGGCTGCTTTCATGGGTAATTGGAATGGCTGGTTGGATTTATCAACCACATGCACCTGAAATGAGGGCGGTAAAAAAAGTATATTCCGAATTGGCATGCTTTTTAGAGTCAATCGGTACGGCAGACTATAATCAGGCAAGGCACAGAACCGTGATGCAGATGAGGGCTACAGGAGATATTTTGTTGGCTGGTTACATTTCATGGCGAAGTACGGATTTATTTAACCGGTTAATTTTGTTAAATAATCATGCCAACGAAATATTTATCCATCTAATGGAACTTTTTTCTGAACAAAGCGGCAAACTGCCGGCTGAATTAGCAGCAGCTATCAGGGGGATTGTCCATTCAATCGATCATAAAATGGACACGCGATTTACTTTTCGCCAGCCCGATGAAATGGATGAAGACATTGACCGATTGTTTCGCAAAATATTTGACGCGGATGCCATCTTGAATGAGCCTGTTTCGAAAATCAATCAAGAAATAAAAATCTTTAAGCGTTCGTTACCGACGGTATTCGGAGGGGCTTTTGACAAAAACTCGGTTGTGTTTCTTTCTGCCGTTCGCTATGGAGTAATCCTTACGATTGCGGCGATTGTTGCATATTCTTTTGATTTTTACCGATCCTATTGGATTCCATTATCCTGTGCGGCTGTGATGCTGGGTTCTACTATTATATCTACCTTTCATCGTGCTATTCAGAGAACTCTAGGTACCATTATTGGAATACTGGCTGCGAGTATCGTTCTATCAGCAAAGCCACAAGGAATTTTTATTATCTTAATCATTTTTTCATTGACAACCTTGACAGAGCTTTATATTGTTAGGAATTACGCACTTGCTGCAATGTTTATCACTCCCAATGCCTTATTAATTGCCGAAAGCTCGACACATTTACATAAGCTGTCTATTTTTGCCGCTGCAAGAATCACAGATGTGTTAATTGGGTGCTTCATTGGGTTGATAGGTACCTATTTGACAGGAAGGAGTTCAGCCTCAAGCAGGCTGCCACATGCCATTGCTAAAACAATTCGCAGCCAGATGCAGTATTTCCAAGTGTTATTTTCAGCGCAAAGCAAAGGCTATTCTTTTGGTAAAATCCCGGCACAAAGCAAAATGCACACGAATTTTGATAATTTAAAAATTATCTATAAAACAGCGTTAGGGGAAATCCGAAACAATAAATCTGCTTTAGGAGAACTTTGGCCAGCAATTTTTTCAATGGAGCAGCTGCGGTTTCATCTTGATGCTTGTTTAAAAATTAGTGACCGGCCAATCATTCCAGATGAAAGCCTCGCCCAATTATTATTTGTATTTGAATCAATGGCAAGCGCAGTTGAAAATAAACAACCTGTAGAGAGAAAGAGGATTCCAGAAATAACGGGATTCTCAAAAATTCAAAAAGAAATCGCAGACTTGCAAAACGCTTTGGGGGAAAAACATTTCAATAAATAGTAATATAGAAACAGTTTCCATGACCTTTAATGGTGTTGGAATGAGGACTGAGGTGAATGGGTTGGAGGACCATGGATTAGATTTTTTTCTTGAGCTTAAAAGGATTGAATATGGAGCGCCAAAGGTAAATAGAGGTGTTCAAATTGTATTTGTTATAAATGGCGTACTGACAGTAGAAACGAAAAGCCGCTTTTATTCTTTAGCTGAAAATGATTTACTTCTTCTTAATCGAAATCAGCTTTATCAATTGCATGGCACGAATGATAATTGTGTGTTGCTGTTGACGATTACGGACGCCTTTATCGATCGCTATTATCCAGACTATCACAGGCGTCGGTTTCAATGCTTTTCACGAGAGATCGAAATGGGCCGGGAGTTAAAGATTGACAAAATCAGGCGATTGCTTGCGGAAATGATGATTACCTATTTAAGAAGGGATGAAAGCTATAAGCTTGAAATTCAAGGAACCATCTGTCAAATATTGTTGATCCTTATTCGTAATTTTAGTGGGGAAGGTACCGCTTTCGAAAAAATCGATGCAGATGATCAGCGGTTAACGCAAATAATTGACTATATGGAAAGAAACTATGAACAACAAATTACCTTGGAAGAAATGGCACAAAAGACCTTTCTTTCAATAGGCTATTTATCGCGCTATTTTAAACAAAAGATGGGAATGGGTTTCAGCCGATTTTTAATGAATATTAGGTTAAAACATGGGGTAAAGGACTTGCTTTATACATCTGATTCGATTTCCCAAATTGCGATGAAAAATGGATTTCCAAATACAAAATCGTTTACAAACCTGTTTAAAGAAGTATATAGTGTAACGCCGCATGAATATCGACAAACACATTCACCCGAACAACAAGTGGATTCCATTCATAGCTATCATTTGCACGATTCAGAAACACTGATGAAGTCTCCAGAGGTTTTGACTAAATTAGGGAAGATCTTAACTGCTAGTGACAAAATGTATGTCAATACAGAAACACGTTATGAAGAATTGGCGATTGAACTTTTACATGAAAAAAGGGGAACGGTCAACCTTCCTGAAAACATCCTCATCATTGGGGAATTAAAGGAATTATTAAAAGAAGATGTGCGTTCGCAAGTGTTGATGGTGAAAGAAGATTTGGGATTATGCTTTATTGGAATCCGCCATTTGGTTAGCGGGGAGACCATCCTTCCTACTGTAGAAACTGATGAACGGTTTGCCACGACCTCACCTTACTTTAACACGGATGGTGCGTTAAATTTTATGAAAAAAAATGATCTCTCCTTGTTTGTCCGGATAGATTATAAAGAAATTTCCATTGATGAAGAACAGTACTTCAATAAACTAACGAAGTTTTTAAAACACTGTTTGCAGGTTTATGGAGAAATTTACTTAAATACATGGCATTTCATATTTTATGAGCCCTATTATACAGCTGTGAAGGCTAAGGACTTACACCGGGTCTATCTAAAACTATATCGTCTCCTGAAACAGCATGTACCAGGAATTCAGGTCGGTGTATTTCTGCCATTTTCTTTTCATGATGAAAAAATTCCGAAAGAGCATGAATGGCAGTTAGAAGAAGGGGCCAGGATTGATTTTATTGGCTACCATGGCAACCAAAATGAAGTGATTGATTTTAACGAAATGGGCGATGATCGCTTTTCATTAGCCAAGGATTACATAATGGAAAAAACAAACAAGATAAAAGGATTTTTAAAGCAGCATCAGATCAATAAACCGTTTTTTCTTGTATCGTGGAATACTCTTTCCGGAAATACCCGGTACACAAATGGTACGTTTTTCCGCGGTGCCTTAGTGTTAAAAAATGTTTTAGATTTAGCCAATGAGATTCATTCGCTGGCCTTTTGGATTAATACTGAATTACATGAAGAGGATAAAATGAACCTACGAATTCGCCTTGAAGGGTTAGAATTATTTCATTATTTCAATGGAAAGCGGCCAGCCTTTTATTCGATGCTATTTGCAAACAAGCTCCAAGGAGAAGTCGTTGCAAAGGGGCAGGATTATTTCATGACACAAACGGAATTAGGCTACCAGCTCGTCCTCATGAATTGCAATTACGTTAATCCCTATTTTTCAATTGAGGAAGCGTTTCTGCAAAAACTAAATAAAGATATTCGTGTGAAAATTTTCGGCATGCAGCAAGGTGAGTATCAGATTCGTAAGTACATTTTTGACAAGGACAATGGGGCATTGTATACGAATTGGTGGAAATTGGGCAATAAACATGGAATGGATGCTGAGATTATTGATTATATTACCCGCTCCAGTCAGCCATCATTAGAAATATTTGATGAGTCAATTGAGGAAGAATGGGTGTTTTATTCCTATATGACCACAAACGCCATCCATTTTTTCGATATTCGTAAAGTAATTGAATAATCAGGTTAGCCATTGATGAGAATCAATGGCTTTTTTTGTAATAAATCAAACCGAATGTCAAAAATCGACGGCTATTTTTGACTGTAAAGGAAGCGCATTTAAAAATATGACCAAGAATACATCAAAACAAAACAATAAAAGACTCAGTTTCATTGGCTGTTTTTTCTATAATAGGGACATAAACAAGATATGAGTTAACCGTTATGAACTACAAGAAGATAATTCATTCCTTGTGAATCAAGGAAATTTTTTTATCAAATACTATGCTCTAGGAATGGTATTTTTTTGAAACAGATTACGATTAGCAAAAAAATAAATTGGGGGTTCAACCATGGAAACAGGTTACAAAGGTACCAATAAAATGATCATAGGAATTGTGTTTGGTGTTCTTACATTCTGGCTATTTGCACAAGCATTGCTAAATGTGGTTCCTTCTGTTCAAAAAGATTTAGGCGTTTCACTTGGAACAGTGAACATTGCCATTAGTTTAACGTCCTTGTTCTCAGGATTGTTTATCGTTGCTTTTGGTGGACTTGCAGATATAGTTGGTCGTAAAAAAATGGCTAATATTGGTTTTGTTTTAAGTATCATTGGTTCACTTTGTCTAGTTTTTGCTAACGGAGCCGTATTGCTCATTATTGGGCGTATCTTAACAGGATTTTCGGGTGCAGCTATTATGCCATCAACCATCGCCTTAATGAAAGCTTATTTTGAGGGAGCAGATCGCCAACGTGCTCTAAGTTTTTGGTCTATCGGTTCTTGGGGAGGAACAGGGATTGCCTCATTTTTAGGCGGTGCCATTGCCTCATCTTTGGGATGGAGATGGATTTTCATCATTTCTATCATCGTTGCCATTCTTGGTATGCTTCTATTGAAAGCTACACCAGAAAGTAAACAAGAATCTAAAGGTGGTTTTAAATTCGATTACACTGGTTTAGTCATTTTTATCATCACCATGTGTGCTCTGAATGTATTTATTAATTTCGGACCGACTCTTGGATGGACTAGCCTGACTTCCATTGGTCTTATCATTATCACAATCATAGGTTTGATTGTTTTCATAAAAGTTGAAAGTAGTAAAAAAATCGTACTGATTGACTTTGCTGTATTTAAAAATAAGGCATATACTGGTGCGACTATTTCCAATTTCTTGTTAAATGCAACTGCTGGTGCGATAGTTGTAGCTAATACGTATGTACAAGTAGGTCGTGGAATGAGTTCATTCCAAGCAGGTTTGTTATCACTAGGTTATCTAGTAGCAGTGCTTGTGATGATTCGTGTCGGAGAGAAAATATTACAAAAAGTAGGCGCGAAATTACCAATGATCTGGGGTACCATCATTACGACAATTGGTGTGGCATTGATGGGCTTAACGTTCTTACCAGGTGTTGGTTATATAATTTCTGAATTCATTGGATTTACACTATTTGGTCTCGGACTTGGATTTTATGCTACTCCATCAACGGATACATCCGTATCGAATGCTCCTGCTGACAAAGTAGGACAAGCAGCTGGAGTTTATAAAATGGCAAGCTCACTTGGTGGTGCATTCGGCGTTGCAATTTCCGCAGCTACTTATGGTGCAATCGCAGCAAGTGGAAATCTTGCATCAGCCGGTGCAATTGGTATGGCCGTAAATGTTATATTTGGCATAATTGCAATACTATCTGTTATCTTCTTGGTGCCAGGTGATGCTGGTAAAACAGCTACTGCTCCTAAAAAATCAAAGGCTAACAGTCACCGTCCTATTACAGAATAATTAGCAATTGGAAATGTAAAACGCGCCACATTTAGTGGCGCTTTCGAAAATAATAAAAAGGTGGTTAGATCATGAAAAGTAAATTAATGGAAATGTTAGAATCTCGAAAGGATGAAATGATTAAAATTCGCAGACATCTACACGAAAATCCTGAGCTTTCTTTTAAAGAAGAAAAAACAGCTCAATATATTATTGATTTTTATAAAGGTAAAGACGTAGAAGTTCAAACGAATGTTGGTAATGGACACGGAGTTATCGTAACCATTAAAGGCGGCAAACCTGGGAAAAATATTGGTTTGCGCGCTGATTTTGATGCACTCCCAATTGTCGAAGAAACAGATTTACCATTTAAATCAAAAAATGAAGGCGTCTTTCACGGGTGTGGGCATGATGGACATACAGCCTATTTGTTAATCTTAGCGGATTGCCTCATTCAATTAAAGGATGAAATTCCTGGTACCATCAAAATTATTCACCAACATGCAGAAGAAGTTCCGCCAGGCGGGGCAAAAAGTATTGTCGAATCTGGCATTCTTGACGACTTAGACAATATATTTGGCATCCATCTGCTTCCAATGGACAAAGCTGGAGTGGTTGGTTATCATGCTGGATTTTCCTTTAACGGCAGGGCTTATATGAAATTAAAAATTCAAGGGAGAGGCGGCCATGGTTCTTCACCACATTTAGCGAATGATGCCATTGTGGCTGGTGCTCATTTTGTCACAGCCGTTCAAACCATTATTAGCCGTCGCTTAAGTCCTTTTGATATTGGTGTAATTACGATTGGTTCTTTTGATGGGAAAGGAACATTTAATGTCATTAAAGACAGCGTAGAGCTTGAAGGCGATATTCGTTATATGACGGTTGAAACAAAAGCAACCATTGAAAAAGAAATGAAACGTATCGTAAAAGGACTGGAAGAGGAATTTGGTGTAACATGTGATCTAACTTACGAAAATGATTATCCACCACTTTATAATAACCCAGAATTAACAGAGAAAGTTGCTCAATTCTTAAATAGTGCTAATGATAAAGATATTACAAAAGTAGAAGAGTGGCCAGCTATGCCGCCATCCGAAGACTTTGCTTATTATGCTGAAAAATTCCCTTCATGCTTCTTCTATATCGGTTGTACACCTAAGGGCGTGGAAAAACCATATTTTAATCATAATCCTAAATTTGATATTGATGAAGATTCACTTCTCGTAGCAGCAAAAGCAGTAGGATATGTGGTTTGTGGTTATTATGAGTTAGATTAGGATAAGAAAAAGGAAATTTAGGTGTCAAAATATCTGGTGTCAGGCACAAACCCATTACCATTGTTACTCTTAAATCCCAGCCAAAGAAGGGTATTGAGTGAGAGTCTTGAATGGAAAATAATAATATTATGTAAACTTTATAAAAGGCCATTGTTTCTAATGGCCTTTTTGCTGTGATTTCATTTCATGAACAGTGATCATTTCATATACTAATTGAAATGTAATCAGAGGTGAGAAAATGGCTTTAAAAATCGAAAAAACAAAATTGACAGAAGCAGCAGCGCTGTTATCGATTCAGAAAGAGGCATTCGAAGCCGACTTGAAAAAGTATCGAGATTTTGAATCAAGTCCAGCCGCGGAAACATTGGAGTTTTTTAAATATAAAATCAACAACTCTTTCCATTACACGATTTTCCTTGACGGCAAGATAGCAGGCGGCATCTGCGTTGTGAAAGTGTCAGATACCCATTACCGCTTATTTCGAATTTTCCTTCATCCCAGCTATCAAGATAGAGGGCTAGGCGGTAAGCTCGTTTCAAGCATCGAAAAAAAATTCCCTAAAGTGAAAACGTGGAGCCTTGATACGCCAAAGGATAATCGTCGAAATCGCTATTTTTACGAAAAACTAGGCTATCAGAAACAGGGGGAATATAAAGTAAATGACCGATTAACGCTAATAGAATATCAAAAAAAGGTAAAATGAAGGATGAATTCTTAAGTACTGGCTATTTTTAAAAATAAAAGTACATTATAATAATGGATGTTAAAAAAAATTTATGAGTGGAGAAAAATAATGATCGCAAAAACAGAAGCAGATTTTAATGGTTTAAAGGAAATAGGCAGGATTGTAGCGTCTATTCGGGATGAGTTGGTTAAAAGGGCCATTCCAGGCGTCACCACAAAAGAACTTGATGATGTAGCCGGAAAGCTTTTTGAAGAGGCAGGCGCCGTTTCTGCTCCAATGGGTGAATATGATTTTCCGGGTTACACTTGTATTAGCATGAATGAAGAAGTGGCCCATGGGATTCCAGGTTCAAGGGTAATTCAGGAAGGGGACTTAGTTAATATTGATGTATCCGGGTCGAAAAACGGCTATTTCGCTGATACCGGCATCTCTATCGTTGTCGGAAAAGGTGATGAATTATTAAACAAAATTTGTGAGGTTGCGAAGCTGGCCTTTGAAGCGGGACTTAAGAAATGCAAACCGGGTGCGAAGAAAAGCGGCATTGGCAAGGTCGTGCACCAAACAGCGCAGCAGCATGGATTAACCGTCATCAAAAATCTCACCGGTCACGGGATTGGCCGCTCCATCCATGAATCACCTGACTATGTCTATAATTATTATGAGCCTTGGGACGATGAATTGCTCAAGGAGGGAATGGTTATCGCATTTGAACCATTTATTTCTACCCTTGAAGAGGAAGTAATTCAACTCGATGACGAATGGACCTATGCTACAGAAAAGAGTTTTGTCGCTCAATATGAGCATACGATGATCTTGACTAAAGAAGGACCGATTATTGTGACACTTTAAAATTAGTGAAGTTTCCAGGTTAGGATTGGCTGTTTTCATAAGAAAACAGCTTTTTTTCATTTACCGCCGAATAATGAAAGCGCTTCATAATTGACAAAATAGTTAAAATAGTCAAAAAATATTGACGTGTCTCTTTTCCCGTGTTACCCTTATTTTTATAAATTAACATGAATCGAAGACGAGAAGAGTAGGATAGGCCCTTGTACAAAAGAGAGTCGACAGTTGGTGGGAGTCGATGGCAAGACTATTTGAAGATCATCTCTGAGATGCGTAGCTGAATACATAAAGTAAGCTATGCCGGCTAAGTCCGCCGTTACTATGGAACACGTACACGGCAATCGTACGTCAATCGAGAGCCGCAGTCATTTATGTGCTGCGGAAGTAGGGTGGTATCGCGAGTTAACTCGTCCCTATACGCAGGGGCGGGTTTTTTGTTGTTTAAAAAATGCTATTCGTTATAGGAGGAAAAAGAAAATGAATCAAAAAGTTGAGAAAAAAGTGTTTAATGTCGAGGATATTATCATTGCCAGTCATACCATCAAGGACGAAATTTCACCCACTCCCTTGCAATATAATCACATACTATCTGAACGCTACGACTGCCATGTGTATTTAAAGCGCGAGGATTTGCAAAGCGTTCGTT
This sequence comes from Neobacillus novalis NBRC 102450, assembly GCF_001591805.1. GTDB lineage: Bacteria > Bacillota > Bacilli > Bacillales > Cytobacillaceae > Neobacillus > Neobacillus novalis. Next base: position 14,664 of record NZ_BCVP01000055.1, on the reverse strand, counting down.
CGTTTAAAATTCGCGGCGCCTATAATCGAATTAAAAAATTAAGCCCTGAAGAGTTAGAAAACGGAATTATCTGCGCAAGCGCCGGTAATCATGCTCAAGGAGTCGCATATTCCTGCCATCTGTTACAAATTCATGGAAAAATCTTTATGCCAACCACCACTCCAAAGCAAAAGGTGAACCAAGTTAAATTTTGGGGTAAGAGTAGTGTTGAGATTGTCTTAGCAGGCGATACCTTTGATGATGCTTCCGAACAAGCAATGGCTTGCAGTCAAGAGGAAAAGCGGACATTCATCCACCCATTTGATGACTATGATGTGATTGCCGGCCAAGGAACAGTTGCCGTAGAGATACTTAATGATTGTCCTGAAAAAATGGATTATTTATTTGGAGCAATCGGCGGCGGCGGTCTAATGGCTGGAGTTGGAACGTATTTAAAGCACTTTTCACCGCAAACGCGATTAATTGGGGTCGAGCCAGAAGGTGCGCCAGGGATGAAAGAGTCGTTTTTAAAGGGGGAAGTAACCACACTTAAAACCATTGACACATTTGTTGACGGCGCTGCAGTAAAAACGGTCGGAACCAAGACCTTCAGCATTTGTAAGGAAATCATTGATGATATTATCGTCATACCAGAGGGCAAAGTATGTACCACGCTTTTATCACTTTACAATGAAAATGCCATTGTTGTCGAACCGACCGGAGCCTTATCCATTGCTGCTTTGGATACATACGCAGAGGAAATTAAGGGTAAAACGTTGGTCTGTATTGTTAGCGGAGGAAACAATGATATAGGCCGGATGCAAGAAATCAAGGAGCGTTCAAAGCTTTATGAGGGTCTGCAGCATTATTTTATCGTCCAGTTCCCTCAGCGTCCCGGAGCCTTACGTGAATTCTTGTTTGATGTTCTTGGACCGAATGATGATATCAGCCATTTTGAATACACGAAGAAGAACAATCGCGAAACGGGACCTGCTCTTGTTGGAATCGAGCTAAAAGATAAACACGACTATTTCCCTCTTATTGACCGTATTAAAACGAAAGGGTTTTTATATCGAGAAGTAAACAAAGACAGCACCTTGTTTCAGATGCTGGTGTAAATAGGAAGAGGCCGAAACTTAGTGATTTCGGTCTCTTGTTTATTTTGTATTTTAAACTTTTAACAAATGTAGCATTTAAGGTATAATATTATTTGTGATAGATTCGAACATCTATAATAGTCGAAAAAAGAAACGAACCCCTAATGTTATTTTGAAAAAGTATTGAAAGGTCGACTTTTTTCATTATAATTAGTTTGTGTGTAGATTCAATGTGGAAAGAGAGTGTTCAGAATGGGACGTAAGTGGAATAATATTAAAGAAAAGAAAGCGTCAAAGGATGCAAATACAAGTCGTATCTATGCAAAGTTTGGCGTTGAAATTTATGTAGCCGCAAGACAAGGTGATCCCAATCCAGAATCAAATCAGGCATTAAAATTTGTCCTAGAACGTGCAAAAACCTACAATGTCCCGAGACATATTATTGACCGTGCGATTGAAAAAGCAAAAGGCGGTTCAGAAGAAAGCTATACGGAACTTCGATATGAAGGCTTCGGATCCAATGGATCCATGGTGATCGTTGATGCACTCACAAATAACGTGAACCGTACGGCATCGGATGTGCGCGCTGCCTTTGGTAAAAACGGCGGGAACATGGGTGTAAGTGGTTCCGTTGCTTATATGTTTGATGCAACTGCTGTCATCGGTATCGAAGGGAAAACTGCCGATGAGGTCCTTGAACTATTAATGGAAGCTGATGTAGATGTACGCGACATTTTAGAAGAAGACGAGTCAGTTATCGTTTATGCCGAACCAGACCAGTTCCATGCCGTTCAGGAGGCATTTAAGACCGCTGGCATAACGGAATTTACGGTTGCCGAACTAACCATGCTTGCACAAAACGAAATCACACTTCCAGAGGACGGACTTGCCAAGTTTGAAAAAATGATTGATGTATTAGAAGACTTAGAAGACGTGCAGCAAGTGTACCACAATGTTGATTTAGGGGAATAAACCTAGCAAACTCAATGGTACCAACGTTTCTAACATTTTAATTTTGTTGGCTGACTACAAAAACTTCATCTGTTATGACAAACACTGCAACATAAGTCATAACTGGTGATGATAAATGTCTCGCTCATGAGTGAATTGAATTTCATAATGGGGAGGCATTTTTTAATGCAACTAAACGATTTACACAAAGAGTTCATGTTTCATATTCAGGTGAAGGGATTGACTCCGAGGACCATCAAAAGTTACAAGGATAATAACAAACGATTTATAGCTTACCTTGAAAATGAACATGAAATAACTGAGCTCGATGAAATTAAAACTTTGCACATAAAACAATACGGTATGCAGCTGAAGAATAAAGGTCGTAAAGAAACCTATATCAACAGCATTTACAAGAGTATACGGAGCTTGTTCAATTACTGTATTGAAGAGGGATATCTATTGTCCAAACATAATCCGTGTACTGGTGTCAAATGGTTGAAGGAAGAAACGCCTGTAATAAAAGCATTTACTTCCGAAGAAATAAAAGCAATGGTCAATGCTTACAAAATGCCGACTTATCTTGAAGCTAGAAATAAATTAATCATTATGGTATTAGCGGACACTGGCATAAGAAATCTGGAATTGTGTCATTTGTTAAAAAGCAATGTTGGTGAAACGACCATTAAAATTATGGGAAAAGGAAAAAAAGAACGATATTTGGCAATTTCTCCAGCGCTGAAAAAATATTTAATGAAATTTGACCGCATTCGTGACCAATATTTAAAGGATGATTTCAGAAGCAATGACAATTTATTTTTGTCATATACAGGAAAACCATTAACAGTAGAAGCTGTTGAACGTGTGGTAAAAATCGCTGGTGAACGAGCTGGCATTACAAGAGATATTCGCATATCACCGCACACCTTGAGGCACACATACGCCCAGCTGATGTTGCTAAACGGAATAGACGTGTACTCATTAAGCAGATTACTTGGGCATGAAGATATTTCAATTACGAAAAGATATTTACAATCTTTAGACGATGAAAAAGTAATTGAAAAAGCGATTGGCATTTCACCGCTAATGAATTTATAACGCAAGAGCTCGGACACCAGCTGAATTTAGTTGGTGTCTTTGCTTTGTTATTCGGAAACAAAAATCTCGTCAATCTGAGTCGAGCATTGCGTTTTAGAAGTTAAATGTTTGTTCGTAAAATGGGTTGCTAAAATTAGCATTTTCATTTGATTCTTCGAACTCCAGTTCCAACATTTCAGCTGTTAGTTTCAACTGTTCGTTATGTTCAGGGGTGGTTTTTTCCAAAGGAATTTCATCACCCATAAATTCCATATAAATTTCTTCGTAAGCTTGACTTCTACAATCTTTAACATATTGTAAACGATGTTCCTTGATTTTTTCCACAAGTGTAGCACGCTCACCTTCCTGTTCCTCAACTGGTGCCACCTGAGTTTTTTCCTCAACAACAGACTCTGTTTTCACTTCTTCAGCTACAATTTCTTTTTTCTTTGCAGACTTTTTCCGTTTTTTGTTTTTTCTTTTTGGCTTAGAAAATTCTACAACTTTTGTTTCTTTCACTGGGTCAGCAGTAATAAGTTCTGCTTGCGTCACAAGGATTTTCATTGTGCCATAAACATTGATTTTAGCAACATTTTCTTCCAGCACAAAAACAGTGCGACCAAAAATATTATTTTTTGTTTTGATTTTCTGGTCTTTGATAGCTTTTCTCATTTTATATGGTGACACACCAAACAGCTCCGCTAAATCAGCAACGCTGTAATATACTTTTCCTTTAAAAATTGTTTTGTTAATAATCATCGTTCATTCCTCCAGTAATTGTAATTGTGTTTAATCAATAGCTGATGTTTCTTATTTTGTAATTGGAGGTTCTGGAATTTGTAGCTCATTGATTTAAACGTATATTAGCAGAAGTTTTGACCGCTTGTCTACAACTTTTTCATTAAAATCCGAACTATTTACTAATTATAACAGGTTGTTGTTCGTGTTTTAACACTTAGTTAACTTTTTGGCACAATTTGGAGCCCTCGGCAAATGAGAATTACAAAAATAAACTTGAGCGGACAAAAAATTGATATTTAATGATAAAATGGAATCATTACCAAAGGAGGAGAAATCATGCAAAACATTGGTGTCGATTTTAAATTAAGAGTTTATAGTCAACGTTGGGGACACAGGGATAACATTTACCTTAAGAAAACTGAAAATGGCTGGTCAATCGTTACATTAAAGCTTCGTGGTGTGGAAAGCGATAAACACGGTGCTCCTGGCATTATCAAAGCCTTTGAATCAGAATCCATTTCATATCCAGCTGATATTGGATATTTCTTGTCTGATTTATGGGACGCTTCACAAATCAAAAGCGAAGAAGAAATTCAAAGATACTTTGACCAATTAGCTGATTGGATTTCACACACTGAAGAAACAAAGCCGAATTTCGGACCTTTACACATCTAATTAATCGACCGTAACCGTCACTGGTTGCGGTTTTTTGTTAATTGTAGGTTTACTATTCCAATACAAATAAAAACCACCAGCGATGAACTTGGTGGCTTTATTTTTGTTATGCTTCACCTCTTACTTCTTTAAAAGCTCTCGCCCATTTTTCACCATGAGTATTAATGCCATTTAATTCATAATCGGTCAGCAAATGAGCTATTTCAACATACAATGAATGTTCGTGGACATTGTTTTTAATATCAAAAAATACACTGAACTCGAATGTGTCTGACTTCGATACAAAAACTTCTCCTATTCCATCTACAACAGTTAATAATTTTGCAAATTCATAAGCTTCTTTTCGGTTGCTAGTCCAAACATTATCACTGCTCATTTATTTCACTCCTTTATGATTAATGTCAAATTATCCAAGCAAAGAAGAACACCAGCTCGATTGAACTGATGTTCAGTGTGATTAATCACGGTTTTTCATATGCCCTTGATACTTTGGCATATCACCGTAAAGTGTTTCAAACACTTCTTCCCAGCTACCACGTCGATGGTTTTCCTGAGCAAGAAATTCTGCAAAATGATAATTGCCGTCATGCTGTGGCACCACTTGGTAGATACGTTGCTCAAACAAACCATGATGAACGTTTTCACCAGCTTCAATCTTATTTCGGTATGCATCGAATATGTCCATAATGGCGTTGTATTGTTCACGAGTAACTTTGTACTCAAATAACAATCTCGAAAGCCCGCTGTCTTCAAACAACAGCTCCTGACGAAATTCAAGGAAATCCAATCTCTCATCTACTGTCATATTATCACCTCCCATTTACCAATATTCGACATTGGAAGTCAATTTCCTGTAATACACAAAAAATAAAAATTAGGTGATATGCTAAATAAGCACCTCAGGTCAAAAAGTTGAAACGTATACTGTACGTTTCATGCCAAAGCTGGTACCAACAGAAATGATATAAGGTCAAAACAAAAACACCCTCGAAAGGGTGCCTTGTTTATTAACGATAAATGATTAATGCAGAATAAACCGCCGTTGTTCCGTTGTAAACTGATGAATACTTAATATCAATAATTTCATGTTTAATAATTGATTCTAAAAAATTATTGATATTTGATTCTAATGTCGCTGGTGTGCCGTCTTTAATTAATCGAACTTGTGTCATAATATCACCTCCCAACTAAACATAATTCGACATGGGTCATAATATTTCCTCTCTTAAATAAATTTTCCAGTAATTCAATTGAAATAGAAGTTTAATAGGTATAAAATACTATTATATTGATTTAGGAGGAATAAAAATGGAATATAAATGCCCTACTTGCGGACGCCAAACATTAAAAGATTATACTGCTATGGATACTGGTGAAGTTTACTATATGTGCCACAATAAACTTTGTCCTGATAATGGTAAGCAAATGATTGGCATTACACCCGAACAATAAGAACATCAAAAAGACAGCATAGTTTTTATGCTGTTTTTATTTTTTTACATAACCATGACCTGTTAATCGAGCAATATCTCGCTCGAGTTGTTCCGTATGAGGGAAAACGAATACTTGGTATTTTTCGTTATTACGGTTTCGCATTGTATGTTCTAAGTCATGTCCCATTTTGATTAAATCAATTGCCAATGATTTTTTATATATATTCTTTAATTTCATAATAACCTCCTATGGGAAGCATCCGCCTGTGGCGGATCTTCCCTATTCTGTTTGCATTACCTTTGATACAAAACAGGTATCATTTTGGGCAGACCGTTATTTGTCGTACAATACGTTAAGTTGTTGGGCCGCTTGATAATCATATTTTGCGATTTCATCAATGAGGTAAGGAGCATTTTGGTCTCTTAGCGCATTTGCCAAGGTATCTAAATCCCATAAAAAATACGAGGAACTTTCCGAATCACAAAGACCTTCAAGGAAACTCATGAAGTTCACTCTGCCATCAATCGTATTTTCCTCGTGATATTTCAGCAGTATTGATACGACATTTCCTATTTCTTGCTTTCTCATTTATCATTCCTCCAATAATTGTAATTTCTTTTTTATTATCCCTGACTGAAAATATGCTGGCAATCTCTTTCCAATTGTAAAAACAATTTACATTTGAACCGTGAAGCGCAAGCGGAACACACCGCACCGAGGCATGCTAATGCTGAGGTAAAGGGACAGCTTGCCTGTCCCCATGTCTAGCACACTTTTATATATCTTCCTATAAAGCAAATGTCAGAAAACGTTGATATATATGGGTTTTTTCATTCAACTGGCACAAAAATCTTGCCAGATAAAATATCAATCCCTTTCCCTTACAGAGCGATTCTTTCAAATATAATGAATGATATACGAATCTCGGAGGAAAATCATGATAACAACACGGAATTATGGCATGACACAAACAATTAATGTAATAGATGCAATCTGCGGAGCGGGGAAAACAAGTTGGGCAATTCAACAGATTAACGATAGTATCAACAAAACTAAAAAGTTGGCATTCGGTGAATCTCTAGAGCAAGAAAAATTTATATATGTAACCCCATTTTTGAATGAGGTTGAAAGAATCAAAGATGCCACTAATATTGATTTTGTAGAACCTGAGGCAATCAAAGGCTACGGAACAAAATTGAAACATTTCCAAGGATTAATAAATTCTGGTAAGTCTATCGTTACCACTCATGAATTATTCAAAAAATTGGATTTAGCGACTTTAGACAACATTGAAGAAATGGGATATACATTAATCATGGATGAAGTTGCCAACGTTCTCGAACAATACGATATTACCAAGAGCGATATTGATATGTTAATTGGTCAAAGGACAATTGCTGTCGGCGAAAAAGGAAAAGTTCAATGGCTGGACGATGAGTACAAAGGCAAATTTTCGGATATGAGAATATTGGCAGAAAGTGATAACCTGATATTACAAAACGGAGTCGCAATGTTTTGGACAATGAACACGAGAGCTTTTGAAGCATTCGATGAAGTTTATATTTTGACTTATATGTTTGAAGGTCAAACCCAATGTAACTACTACAAAGCAAACGATATTAAATTTGAAATGTTCAGTGTTCATAAGGTCGGAGACCGTTATGAATTAATTGAATACAATCCAAGAAGGGAACCTCGGGAAGAGTTGTATAACCTGCTCAATATTTACCAGGATTCCGACAATGGCAAAGGTAATCCGTTAAATTCAAATTATGATTCTCGAAAGCAAGTCAATGACCGTCAAAAGCGTGGACAACTTTCTACAACATGGTTTAAAAATGCCACTGAAAATGATTTAAAACAAATAAACAACAATTTAAGAAATTACTTTAGAAACGTTGTTACTACGGACAATGACAAGATATTTTGGACAACCATTAGGGACTTTGCACCAGTGTTAAAAAATGCTAAGTGCAAGTTCAACAAGAAAGATGACCGCAGCAAGGATAATTTTGTACCGATTAATGCAAGAGCAACAAACAATTATGCAGACCGCACCTCAATGGCATATGTTTATAATCGCTTCATCAATCCTATGGAACGTAATTTCTTCAAGGAATATGGTGTAATCGTAGACGAGGATAAGTTGGCAGTGTCCGATTTGATTCAATTCCTATTTAGGGGCTGTATCCGTAATGACCAACCAATGAATTGTTATATTCCTGCTGAACGAATGAGAACACTGTTAAAGCAATGGGCGGAGTTTGAAATATAGGGGATATCTTAACAAAAGAATTCCCTTTTTATTATCATTCAACAGTGATACGAGCAAATGGGTCTGGTGATATAACTTGCCTATCCCCCCTACACCCATTTTTTTATTTGATAGGGATGAGGAGGACTGAAGGGTGGTCCACGCCAGAAAAAACGATTCCCGTAACTCGAGCTTTTTTGTAAATTGAAACACAACAAGCCGAATACGTTAAAACATTGTATTTTTTAACATAGAAAACACGAGCAATCTGCACTGTTAATGGGTTTCTGTTCCCCATTATTTTTAAGTGGGTTTTGCTGATACTAAATAAATCAACGAGAACCCATGAGAAAACGATAGCAAAATGATTAGAAAGTCATCGTAAATCTATCACAAATCAATTGAAAATCATCAAAAATGCCATGTTTTCTGCAAGTTACAGTTGAAGATGGTTATCAACTAAAATTTACATTTTACTGATAGCTTCATACTAAGGAGCTAGAAAAAGATATTGCCAGACCGAACAATCAAGAATATGTAGAAGAACGTTCCGAATAGGAACGTTTTTTTATTGCAGGAAATTAGACCCATTTGTCGAATATGAAAGTGGGGGCGATATTATGTTAATAAAAAGAATCAAAGTATGGTCAATTACCTTACTAGCAATAGCAGTCGTTTATGGTATTGGAAATTTCGTGCTAGTCGAAATACAGGAATACTTTAAAAAAGATGACAAAGCACAACTTGAACAGTATAAGAAGGAATTGAAGCAAGAAAAGAAGGAAATTAAGAATCAAGAGGAATGGTTCGACTTATCAGATAAGGAAATGGAAGAAGTGGACAAAAAGAAACAGGACATGATTAAGAACATAACGGAAATGGAAGATTACATGAATGCCAATAATATAAAACCTGCTGACTTAGAGCCGAAATATAAAGAACCATATGATTGGTACGTATCACAGCGAAATTTATTCAATAAATTAACAAGTGACAGAGAGCGAAATTACAAGGAAACATATGATAAATACCTTGAGAATATCGAGGCATACAATGAAAAAGTTAAGAGTGCAAATAACCTCGCAGAAAAAATTGGGAGCACCTGGATTGTTGTTCCGATACCAGGGAAAGGACACTAAATCAACTGAAGAAAAGAGGTAATAAATAATGAGCGATATTATTTGTCCAGAATGTAAAACCGAATATTATTTACACCATTTTAAATTGCCATTTAAAGAACCAGGTGAAACACTTCGGTGTAAATGTGGCAAGGAACTATACAGCTACGATAAAGGAACAGATGATTATAGGCTTGAAGAAGTTGGCGAATATAAAAAGAGAATGGCAGCATTAGAAGAAGAGCGCTCAAAATACCCGACTTGCGATTGTGGATTAAAAATGGTTCCTCGGACAGGACCTTATGGGAATTTCTTTGGATGTTCAAAATATCCTAAAGGCTGTAAAAAAATAGTAAAGCGATAGGCATTCCTTTGAGGATGCTTATTTTTTTTTACATTTCACGGCAAATATTTGTTTAGGTACATCTGCAAACAGCAGTGGGCAACATGGTCCTTCCTTCTTCAACATGTTTTTTTCTACGGAGGGGGGGGGTTAGTCTGTTACACTACATAATATATGTGTTACATAACACTTAAGATAGATGTCTCCAAAATCGGATACAACTTTTTTATGCAATCAATTACGGGAAATATTATGCCGAAATCATCAGAAATCCATTAGAATCAACAATGTATAAAATTATGATTACGGATAATATTTTCGTAATTTAGAAACATTGGTCCTATGCGATTTCTATTTTACATTATCTCGTAAAGATTATATTTTACGTAATAATGTATGAATATGGTATTCATCTTTTGTATAAATGGAATTGACAAGAGGTGCAAACAAAAAAGGACGTGGTTTTAATCCGCTCTCTTTTTTAGCACTATTTCAACATATATCATTATTATAAATTATTCTTTCGGCAGTTTCTGTAATTGTTTAACAGTTTCCACAATTTGCTTTTGTCGTTTCAAACTTTCCTCCATGGCGGGGTCTGGTTTTCCGAATAACGTATCAACGAACATAAACGCATACACACTCAGCATTAACACAACAGCAATTCCTAAAGCCACCGTTTGTAATTTTTCGTTTTTGAAAATGGATTTGAACTTCATGTCAAACCTCCAATTAATTGAACCATATTCAAAATTATAACAAAGGAAATTTCTAAAAACAGGAAGATAAAATTGAATATTAATATTCAAAAGTTGATGATATACAATCCGCTGGTATTGATTTATGTCACCATTTCTCTTATGATATACGAGACAATTTACTCATGAGATTCAGACCAACAAACGTTGATAAATCAAGGTTGTTCCTTAAATTTGTTATGACGTGCAGCAAGTGTACCACAATGTTGATTTAGGCGAATAAACATAATAAAAAGCAGACCTTTGATTTTTTAGAAAAAGGTCTGTTTTTTTATTTAGTTTGCATAACAAGAGCTTGCGCGAGAGTAAAAGGACTCTAGAAACCTTTTTTCATTGGTTTCTTATTTTGTTGATTTCACTTTAGATAAAATAAAAATTGTAGCGATGATGGAAAAAGAACCGATCCATTCGGCCGGACCAAATGAAACATGGAGCCAGGCGACCGCTAAAAACGCGGCTGACAAGGGTTCAACACAGGCTAAAAGGCTCGCTTCGGATGCGCTGATATACTTCAGGCTTTCCATATAGCAAAAGAAAGCGATTAATGTACCAAAAAAAACGACAAAAATAACGGCCAAAAATGAAGTGAGCGACCAATGCCCTTGAAATACCCATGGCGGATGAATAAAGCTGAATCCAATACCGCCAACAGTCATTCCCCAGCCAACCGTTAATAACGAGCCCCATTTAGACAGCAAACTGCCCGGATAAAGAGTGTAAAATGCAAGTGCAAAGGCGGAGAGAATTCCCCAGAAAACTGCTTGGCCTGAAATGGACAAGGTTTTGAAGTTACCGCTCGTTACAAGCAGGAATGTTCCAGCAAGGGCTAACAAAATGGCAATCATCTCATGTTTTGTCGGTAAAACCTTTCTGCGAATGCATAAAAAGCAAACGATTATTACGGGTGCAATGTATTGGAGCACAGTTGCTGAGGCAGCATTCCCATGTTCGATGGCAGCAAAGTAAGTATACTGGACGCCAAACATCCCAATAATTCCAAAAACAAGCAGGCGAACTATATCTCGTTTATTTTTCCAAATGCTCCAGATATTTTGTTTTCCTGCTTTTTGTGCAATCAATAATAAACCAACACCTGAAAAAATCAGTCTAATCACGACCAGCCAGTTCGTACTGAAGCCCTGTTGATGAAAGAGGTATTGGGCAACCGTCCCCGAAACACCCCAAAAAGTAGCTGCGATTAGCACCAATATGATTCCTTTTGCCCTAGGGAAGAGTATCACTGCACTTTGTGAATTCATCTGTATCCCTCCAATGAAGCACTCCTAAAATCTTAAATTAAGAATATATCAAAGATTATAACACTCTTTTGTGGGATAGGTTTTTTATTTGTTAGTATTAACAGAGGAATATCTTTAGGAAAGCGAGAATAAAGAACATAAAGTGTGATTAAGGAAGGAGTAGAAAATCAGTGGCTTCTAAAAAAGATGATGGTCATGTTAATTGGATGGATCAAGTTTCGAAAGATTATAATTTGGATGAGGAAATGAAGAAACACCCGGGATTCGGAAAACCACTTCCATCTCGGTTATTTTCGGGCGATATCTATTCCAATTTCGTCAATACCGCGAAAGAGGCGGGGTACCTGCCCCCATTTGTAGCCTTGCAAAAGGAAATAGGACAAGAAATAGCTAAGGCGCTAAAATTAAAGGAAGAAAATACAAAGGAATCTGAATTAACAAACGTAATATCTGAAATTAATCTGAAGATACAAAAGTATAACTCTACCTGTCCACCAAGCATGCAGCGGGGTAGGATTAGTTTAGACAATATTGAAAAGCTTTATAAAATTTGGGAGTAAGATGCCCATTCATATAATGATAGAGCAATTATGCAGTCTTAATAGCAATTAGCTAGCATCTTGCTAGTTTATTGATTATCGTTTGATAGCAAGGGGATGCGGTACTGGTACCAGTAATGGGGGGAGTTCCAAAAACTTAAACATACCCTTCTTGATTCAGCTAATCAACGATTAAATGGTTAAGTAAATTTTATCTAAAAGAGAAAAAACATATGGATAAAAATGTTTAAATGATTGATGGACATTTAAATTAACTCAATTAGAAAGGAAGGTAATATGAGGAAAATTCTCTCGAAATATATGTCTGATTTTACTTCGCTCAGCGAAAACGAACAGCAGGCAATCTCTGAAAGTTTACGAATTGATGAATATAAAAAAGGAAAATACCTTATTAGACAGGGAGAACGTTCCGAAATTAAATGTTATTTCGTATTAATGGGGTGTGTCAGGCAGTTTTTTATAGATGAATCAGGGAAAGAGGTCACATCAAATTTTTTTACTGAAGAACAAGCTATTCCCATTATTAACGAACAGAAAAAAAAAATTTATCAAAGTATTCATTAATTTGTGTCGAAGACTGCATATTAGTTGTTGGCAACGTTGATTCTGAAAAAACGATGTGTAAAAATTACCCACAACTGGAAACCATGATACGCAAAATGATGGAGATAAACCTTGGTGATATACAAGAACAATTCGGAGAATTTATCAATTCTTCTCCTGTAGAACGCTACGAATCCATTTTAAAGAAACGACCTCAGTTAGTTGACCGTGTACCACAGCATCAGTTGGCTAGTTATCTTGGAATCACTCCTGAGTCATTAAGTAGAATAAAAAAGCGAATGAAAAAAATATAGTTTAAAATAGATGTCATCCGCATTTCGCGCTACTTCTCTTCTCTAAGTAGCATCCAAATTGTAATTACCACCAAAATAACTCTAAATCCTCCAGAAATTAACTTAAGTCAATGAAAGGTTTTAATCCCCTTGTTACTATTAAATAAAATTAATACAAGGAAATTTTATTTTTAAAAGCCTATTGGAGGGAGTTTTTATGAAAGCAATAGTTTGTGATAAATATGGCTCACCCGATGTACTTGAGTTAAAAGAGATTAACAAACCTTTACCCACCGAGAATCAAGTATTGGTAAGAGTTTATGCAGCATCCTTGAACTATGGTAACTTGGTTCTGTTGAAAGGCAAACCTTTCGTAGCCCGCTTCGCCTTCGGACTTACTAAGCCAAAGTATTCCATCCCCGGAGGTGATATAGCTGGTATAGTTGAAGCTGTTGGTAAAAACGTTAAGCTATTTAAAGCAGGTGATGAAGTATTTGGCGACCTTTCTGGTTGTGGCTGGGGCGGTTTTGCTGAATATGTAACTGTCCCCGAATACGCTTTAGCCTTAAAGCCAACCAATATCTCCTTCGAGGAAGCTGCTGCGACACCTATGGCAGGTGTGACTGCACTACAGGGACTTTTGTGTAAAGGTAAAATTATATCGGGACAGAAGGTATTAATTAATGGGGCATCTGGTGGTGTCGGTACTTTCACGGTACAAATTGCCAAATCATTTGGGGCTGAAGTAACAGGTGTATGTAGTACAAGAAATTTAGAGATATTGCTTTCAATTGGAGCCGACCATATCATTGATTATACAAAAGAGGATTTCACCCAAGATGAGAAGTGTTACGATTTGATTCTAGGTGTGAACGGTTCTAATTCCATTTCAGCTTATAAACGTGTACTAAATCCATTTCAGCTTATAAACGTGTACTAAATCCAAATGGGAATTTTGTTCACGTAGGAGGTTCCGAATCCCAATTTTTTCAAACATTATTTCTTGGACCATTTATTTCAATGACTGGAAGCAAGAAAATAAGTAGCATGTTACAGAGAGCAAGCCAAAAAGACCTAAATCATGTAAAAGAATTACTTGAGACTGGCAATGTAAAACCCATAATTGATAAGCGGTATAAGTTAAGTGAAATAACTGAAGCATTCAACTATTTTCAGGAAGGTCACGCTCAAGGTAAAGTGGTAATTACTGTATAATTCAAATCTGACATTAAAAATCCCATAATCATTCCTACTTATGTAAAATAAATTGTCATGGTTATTATAGTTGCAATTTAGATTTAAGAATTGGCAACAATGGTGATTTATCAATTAAAAAGCAATGCGACTTCATATACGAAATGCATTGCTTTTATATATGTTTTTATAGTTGCGGGTACTCCAAAAGAGAACGGCTTAGGTTGACCAAAATAAACAACCGCAAGCCCCTGCATTCATGTATGGGGTGAGGTTGTTTTTTTATAAATAATTTAGAACTAATGTTCCCTTATTGTTGGAATTAGTTTTAAATTTTTGATATAATAAGTATATGAAAAGTCTAATACAGTATAAAAGCAATAATAAC
>NZ_BCVP01000054.1 GCF_001591805.1 Neobacillus novalis NBRC 102450 | reverse complement strand
TTTAAACGGAATTTTACCGTTTATTTTTCAAACACAGTGAAATCAACATTCAGTTATAACAGAGCCTTATTCAAAGAGACGTATTAAAGGAAAAACCTGATACCGTTTCACTTTGTTTTGGGAAGTATTATAGCGATTACATGTTTGCGATGGATTATCATGTCGAAAACGGTTGGCATGATCCGCGGATTATTCCTTATACACCATTAACGCTAAATAAAAGGTGCCTGACACCTGCCATTTCTTTTTTAACCGGACATGGCGGGCAAGTGATTTCACAATTCACCTTCCACTTAGTGACGACGTTTTGATATAATAATAGTAACCCACCCCACTTCAAGTCAAAGTCCCCACTGATTCGGGCCAGTTCTTGTTTTTATCAAAAAAGGAGGCTCCCTATGTATCAAATCAAAGGAAAAGAAAAAATTTTCGTTTACACCGGTCCTGATGGCTCAGGAAGAAAAACCATCGCTAAAATGGTCGCTACCGCATTCGATATGGAAACCGTTCTCTCTTACACTACTCGCTCTCCCCGGCATTATGAAAAAAATGGCGAAGACTATCACTTTGTTAATGAAGAAACTTTCAAACAAATGCAAGCGCAACAGGAATTTATTGAGACAGTCGATATCGATGGAATTCGTTATGGAATTCGCGAACAAGATATCGTTAAAGCATTTCAAAATCATGACCTCGTCTATTTAACTTTAAATCCCGAAGGTACTGAAAAGTTGAAAAAGATGTATGGAGATAGCGTCGTCCGTATGTTTATTTATTCCGATCGTGATACGATTATTCAAAGACACCAGGACCGCCAAGATAGTGTGGAAGTTATTGAACGGCATATGTCCCATTATGACGAGATAATGAGCTATAAAAACAGCTGTGAACATGTATTTGAAAATTTTGATTCCCCACAAGCCGCCTATCAAATTAGCGAATTAATTGAAACCTTTTTGGACAGAAATCTGACCGTAACTGATTATTAAGGAAAAATGAATAAAAGGTGCCTGACCCCCACTGCATTAATGTGTTAACGCATCGGGTGTCAGGCACCATAAATTCTTAAAAAGTTGCGTGAATCATGAATAAAACTAGAAACCCAATAGCAAGCTTCAAATGCCATTTATTATCTTTTTTCTTGAATCGCTTTAGTCCCATAAAAAGGAGAAATAGTAGCAGTATTGTAGATAAAATTCCCGTTATATTCGTAAAGTCCCATTTAAACCCTCTCATGATGGCCAAATACCCGTGTAGCAATACAATTCCAGTAGCTGCGAGCGCAAGGGGCACATGCCATTTTCTGACCAACTTACCGATTAACTGGATGAACCCTTTTAACTGAAAACCTCCCCATTGGATTGTCTTCAGACCTTTCCATTTTAATAACAGAAAAACAGGATATATGGCTAATACAGCAAAATAAATTATTCTTGAAATCGATCCAAATTGTTTTAGGAATCCTTTATAGTGTTTGTATTCTTGCATCATTAGCTGCTGATGATTTAGCGAAATGACTACAATCCCAATGAAAAATAAACAAATCATGAGGATGAAACATGTAAGGATGGTCCTTCGTTCTTTTGGATTAGGAATATAGCTGGCTAAAAGGCGAGTTTTTTTACGTGTATTTTGCTCTGAGTTCATTCCTAAAATCCCCTGACATTTTGACTTAAAATTCTATCAATAGTATAGCCTAAACATATTAAAATCTTCTTAAGATTTCATAAATTTTAATATAAAAATGGGGGCTATGCGTTACGACGCTATAATCTTATACCGTTTAAGCGTTCCATAATAAATAATGACAGAAACAGGGATTTGGTTTTCAAACCAAATCCCTGTTTCTTGTATCTGAAATTAGTCGTAATCAAAATCGTAATCAAAACCATTACCATTGCCATTATTAAGTAAAAAGGTGTCAGGCACCAATTCCCACTATTAGGAAATTGGTGCCTGACACCCATAAATATGACTTATTGAAATCTCCAAAGGCCATTCAGCATTTCAAAAAGGTGGTTTTGGCCTGTTCCTCTGAGGTTAATTAAAAAGGGAGTTTCTCCTTTTTCTTTTAGAATCTTCGCAGCGAGTCCCTCTCCTATCGGTGTACAGAACACCAGCGTCACGCCGTGTAATTCTAGTTTTCTACATCGCGCATTGATGGTTAAATCGACAAATTCCTCACTCTGTTTAAGGTTGAATAAATTCCCCCACTTTATGATTGCTTCCTCCAAGTTATGGACAACAAATCCGACACTTTCGAACTTTGGATTTCCAGTTCTGTGGGAGTCTATTAACCCTTGCTCCTCTAAATCTAAAATCCTTTGCTCATCCAGCTTTTCCCATTGAATAAAGAATGGCAGAGTTAGCTCGTTATCCCCGTTTTCGGGAAAAAGCAGCGACCATCTGATTACCTGCCCATCTGCTCGAACACGTTCGCCCGGGAGTGGACCATAAACTGTGTATCCTTCTGCTTTAAGCTTTAATGCCAATTGTTCTATACCATCTGTACGAATAGCAATCCTAGCAGGACCTTCCCGATCCCGTTTGGAAAGCTGCTCCACGATTTGAGTAATCAGCCTGTTCTCCTCTTGTTTTGCAGCTATTAATTGATTTTCAATTCCCAAAAACTCAATATAGCTTAAACCAAAGTAAGACAGCGCATTATAGGTTCCCCAAGATTCATGCCGCCCTCCGAACGCAGCATGGATTCCCCTTTCTTTTAACAAGGGAATGGCATCCTCTGGTTTCTTCAAAAAACATACTAGGTGGTCAAAGGAAAATTGCATGTTTTTCTCCTTTCTCAATCTTGTTTACTAATATCCATTATTTCATTATTATACCAAAATCCCTTTTTGAGTGCCTGAATTGCGATGGGAAATGCAGTTCCCATCGCAAAGGCTGCCGCAGATGTCATCACTACATCCTCTTCTTCCGATGGGATTCTAAACGGGCTTATCCAGGTAGGACTTTTGGAGAAATCCAAAACAGCTTATAAATCACCGCTAGCATAATACCAGCTTAACGCAAATATGATAAAGATAAGAATTCTTATAAGGGGGTTGTTATCGAATGATAATTTTTAATAAAATCGCTTTATTTTTTGTTGTTTTATATTCTTTCACAATTATTATCAATACTTATTTAGGGGAAAACGAACGGGTGCAATCCAATGTCATTTACTTTTTATTGAATGGGTTTGCCTATATTGTATCGGCAATGGAAGTGGAAAAAGAAAAGCAACTCGTTATTGAATCATAATTTCAGTTTCTGTTCAATCATGTTTCTACCATTAATACTTTGTTTCGCTTTTACACATAGTAACCTCAGGCGAACAGTGCCAGTCACTATTTGTCTGAGGTTACAGCTATTGATACAACTAAGATAACCACTCAAGAAGGTCTACATTTCTTCCTTCAATTTTTTACTCCTCCCTGGCTTTATGTTAAAATTTCTCTTATTGCAAATAATATGGTTCATCACTTGGTTCAAAAATGGTGATGCTTCCTATAATGAGAAATCCGCTACAGGAATTCTATACTCCCCCCACAACCGGTTATTTCACACTACATAGATTAGAGGAGACACGCCATGGAATTTTTTCTACTCATACTACTACTGCTCGCAATCATCGGGTTGTCTAGTTTTATCAACCATTTTTTTCCGTACATACCCGTACCGCTTATACAAATTGCACTCGGAGTTTTGCTTGCATCACTCCCGTTAGGTATTCATATCCCGATGGATCCGGAATTGTTCTTCGTCCTTTTTATTGCCCCGTTACTATTTCATGATGGAAAAAATGTTTCACGGCAGGCGTTATGGAAATTACGTAAACCGATTTTATTTCTTGCGCTTGGACTTGTGTTTGTCACCGTATTCGCAATTGGATACTTAATTCATTGGCTTATACCGTCCATTCCATTACCGGCAGCTTTTGCATTAGCCGCCATTCTTTCTCCGACGGATGTCGTTGCCGTAGGAGCCATTTCAAGCAGGGTAAAGATCCCAAAAACGATTATGCATATTCTTGAAGGGGAAGGGCTGATGAACGATGCCTCTGGTTTGGTTGCGTTTAAATTTGCTGTAGCCGCTACCGTGACAGGCTTTTTTTCATTAGCAGAAGCAAGCTGGAGCTTTTTAGTTATAGCCATTGGCGGCTTGGCTGGTGGTGCCATTCTTGCCATCCTTATTATTCGATTGAAAATTTTTATTCGACGGCTGGGCATGGAAGATGTAACGATCCACATGCTCATCCAGATCCTCACGCCTTTCGTCATCTTTTATATTATTGAGCATTTTCACCTTTCCGGTATTTTATCGGTTGTCTCAGCAGGAATTGTCCATGCGATCTATCGGGATCGTGATCAATCCCCTGCCATGCAGCTTCAAGTCGTTTCCCAAAGTACATGGACTGTACTCATCTACATATTAAATGGGTTAGTGTTTGTGCTGCTAGGATTGCAGGTACCTAGTGTTACAAATGAAATTTTTAAAAATCCGCTGTTTAATAATTGGGAAGTGAGCAAATATATTATCATTATTACCGCCGCATTATTATTCCTTCGCTTCGTATGGATTTGTACAGCATGGTGGTGGGGATGGCAGCTTAAGAAGCAGCTCGAGAAGCCTTCGATAAAAAACATTGGCATCATTACGATTTCTGGTGTCAGAGGGGCTGTCACACTAGCCGGTGCCTTCACGATTCCATTCGTACTTGCCGATGGAAGTCCATTTCCTGACCGTGCGTTAATTATCTTTATTGCTGCAGGGGTTATCTTGGTCACGCTGATTGTTGCGAGCATTTTCTTGCCAATTCTTGCACGGTCAGAAAAAGGAAATACGGAAGAGTTGAAAGAGGAAATGGAACGGGCTGCATTGATCCGGACCGCTGATGCTGCTATTAAGGCAATCCGAGAACTGATGAATGATGATAATCATGGAGCCGCCGTGTCGGTCATCGCGACATACAACCAAATTCGAAATCGTCTTATCCATGCAAGCGACGAATACTCTGACCAGTTGAAATTAGTGGAAACGGAGATTCGTATGAAGGCCCTTGAAGCGGAAGCCCAATACGTTGAAAACTTGAAAAAGACAGGGCGTATTGACCGTGAAACGATGTATGTAACAGATGAACATATCCAGCGTATGAGGCTCGCCGTAACAAATCGGATGCAATATCGGAGATTGTTCTTATGGTCATTGATTAAAAGAAGTCTGTATATGTTGTTCCAGCTTTTTATGCGGCAAGACGAGAAACGGCTTCAAATTCGTAAGGAAAAATCGAAAAAGCTCATTCAACTAAAAGTTAACATGGCGAAGGCGGCCATCCAATATTTGAAGGAACAAATAACGCCTGAAAATGAACATATCTATTTGGTCATAATCGGAGAATATAATGAAATGATCATGAAATTTAAGCTTGCGAAAAAAGGCGTCGATCAGATTCATTACACACAAATACAACGGGAACTTCGTGTTAAAGCTTTCCAAGCAGAACGAAATGAAGTCCAGAACTTGTTCGAAGAAGGTGTAATTACAATTGATATCATCCGCAAAATTCGTAAGCAGATTAATATCAGAGAAGCGTATTGGATGGAAGAAGCTAGTGTGCATTCGCATTAAACGGATGGTAAATCCAACCCTTTTTCTGACAAACCTACATGGGGTATATTGGTAATTGGATTTTTTCCTAAAATGTTACTAAACGAAAAGGGCGAACAGTGCCAGTCACTGTTCGCCCTTTCATTTCCCTTTAAGGAACTAATAGAATCTTCCCGGTGCTCTTGCGGCTTTCTAGAAAACGGTGTGCTTCCTGGCCATCTCGCAAAGCAAATATCGTTGGCTCGGATATCCTTACTTTTCCTGCTTCCATCCAGCTGAACAACTCGGTTGCCCGGGTTACCCGTTCTTGACGTGATGTAAGAACATTCCAGAGGTCCCCGCCAGTAAGCGTTTTTGATGTGTCCATTAACATTCTTGGGTCGACCGGAATAGGATCTCCCCCTGCCATTCCAAAAAATACAACCGTTCCACCGATGCGTGTTGCTGCAAAACTGTCTTGAAGTGTTGCTCCTACTGAATCATAGACGATATCGACCCCATTTCCATTCGTTTCTTGAAGCACTTTTTGCACCCAGTTATCCTTATACAAGAAAACCTGTTCCGCTCCAGCTTCCTTGGCCGCGGCTGCTTTTTCCTTAGAGGAAGTTAAACCAATTACCTTGCCTCCTAGCAGCTTTACTATTTGAATAAGAAGTTGTCCGACACCGCCGGCCGCCGCATGAACTAATACACGATCGTCCTTTTTCACCAGATAACTATCCTTCGTTAAATATTGCGCCGTCAGCCCTTGCAGCAATACAGATGCAGCCTCCGTAAAGGTGGTTTCAGCTGGTACAGGGATGGCTTTTTCAAAAGGAACTGCCACTAGCTCTGTATTCGCATATGGGACATCGGCAAATGCAATCCGGTCACCAACGCTAATTTCTTGGACATTTGCTCCTGTCTTTTCGACGATTCCCGCTCCTTCATATCCCAAAATATAGGGCGGCTTACCTGCCAGATGATAGTTCCCTTTCCTTCTATATATATCCGCAAAATTCAAGCCAATTGCTTTCATCCTTACCAGTATTTCATCGGGCCCGATAACCGGATCCGCTATATCAAGATATTCCAACACTTCCGGGCCTCCGAATGCATTAAACACTAGTGCTTTCAATTGAATGACCTCTTCCTTACTAATAATTTTTTGCCACACTTTTATTAAATAAAATTGGGCTAGGAAACGCAAATCACAACCTCTAAAATAGGGTTGTATATTCCGATTTTGATTACGATTAAATCACTGTGCGCCAAAATTTTTAGCTGCAACTAAACCCAACAACTTTTCACTTCGTTAAAATTTTCATTAAGATATCAACATCTTCGCTCCAATTTTTCCCATCAGTTTGTTTATCTTGTAGCATAAGACCGGTAATTACGGACATGTAGCAGAACAATAGCTTATATGGGTCACCTTCGCAAAATTCACCCAGTATCTGACCTTTGATAAAAAGTGGAATTAGTTGTTCAATCGAAGCTTTAGCTGAAAAGTGTTCAATTATTTGCTTCGCCTTCGCAGGAACCTCATCCGAAACACTAGCATGCTGAATCAGCAAGAAGGGATATTTATTACTTTCATCAAGGATATTTTGGGTAAGCGTTCTAATTTGTTCCAACGGTGTGCCCGGCAGCTGTTGGACATGTTGAAAAGCAGCATTTGCCTCTTCCATCGCCTCTTGAATGAGGGTAATAAATAGCTCTTCTTTTGATTTAAAGTATCGATAGGATAGGCCCTGACTGATTCCTGCCTCAGCAGCAATCATACTCATTTTCGTTCCGACAATTCCCCGATGAGCAAATACTTTTATGGCCGCCTTTTTAATCTGATTAATTCGTTGCTGGTGAATTTGTTCAAGCTTCTGTTCATTTGATGGTGCCATTTCATTTACATCCTCCATTATCTGGATATCATTAAGGAGTATATCATATTTTTAAACTACTCACGACAATGAGCTACAAATCGACCGTATCTGTAAGCTGCGTTTGTTGTTTACTAACCATCCAGAGCAGATTTGCCGCTTGCCTATCTCGGGCTGGTTCAGACGGGAGTTCTGCTTTTTTGTCGATATAGTATTGCCCGGTTTGATTGCTGATTTCGTCAGTCTCGGCCAGCCACACGAGTGTTTCCGCTCCCTGTTCAGGACTCCGTGAAAACAACTTCATTACCGCCATCGTTGCCCGTGCTAATCTTCCGTTATTTTGACTGAAATTTGTTGCCACCAGCCCAGGGTCAAAGCAATAGGACGTAACACCAGTCCCTTCAAGCCTTTTTCCTAGTTCCGCGGTAAACAAAATGTTCGCCAGCTTTGACTGCCCATACCTTAAGGTCGGGCCACCCATTAGCTTCTTTAGCGGTTTGTAAAGCTGTTCAGCCTCCATGTCGTTAAAGTCGATTCCCTTCTTCGCCATCTTATGACCGTGGGATGCGGTAGTAATGATCCGGGACGGGGCACTTTCCTTCAAGCGGTTAAGAAGAAGCATAGTAAGCAGAAATGGTCCAACATGATTGACAGCCCACGTCATTTCAAGTCCGTCGTCGGTCAATTGATGGTTCTCAAATAGCGCACCGGCATTATTAGCAAGGACATCAATTCTAGGGCACCTTTCTAATATTTCGGCAGCCACCCGGTGGATTGATTGCTGGGAAGCCATGTCTGCTAAAAATACATCCACAGTTCCGCCCCCATCTGATGATTCTTTCATTTGCTTCGCAATCTCATTTGCTTTCCCTTCATTACGAGCGACGATTCCTATGTTTGCCCCGAGAGCAGCAATTTCCTTAGCCGCAGCAAGCCCAATCCCGCTGGTTGCTCCTGTGATAATCACATATTTTCCACTTAAATCCCACTTAGAGGCTGTTATCAACTTTTTCATGGTTTAAAACTCCCCTTTTCACAATATTTTAGAATGAACCATTCATTCATTAATATTATATGAGGAATTGATAAAAAATGACAACAAATTTTTTTATTTATTGTTTAATTTGGTTCGACACATTTTTTTACAGAGATCACCTCTATAGCACATAAACAGGATATATTATACAATTAATTAATATGACGTAAAAAAGTGTGGTGATTCCCTTGTTTAAACTGTTGTTAATTGAAGATGATGTAACATTATTTAATGAAATAAAGGATCGGTTAATCGGTTGGTCTTATGATGTGTATGGGATTACTGATTTTAACAAGATCATGGAGGAATTTACGGCAATAAAACCAGATTTAGTCGTAATTGATATTCAATTGCCGAAATTTGATGGCTTTCACTGGTGCCGGATGATCCGCTCCCATTCGAACATTCCGATTCTCTTTCTATCCTCACGTGACCATCCGACAGACATGGTGATGTCGATGCAGCTTGGTGCTGACGATTTTATACAAAAGCCGTTTCATTTTGATGTGCTGATTGCGAAAATACAAGCGACGCTCCGCCGTGTTTATAATTACAATACCGAGCAAATCACCCTTAAAACATGGTGCGGGGCAACAGTAGATTATGAAAAAAATACCGTCAGTCATGCTGCTGGAACAGTTGAACTTACAAAAAATGAAACGTTTATCTTAAAAAAGCTCATTGAGCAAAAAAATAAGATTGTCAGCCGCGAAGACTTAATTAAAAGCCTATGGGATGATGAACGCTTTGTTAGTGATAATACCTTAACGGTCAATGTCAATCGACTGCGAAAAAGATTGGACGAGCTTGGTTTGGGACGTTTTATTGAAACAAAGGTCGGGCAGGGTTACATCGCAATTGAAGAGGCAGTTGGCTATGATTAAGAAATATTTAATCGAAAGGCTCAGCTGGATTTTTCTATTCTTATTTATTCAGGCACTTATTCTTTTTATAGCTTACCTAGATACGGCGCTTCCCTTGATGCCATTCTTCTACATTTTCCTGCTTTCAACGCTTGTTTTTTGTATCTTTTTGTCTTTCCGCTATCATAAGGAAACAAAATTCTACAAAAGTATAGCGCAATGGGAGAACAATCTTGATTTAACCACTATAGCGGCTCCTGAAAGCCCGTTTGAAAAAATAATTGAACAACGGATTATCAACCAAACCGAGCTGCTTAAAAAAGAGGCTTCGGAAAATCTGCTGATGCTTGAACAGGAGAAGGATGACCTCTTAGCCTGGATTCATGAAGTCAAGACACCGTTAACAGCGATGCATTTAATGATTGACCGCTTAGACGATGAACGGATGCGCGCCCAATTAACCCATGAATGGTTACGAATTCACCTCCTTCTTGATACGCAGCTTCACCAAAAGCGAATCCCCTTTATGGAAAATGACTTATATATTGAAGAAACAAATCTAAAGGATTTAGTTTTTAAAGAAATTAAAACATTACAATTGTGGTGTATGCAAAAAGGGATTGGTTTTGAGGTTGAACTAGAGGCAGCAACCGTGCTTACGGATGCCAAGTGGCTTGCCTTTATCATCAGGCAGCTGCTGACAAATGCAGTAAAATACAGTGAATCATCAGACATCATCATTAAAAGCTATCAACAAGATGGTCGTACAGTCCTTGAAGTAAAAGATTATGGGCGCGGCATCGATTCTAAGGACTTGCCGCGTATATTTGAGAAGGGCTTTACCTCGACAACGTCTCATCACGATCATGCCGCAACAGGGATGGGGTTATATTTAACGCAGCGAATCGCCAAGCCGCTATTAATCCATATCGATGTCTACTCAAAACTTGAAGAAGGAACGACGTTTACGTTAACCTTTCCAAAACGTAATGAATTCGTCAATATTGCAGGCATGTGACAACAATGTCACATGCTTTTCTGATTTGTTCGCTCAATCGAAGGATTGGATTCATCTGGCTATTTATAATAAAGATATCGAATTAAGGGAGCGTGTTGGTATGAAGATATTAGAAGCCAATAAAATTCATAAAAGCTACGGCAATAAATTTAATAAGCAAGAAGTGTTAAAGGGGATTGATATTAACGTTGAAAAAGGGGAATTTGTCAGCATCATGGGTGCCTCAGGATCAGGGAAGACAACGTTGCTCAATGTTCTTTCCTCCATTGATAAAGTGAGCGGCGGAACCATCAAGATTGAAGGAAAAGAAATGACTGCGATGAAGGAGCGTCAGCTGGCTGAATTCCGCAAGCATCATTTAGGATTTATTTTTCAAGATTATAACTTACTCGATACCTTAACAGTCAAAGAAAATATCCTCTTGCCGTTATCGATTTCAAAAATTTCAAAAAGAGCAGCGAATGAAATGTTTCATGCGGTGGCAGCGGAACTAGGTATTTTAGACATCAAGGATAAATATCCGAATGAAATTTCCGGCGGTCAAAAACAGCGTACTTCTGCTGCAAGGGCGTTTATTCATGAACCAAGCATAATCTTTGCTGACGAGCCAACCGGTGCCCTTGATTCAAAATCAGCTTCTGATTTACTTAACAAATTAAGCGAAATGAATCAGAACCGCAAAGCAACCATTGTGATGGTGACGCATGACTCTACGGCGGCAAGCTTCAGCAGCAGAGTCATTTTCATCAAAGATGGACAGATTTACACGCAATTAAATAAGGGCGAACAATCCAGACAGACGTTCTTTAAAGACATCATGAAAACGCAAGGTGTATTAGGCGGTGTCCCAAATGAGCGTTAATCAACTCATTTTTCGTAATTTGAAAAAGAATTTAAAAAATTATTATCTCTATGTGTTTGCGCTGATCTTTAGTGTTGCCCTTTATTTCGCCTTTGTCACCCTGCAATATGACCCGGCAATGAATGATACAAAAGACACGATGAAAGGTGCCGCAGCAATTCGAGCAGCTTCCGTTTTACTTGTCGCGATTGTCTCAATTTTTCTGTTATATGCCAATAATATCTTTATTAAACGCCGCAGCAAGGAAATTGGGCTATTTCAATTAATCGGGATGACCAAAATCAGGATCTTCAGCATCCTTACTGCTGAGAATTTTATCCTTTATTTTGGTTCGTTAGTCATCGGGAGTTTTATTGGATTTTCTATTTCAAGATTAATTCTGATGATTCTGTTTAAAGTCAGCGGTGTGGATGCGATTGCTTCCCTCCATTTTTCTTCCCAAGCGCTCATTCAAACTGTTGTGGTGTTTTGTGTTATCTACCTGTTGATCATGCTGATGAACTATGTGTTTATTAAAAGACAAAGTATCCTATCATTATTTAGAGTGGTTTCAGCAACCGAAGGAAAAGTAAAAAAGATGTCAATCTTCGAAATCATTATCGGGATCATTGGTGTGGTTCTGATCATTTCCGGCTACTATGTTTCGACGAAATTGTTAAGCGGCAATTTTACCACGGTAACTGGACTATTTGGAGCGATGATATTTATTCTCGGATCGGTTATTATCGGCACCTATCTTTTTTATAAAGGATCGGTCAGCTTTATCTTTAATCTCATTCGGAAAAAGAAGGACGGATATTTAACTATTAATCAAGTGCTATCACTGTCCTCGATCATGTTTCGGATGAAATCAAATGCCTTGTTATTAACGATTATTACGACCGTATCAGCGCTTGCGATTGGGTTATTGTCGTTAAGTTATATCTCCTACTATTCAGCAGAAAAAATGGCTGAGAATCAAGTCGCCGGCGATTTTTCCTTCGTAAAATCAGAAGAAGCTGGGAAATTTAGTAAGGCTCTAAGTGTGAATAATATCGAATTTACTGAAAAAAAGATTGACGTCATCCAGGTGGATGCGAATCTTAAGGAGATCTTGGGAAGCCTTGAAGGATTATACGTCGATCCAAAGGCTATGACGATGCCGGTTATTAGTGATAAAGCGGTGAAAAATATCGATGTGTCTAAGGGAGAAACTATTTTTACTGGTTATAGTGATTTGCTGCAGAAATTCATGGGTCTTAAGGATTCTGGGCCTATCGAATTGAAAGGGCAAAACGAAATAGTTCCGCTCCACTACTTAGGCTTAAAAAAGAATTTCGTCATTTCCGGTTATTTTACAAACGGCGGGCAGCCGATTGCCGTTGTCGATGAAACAGTATTCGAGGGCTTAAAGAAGGATGTTAATCCAAAGATTCAAAAAGAATCTTCGCTGTTTATCGGAATTACGTTAAAAGATGAAGCCAATCTCGAAAAGGCAAATGATCTTTTTAAAGAGCTGAGGGGCAGCGGTGACAGTTTAAGTTCGTCTCGCCTGGATATCAGCAATTCGCAGAAAAATGTGATGGGCCTCATCATGTTTATCGTAGGCTTTTTAGGATTAACCTTTCTAATCACATCCGGATGTATTCTTTATTTTAAACAAATGGGTGAGGGGGAAGAGGAGAAACCAAATTATACAATCCTGAGAAAACTAGGTTTTACTCAAGCCGATCTGCTAAAGGGAATTCAGGCAAAACAGTTGTTTAATTTCGGGATTCCATTAATTGTGGGCCTTCTCCACAGCTATTTCGCCGTTCAATCAGGCTGGTTTTTATTTGGAACAGAGGTGTGGACACCGATGATTATCGTCATGGTCATCTATACCGGATTGTATTCGATCTTCGGCATCCTTTCTGTTCTTTATTACAAAAAGGTGATAAATGAAGCACTGTAAAATTATAAGGGTGTCAGGCACTATGTGATTTTTTCACATGGTGCCTGACACCTTCATCTAATATATTCCATATCCTTAAACTTCTTTTTGTAATGTGTGTACCCGCTCCTGTGATTCCTTTCTCCGTATGAAATGGACAAGCAGGTAAACTAGCGGTGTGGTTAGGATCGCTGCAAAGAATTTAAAAATGTATTGAGTCAGGATTAGGCTTCCTAGGACAGCTATTGGCATTGTTCCATAGAAGGCAATGGATATAAAAATGGTAGTATCAATCAATTGGCTCAGCATGGTTGAGGCGTTATTGCGTAACCAAAGCTTTTTTTGTCCATGGGCGCTTTTTAATTTATTGAACACAAACACATCCAAGTTTTGACTCACTGCATAGGAAATTAAACTGGCAATTATTACACGAAAACTGCCATTTAATATCGTTTCGAATGCCGATTGTTCTTTAAATACAGGTGCAGCTGGCAGATGAATCGTTATCGTAATAAAGATAAGCGCAAGGATTTGCATAATCAGCCCGGTCTGAACCGTTCTCCGCGCTTCTTTTTTTCCATAAACCTCAACGATTACATCAATAAGTGGATACGTAAAGATATAAATAATGACAGCGGCTGGCAATATAGCAAAATTACCAATGCTAAAAAGCTTTACAGCAACAATGTTGGCCAAAATTAACAGTCCTACAAAAATTCCATTCAAGTAAAATATCATGTCTTGATTCCTTCCCTTATCGATTATCGACTTTTTCTGGATAGAGGTCATGGTTCATCAACCGGAAATTGGCCATCTCCTCGTACTTGGTGCCAGGTTTCCCATAGTTGCACCATGGATCAATGGAGATTCCCCCACGTGGTGTAAACTTCCCCCAAACCTCAATATAGCGCGGATCAAGTAACTGAATTAAGTCATTCATGATGATATTGACACAATCTTCATGGAAATCACCATGATTCCGAAAGCTGAAAAGATATAATTTCAATGATTTGCTCTCGACAATTTTTTGATTCGGAACATAAGAAATATACATCGTTGCAAAATCCGGCTGACGGGTCAGCGGGCAAAGGCTGGTAAACTCCGGGCAATTAAATTTTACGAAATAATCACGTTCCGGATGCAGATTATCGACTGCCTCCAATACCTCAGGTGCATAATCAAAGGAATAGGTGGTACCTTGATTCCCTAATAGTGTTAAATCCTTTAATCCTTCTTCGTGGCTGCGGCCAGACATAAAAAAACCCCCTAATAATGTGTCCCCACACTAAACCAAGAGAGTTTCTTCTGAACATTCTATGCAAACTTTAGGGATAAAAACATAAAAGCCATGTCCGATATGGACATGGCAACAAGTCATGTATCCATAGTTTTTTATAGAGGGTATCAGCTATGAACCTCTCCCGTTCAGGTACGGGTATTCTCTTCTCTACTATCATAAAGAACAGCATTTAAAACGTCAATGAAAAAAAGCCACTTAGTAGCGGAGGGGTAGTCTTGAAGGCATAGTCTAATATTACTAAAGATTCAGAGTATTATAGTTGACTAGAAGGATTTCCCAAAATATAATACTCTTAAGTAATATATTTTCTAGTCGTCAGGAGCTGGGGGGCAATGGGTCAAAGAGGGAGAAAAAAAGGAGCTTCTGGAGAAGAGAGCCGAGCTTTATTGCTTTCAATCGCAGCTAAAGAGTTTGCCGATAAAGGTTTTTATGAAACAAAAGTTAGCAGTATTGTGAAAGAGGCAAACTTAAGCCAGCCTGCCTTTTATTTATACTTTGATAGTAAAGAAGCACTATTTGGGGAATTGGTCGATTTGTTTCGTTTAGAACTGTTTGAACTTACTAAGCGAAGTCGACTTGAACCTGGAATTGATTCTTCCACCCTTGCCAATCGAATTACTAATGGACTAGCTGCCATATTATGTTTCTTTGTCGAAGAGCCTGACTTGACACGGATCGGATTCTATCTTGCCGATGATGCAGAAGATATCAAAAATAATTTAACCGACCAGATAAAAGATAATTTGATTTTTGAACAACAGCAAGGTTATTTCTGCTCCCGTCTGGATATGAGTATTGTTGCGGAAAGCTTAGTGGGAATCATCGAGCGTCTTACGATTACAAAATTACTGCCTGGACACAAGACACCAGAGATACTAGCAACTGAAATTGTCACTCTTTTGTTACACGGGATGATTACACATCAAAGCAGCAGCTCATATCCTTTCAGCATTTCAGACTAAACGGTTACTGCTAGATCAATAGCTTTGTTAAATTTAAAAACTATCACGGTTTTACATACATTTCTTCATAAGATTTTTTTGTAACTAGGGGATGATAATGGGTGGATTCCAAGCTAGATGAACGGGTAGAGAAGCTTGATGAGGAATGGATTAATCTAATGTTACTGGCAAAACAAATCGGATTAACTTCAGCTGAAGTCAAAGAGTTCCTGAAACAGCAACAAGAATAAGGGTGTCAGGCACCATGTGAAAAGTTCTAAAAGGTTCAGGTTTGAGGTGCTTTTTCTTAAAATACGTGCCGAAATGACAGTAGTATTGCATCGTTATTGGTATAATATTCGCCATAGTAATTGAGAGAGTTTCTTTATTAGGAATACAATAACCTTATTTAAATAAAACCTCAATTAGATACAGTTCACCGTAATGCATCAAAATGAGGTTCTCATGGATTACTGAGATAAAACTCACTCCCTTTTAAATAAATATCTTGTCCTTAATCGAGTAACCAGCAAAAGTAAAATAAACGGAGATTTTCCGGTTAAATGCAGATTGGAGCTCGTTTCGGGGGAAATAAGAGGAGATTTTCCGATTATGCCAAGCAAAATCCCCCATTTTCAAATTTTTCGAGTCAATAGACGGAATCTCTCCGTCTATTTAAGCCTTTTTTTATAATAATTACTCATTAAGCGGAATTTATCCGTCTATTTATCAGATTGGGTGCCTAACCTGATCCCCCACCCGATAAGTGCGGAACCTCTTTAGCCTAGATGCGAGAATCAGCAGCTTTTTATCGCCTAGCTTATAAAAATCAATAAAATTGGTACTCAATACGGCACTGCAAATGACAGAAGTCTTGACCTTTTTTTTAATTGTACAATACTTATTGTCCATTATAATAATGAGGTCAACTGCTATGTCAAAGTTAATAGAATTTCGTAGAAACCTTGATAAATAGAGAAAAAGACGTATGCCGATTCATACGTCAATTCTTGTGTCTCTTAATAACAAAGCACCCGAAAACGGAACCCGTTAGAAAAATTCACATGGTGCTGATAACCTATTTAAATGCCCTTGCAGCATTCACAGCTTTTTTCCAGCCTGTGTAGAGTGTTTCTCTTTCTGCTTCAGCCATGTCTGGTGTAAATGCTTTGTCCATATTCCACTGAGTTGCAATTTCTTCTTGGCTTTCCCAGTAACCTACTGCTAGACCTGCTAAATATGCAGCTCCCAATGCGGTCGTTTCTTTAATTTCTGGACGTTCTACAGGAACATCTAACACATTGCTTTGGAATTGCATTAAGAAGTTATTGGCAACTGCGCCGCCATCCACACGCAGTGCTTTCAGCGAGATACCGGAATCGGCTTCCATTGAAGTCAATACATCTTTCGTTTGGTAGGCAAGCGATTCTAAGGTTGCGCGGACGAAATGTTCTTTCGTTGTCCCGCGAGTTAAGCCAAAGACCGAACCGCGGACATCACTATCCCAATATGGTGTTCCCAGACCAACAAAGGCGGGAACGACATATACACCTTCTGTTGATGCTACACTTGCAGCATATTTCTCACTCTCTGCGGCGTTATTAAACATGCGAAGCCCGTCACGAAGCCATTGGATGGCAGACCCGGCAACAAAGATACTTCCTTCTAAGGCGTATTCTACCTTTCCGTCAATCCCCCAAGCAATCGTTGTTAATAAGCCATTTTCAGATTTCACTGCTTTTTCACCGGTATTCATCAACATAAAGCAGCCAGTTCCATACGTATTTTTCGCCATCCCTTTTTCATAGCAGGCTTGGCCAAATAACGCTGCTTGTTGGTCACCCGCTACCCCTGCAATTGGGACATTGCAGCCAAAGAAATGATAATCAACCGTTTCAGCGTAAACTTCGGAAGATTGGCGTACATCTGGAAGCATGGATGCAGGAACAGTTAGAATCTCTAATAATTCTTCATCCCACTTAAGGTCGTGAATATTGTACATCAATGTCCTCGAGGCGTTCGAGTAATCCGTTACATGGGCTCTTCCGCCTGAAAGCTTCCAAATGAGCCAGGTATCAATCGTTCCGAATAGCAATTCTCCACGGTCTGCCTTTTCTCTTGCACCTTCTACATTGTCTAAAATCCATTTCACTTTTGTTCCGGAAAAATAAGCATCGATTAACAGCCCTGTTTTATCCCTAAATAATTGGTCATGACCTTGTGCTTTTAATTCTTCACAAATCTCTGCCGTCTGGCGGGATTGCCATACAATCGCATGATAAACCGGCTGTCCTGTTTCTTTATCCCACACAACGGCTGTTTCTCGTTGGTTAGTTATCCCAATTCCTGCCACTTGTTCTGGCTTTACATTAGCCTCAGCTAAACAAGAAGCAATGACTGCGAGAATGGAACCCCAAATTTCATTGGCATTGTGCTCCACCCAGCCTGGCTTCGGAAAATATTGCTTGAATTCTTGCTGTGCGACGTGAACAATTTCTCCCTTTTTATTAAAAAGAATTGCACGTGAGCTTGTTGTTCCTTGATCTAATGATAAGATATATTTTTCCATCAAAGTAATCTCTCCCTTTAATTTAGACTATGCACTAACCTTTTTGACAATTGTCATTTCCTGAGGTTTCTTGCCCATAAAGAATGCTGCTGCAAGAATGATCACAATCGCTCCTATTACAAACCAAAGATTTATATCTGTCTTCCCTAAAAATGCTGTCTTATAGAATAAGCCGCCGAGGCTTCCTCCAAGCATTGGTCCTACAACTGGAATCCAAGCATATCCCCAGTTAGAACTTCCTTTTCCCGGAATCGGAAGCAGTGCATGTGCTAATCTTGGCCCAAAGTCACGTGCAGGATTGATCGCATATCCTGTCGTTCCCCCTAAGCTCATCCCGATACTAACAATCAGAAAACCAACGATCAGTGGATTTAAGCCATCTGTAAATTTATTTGCACCTATTGCTAGAATACCTAAAACAAGAACAAAAGTACCAATCATTTCACTAATTAAGTTTGCCATTGTGTATGGAATAGCAGGACCTGTTGCAAATGTACCTAATTTTGCTCCTGGATCATCTGTTACTCTCCAATGTGGCAGGTAGTGGAAATAAACAACGGTTGCCCCTATCATAGCACCTAAAACTTGGCCGATGATATAGGTTGGAACCTCTTTCCAAGGCAGGTCCCCGGTAAATGCCAAGGCAACGGTTAATGCCGGATTAAGATGGGCACCGCTAAATTTACCTACTGAGTAAGCAGCAACTGCTACTGCCAGCCCCCAGCCAAAGGTAATAATTACCCATCCACTGCTGTTAGAGAGCGTCTTCTTTAGGTTTACACCCGCACATACGCCTGCACCTAACGTAATTAAAATTGCCGTACCAATTAATTCACCCCAAAATGCTGTCATAATAAACCTCCTCTTTTTTTAAAAAGCTTGTAAACCGTGTTGTAAATAATCGTAAAAAAAGAAAAAGAGACCCATAGAAATTACCCAAAAATAATTGGGTTTTTCCGTGAGTCTCTCAGCTCTTCTTCACATATTATCAACTTAATTACTAGTATAATGGTACCATGAAAACGCTGTCAATCGAGTTCACAAATTCTCCACATTAATTAATAATGAACGATAGTTCGATATTACTCCCAAAAACTATCATGAATCTCAATACGTAAACCAGACATGGGAATCAGCCTAATATGAGTAGTACACCAACATAATAAAGGCGGTGTGAGCAGAGCTAAACCTCACAAATATAAAACGGCAAATTTATTTAACTAACTTTAGACAGGAATGGACTGACGTATTTATGCGGCGCTCCGCCCCTTTTCCACAAATAAAAAAGACATTCACCAAGAGAATCATGAAGGAATGCCTTTACGTTAAATACAGTTTTATTTCTTTATATTTTGAGGACATGAAAAATGCTAGATTTCGGTATGTTTCTTCTCAGGATGATAATACTTCCATAATTCTTTATTAGAGGTTGTAATCGTAACCGCACCCGCTTCATAAGCTTGTTCTACCTCTTCAATGGTATCGATTAAGCCTCCAGCAAATACTTCTCTTTTCGTCCGATTCCGAATATCTTTAATGATTTTTGGCATAATTCCTGGCAGTACTTCAATATAATCCGGCTGTGTCCGTTCAATCAATGCAAAGCTCTTTTCGATTGAGCTGGTATCTAATAGAAACAGCCGCTGAATCGATTTTACCCCTTTTTGCCTTGCTTTTAGAATAACGCTCCCTTTAGTTGAAATCAGTCCAAATGGTTTATATTCCTGACAAATATATTCAGTTGAGTATTCATCACTTTTTAACCCATGAACTAAATCCATATGGATGATCAACTTTTTATGGTTGGCCTGAGCCATTTGAAAAATGGGTTTCAGTCTGGAAACATGCAAATCCAATATCACCATATATTCATAATTGCTCGTCATCATTTTTTCAACATCTTCTATTTTTCGAATGGCTGGCAGCACCTTTTGTCCAAAAAAGCTCATCCCGATTGTCCTCCTTTCGTTTCCAGATTCCTTATCTTAATTTTATAATATTTTATTGTTTCCATACAGCCATTATTAGAAATACTAAGTTAAGAAATGTCAAAACTGTGAAATCCTATTAATCTCTTAAAAATCGTAAGCTGCCAACTTAAATAGGCGTCTTGGGATTAACTCAATACTTTTGCACGTTCATAGGATTCCGCTACTATTTGCATTGGGTGCTTGACCGTTTTATCCGTCAGCTGATCAAGCTGATTTTTACACATGCCACATTCCGTTACCGTGTAATCTGCATCGACTTCTTTCACTGCCTCGGCCATCGGGCGGCCAATTGCCATTGAAACATCGTATTTTTCCGTTTTAAATCCAAACGTACCGCATTGCCCGCAACAGCCTGCACCCACGTCTTGTATTTCATACCCAGGAATAAGTTCTAAAATATCCATCGCAGGATTTCCGATTCCTTGCGCCTTCATATGACACGGAGCATAGTAGCCTGCTCTGACCTTCATTGGCGCAAAATTCATGTTCAATTCGCCGCTTTCCTTTAATAAGCGTAAATATTCATCGGCATCGTAGACATGGCTTGCAAGCTCCTTTGCCTCCTCTGTGTTAAGAAAGGATACATATTCTTTTTTAAACGCGAGCGTACAGCTTGTGCAGGTTAGGACCACATCGTATCCTTGGCGGGTATATTCTAAAAAACTAGTAATATTGTGGTTAGCATTTTTTAGCCCTTGTTTCATTTGCCCGTTGGCAAACATGGGAACGCCGCAGCATTTTTGGTCAGGCTTTACGACCTCAATTCCATTATGCTCCATCACTTTGATGAAGCTCATGGCTACTTCAGGGGCATTAAAGGTGGCATAACAGCCAGCAAAATACGCTACTTTCCGTTCTGTGCTGGCTGTTTTCTTTTTGTAAACTCGGTTAAAGTTATGAAAGCGATATTTTGGGAATTGCCGCTCAGCAGGAATATCCATGACAATCTCCATCACTTTTCGGACCGGCTTCATTCCCATTGCAAAATTGGTAACAGGAGCAAACGCAGAAGCTAGTTTACCAACCCATTCAGCGTTACTTAATACGAAATCGCGAAATTTAGTCCCTGACTTATCTGAATGAATCGCTTTTGCAAAGGCCGTCAATGTGGTCACATGGACATTTTCGGGGCAAGACATGTCGCAGCTGCCACATAAAGTGCAAAATTCAATTCGTTTATCATCGATGATCCCCTGATTATTCATGAGTCTTTTTAACTCGGGTCCTAAATGCTTCGGACCGCCAAATTCCAATGTCGTATTTGCAACAGGACAGCTGGATACACAGGCATTGCACTTCAGACACTTGTCAAATGTAAGTTCATCTAGTTTTAACTCAAGCACTGCGAATCCCTCCAATAATAGCTTGTTGGTGAAGCTTATCCACCATTTCATGACTGGACAAAACGGAGTAAACGCCTCCTGTAATTCCATTATGCGTGACACTAAATCCCCTGGAAGCTCCCACTGGATAAAGGTTTTCAGGGCAATGAATTATATTTCCATTTTCATCTGCATCAAGCTCAAGCGCCGTTTCCTTTACCCCGTCAGATGTTACTTCCAATCCGCCGCCTAGAATTCCTCCGGTAGCAAGAATAAATTGTTTCCCGCTTATATCTGTCGTATGGTTCGACGTTTTGATTGTCAACGACTCGATTCCTGCCCTGTCCATTTTACAGCCCACAACAGTGGTATCGACATAAAATCTAACCCCTAATTTTACTGCTTCTTTTTTCAATCTCTCATGGAGGCGGATGGCGGTTGTATTGGGTGGCATTCCCGGAGCTTCTGTCACGATTGCCCCCAGTTCCTTTGTAAACTGCTCCAGGGTGTATTTCCAGTTTTCAACCCCAAGAGAGGCTGGAAAAATAAATAGGTCTGGCTGACTGATTTCCCTTACCGTCATTTGCTGCTTTATTTGTTTGATACAGTAGTCCAGATTCTCCTTTTTATCCAAAAGCCTTGCCGCATCTAACTGTGTCATCGTTCGCTGCGACTGTTTTCCTAGACTTATTTCAATGGTAGCAATCGAAAGCTGCGGTCGGGCTTTTTGTAAATTCCCCTTGATATATGCTGGTTGAAAGTCAATCACTTCATCGAATCCAACAATAACAACCTGACCATGTTCTTTGATTGGCGATATTGTTTCAGGATACAGTGCGGTCTCTTTAATATGGCCTGAGCCCATAACAATCGGGACAAGATGTTCAATATCCCCCTTGTACGGATAGCCTAATCTTTTCGTTAAAATTTTAAATTGTTCCATTGCTCCTGTCAGTTGTGATTGTTCAATCGCAGCCAATTGATATAACTCTGACCACTCTTTCAATCCGCCATCAGCTCCGGGAATCAGATCCAGCACACCTGTTGATTGCATAATTTTTCCTGATCCAGTGGCAACTAACGCCGTGCGGTATCCATGTTCTTTTGCCCAAATAGCCGAAAGCATCCCCGATAGACCTTGACCGATAACTACTACATCATACATGTTGATAATCCCCCTCTCTGAATCCCAAAGAAACCCGATAAATCGTATCCATTAACTGCATTTGCTTGGCTGTTTCACCTGTTGCAACCACATCCATCCCTTTTTTCCGTTCAAAAACGGCATGGTGAAGGGACCGTTCCGCTTCATCCGATGTCGCCTTTCCCTTTTCAACAGCAAGTGCTGCGGCACGGTGATTGCAAAAGGTGCCTTGACAAGGACCCATTCCTAAGCGTGTCCTCCGGCGAATATCCCCAAGATGAAAGCGGCCTTCCGCAGGAATGACCGATTCAATTTCTGCCCACGTTACCTGCTCACACTCGCAAACAACAAAGTTTGCAGCCTTCTCTTTTAACGATAATTCGATTTCCGCTGCCTTTGTTCCAGCCCAATGGCTCAATTTATGCCTTGCTGCCGGGGCCATGTCCACATCTTTGAAAAACTCCTCTGCCTTACGATGCGGGACCCTTTCCTGATCCGTTGTACAGGCAGCCTTAATTCCTAGCTTTTCACCAACCAAGTCAACGGTCCTTTCCGCCATGTAACGGAAGGTGGTTAACTTCCCGCCTGTAATCGTTACTAATCCGTCTAGCCCGTCCCGTTTAAGATGATCTAATAAGGCAATCCCGCGGGTAACATTTCTGCCGCTTGCATCTGATACTGTAGATTCTTGGTAAAGCGGACGGCTCCCGCTAAAAGCGCGGATCAAACGTAATTCATTAATCGAAGGAATGAGCTTTTTCCCTTCTGCTAACATTCCCTCAAGCTCTTGACGGTGTAGGGAAAAATCATTCGGATCTTCGACATTTATACCGGTTGTACCGAAAATCGTCACATTATGGGCAGGAACAAAGATGTCTGCGTCTCCCGGCATACGCAAGCGGTTAATGACCTGCTTATTAATGCGATGATTAAATATTGCAAGCATCCCTTTATTATTAATCATTCTTAATGGAATGCCAGCCAGCTCAGCGATTTTCGCCCCCCATGGACCTGATGCATTGACCACAAGCTCCGCCAGAATGACCTTTTCCTCCCCGGTAAAACCATCACGCACACGTACACCTGTTACCCGGTTTTGCTCCGTTATAACATCGACAACCTCATGATACGTCAAAGCTTTTGCCCCATGGTTGACAGCATCCGCCACCACATCGACCACCATCGTAAAGCAATCGACAGCACCATCCGGCACCCGGTACACTACTTGAGCATCTTTATTTAAAAATGGTTCTTGCTGTAATGCCAGAGTAACAGGAATTTCTTCGACAGGTATTCCCACCTTTGCACAAGCTGAAAGCCATTTTTGAATATAGCTGTCATCGTCTTCAGGTACTTTTACGAAAAAACCACCTGTTTGTTCGATAGAACCAGGAACCGTTTTTTTCAAGATTAGGTTTTCACGATAACTTTCAATAGCCGCTTCTTCATCACGGACAGCGTATCGTGCTCCGGAATGGAGTAAACCATGATTCCGTGTGGAAGTTCCATGTCCCAAGTCCTGCTGCTCTACTAAAATCGCTTTAATTCCTCGTAGGGCTAAATCGCGAAGCACCCCCGCTCCCGTCATTCCCCCACCGATTACCACTACGTCTGTTTCTATTATTTGTCCCAAAGCTATTCCCTCCTAATCCCACTCAGATTGGATAATGTGTTTCATTTTTGCAGAGCATCGCTCCGTCCTGCTCCTTTTCCATGCAAAAAGGCCATAAAAACATACAGGAATCCTAATCTACATTCCCATTTGTTTTTATGGCCTTCTCCAAATCTCCAAGCCAGCTATTATATTTTCTCTTTAAGAATATCAAATATATTCGTTTGCGCAGGTTATTAGCATGGCAAAATTATGAACATTGTCATACAACTTTTTTAATTGGGAGAAATTCCTATTCGAACTGGATTTGTTAGTTGTAGTTGTCCCTATGCTGGGTATAATAAATATCATGTACTTCTTTTTTTAAAATGCGCCGTTGCACTTGATTCTCCTGTATAATAAATCCTATTCAGCTTCTGCATATGATAATTTTTTAAGAGAAATCCTATAAATGAGTCGGATAATACAAAAAAAATGAGGTAAATACATGAGTGAACAAAGTTTTGCAGCTTATAATCTAAGCGATGAAATAAACAGAGCCATTAAGGTGTTAAAATACGATACTCCCACAGAGGTTCAGCGTGAAGTCCTGCCATTAGCACTGGAAAATCACGATCTAGTGGTAAAATCACAAACAGGCAGCGGAAAGACGGCATCCTTTGGCATCCCTATTTGTGAATTGGTAGAATGGGAAGAAAGAAATCCACAGGCGCTTATTCTTACGCCAACTAGGGAACTTGCTGTTCAAGTTCGCGACGATATCACCAATATAGGCAGGTTTAAACGGATTAAAGCAATGGCCGTTTATGGAAAAGAGCCTTTTTCGAAGCAAAGAGATGAATTGCAGCAAAAAACGCATGTTGTCGTCGGGACACCTGGACGTGTTATGGATCATATCGAAAGAGAAACCCTTGTATTAGATGAAGTAAAATATCTTATCATCGATGAAGCCGATGAAATGCTGAATATGGGTTTCATTGACGAGGTGGAATCGATAATTAACGAGCTTCCTACAAACAGAGTAACGATGGTTTTTTCAGCCACCTTACCGAAAGATGTTGAAAATCTCTGCCATAAGTATATGAAAGACCCTGTTAATATCGAGATTGCCTCGACCGGAATCACGACGGAAACGATTGAACATCTTTTAATCGAAGTGAAAGATGAAGAAAAGCTGCCACTTCTAAAAGATGTAACCGTCGTTGAAAACCCCGACAGCTGTCTGATCTTTTGCCGCACGAAGGAACACGTCGAAACTGTGTATGCCGAATTGGAAGCAGCCAACTATTCTTGTGAACGACTTCATGGAGGCTTAGATCAACAAGATCGGTTTGCCGTGATGGATGGGTTCAAATTGGGGAATTTCCGTTATCTGGTCGCCACCGATGTAGCGGCACGTGGAATTGATATTGATAATGTCACCCTCGTCATTAATTATGACGTTCCAATGGAAAAAGAGAGCTATGTCCACCGCACAGGACGAACCGGCCGTGCCGGCAACAAAGGAAAAGCAATTACGTTTGCGACTCCTTATGAAGGAAAATTCGTTCGGGCGATTGAAAGGTACATTGGCTTTGAAATTCCTAAAACAGAAGCTCCTAGTCAACGGGAAGTTACTAGTGGGAAGGATGCTTTCTTGGAAAAAATCGGCGGCAGGCGCGTGGTGAAAAATAATAAAACGGCGCGGATTAACCAAGATATCATGAAACTCCATTTCAGCGGAGGGAAAAAGAAGAAGATTCGCGCGGTTGATTTTGTTGGAACAATCGCAAAGATTCCAGGAGTAACAGCAGAGGATATCGGAATAATAACCATCCAGGATCAAATGTCCTATGTTGATATTCTTAATGGCAAGGGATCACTCGTCTTACAAGCGATGGAGAATACAACCATTAAAGGGAAAAAGCTGAAAGTGAGTAAAGCGATTAAATAATGAAAGCTGCAATGAGGACGATTATGGCTGGCATAATCGTCCTCGTTTTGTTCCTTTCCCCAAAAATGTCAATGGATATCTACTACACCATGATACTAGATTTCCATTGACATTTTTAGTGCCAGTTGTTAAAAAGATATCGGTTTATGGAAAAGTAAAAAAGTGAAAATAACTTCTGATATAATTAAAATAAATCCCTTCTGTCTATACAGAAGGGATTTATTTTGGTAATTAGGAACTTAAGTTCCTATTTTTGT
>NZ_BCVP01000053.1 GCF_001591805.1 Neobacillus novalis NBRC 102450 | reverse complement strand
TACACCAAACAACTTTTAGCGGACAACGAGTGAAAAGAGCCTTTTACAAAATCACAGGGTCAAAGATTCAAATTCACGCCGACGTCAATGGTGCGTTCAATATTGTTCGGAAACATGTTGAGGGTGCCTTTGAAGGGCTTGATAGAAAATACTTCCTTCAATCTCCTAAGAAGATCATCATCGTAAAAAGTAAGAAAAAAGCAAAACGGAAGAAGAAAGCAAAGCTGAAGGCTTCGGCCTGATGTATTAGCGGGACTGTGGTAGCCCACGTAAAGACAATGTGGCTTTTTAGCCTATTCTTTCGAAACCCCTAGCTTAGCTATGGGGATACTCATATCCGATACTTCCAGAGCCAATTCTGGGACGGTACGCCGATTTTCTCTAATTCAATAATGTGTTCCCAACAAATCAGGCACTCTCATTAGAAATGAAAGTGCCCGCCAGTATTTAAGATATTAATCAGCGTACTTCTATTAGTTGTCTATTAAAAAGGTTTTCATTATTCCTAAATAGGTAATATCCTTCTGCTGCCCAGCAAACAGAAAAAAGAAGAGATCCCTTTTAGGAGCAAAAATGACTTAGCCATTGAGTTGATTAACACAGATCCGGCAAAGAATCAGTAAAGTTTTCAATTGCAAATGCTGCTGTGCCTAATGCTGTTGAATATTTTAAGAGCTGTGAAAAGTGAAGTTGTGAATTTCCTTGGTTGAATGATAAAGTACAGGATTGAATCGTTTCACGAATGGGCCCCTCAATCCATCTTTGTGCCATCGCCAAACGATTTCCAATAATAACTTGGCCTGGATTAAAGCTATTAATAATATTGTTTATTCCATATCCAAGATAATATCCGATTTGCTCAAAAAGCTTGATTGTACCTTTATCATTGTTCTCGGCCAGCTGAATTAGTGATTCAAGTGTGGCATCCTCTTGATTTGTCATAAACAATAAAGCGTTTTCAGAGGCGTATACTTCCCAGCATCCTTTGCTTCCGCACCTGCATGGTTTTCCATTGACATTTATGATAGTGTGGCCAATTTCTCCCGAAAAGCCGCTCTGGCCTCGGTATAACTCGCCATTGATAATGATTCCGACACCGATGCCTATCCCGGCACTTATATATAGGAGATTTTGTGAATTCTGCCCGGCGCCAAATCTTTTTTCACCATACGCTCCGGCGTTTGCTTCGTTTTCAATACATACGGGAATGTCGAATTCGGCTTCGATTTCTTCTTTAATATTTATGTTTTTCCAGCCTAAATTTGGTGCCGAGATAATAGTTCCCTTATTATCAACAATACCCGGAACACCAATTGCAAGTCCGACGATTCTATATTTGCTTGGCGGAATGCTATCCATTAGTGAACGAATCATTTGTTTAACGTGACCTATCACAATAGAATAGGATGAGTCAGTGATCGGCTGACTTTTCTCTTTTAAAATTTCCCCTTTTAAATTGGTTAAGACAGATAAAATATAATTGACCCCTATATCAATACCAATGGAAAAACCTGCAACTCTGTTATAATGAAGAATAACAGGACGGCGTCCGCCACTGGATTCCCCTGCTCCTGATTCGTAGACAAGCTCTTCCTCTAACAGTTCATTTATTAATGAAGAAACGGTTGCTTTGTTTAATCCAGTCAGTTGGGCAATATCTGCCCTAGAAATTGGTTCTTGGGCAATTACCGTTTGTAACACAAGCGATTTGTTATTTTTTTTAACGACTTGTTGATTCCATGTAATCGGTTGCAACTTTTTCCCCCACTTTTTTTGAAATATGTATATAATTTTAGCATACCATAGTTTGTTTAATCCACAAACTAAGAGATGTTCATCTTAAAAAATTTTTTTTAATAAAAATGGGAGGCAGCAAAATGAGGGTTGTTCGAGATTATTTCGGAACTTTGGAGAACAAGCAGATTCATTCCTTTACTATCACAAATGATAACGGAGTGGAACTTTCTTGTATCAATTATGGCTGTATTATAACTAAAATAATCGTACCTGACCGAATGGGCAACTATGAAAATATTGTTTTGGGATATGATACGCTTGAGGAATACATAAAAGATACTTGTTTTCTGGGAGCGGTTGTCGGACGTGTTGCCGGACGAATCAAAGGCGGTTCTTTTTCGCTCGATGGGAAGACATACAGTTTATTCAAAAATGAAAATAAAAATCATCTCCATGGCGGAATGAAAGGCTTTAATCAAGTCGTTTGGAAAGCATCAGTTTTTGAAGGCCGGGAGGAAGCCGGAATTCAATTTTTTTACTTAAGTCCCGATGGGGAGGAAGGCTATCCCGGTAATGTAAAAATAAATGTAACTTATGCTCTCAATAATCAGAATGAACTAATAGTCAGATACGCAGGCGAATCGGATCAAAAAACCTTATTGAATGTAACAAACCATTCCTATTTTAATTTAAGCGGGAATTTAAAAAGAGATGTATTGGATCATACACTCAGGCTGAAGAGTAACAGTTTTCTTGAGATAAACAGTGAATTGCTGTCTACTGGTAAGATTTTAGAGGTAGATGATACGCCATTTGATTTTCGAAATGGGAGGAAGATTCGATCAGGTGCCACATCGCAGCATTCACAAAATATTCTTGCTGGCAATGGCTATGATCATCCATTTCTATTATATACACACAATGATCAAGAAATATTGTTGAAAGACCAGGAGAGTGGACGAACCTTAACTGTAGAGACAGAAGAACCGGGAGTTGTTGTCTATAGCGGGAATAACCTTCCATCAGCAGGACAGACCCGAGGTGTTTTATTAAGAAAACATCTTGGCATTTGTTTGGAGACTCAAGGATTGCCGGACGCTATTCATCATCCACATCTCCCATCTTGGGTTTTAGAAAAAGGGAAAGCATATGCGTCCTGTTCTAGATATAGGTTTGGAGTAGATGAAAAAAATAATTTTCAACCTTAGTTTATTGGATAGACAAACAAAGTAAGCGGTGTTATACTTAGCTTATTAAGTAATTGAATTAATATTCAGTTTTAAAGGAACGTAAGCGATAACTTAAGGGGGATATGAAAAATGGCTTATTTTAAAAACGTTAACAAAATTCAATATGAAGGTGCTAGTTCAAAAAATCCGTTAGCTTACAAATATTATAATTCTGAAGAAATCATCAATGGGAAAACAGCTGAGGAGTGGCTTCGTTTTTCTGTGGCCTATTGGCATACATTTACTGCTGATGGAACAGATCAATTTGGAGCAGGAACGGCCATTCGCCCTTGGAATCATTTAACAGGAATGGATGTAGCAAAAGCCCGCGTAGAGGCTGCATTTGAATTCTTTGAAAAGCTTGATGTTCCTTTCTTCTGCTTCCATGATGTAGATATTGCTCCAGAGGGA
Organism: Neobacillus novalis NBRC 102450; assembly: GCF_001591805.1. Lineage (GTDB taxonomy): Bacteria > Bacillota > Bacilli > Bacillales > Cytobacillaceae > Neobacillus > Neobacillus novalis. Next base: position 23,714 of record NZ_BCVP01000053.1, on the reverse strand, counting down.
AGCACATTAAAGGAAACCAATCAAAATCTAGATGTCATTGTGGCAATGATGAAAGAATATATGAAAACAAGTAAAACAAAAATCTTGTGGAACACAGCCAACATGTTCACCAATCCACGCTATACACATGGTGCAGCAACTTCTTGTAACGCTGATGTTTTTGCTTACTCAGCAGCAAAAGTGAAAAAAGGGTTAGAGGTTGCTAGAGAACTTGGTGCACAAAACTATGTATTTTGGGGCGGTCGTGAAGGTTATGAAACACTTCTAAATACAGATATGAAATTAGAGCTGGATAATTTAGGACGGTTCTTCCATATGGCAGTGGATTATGCGAAGGAAATTGGCTTTGATGGTCAATTCTTAATTGAGCCAAAACCGAAAGAGCCAACAAAACATCAATATGATTTCGATGTGGCAACAGGACTTGCCTTCTTGCAAAAATATGATTTACAAGATGACTTTAAGTTTAATATTGAAGCAAACCATGCCACACTGGCTGGCCACACTTTTGAGCATGAATTAAGAACAGCCCGCATTAATGGCATGTTAGGTTCTGTTGATGCCAACCAGGGGGATGTATTACTTGGATGGGATACAGATGAATTCCCAACAGACCTTTATTCTACTACTCTGGCAATGTTTGAAATTTTGAAAAATGGCGGCCTTGGCAAAGGAGGATTGAATTTTGATGCAAAGGTAAGAAGAGGATCCTTTGAACCTGAAGACTTGTTTGAGGGCCATATTGCGGGCATGGACAGCTTTGCCATTGGTTTGAAAGTCGCCAATAAACTAATTGAAGATAATGTTCTGGACAGCTTCATTGATGAACGCTACAGCAGTTATACTCAAGGTATTGGAAAAGCCATTGTTGAAGGAAAAACGAACTTCCGGGAGTTAGAGGCCTATGCTCTTCAATTGACTGAAGTCAAAAATAAATCTGGTAAAACAGAGCGCTTACGTGCATTAATTAACCAATATTTACTGGAAACCCTCTCAACTGTTCGTGTTTAAATAAAAGAGAAATCAAGAATGTGCTGGGAGCCTTAACCCCAGCACGTTTTTATAGGAAGGACGATCGACCGATGAAATACGTAATGGGAATTGACCTTGGCACAAGTGCAGTCAAAATCTTGCTTGTTGATCAAAACGGCGAAGTTTGCCAGGAAGTATCTAAATCGTATCCTTTAATCATTGAAAAATCAGGCTACAGTGAACAGAATCCGGAAGAATGGGTAGTAAGAACAGCTGAAGGACTGGCGGAGCTAATCAAAGGCTTTCAGGGTAACGTAAAGGATATTGAGGGAATTAGTTTTTCCGGACAAATGCATGGCCTTGTTTTATTAGACCGGCAGCTTCAAGTATTACGTAATGCAATTTTATGGAATGATACAAGAACAACAAAGCAATGCCGGGAAATTTATGAAATTGTGGGCAGAGAGCGGTTATTGGAAATCACCAAGAATCCTGCGTTAGAAGGATTTACCTTGCCAAAAATTCTTTGGGTAAAAGAAAATGAACCTGAGATTTTTAAACAGGCAAGTGTATTTATGCTTCCAAAGGATTATTTGCGTTACCGAATGACAGGGCAGATCCAGATGGAGTATTCAGATGCGGCCGGAGCCTTGCTCCTTCATGTGGCGAAACGGGAATGGAGCAAAGAAATTTTAGACCTTTTGGGCCTTTCACCTGAACTATGTCCTCCGTTGGTTGAATCACATGCTAATGTGGGAACCATTTCTTCCGATTTTGCAAAGAAGACGGGCTTATCTGAAGCAACGAAGGTATTTGCAGGAGGTGCCGACAATGCTTGCGGCACGCTTGGAGCAGGGATCCTGGCAGAAGGTAAAACATTATGCAGTATAGGTACTTCCGGTGTTATTCTTTCCTATGAAAAGAGAAATGATCTTGATTTTGATGGAAAGGTTCATTATTTTAACCACAGTGAAGAAAATTCCTATTATACGATGGGTGTGACATTAGCAGCAGGATATAGCCTAAGCTGGTTTAAAGATACATTTGCCAAAGAGGAAGCGTTTGATCAATTTTTGCAAGGAATTGAGACGGTTGCGGCGGGGGCAAATGGCTTGCTGTTTACACCTTATTTAGTGGGAGAAAGAACACCGCATGCAGATTCAAATATCCGTGCAAGCTTTATTGGTATTGATGCATCACATGAAAAAAAGCATTTTGCCCGCTCCGTGCTTGAAGGTATTACTTTTTCCTTAAATGAAACTGTTGAAATCTTTAGAAACAATGGCAAGAAAATAGATTCGATTGTTTCCATTGGCGGCGGGGCCAAAAATGAAACATGGCTGCAAATGCAGGCAGATATCTTCGACGCAAAAATTGAAAAACTGACAAGTGAACAGGGCCCGGGAATGGGGGCGGCGATGTTGGCGGCTTATGGATGCGGCTGGTTTTCTTCTTTAAAGGAGTGCGCCGAACAATTCACCCATATCGATAAAACTTACCATCCGAATAAAGAAAATGTGGAAACATATAAAAAACTGTTTAAAATTTATCAGCAAGTCTATACCAACACGAAGGAACTTAATGTTCAATTAATGGAACTTAGAAAATAACGGCATTCGGTGGGAAGGGGATAAAAATTACGCTTTAGAAGAATTTTAACCAAACTTAGTTTATTGTGTAGACAAACCAACTATAGGGTGTTAGAATATATAGTATATTCAGATTACTACGAGGTTAAATGGAAGTGCATTGGGTAACTAGATTTTAGTACTGATTTAGTATTTGCGTCATTTGTATGGTGACAAGGTGGTGCAAGTAACAATGAGAACGATTAATGCCTCTGAAAAATTAGCGGATAATACTATTTTCCTACTTAGTTTGTTTATTAAATATACAAACTTTATATTTGATAAATGTGTTCCCCTAATAGGCGAAACTTTTTATTTGATTGTAATGAAAGCGCCCTCAATTTTTCTATTGCGCCAAAAAAGTCCACGCACAGAAGGAACTTGAAGAGTCTTCCAGAAGGCGTGAGGATGTATACCAACCTGGATGTCGATTACTAGCAGTATGAAAAAGGTAACGAAATCAAGGTTAAATTCAGTATTCTAAGGAATCTCCCGGGCTAATGGAGGATACCCCGTTAATCTGGTAGATATAAATTTTAAGAGGAGGATCATATATGCGTAAGCGCAAGAAAGCTCTGTCCATGGTACTCACTGCCGGCCTTGGTTTAAGCTTATTGATGAGTAGTTTGCCAGCTCAGGCATCGAATGGATCAGCAGGGTCAAAATCGGATTTACCGGTTCAGGCATTTAACGTTGTATCAAAACTACCTATTTATCAGGACAAATCTTACTCATTCCAAGAGAGGGCAGCGGATTTAGTATCCCGCATGACTTTGGAAGAGAAGGCTTCCCAGATGGTAAGCAGCCAAGCACCAGCTATTCCACGTCTTGGTATTAAAGCCTATGGGTGGTGGAATGAAGCACTTCATGGCGTATCCCGTCTTCAATACAATACTAGAGGTAACGCCACACAACTGTATAATACAACATCCTATCCTATCGATCTTTCACTGGGTTCTACATGGGATCCACAGCTAATGTATAAGGAAGCTAAAATGATTTCCGATGAGACCCGTGAAGTGGTACCAGACAACAGCCGTATGCTCAGTTTATGGTCACCAACCATCAATCTCGCTCGAGATCCTCGCTGGGGGAGAAATGATGAATCTTACGGAGAAGATCCATTCTTGACCACACAAATAGCTTCTCAGTTTGTTAATGGTATGGAAGGGAAGGACATGAATGGAAAGCTTCTGCCTGAGAGTAAGGGATATCTTAAAACGGTAACCACTTTGAAACATTACCTTGCGAATAACAGCGAAGTAAACCGATTAAACGGTTCATCAAATGTAGATGAACGTTCACTAAGAGAGTACTATAGTGCACCATTTAAAGAGATTGTACAAAAATCCGATGTTAGATCAGTAATGTCAGCTTATAATAGCATTAACGGTGTGCCAGCATCAGCTAATGTTCATACACTCGATTCGCTTCTTCGTCAAACTTGGGGATTCTCTGGTTTTATTACTTCTGACTGTGACTCCGTTATGGAAATTACAAAAGGGCATAAATGGACGCCAGAAGGATGGACACGGCCTATAAATGAAACAGAAAGAACAGCTTTTGCCATGACAGCTGGTGTAGATTTGAACTGTAATGCAGGCTACAGTGACCCATACAACTATGCAAACACTGTACCAAATGCTGTTTCAAATAATATTGTCACTCAGACTGGTACATTCACAGAAAATGATGTTGATACATCTTTAATCCGTCTCTTTACAGCTCGTATGGAGCTTGGGGAATTTGATGATCCAGATAGTGTTCCATGGATTAAAGAAGCACGTGAACGTGTTCCAGAAGGTACATGGACGAATAGTAATACTAATAATGCCATTACACAGACTGCAGAAAGATTAGACATGGCACGAAAGGTAGCTAATAACTCATTGGTTCTATTGAAAAATAGTGAGACAACAAAGAAAGACAGTAGCACTGGAAAGCTTCTTCCTCTTCAGGTTCCAGCTTCCGGTCATTTCAAAGTGGCTGTAGTTGGCCAATTTGCTAATCCTGACAATGCCAAAATGTACCTTGGCGGGTATTCAAGTGCACAGGGCAGTGCTGCCTACGATAAAATGGTAAATGCTTATAATGGTATCAAAAAGGCTATAGAAGCTATTAATCCAAATGCTGAAGTAACTTATTACAAGGGCTTTACAGATCAAGGGACTACAGCAAAAGACCTCAAAACAGTTGATTCAGCTGCTGTAGAGGCTGCCAAAAATGCTGACCTCGTTATTGTATATGCCGGAACTGACAATACGACTGCAGACGAAGCTGGAGACCGTCATGACCTCACTCTGCCTGGTGCACAGGCTTCATTAATTGAGCAAGTTGGTAAAATGAATCCAAATACTATTGCAGTGATGGAGACAATTGGTCAAGTAGAAGTTAAATCATTTGAACCTTATGTTTCTGCTATGGTTTGGAGTTCTTATAATGGTCAGCGCAAAGGTGAAGCGTTGGCGGACGTCCTTTTAGGCACCCATAATCCAAGTGGACATCTGCCATTCTTATGGTATCAAAGCAGTTCACAACTTCCAGCGATCACTGATTATACATTAAGACCTACAGGAGATAATCCTGGCAGAACATATATGTATTTTAAAGGTCCAATCAGCTATCCTTTTGGATATGGTTTAAGCTATACAACATTTAAGTATTCTAATCTTCAAATTAGCAATAAAAGCTTTGGTTCCAATGATACATTTAATGTAAGCGTTGATGTTACGAATACTGGAAAGACAAAAGGGGACGAGGTTGTTCAACTTTATGTTAACACTCCTGACGCAGCAGCTGAATTAGAACGTCCAATCAAGCGTCTGAAAGGCTTCCAGAAGGTTTCATTAAATCCTGGACAAACCAAGACGGTTACGATGGCTGTTAAAGTTGCTGATCTTGCTTTCTTTGATGAAAAAGAAGATAAGTATGTTTTAGACCAAAGCCGTTATGGTATTCAGATTAGTACATCTAGTGCTGATGCTGATATCAAGCAGCAAGGGTTCGTGAAGGTACATGGCAGCTTAAAGCCTGAGCTCAATGTTGTTTCCGTAAAGCCTATTCAGGAAGGTGACACAGATGCCGATATTCCTAGCCGTGTGATGTACGAAAAAGGAAAAAAAGTCATACCACAAGTTACTGTATCTATGAACGATGAAACTTTATATGGATATATTTACAAAAACCACAGCGAGAAATTTCCTAATGGAATGAAATTCGAATACAGCAGTAATCGCCCTAATGTAGTTTCGGTTGATAACAAAGGGGTAATAAGGACTATTAAAGACGGTGCAGCTACAATTACTGCTACTGTAAAATATCAAGGTGTTGAAAAGTCCACTAACTTTGTTATCTATGTAAAGGAATAGGGACATTTAGATGGAATGAATGTAGACGTTAAACCAATTGGTGAAATCAGCAATAACATAAGTATTAATTTCCATAACCATCAGCTATTGGTAGATTTTCTACCAATAGCTGATTTATTTAAATCTATATATAAATAGAAAATCAATGAAGTTGAGGTGGTTAAAAATGGCTAATCCCAAAAAAGGTTCTAACCATTTCTCTGCGAAGTTTATAGTTTGGACGATCAGTGTAGTTGCAGTTATTGTTTTTGGCTTTATTTTTTTCTTCCCCCATCAAAACCCAATTGTGACAAGTCCAAAAGAGAATAGCGGTAATACAAATCAGCCTTACATAGGAAAAAGTTTAACCAAGATTGATTATACAAATCAGCCTTACATAGGAAAAAGTTCAGCACCCGTTTCAATTATTGAGTTCGGAGATTATAAATGCCCATACTGTAAAATGTTTAATGAAAAGGTAATCCCGATGATTCAACAACAACTAGATTCGGGTGAAGCTAAATTTTACTTTATGAATTATTCCTTCATTCATACTGACTCGGTTCGAGCGGCAAAATTTGCGGAATCCGTTTATGCGGTTCTTGGAAATCAGACATTCTGGAAATTTCACGATCTCCTCTACAGTAAACAGCCAGAAGACAGCAATTTTGAAAAGACGGATGTATATAGTGAACAATATCTAACTGACACATTAAAACAAATTGCAAGTGATACAGAAGTCAATAAGGTTGTTCAATATTTTGAGGCGAATAAGGCGGATGCTGCTTGGCAAAAGGATATGGATCTAGTGAATCAATTGAATGTAAACGGTACTCCTACGATTTTTGTAAATGGCGAGCTGGTAAAGACGATGGATGATTTGAAAAATATGGTGAACAAGGCTGCACAGGAGAAGTAAGGTCAATTAAACTTTATCGCTTTCCTGGGCTGCCACCGTCTTTGCGACAAAATTAGAAGAAAACAAGAAAAGAAGACTATAAAAATTTTGAAAACTTAGTTTATTTGATAGACAAACTAATGATATGGTGTTATATTATTTTTGTAAGTAACAAAAGCATAATAGGGGGGCAAGAAAATGAAGAGGTGGAAAGGTATAATCGCCAGCCTTTTGGTAGTTCTGCTGGTTGGGATGCTTGCTGCATGCGGTGGACAGGATCTTGGCAGCAAGAATGTAAGCGGTAACAAATCAGATGGCAAAAAGAGTGGAAAAATCAAAATTGGTTTATCTGTTTCAGACTTAACTCTTGAAAGATGGCAGCATGACAGGGATATGTTTGTTGATAAAGCCAAAAGTCTTGGTGCAGATGTTTTAGTACAATCCGCAAATGGTGATGAGGCTAAACAACTATCACAAATTCAAAATATGCTTTCACAAGGCATAGATGCTCTTGTTATTATTGCTATCAACTCAGATTCCTTATCTCCAGTTGTAGATCAAGCTAAAAAAGAAGGTATTCCAGTATTAGCTTATGACCGCCTAATCAATAATGCAGATGTTGATGCCTATGTTTCCTTCGATAATGTCCGCGTAGGAGAAATGCAGGCAGAAGCAATCGTTAAACAAGTTCCAACAGGAAATTATTTCATGCTTGGAGGATCACCAACAGACAATAATGCAAAAATGTTTAGACAAGGTCAAATGAACGTTATTAAGCCTCTAGTTGATAAGGGTGATATTAAAATTGTTGGAGACCAATGGGCAAAGGATTGGGATGCCAACGAAGCTATGAAAATAATTGAAAACGGTCTAACAGCAAATAAGAATAAAATTGATGCAATTGTTGCATCTAACGACAGTACTGCTGGTGGTGCCATTCAGGCTCTTGCAGGTCAACATTTAGATGGAAAAGTTGCAATCTCCGGTCAAGATGCTGACCTTGCAGCTGTGCAACGTATTGTGGAAGGCAAGCAAACAATGACTGTCTACAAACCAATCAAGGAAATTGCCACAAAGAGTGCAGAGGTAGCAGTACAACTTGCCAAAGGCGAGAAAGTTAAGGGTGATTCTACCGTGAATAACGGAAAGATTGATGTTCCATTTATTAAACTTGATCCAATTATGGTAAGCAAAGACAATGTTATGGATACAATCGTTAAAGATAGTTTCCATCCTTATGATGAAGTTTACAAAAACGTTCCTGAAAACGAACGCCCTGCGAAATAGTAATTAAAGAGTGTTAAAGGAAGACAGGGTACCGATCCCCTTCTTCCTATTTTTAAAAATTAAAAGAGTAAAAGTTAAACAATCTAGCAGCTGCGTCTTTTCCCTTAAGCCTTGAACTCTTGTTCTGATTTCAGATAACGGCTATTAAGCCTGCTCTGAAAACGGTTTTGATTAAGGCGTTTATGCTTTACTTAGGAGGTACTGAGTATGGAAGCTTTTGCGCTTCAAATGCAAGGCATTACGAAAGAGTTTCCAGGTGTTAAAGCTTTAGACAATGTAACATTTTCAGTGCGTAAGGGAGAGATTCATGCCTTATGTGGTGAAAATGGTGCGGGAAAATCAACTCTAATGAAAATTTTAAGTGGTGTATACCCACATGGAACATATAGTGGAAGGATTGTAATTAATGGAAATGAAGTCTCGTTTAAATCCATCAAAGAATCACAAATGGCTGGAGTTTCAATTATTTATCAAGAACTGGCACTTGTAGGGGAAATGACGGTAGCGGAAAATATTTTCCTTAGTCATGATTTAATGAGAAGTAAAATCATTGATTGGAATAAAATTAATACTGAGGCACAAAAATGGCTTCATTATATAGGTTTAGATATTAATCCTGAAACAAAGGTTAATCAGTTAACGGTCGGAAAACAACAACTAATTGAGATTACAAAGGCATTGACACATAATACAGATATTTTGATTCTTGATGAACCAACAGCTGCCCTCACGGAAAGCGATGTTGAAATTTTAAAAGGAATCTTAATGGACTTGAAATCGAAAGGTGTTACATGTATCTATATCTCTCATAAGCTTGGTGAGGTGATGGCATTAGCAGATAGTGTAACAGTCCTTCGAGATGGTATAACAATTGGAACCTATCCAATTTCGGAGATGGATGAAGACAAGATTATCGCGAAAATGGTTGGCAGAGAACTCACTGAATTGTTTCCATATGAACCGCGCAAGATTGGTGACACAATCTTGGAGGTTGAAAATTATTCAGTTTTCGATAAGCAATTAAATAAAGCAATTATAAAAAATGCTTCATTTAAGTTACATAAAGGTGAAATACTTGGGTTTTCCGGATTGATGGGAGCAGGCCGCACAGAGCTTTTTACAAGCTTATTCGGGGGCCTTGAAGGAAAAAAAGAAGGACGAGTTGTCATTGACGGGAAGAAAACAAAAATCCAAAAACCGGCTGATGCAATCCAGGCAGGTTTGGCCTATGTCTCAGAGGATCGGAAAAGATACGGTCTTATTCTGGGAATGGATATTGTCAAAAACTCTACCCTTGTTGCCCTTAATAAAGTCATTAAATTGAATGTGATTGATAATGCCCTTGAGGTTAAAAAAGCGGAAGAAATTAATAAACGAATGAAGCTTAAAGCGCCAAACCTTGAAGCGAGAGTTGGCCAGTTAAGTGGAGGGAATCAGCAAAAGGTAGTTTTAAGCAAATGGATCCTGAATAATCCTAAAATTCTTATCTTGGATGAACCTACGAGAGGAATAGATGTAGGCGCGAAATATGAAATCTACAAAATTATGAATGAACTGGCAGAACAGGGAGTGGGAATTGTCATCATTTCTTCGGAATTGCCAGAAGTTTTAGGGATTTCTGACCGGATTCTTGTTATGTCTGAGGGGGCCATCATGGGAGAATTCAGACGTGAAGAAGCAACACAAGAAAAAATAATGGCTTGTGCAACGGGAGGGAAAAAGCTGTGAACAGTCCAGTAACTACAATAAAAGACCCACAGGAAAAAAAAACAGTTGGATTTAAATTTGATGTTCAGTCCTATACGTTAATCATTGCAGTTGTTGTCATTGCAATGATCTTCGGATTTTTTACCAGCGGTGAATTCTTATCGTCTCGGAATCTTTCAAACTTATTTACGCAAATGGCTGTTATATCCGTACTTGCCGTTGGGATGACATTGGTGATTGTTGCCGGGCATATCGATTTGTCGGTTGGTTCGATTGTCGGTCTAACTGGTGGTATTGCCGCTATTTTGCAGGTATGGCAAGGCTGGAATACAGTAACTGTTGTTCTTGCCGCCATTATAGTAGGAGCCGTGATCGGTTTATGGCAGGGTTGGTGGGTTGCTTATCGTAATGTACCTGCGTTCATTGTTACCTTAGGTGGTATGCTGGTTTTCCGTGGAATTTTGATCGGTATTAGCAAAGGACAAACAGTTGCTCCATTGAGTACTAGTTTCGGTCAAATTGGAAACAGCTTTATCCCCTATGCTGTCGGTTATATTTTGGCAGTAATTGCTGTAGTTTTTCTGTTTATTGCTAAAATACGTTCAAGAGCAAAACGGCAAACATTGGGATTAACGCTTGCACCGACATTTATTGATTATGGAAAAATTACGGTTTATTCAGTTTGTATTATAATCGTAACTTACATGCTTAATCGCTATTTGGGAATTCCTGTACCAATGTTAATTGTAGTGGTTTTAGCAGGAATATTCCTTTTTGTATCGCATAAGACATCATTTGGCCGGTTCACATATGCGATTGGAGGTAACGTTGAAGCTGCAGCCCTATCAGGAATCAATATCAAACGAAATGTACTATTTGTCTTTATTTTAATGGGAGCTTTGGCCGGTATAGCCGGAGTTTTATTAACAAGCAGATTAAACGCTGCTACTACCAGTGCTGGGACTTCATATGAGCTGGATGCCATCGCAGCTTGTGTTATCGGTGGGACAAGCTTAATGGGTGGTAAAGGTAAAATCGTTGGGGCCATCATTGGTGCTTTGATTATGACGAGTATTGATAATGGTATGAGTATGATGAATATAGAAGCATTTTGGCAGTATATTGTAAAAGGTCTCATTCTCATTTTTGCAGTATGGTTGGATGTATCTAACCAGAAAAAATAATGTTTATCTTCAAATTATGAAGTACTGATAAGGGGTGGTATTGAAAGGTTGAATTGTAACAAAAAGGTTGAATATACAGTATAGCCCTGAGCGGTAAAATAAAGGCTTTATAACTTTTTTACAAACGTGTCAGGCCCTCACCGCTTTAAAATAGCTGGGGACCGACCTAGAAAATTCTTTTATAATTGGCATCAGCCTTACCCAAACGAATGTGTAAGGCTGACGAAAATCGTTACTGTGCTTTCTTAAAAGTGAGTTCTTTTCCTTTTGATTCTTTTACTAACATTATACTTATAATAGAAATGATACTTGCTACTTCTAAATAAATCTCCAAGGATGTTTATCAGCGAATCTACAATTTTATCAGCGAATTCGACCAATTTATTAGCGAATTTTCAATTTTATCAGCGAATCAATACAAGCAACAATCTTTTTTTGGAGACCATCTAACGGCGTTCGTAAGTTCAATAGAAGACATGCACATAAAAAGGTAACTAACGTATATTGTTGATAACTACCTTTTTAGGAGAGATGTGTTTTGTACTACTATAATAATCCGTATTTGAACCACTTCGTTAACGGTTATAAGTATGGTACGCAATATCTATATCCAACCACCGGAAGTCCAAAAGGGTATAGAAATAATCGTTCTGGAACTAGGGCTAAATCTTTTTCCAAAGAGGAAGCAGCAGCAATTGCTTTACTTTTAGGCATTGACTTTAATAAAAGCAAGTTTGATTTAGATGAGTTTTGGATGGGAGTAAATACAGAGCTTGAACATGGAAAAATATCCAGCCAAACGAATGTTACAGGAGATGATCCTATTATTACTGGGAAAATTGCACTGGCTCATCTTAACGAGTTTCCTGATTACTACAAAAGATTAAAGATACTTGAGGAAGAAGCAAAAGCCTATTGGAATAAATGATTTTTTGGATACTTAAATGATAAGAATATCTTATATTTGAAAGCGAGTTTGTGAAAATTGTACTTAACGGGGGCCAGTGGGGTCAGACCCCCACCTAGCTAAAGTTTAATGCGGTAAAGGAACCACGGAGACGGTTCTGGTGGCTTTTGATTGGTTTTTGTCAACAAAACTAGTAGAAGACTCTCGTGGTCTTCTTTTTCAGCTATTTTCAATCTTGTTTAATTCATCACCATTAATCATTTCTATTTGGTGCCGCAACTCTGTTATGTAACGTGTCATTGCCAATCTTACAACTGATGGGTAGTATCGTGTGTTAAGCTCCTGTTCACATTCCTCTAAATCCATTTTTTTCACCGCGATAATTTTTGTTAATTCTTCAGTACTCATAGTCCATCCCCCTACATATTAACTATTTTTATAGCTTTAGGATGGACACTTTTTTCATAGTTTATACAAAATGAAGTAGGGGAAGGAGGTTCTCATGTTTCATCGAACTTAGGGTGATGTGTTAGAAGAAATGTCGTCGTGTATCGGGGTACATATTTCGACTCCTTTTATAATAGAAACTCGCAATTTACCCATCGATGAGGGTCAAAGCTATGTTAATCAAACGTTTAATTAACTGACAAAAATTTTGGCCGCTGAATGAATTAAATCCTTATATGGCGGGATTTCTGGCATATTTAATCAAACGTTTATTTAGTTTTAATGGAAGAGAATTTTGTTTAGGTTTGTCAGACTGATGTGCTAAAGGTTAAAGCAGAAATGAACCAGTTGTAAAACCTGAAATACCCATCACAATCCCGATGGCTATGTTTTCCCCATTATTGCTAAATTTGTCACAAGGGTTTTTGGTTTCTATGGCAAATATAGTTGGGACAGAGGAGAGTGATAAGGATGCAGGCAGGAGAGAAGAAGACGTTTATGTATATTCCTTCCTTAGGTATTGTTGAATCCTTCAAAACGAGGGACGAAGCAGTGAATGAAAATAACCCGGAACAGGCTGCTCAGAAAATTTTTGATGATACGGTACTAAGAAGATTACAGAAGGAATATCCGGGATGTAGAATCATTCAGAATGGGAATAGCTGGGCCATCATACCAACGGAACCAACATAAATACCGGCGGAATTTGACATCATTTTCTAGCCATGTAGGAGGAAAGTCCAGGATGGGAGTGGGTTGGTCCTGCTTTCAATTAAACGTTTATTTAATGGCGGAAATACATGAAATAGGTAGGATGATGTAAGTTCACGTGAAGCTAGTCCATTCGTGCAACTATGCGGGTTATAATCTGCAAATTTCCCTGGCAATTATCGACAACTTTTTTTACGAATTTGCAAGGGAAATCTATATAGATCAATACTTTGTTGCTGTTTCAAACAATGGATTGAATAGTATTTCATAGTTGTCATTTCGTCGAATTGATGTCGATTAGTGAAACTAGAGATACGAATCTATGACAGAAGAAATGGGTGCCAGGAGCCGTCCGGGTTCTTTTCAACTATCAGAGGGAAGAACCCGGCACCCAAAAGCAGGAGTATTGTTAACGGTGCCTAGTCAATTGTTTGTGATCTGTCGAGAAGGATAAATTTGAAAAAATGACTCCCTTCATTATCATAGATCCTCGGATTCTTATGCGTTAGTGGTTAAAATGTGGTCAAGTCGCTCCCTTCGGCTTTTTTAAAAAGGCTTAACGACCATAAGCACCAATATGGCAATCATCAGCAGCTGTGCCGCCGTCTCGATTGGTACGATCTTTTTCATCAACAGTCCGAACTCGGCGGGTATCTCATTACCCTGGTCTTGACTTTCAGATACAATCTTTATGACCTTTTTCATACGCGGCTCGATCAATCCGTCGATCATGACGACCATGAGCAGCGATAAAAGGAAGGATACATTCAGCCACATTTGAGATAACCCCATCTTGGTTATGATCATAAGCCAAACCCCGGTTATAATAAGTACGGCTCCGCCAATTTTAGGTATTATGGCAAGCTTGGTCGTTATACCAAAAGCAAAGCGCAGCTGACCGACGGTTCTAGCGGATCTTCGAATGATGGGCATCACGAAAGCTGGACCAATCATGGCGATCGAAGCCAATATATGCAAAACGAGCAGTAATCCAAACAAACCGATTATCTCCCTTCTCCTCAGTGCACCAGAATATCGCTTTGATAGGCAAGACCGACCCTTTTTCTTTTAAACGATCCTCCGAGCTCTATATGGTCCAGCATACATTTCGCGACATCGGCATAAGCAACATCCAGCTCTTGAAGTCGGCTGAACAAGTGACGGGCTATATCTGCCTCGGAATATTCCTTGATCATCTCCGGAATCGGAATGGGTAAGGTTTCCGTTGTTACATGGAGATGAACCGGATCTGGATGCTCTATCGAATCAATCATTGTTCCCGGACACATAATGGACCAATCGAGTTGAGTCTGCTGTAGCCGTTCGAAATTCCGGTTGTGATTTTTATACTCAGGCGGGAAGCCAGGTAAATTGTTGCCGATAAGATCGGTATATGGAATACCCAGCAGTCCGGCTCCTCCCATTATCCATACCCGCCCAGAGAAACTAGGTTGGAATTCACATTGGGTTATAATGTTATCGACGATACGAACAAACTCTTCTCCCTGGCCCGCATGGCCGGCTGCAATAATAGCGGCGTCTTGATGCGCGAGCGCCTCACCGATGCTGACCGGGTCCATAATATCGGCCACGATCACCTTCACATGCTGTGCGGAATGCTCACCTAGTTGATCATAAAGCTTCTCAGAATTTCGCACAAATGCTGTCATTTCATGCCCCATTTTTATCCCTCGCGCCAACACTCTTTTTCCTGTATTTCCCGTCGCTCCAAAAACAATAATTTTCATTGTTCTTTCCTCCCCTTAAATGTCTCCCAATATTTGGTTAACTCAAGCTTAGCATCGTTTTAATATTATGTTAAGAACCCACTTTAAAGTACGGTACTTACTTAAAAGTAAGCATGACAGAATGGGAAGACTTAATTGTTCACGCGGAGTTCGGGAGGACAGGAAATATCAAAAGACAGATTGGCGACAATCCTACACTATCAGGAGTTTTATTAACTCAAGCCCGAAAATTAATTCATAACAGGAGTGCCGACTGTAGGTAAACAAAAGCTGCCCGGTATCCCGTGGCAGCTTTTGTTTTGAGTTGATTGAATTAGTGTACAAGTTCTTTGAATCAGCTTTAAGACGCTGATTCTTTATATTTCCGCTTATTATGATTTTCTCCCCAAGCGCACATGACTTCTGCTACAGGGATTAATGTTTTGCCGTATTCACTTAGGGAATATTCTACTTTTGGAGGGATGGTAGGGTAGATCGTTCTATCGACTATGCCTTCTCGTTCCAAATCTCGGAGATGTTGTGAAAGCATTTTTTGTGAAACATCAGGTATAAGCTTTTCCAGATCGTTGAATCGCTTACTGGATTCAATCAAATGCCATAAAATCATTGGCTTCCATTTGCCACCTAAAACATGAATGAGTGTCTCAACTGGACATTCACGCTGATGAATCATTGATAAATCCTCCCCTTACTTTTAAGTGAGTGCATTATCTAAAGTAAACACTTAACAAAATTTTACAAAAGATATACAATCAAGTCAATCAAATGAAACTAAAAAGGATAAAAAAGGCTTGTAGAAGTGGCTTTCAGGAACATGCTTTCTTTTTATCCACAATTTAAAATATTTCCTTTGGCTAGATTAATCTTTACTCCCACTGAACCTATAATCAAATACGATCGATGTGTGACAGAGCTATATTTAATCAAACGTTTGATTAACTGACAAAATTTTTGGCAGTTAACCAGAATTAAACCCTTACAGTAGGCATTTCCGCGTATTTAATCAAACGTTTATTTAACTGACAAAATTTTTAGCTGCCAAAGGGGTTCATTCCTTTTACTGGAATTCCTCCTACATTATCATTTCTTTCGGAGTCACACCGTTTCCCCATGTGTATGTCAAATATAAAAAAGTCAAACAATTTTCCAAAGATTTTGAATTATATTTGTAAACGTTTTCAACTAAAATTGAAAAATGAAAGGAGAGTTTCATAAACTTTTTAACTAAGGAGGAATGGTAATAATGAGGGTGATTACAAAAGTTTTGCGTCATTTTTTATTGTATTCTTTTATTCTATCTTTAGTAATAGGAGGATTCGCCAATCAGACTGTACATGCTGCTAGTCTTTCTGTATCTGACAGTGGCGGCTGGTTTGAAACTGCATATGTAGAATGGTCACCTATTGGTAATGCGGAAGGGTATAAGGTATATGTTAAACCTGCAGGCGGACCGGATTCTCAATATGAACAAATTGACGATGAATTAATTCGAAAATACGCTACATATTGGAGAGCTGATGCTTTGGGCCTTGCAGCTGGAGATTATGTCATGAAAGTGGAAGCGTTACTGTCAGATGGTTCAACAGTAAGCACTGTTTCAAATAAACTTTCAGTAGCGGCACATGATAGATCCGGATTTTCTTTTGCAGCAAACTCTCAATATGGCACAGGTTCAGGTGCTTATCATGATGATGGAACACTTAAGGATGGTGCTCAAGTTATTTATGTAACATCTAAGAATGCCAAAACCGTAACGCTTGATGTGATCATCAATAGTAAGGGCGCTAAACAAACGGCGGTTGGTATCGGTGAAATTTTGAACTTAAGGCAAAAAGGCTACGATACAACACCACTTGCCATCAGATTTATTGGAAAAGTTACAGCTGCTGACATGAGTGGGCAACTTAACAGTAACGGATATCTTCAAGTAAAAGGTAAATCAAATTATTCGGAAATGAATATGACATTAGAAGGTATCGGAGAAGATGCCTATGCCTATGGATGGGGTTTCCTGCTTAGATATGTCGGTAATGTAGAAGTAAGAAATCTAGGTGTCGCGTTATTCCCTGACGATGGCATTTCCCTGGATACAGGCAATGTGAATGTTTGGATCCATCATAATGATATTTTCTATGGAACTGCAGGCGGAGATGCTGACCAGGCAAAAGGCGATGGTTCCACTGACCTTAAAAATGGATCAACGTATAGTACACTATCTTACAATCACTACTGGGATTCCGGAAAATCTGCTCTAGTCGGTTTGAGTGACTCGGCAGAATTCTTTGTAACCTTCCACCATAACTGGTTTGATCATTCAGACTCCCGTCACCCGCGTATAAGAGTAGCATCTGTTCATGTATACAATAACTTCTTTGATGGAATCTCAAAATATGGTGTGGGTACTACAACAGGAAGCTCAGCCTTTGTAGAATCAAACTATTTTAGACATGCCAAATATCCAATGATGAGTTCCTTACAAGGCACTGATGCTTTAGGAAGTGGTACATTCTCTGGTGAGGATGGAGGTATGATTAAAGCATACAATAATATTATTAATGATGCTGCAAGTCTTATTTATGCGAATTCCGATACAGGAACAGCTCCGGCTCATGCAACATCATTTGATGCCTACTTAGCTTCGGCAAGAAGTGAAACGGTTCCAAGTTCATACAAAACATTAGTAGGTGGAACCACTTATAATAATTTTGATACAAGGATTGATTTGGGAGTAGACCCATCAGACATTGATGATGTAAGCCTTGTTGAAAAAATTGTAACGGCGGAAGCTGGACGCTTAAATAATGGAGACTTTACATGGAAATTTGATAATTCCGTTGATGACACATCGAGTAGCATTAATGCAGCACTAATGACTAAAATAAGAAATTACACCACTAACCTTGTTTCTGTAGGAGGCAGTTCAACAGAAACTCCAACAGATCCAACAGACCCATCAGACCCAGCAGACCCGGCAACTGAAGGATATGTCCATAACTTTACCACGGATGGAATAGCAAGCGACTTTTTCACGATTGCAGGGAGCCTCTCAAAAAGTAAGGGAACCATAGTGTATAATGGTTTAACCCTAACTCAAGCTTTGAAAATTGAAAGCTCAACCAGCATTAAGTTTACCACTACGAAAGATTCAACATTAATTTTAGTGTTTAATACAGCAGATGGAGTAGGAATCAAGATAAATGGAACAAGTTATCCAATGAAAGATGGCATTGTGACTGTATCACTTGAGCCTGGCACACATACTATTACAAAAGATGATGTGACAAATCTGTTTTACATGGCACTAGAATTTGCAGGTGGTAATCAAACGCCGGATGTCACAGCTCCTGAAACAACGCATGAAATTGTGGGAGAAGCACAAAACGATTGGTATAGCGGTCCTGTTACAGTGAACTTAAAAGCATCAGACAGGGAATCAAAGGTTGCTGCAACGTACTACTCAATCAATAACGGCAATGTACAAACTGGAACTTCGATTGACATTAGTGAAGAAGGTAAGCACGTAATCCATTACTGGAGTAAAGATGAATTTGGCAATGTTGAAGAAAAGAAGGAAGTTGGAATTAACATTGACCTAACAGCACCGGTCATTACCTTCTCTGTTGGAGATGGTGTAGTGTATGGTATTGATGAGATTGTTACGATTTCTTGTAATGGAGAAGATGTGTTATCTGGTATTGATACAAGTACGTGTAAAGAAATTTCAGCACCGGCCTATCAGCTTGGAATCGGTGATCACACGTTCGAAGCAGAGGGCGTTGATGTTGCTGGAAATAAAACGAAAGTATCTATTACAATAACTGTGACAGTAAACTTTGAGAGCCTAGCTGCATTAACAGAGTCTTTCTTAAAAGATAATGGCAATGAGGGAAAAGCTGTCTCTTATCTTTCTAAACTAGCTGCCGCAAAAGCAGCGGAAGAAAGAGGAAATATAAAAGTGAGAGATAGTCAGCTTCATGCATTTATGAACCATGTAAAGGCTCAGACAAATAAACAAATTATGGGTGAACAGGGTGGATATTTAATCAACTTTGCGGGAGAATTAATGAAATGAATTTCGGGATCGGACCCCGACTCGGCTCGAATGGTTTGCCTTAATAGTTTAAGATCTTTTGATAATTGCCGAATAGATTGACCTTCTTTTAAGTGCAATTTTCTGATAAGCTCCATATTAGCCATCTTTAACATCCCTTTTTCCTCCTAAATCATGAAGTTCTTTACAAACTCCATGATAAGGGATTTGGTGTTAAGGGTGGTCATTTTTGATTAGAGAATTGTACTAAAGTGGTCAACTTTTATTTTAGTGTTTGCAACATCGATGGAAAAACCTTAAATGATTTTAACTTACAGCTCGAAAAAACAACCTTATCATATATGATAAAGTTGCTCTTCAAGTCTACCCTTTAATCATCGGTATCACATAACTTATAATAAACCACAGTATTGCGAAAAAAATAATTAGATAAGCAGCATATTTTATAAAAGTAGAAGCTACTTTACTGGAATCCGACTTCCTTTCAGTCCTTTCGACCTGCTTATGTTCGTCCATTATTAACATCTCCTTCGTAAGAGTTTTTTACTTACCTACCCTTCCGTAGGAAAAATAAACTTTACCAATCTTGGTGTCAGACCCCCGCCCAGCAAAAGTTTAATGCGATAAAGTGTGAAATCTAAACAGGGAGCTGACCTCTCTGTTTTTTGTTCTTCAATTTGTCATAATTTATGGATCGAATTTGGTAGGAATTTAGTGGTTGTTGTTGAATAATGTATTTAATTGAGAATAATGTAGAAAATGATAGACCGGTTTTAGTGTATAAAGGGTGCTGTAAAAAACATGACCATTGGATAAGAGAGGTATACTATGGGATTTGAAGAAGAATACCAGGCCTTTATGAATACTCACTTGCAGGCAAGAACCGGTGAACGGTTGCGGCGCTTACAAGAAGGTCACAATCAGGCTGAAATGTTATTTTTGAAGCAAGTGTGGTGGCCATTATTTTACCATTTCAAGTATCTTCATCCAGAATATGAAGTCGATGATTTCAAGGATGGCAAAAGGTATTTGGATTTTGCTTATATTCGTCCCGCCATCCGGATTTGCCTTGAGGTCGACGGGTATGGTCCGCACCTGAAGAACATAAGCAGATGGCAATTTTCAGACAACCTGGAACGTCAAAACCAGTTGGTGATTGACGGTTGGATCGTAATCCGCTTTTCTTATGACCAAGTTAAAGAGAAGCCTCGTCGATGCCAACAGATTGTTCAGCAAGTGATTGGTCAATGGCTGGGTGATGAACTGGATCAGACATCTCTGTCCTTTGTCGAAAAGGAAGTGCTGCGGCTAGCGATTCGAAAAGGAGAAGCCATATCCCCTAAAGAAGTCGAGAAGTATTTGAAGCTAAGTGATAAGACGGTAAAAAAAATACTTTCTCAACTAGTCGATAAAAAGATGTTGATTCCCGCATCTGGGGTCAAGAGGGTTCGCTCTTATCGGTTGGGGGATCAGGTTAAGCACCCGATCTGATAAATAGACGGAAGAATTTCGCTTAATTAGTAAATAGCATTAAAAATAGCCCTAATAGACGGAGAGATTCCGCCTATTGACTCGAAAATCGGGAAAATGGGGGATTTTGCTTTGCATAATCGGAAAAACTCCCCTTATTTACCCCCAAACGAGCTCTATTCTGCATCTAACCGAAAAATCTCCGCTTATTTTTACAAAAGGAAGTGATGAAAACTATCGCGGGACGGGTTTTTGAATATTTGGGTGCTTTGATTTTAGCATTCTATATAAATCCAAGAGTTTTTGAGTGATGAAATAAATAAAAGGTGCTAGGTAATTGTCATGTACCTAGCACCTTTTCTATCATTTTTTTCCTTGTTGAAAGTAAAATGGGATAGTAATAACTTTTTGATTAACCAGGTAAAATGAAAAAGAAAACTACCAAGCTATTACTTATTTTCATAACATTCCCCTTGAGGTTCAATACTTCTTGAATTAGTTTCCACAATAATACTTTCCCCACAATATGTTTTTAGGACAATAATAAATGGAGGTTCGGATGTAATGGTAGTCTCCGGAAAGGGACAATGTATTGTCCCTTTGTCCCCCTTGCCTAAAAAATAGTATAGTGTTATAATTCGATAGTGCGATAGCATGGTAACGCACTAAAGTGAAATGATAATCCAATTAAGGTGGTTTTTTCATATGAAACGTCTAGTATCTATAGTTCTAGTGATCGCAGCGGTATTTTCCGTTTTAACAGCCTGCTCGAATAATACATCGGGCGATAAGGAAAAGGATAATCAAATCCTGAAAATCGGTATTGACGATAAATTTGCTCCGCTGGGATTCCGTGACGATGCTAATAATATTGTTGGTTTTGATATTGACTATGCAAAAGCAGCTGCTGAAAAGATGGGCGTGAAGGTTAAATTCCAGCCTATCAACTGGAAAACAAAGGAATCTGAACTAAGCAGCGGCCGGATTGATTTTATCTGGAATGGTTATACAATCACCGATGAACGTAAGAAAAAGGTTCTTTTTACAAAGCCTTATTTAAAAAATGCTCAGGTAGTGGTCACACTGGCCGATTCTAAAGTATCCAAACTGGCAGATTTAGAAGGAAAAAGGGTCGGGCTGCAGTCATTATCTTCAGCTTCGGATGCCTTGGATGCGAATCCAATAAAGTCCAAGATTAAAGAGGTCACGGAGTTCTCCGATAATGTGATGGCCTTGAATGATTTAAAAAGCGGCCGATTAGATGCGGTTGTGATTGATGAAGTTGTGATTGATTATTACATGACAAAAGAGCAGGGTACGTTCAAAGTGCTTAATGAATCCCTCGCTCCTGAGGAATATGGAGTAGGCGTGAAAAAAGGGAATGAGCAACTGCTGAACAAACTGCAAAAGGCACTCGATAAAATGAATGAAGACGGCACGGCCGCTAAAATTTCAAATAAATGGTTTGGTGAAGATAAAGTAGTAAAATAATGATAAATAGGTAGCAAAACAGGATTCCAAAGGGACCCTGTTTTGTATTGCGCTGGGCTACAGAAAGCTATCGCTTTCTGCACGCATTAAGGGAGACTAAGCCGATTTCCAATCGACTAAGTCTCCCTATATCGGGGCTGACCAAGGCGCTTACGCTTTTTGTTATTGGAGGAATCCTGTTATGTCGTATGAGTACATTATAACGATCCTTAAGCCGATGCTGGAAGGGGCGCAAATGACGATTCTTTTGTTTGTGATTGCCATTGTTGTGTCGCTTCCGCTGGGCTTTTTGTTAACGTTAGCTGTAAAAAGCAGCTTCAAGCCACTATCCTTGCTGGCACAAGCTTTTATTTATGTGATGCGCGGGACACCGCTTTTGCTTCAGCTATTAGTGATCTGTTTTGGGCTGCCGATGATTCCGGGCATCGGGGAATATTTGGTGCTGGACCGCTTTGTGGCTGCTTGTATAGGGTTTATCCTTAATTATGCTGCCTATTTTGCTGAGATTTTCCGCGGCGGACTTTTAGCCATTGATAAAGGACAGTATGAGGCTGCACAAGTTCTCGGTTTTTCTAAATGGCATATGACGACAAGGATCATTCTGCCGCAAATGTTTCGTATTGCCCTTCCTGCTGTGGCAAACGAATCGGTGACACTGGTCAAGGATACGGCCCTGCTTTATGCCGTTGCGGTTCCGGAATTATTGCATTATGCAGAGACAGCAGTCAATCGTGATTTTACGATTATTCCTTTTGCTGTAGCGGGTGTTATTTATCTGCTGATGACGCTTGTATTAACGCTGTTCTTTAAATGGATCGAGCGGCGGTTAAGATTTGAATAAGGAGGGGGAATAAGGATGGCAATCATTGAAGTTTCTAATCTCAAAAAGTCGTATGGCAATCTGGAAGTCTTAAAACAGATTAGCTTTGATGTTAATAAAAACGATGTAGTGGCTGTGATTGGCCCCTCCGGATCTGGGAAAAGTACGATGCTCCGGAGTCTTGTCCACCTGGAAAAAGTTGATGGAGGCAGTATTCGGGTTTCCGGTGATGATCTTGTAAAGGACGGTGTTTACTCAAAGCCGGACGAAATCAAGCAGATTACCACCAAGATGGGAATGGTGTTTCAGCACTTTAATCTGTTCCCGCACCTAACAGTCAAAGAGAATTTGGAAATGGCGCCACGATTAGCGAAAAGGGAGTCTGCTTCCGATATAAGGAAGCGAAGCAGCGAGCTTCTGCAGAAGATCGGGCTTACGGGCCGGGAAAGTGCTTACCCTGCTCATTTATCAGGCGGCCAAAAACAAAGGGTAGCCATTGCTCGAGCGTTGATGATGAATCCTGATATTCTGCTGTTTGATGAGCCTACATCGGCGCTGGATCCCGAGTTAACCGGCGAAGTCCTGCAGGTGATGAAGGATCTGGCAGAAGAACACATGACAATGATTGTCGTCACCCATGAGATGGGATTTGCAAAAGAAGTAGCCAGCCGTGTTATTTTTATGGACAATGGAGAAATTATTGAATCCGGTCACCCTTCTGATGTAATGACTAACCCGCAATTCGAACGGACGAAGGCGTTTTTAAATCGTTGATGGTGGTGCCGTAGAAGCGTGACGATGGTATTTATATAGTAACAATTCAGGGTTCAGTCCGGCTATTTTAACTGCAGGGCTGAACCCTTTTACGTAGGGGTACATGATTTTTTTAGCATTTGGGCCAACTTCATATTCATGTAATATTAAATGCTGGATATGGCACAAATTCTAGTGCTGCCTCCAACCATAGTTCCTGTTTACAAAGGCTCTGTTATAACTGAATGTTGATTTCACTGTGTTTGAAAATAAATGGTAAAATTCCGTTTATA
>NZ_BCVP01000052.1 GCF_001591805.1 Neobacillus novalis NBRC 102450 | reverse complement strand
ATTCCCCTCTCTTTCCTAGGCGGTTTTGTCTTTAAGTGACCTTGTTAAAGGACTTTCCTCCCGTTTTCCTTTTCCCCTATTACCCTTGTTTGGAATTCATATATACCTCTTCATATGGCTGAACGACCACGAATCCATCCCCCTCAAACCGCATTTGAATCGACTCGCCGCTGCCTCTGCCAAGGAAGGTTTTGAAACTAATATCGGTTTGAATGACCGGCTGAAGGTTTCCAGACCAGGCGACGGTGGCATTTGGGTCGGTAATTACCGGCTGGCCCGGTGTAACTCTTAATGTAAGTGGTTCATAATGGGT
Organism: Neobacillus novalis NBRC 102450; assembly: GCF_001591805.1. Taxonomy (GTDB): domain Bacteria; phylum Bacillota; class Bacilli; order Bacillales; family Cytobacillaceae; genus Neobacillus; species Neobacillus novalis. Next base: position 27,013 of record NZ_BCVP01000052.1, on the reverse strand, counting down.
AGTAAAAGCAATCATCCCGGTTCCTTCGCAAAAGACATTAAATAGTCCGCCGGCCATCATCCCGGCAATCCGTTTCATTAATTTAATCTTCCACTTAATACTTGGTTCAAATGCAAGCAGATCGTTGCCGTTAATGAAGATTGAATCGTTTTGCAACTTTAGGATAACAATCTTTTTGCCGCTATCGGCAAGATATAATTTCCCCCTGCCATTTGCTTTCATTAACGAGGCGCCCTCCCCGGTTAGTGCCTTTTTGAAGGCTGTCCCAAGACCGTGCTCTAAGATTCCTTCTCGGACAAATTTCATTTCCCCATGATAGGCGACCATCGAGCCTGCCTTGGCCCAAACTTGACCATCCAGGTTTACTTCGAGCATACGGGGGGTCTCTAATTCAAAGAATCCCTCACCCTTATCCACTTGCTCCGTTTGTTTAATAAATTCTTCAATTGAATATCTGCTCATTCAGCACACCTTCCTTCCCTAACTGTATGTACGAATAATAACCATGAATGTTTCAAAAAAGAAAAACGGAAATTCACAAGCGATTACACATACAGTTAATTGATTTTAAAAAAAACGAACAGTGCCACCAGCATTGTTCGCTTTTTTACTATGATCCTCTTATTTTAGCAGTCTGGAACCGTTCCTTTAAGAAGACATCTTTGTATCTTGATATGGTTGTTTTTAACATTGAAACTGTTAAAATTTTAATTAAAATCAAAATTGCACCACACAAATAAAAAACAAAATTTGGGCTTTGGCCATAGTCATAAAAAATAAAACATGAAACCCCATATAATAGGAATAAGAACAATTCAAATAAAAATGCAGTAAAGACAAACAATAAATAAGAAATAACAATTTTTTTGTGAGATACGTGTTTTAGAGTAAGACCTTCCCAACAAAGATTTGCTATTTTCCCCAACACCATCACCTCAGTTTGACATACTTTATTACAAAGTATGTCCATTGAGGGAGATCTTAACTACTTTGTTAGGGGATTTGTCCCTATATTTGTTTAGTTCACCAAAAAATCTAAGGTTTTGGATTAATGCTTAATGATGCGATGATCATTAAAAGGGTAAATAGTAATAAAAAGGTGCATAAAGCAAGGCCCCAAATTGCGTATAGTCTGGACCTTCGGCGGGCAATTAGCCCAAATAGCCCGAGGAAAAAGCCCACAATCGGGAGCTGGACGATAAAGATTCCGGGAAACACTGGTACTTTCATTAACAGGGCGACATTTAAACCGGCTAACGAAATAAGGGCAATCAGGAAAGATAAGAATCCTGATATAGTTGGCAGGCGTTGGCCTCCACCCTTTAACTTTATTCCCAATTCCATAATTTAACCTCCCCTACCTTCACTGCTCGGATTTCCTTCAGATTTTGAAGTTTTCGTAACTCTTCCGTCGGGCCGGTGATGACCGCACCATAAACATTAATGCCATGTTTTTTGATATAGGCAAGGCGGTCGCCCAACGCTAAGGATTTGGCGCGGGCCACTTTAGTTGCCACTGCTTCATTATTTTTAAGCTGTAATAATATTTCGAGAAAAGCCCTCTCGTTATCATCCGTTTTAAAAGGTGACCAGGTGGTCGGGTCGTACTGTGCCGGATAACCTAACGGTGTAATCGGCACCCCCTCTTGATCTACCTGGGCTGCGTCCATTCCGGTATCGACGGCCAGCCAGCGTAGCTCCATATTTTTTGGTAGAATCTCTTTCAATTCTTCAGGCTTCATGACTTGATTTAAAGAAACATAAATCTCGGCAACCGATCCATCCGGAATTCTTTTCAACATATCCCACCCCGTATATGCCGATAAGGGAAGAGTTGCTTTAGGGTGGACCATGAACTCTGTCTCCTTGCTGGGGTATTCATCCAACGGTCGATCTAAGATTAGGCTCCTCTTCGGAAAATCGGGCTGATCCAACATAAAGTCGATATCATAGCTGCCAACCTTGTAATCCTCTTTACCAATCCTTTTAAAAACATCAAAGTTGATATTCATGGAGAAAAAGCCAATCTTATGTTCCAATCTAAGTTCTTCCAAACCCATATTTGGCTCGGTTACATAAATGGTTCTCGCCGCAACATTGATTAGCTGGTTGGCCCTGTCGCCAGTTGCGTAATACATATAGGAGGCCAAAGTCATCAATGGTACAACCAGCAGCAGAATTGCCAGACTGATCATGATATTCGTTCTTCTTGCTGTTTGTTTACCAAGCTTTATAATCCCTGTTTGATCTGCCTCGGTATAAGGCTGAAAATCATTGATTTCCTTCAGGGATTCCTGTAAATACTGTTGATAATCTTTTTCCTCATCGTGTTTATCACTCATCGGCTATCATCCTTTCCTTGACTTTATCCATAACTTTCTTTCGTGCTCGATGTAAAAGACTTTTTAAGGTATTCAATTTCATGTCAAGAATGTCCGCTGCCTCATGGTATTTCAGCTGATGCAAATCACATAACAGCAAAACATGTCTTTCCTGCTCCCTTAAGGTATGAATGTCATTCAACAGCAATTGAAAACTTTCTTTTTCAAGCAGCCTTTTTTCTGGTGTTTCCTTAGAGGAATTCCTCTCTTCCAGCTGCTCCTGAATGACAAGGCGTTTATTTTTTCGTTTAAAATCAATAAAGGCATGGTAAGCAACCTTAAAAAGCCAGGCACGAATATTGGAAATTTCATAATCTTCTAGGTGTAAATAGGCCCGGTAAAAAGCATCATGAACCAAATCCTCGGCGATAAAATGATCTTTTGAAAGGGAGAAAAGATAGCGATACAAATCATTTACGTTTTCTTGATATGCTTGATCAAGTTCCAAAGCTGTTCCCCCTTTCATCCTAACCACGTTTAACGATAGCAAAAGGTTGCAACTTTGGAAAATTTTTATTTAAAAAACACCATTCATTAAGATTTGAATGGTGTTCGGATCTCTTCTATTAAAAATTTATGTCAACCTATTTTTTCGGACACCTAACACCGAATTGCTGGTGTCAGGCACCGCTGTGGATTAGTTAATCAAATCTCAATCACTTTAATCGCGGAAAGGATTTCTTCCTCTGCTGTTTTGTGGTTCCATTCGTAGGGATAGTAGCCTAAGGGGTTGCAAATGATTTCGATTCCTTTATAAAGCTCATGGTATCGGGTATGAATATGCCCAAAGATATACTTTTTCACACCATATTTCATGGCTAATTCCCCGAAGCGCGAGCTTCCCATCATCGCATTGAAAAAGTCCCAACCGGGGTCGTCCTTACATATGACAAACTTTGAAAAGGGCACCATATGTGTCACCATGATGATATTTTTTCCTTGATAAACCCTCAACCAATTTTCTATTTTCGCTAAATACCGTTCCGTCTCGTCCTTATCATGTCCCGGCCAGTGGGCATATAGCTTATCCGGCCATGTGAAGTCATGAAACCTGCCCAAGGTAAATTGTTCTTCCATGAATCCATTGATCCCAAAGGTGTAGTCATACCAGCCGCCATCACCGATTACAACCCAATCATCATTTAGTTCCACCGGACCATTCCCGAGGTTACCCGGAAATCCAAGTAGTGTTTCGCGGGCAAATTTTGAGTCTTGATGATAGATATCGTGGTTCCCATGGACAAATAATAACTTCGTTCGCGGAAATTCATTTTGCAGCTGATTCAAAAGGGTAAGGCTATTTTCCGGACCATTAGTCATGTCACCGCTAATAATAAACACATCCGGTGTATGGTTAGCCAGCCAACTTTTTAGCAGTGCCACGATATCCTTCTGTGTATTTTCTCGATTGATGCCTTCATGAATGTCTGACAGAACGGCAATTTTCATTTAGAACCCTCCTCGGCGAACGTGTAAATTAGACGCTTTTTCCAATCACCCTTTTGCTCTCCTATTACTAAAATAAGAAAAGGAGCCAGAGATTTCAATTCTGATTCCTTTTCCATTTTGGCTATATGTTCCTTATTGATTTAATTGTTTAATAAATTCCCTCATGAAGCCCGGCAAATCTGGCCAGGCGTGACCGGAAACAAGATTTCCTTGAACATGCAGAGGATTTTCGATATAGGTAGCACCCGCCGCTTCTACATCTGGTTTGCAGGCGATATAGGCGGTCAACTCCCTGCCTTCCATGTATTGGCGAACCGTTGTCAAAACTAGACTCGCATGGCAAATGGCTCCAACTGGTTTATTCGCTTCAAAGAAATGCGCGACAATTCTTGGAACATTTTCATTTAAGCGAATGTACTCAGGTGCCCTTCCGCCGGGAATAATTAATCCATCATATTCTTCAGGGTTCACATCTTCAAAGGCTATTTGGGCTTCAATTAAGTATCCTTTGCTTTCCGTATACGTATCCCAGCCGATAAAGTCATGCACAACTGTTTGCAGCTTTTTCTTCGATGGCGCCGCAATGTGCACATCATAACCTTCTTCTAGACAGCGAAAATATGGATAATAAATCTCTAGTGCCTCAACGGCGTCCCCGGCGATCAATAGAACTTTTTTTGACATGATTTCATTCCCCCTCGAAAAAATATGGCTATTCCACCTTTATTTATATATTCTAGCTTTTCCCTTTCATTCCCTTTTTTTATCCTAGGAGTTTATTCCCCATCTTTCGGAGACTCAATTTTCGATTCATTCAAATACATGAGGAAATCTAAGTCGCCGCCTCCCGTCGAAAATCCATTGTTATTATTACCCTTTGGGAATGTCTCTTTTCCGAGTTTGTCATAGGCAGTCCAGCCAAAATACATACTTTTATCAAAGAAGAAATGATTGGAAAATATATCATGATTTTTAGCCGATTCTACCTTTTTGAGTGAGTTCATGAATACTGCCCAATCTGCCGGCAGTTGCAATACACCATACGATTCCCCCTGAAGGGCGACCTTTTTCGCCATTTGAACTCCGGGGTCATACGTTACTTGCCCATCCCGGCTATGATATCCTCTCTGTCTGATTAAATAAAACGTTAGATAATCGACTTGACCAGCAGGATGAATATTCCATACAAGGCGAAAGGTTGTTGGATCTTCGCTATTAATCTTCCAAATATATGGCTGTTCCATTGTATTAAAGGAGACAATCTCCCATTTATGCTGCTGCCATTGCCAATTACTAAAGCCGTACTTATCTCCCTCAGCAACAAACGGGACAACCCGATGCCGTTCATCGATAGAAATCGTGTCTTGAATTTCTTTTACCGCAGCCTCTGGAAAGACCTGATTAATCTCCTCAATCAATTGTTCATTTGTTAGAAAAGGATCAGGTTTTGAAAAATAAAACCAATAAATCGCTGTTGCTGAGAGGACAATTACAGCTAACAAAGCAAAGAACCAGATTCTTTTTTTCATCAGATTATTTTCCTCCTTTCAGCAAGGAGTCTTTTGAGCGAAAATAGAGCTGTTTATTCGGTGCCGTTACCAAAATTCCTTTTCCATCAGCTTCAACGTATATGATTGATTCCATGCCACTCCCCCATTTTGGTAAAGCTCCGCTGAGTTGATAGGGAAACCGTTCGTTTATCTTTTTAGAATCAGATCCCATAAATGTCTCTTCGTACCACTCTTCGCTATAAATCGTTGCTTGACTCATGTTATGTAATTGACTCTGCAGTTTTTCTATATTTAGTGAGTAATCTCTCGCCGAAGGATGGATATTGATAATAGCGGCATTTTCTACATTTGAGATATAAGTTGAAATCTCGTCTTCAGGATATATGAGCAGATGGGCAGGAATGGCTATGAGCGTTGCCGCCAAGAAAATAAAGTTTGCGTAAAAGCCTAACCAAGCGAAACGCCGATATATCTGCCAGCGCCCTTCCTTTCTCTTCAATATTCCAAACAAAATCCAAACACCAAGTGGTAAGATTGGGATTTTGAGCAGCTCGCCAAAAAATTGTAAATTAATCGAAAAACAAAAAATACCTGCTAGTACACTTACAATCACTTTCCAGACCTTTGGCTTCGCAGCTTGTTTTTTATGGATGCGATAGGCAATAAATCCAATAACACACCATGCTAAAAATCCAAATATAAATGCAATGAGATCAAACGAAAAATCAAAATGAATGTTCATTCCCCACCTCCTGTTTTACATAATTCACCATAAAACTACAAATTTCCTGCAAAACCATTATGCTTTTTCAAGAACCGGTATAACGCAACCTTACCCTGCAATTTTTAGATAGTAAGAAAAAAAGACTCGGCCCATTAATAGGGGACAAGTCTTAGAAGCAATACTTAAAAATAGTGGCTTAGGAAAAGATTGATTGTTGACATCTTTATTTCGTTTTCTTCAAAGGAACGACCAGCTCTAATTCCTTGATATCTTCTATATACCCTTCACTATTTATATCCGCTGGCTTAAGTGTGAGTGACTTTGGTATCGTATCCATTGGCGGCAATGCTAGAACCATATGGTGTCCGTAGTTTCCAGCCATTCCCGCTTGCAGTTTTAGTCGATCATAGACATTCCCATTATTATCGACTACTGAGAAATCAAACCATTTCCATCTATCATTTTCATCTAGTTCAGCGGGGTAATCGACTGTTACATCTATTCTTGTTGATAGTGGCGAAAATGTTACTTTGTCAGCTGTTAACGTATAAACATTGTTAACGTTCTTAGTTTTCACATCTGGATAGAACTCGTGTATATCACCCTTTATCTTTTCAAGTGGGAAGGACACCCCCCATTTACCTTTGTAGCCAAACAAATCTTCCCCATGGACAGCTACCTCAATTTTATCGCCGTATTCATTGTATTTAGCTAGAGTGAATTGATGTTGCTCAATAGTTGTTTTTGAATTGATCGGACGTTGCGTACCGGAACCAATCGCTACCTTGAATTCTTCTCCATTAATTGTTACATAGTTATATCCGACGTTCTCTTCCTTGAGTGAGAGTGCCTTTTCCCCTGAATAGGCAACTGTTACGATTAGCCTGCCACCATCGTAAGCCGCTTCTTTAACAGTCATCGTTAAGCCATCATGGCTATCCTGTTTTTCAATCACTGTCGCAAGTTGATCTTTCTCTATTTTATCAGTTGCAATATCTCTAAATTCCTTATAGATTGGGCCAATGAGTGGTATATTCGATAACACAGCGGCCATACCCGATGATACAAATCCAGAGCCGAATAAGATAATACATAAACCGCAGGCCATTAGCATTGAATGATTCGTTGTTCTGCCAACCTTCCGCATTTTCTTTGCTTGGGACATAGCTGCCTTTTCCCTCGCTAGTAACTTCTCAAGAGGTAAATCTATATTATCAATTGATTGATTAAAGTTTTCTTTATTCATAAATATAACCCTCCTTTAAAATTGGCCTCAGTTCTTTTTGTACTCGATGTAAGTGGGATTTTACCGTTCCTTCCGGGTAATTCATAATGGCTGCAATTTCCTTAATAGAAAGATCGTGATAGTACCTCAGTAAAATAATTGTCTTGTATTTGGGATCCAAAAATTTAAAGGCCTCGGATAAATCCATTGAATGGACTATGTAATCGACGTTTTCATTAGAAATTAATTCAGCAAATATTTTCTCATCATCTGTACTAAAATGCCGCGATTCTTTTCGAATAAAATCAATAGCTTTAAAAACGAGAATCTTTGTAATCCAGCTCTGAAAACTTTCGGGTTTTTTTAACATTTTTAGAGAAATGTATGCTTTGTAAATGGTTTCTTGATAAATATCTAAAGCATCTTGTTCATTTCTTACATATGAATAGGCAGTCCGATACAATTTTGGGCGAACAGAACTAATCAGCTGTTCAAATGCTTCATCATTACCCTTCTTCGCCTTTTGTACTAATTTAGCAATATCCATTTTTTCTATCCCCTCCTTTTCATTATAAAGTCGAATGGGGAAGTCGAAACGTTGCAACCTATTTAATAATAGTAATATTTCAACTTCTATTATTTAAGCGCAGGCTCCTTATTTCAGTGTATCGACTCAATTTTATGAAGGAGATATGTACTTTCTTCAATACCTGAATATAGCTTTTAATAAAAGAGAGAATCTAGTTTTGGGGGAAGAATAGATGAGATGGAGGTATATTTGCATTTTTAGGCGGTGGTTTTATAACCCTGCAAGGAAATAACCCTTACAATATCTGCAATCCTGATTGCTCAGCTGAGTTTGACCTTTTTCCTGCTCAAGAATTTAATCAAACGTTTGATTGGGTTTTTCCCTGCCAGTTATCAAAAAAATGGGCAGTCTCCACTTTTTCACAAATGAATTCTTTATGGAATTCTCTAGTGATGAAAACATATTGGAGTGAGTGTAAATTAGCGTGATTTATGGTGAATTTAAGTGTGCAATTTAATATATTGTTATTTTGTCCTTTATAAAGCCAATGAAGGACAAACTCAGCAGGAGATCGGGGGAAGGGTCCCTCATGGAGCCGATGAAGGACAGAACTTAGTGGGAGATCGAGAGAAATGTCCTTCATAAAGCTGATGAAGGACAAAACTCAGTTGGAAATCGAGGGAAATGTCCTTCATAAAGCTGATGAAGGACAAAACTCAGTTGGAAATCGAGGGAAGTGTCCTTCATAAAGCTGATGAAGGACAAAACTCATCAGGAAATCGAGAGAAGTGTCCTTCATAATTCCGATGAAGGACACTTCTCAGCAGGAGATCGAGAGATATGTCCTTCATAAGACCGATGAAAAACGCAATGATCAAAATGATTGCGATAACAAGATTTAGCTTTTCCTTTCCTAACGCAACTTCACGCTATAGTACCTCATAGCGATCAAACTGCCTTCTACATCAAAAACCCCTTTTTCTATCAGCTTTCTTAGGCGATATTCTAAAAATTCATCTCCAACATATTGGTCTAAATGCCCCAGCACCTCGCCAATTAGTCTGGCAGATTTCATAAAGTCTTTTGTTTCCTGCCTTCTATGTAAATTTTTAGCTTTTTGGATGATAAATGGGTCGTAATAGTCTTCAGGGACACTCACAATCCTTCCATTTCTCCAGATTCTTAAAGTTTCACGATTCTCGGTTAAAAAAATCCATTCATTCCCATAATCTTCTTTATCATGATCAGTTAGAACTCTTCCTTCTCCTTGATCATATATTATTTGGAGTTTGTCAGGATTTATTTCGCCTGAATGCAAAACGGTATATTGTCTTCTTCCTGTGTTGAAAAGTTCTCCATATGACTTTGTCGTGTTGATAACGGTTATATCGTTATTTTTACCCTTCAATAAATCCAAAATAAATCGTAGTCCTGTCTGTTCATGCGCGTTTTCAGCAGTCCAAATGGTAATAGCTGCACCTTCAGGAATGGATCTAATCTGATAAATAGTCTTCTGGAAATGCTGCGTATATTCCTGAAATTCACCAAGTTCATCATTCATTACGTCCTTCATCCAATCAAATCGTGCCTCCTGCCCCGCTTCTTCGTGTAACCGCTGAACAGGACCAATCGAGAACATATTCCAAAAGGAAATAATTTGTTCTTCTTTATCCATTCCCATTTCCTTAAATGCTACTCTTAAACTGCCTGCAGAAGATTGGTCAAATAGAATATGGATCATCTTTAATGCTCCTTCCAACAGAAAAAATATTTATCACAGCAAATAATAGAGTACCCCTAACCGCTCCATCAAGAAAAATAGCACAATGACAATAGGCAGCGTGCGTAAGCGTTGAAAATGATTTGCAGGCAAAATGATAAATAACATAGCAGCTGAGATGATATCGAACCCCTGGGGGACCCCGAACGTATAGAAAAAACTATAGCCTTCCACCAAAAGTAAACTAATTGGTAAGGCAGTGCAGAGTGCTGCAATCCATCCATTTCCTTTGGCGTACCACACCGCATAACCACCTACCGGCGAAAGTAAGGCAATTCCGCCCCAAACGAAAAAATAATCCTTAGGGAAAAATCCAAACAATACCATGGAATAGAAATAATAAACAAGAAACATTGCCATTAGAAAAATAAATGCATGTAATGCCGCAGCTTTAGGCGACCAACTTCGGACGGCAATAATTGATGTAACTACAATCCAAAAGCCAAGGTAAGTTCCAATTAGCCCTATAACCGAGCCATCTGAGAATTTTGCCAAGAAACCCAATAATGCTCCCAGCAAAAATACAAACAATACCCTTACTAATCTCTGTTGTAAGGGAGGCACTTTATCCGATTTAGCTCTGATGTAAACCAGTTTTTCTTTCATTCCACATCACCTACAACGGTTGAGTTTCTTTAAAAGGGGAAATCTCTTGGTCAGAATGGTAAACCACGTTTATTCAATTTCAATTTCGTTTCTGCGTCCCATATACCATTTGTAAAACGAGTCTGCAAATTCTACTGGTACATCCTCAATCCCATTATGCTGTAATGGTTTGGCTCGATTGATTGTTTCTATCGAGGCAAGCCCTAACCATTTTTGAAAAATAGTCCGAGTTACTTTTACTTCGATCACTTTTTCCCGCTTGGAAATGAATAAAGAAGTAGTTAGACTGCCCGTTTTGTATTGAATGAAGCGATTGTTCAAAATATATTTTGTATGTATGAAATCTAGCCATCTTATTGCAATAATCATTAATAACAAAGCAGCCGATACTATCCACCATGCTTGTTCCACTCCTAAGACAGCCGGTCTAAAATAAAATAGAACTGCCGTAGTAATCACCCAGATCCAACTCGGACTAAATAAGCGGACCCATAAAGATTTTTTCGGCAGGCGCTTCATCTTTGGTGTTACTTCATAAGTCGGTAAAATTTCCGATACCATTTCATAAGCTCGTTGAACGGGGAGGAACGGGTAAAGTGAATTGATTTCAAGTGTTTCCTCTCCGAAACTAAGACTGCCAGCACAAGTCAGTTTCACTTCGGCAAGGCCAAGCAATCGTTTCAAGATGGACTGCTTAATTTCAATTGCTTGCACCTTTTCTTTTGCAATAGAAAAGGCCGTTTCATCGATGACACCTTTTGTAATATAAATACGATTCCGGTCGGAGGAAATTTCATACTTCCCATATTTTATAAATGCCCTTGCGATTCCAAAAGCAACAGAAGCCATGATGAGGACAACGACGATGGTTGTAACAATCCACCAAGAACTGATGATATAGAAAAAGATCCCCGCTGTTTCTTTTTCCACATGAAGGATTTCATCAATTTTAGAATAAAACGATAAAAGTAAAGGAATAAATACGAGAAAGCTTAATGATGTAAAACTTGCGTTTAAGATATCCTTTTTCATTGGTTTAAAATGAATAATTCGGATGGAATCTACTTTTGCTACAACCATTTCTGAAGGAGAAAGATTCATAGCATTATCGTTTACTTCACTTGTTATATGCTGTTCCATTCGCAATGATTCTAGTTGCGAAACCACTTCGAATTTCACAGCAGCTTCTTCACCTGTCATTCCCGTTTCAAAGCTAATGGAAGTCACTTTAAACAACCGATGAAAAAGAGAGGTATGACGGTTGACGTTTTGAATTTTTGAAAAAGGAATGGTTCGCTCTGATTTAATGAAAATTCCTTTGTACAGATGAAATGACCGACCATCGAGTTCATATTTATGGGCGAACCATTTTAAAAAAATGTAAATAAACGCCACTCCAAAAACTATGAAAAATAGGATCCTGCCATATATAATGAAGGGTGATTGCGACCTAGCTTTGATCACAAACAAAAAAATAAAAATGAAAAAATTGTTCTTTAGTAGCGACCATAGGCCAAAAAGCATAAGAAGTGGATGGTATCGTTTTGCTGGGATCATGGCTCCACTTCCTTAATTTTTGCATAATGAGCAATCTGGTTCCTTAATTCAATGGCGGTCTGTTTAGGCAGGGCCGGAATAGCGTGAGCGGATGCAATAGTTTCAATGGAAACGGAACAAAGCCCATATTTTCTCAGTACCGGTCCTTGATTAGTTGCTACCGATTGTATTTTGGTCATCGGGACTAGTTGATGTTTTTCATATAATACACCTGACTTCAATTGTAAAAACTCTTCACTAACATCATAACGCCAGCTTTTATAAAGAAGAAACGACTTAATCCATGACCAGACTGCGCTTAGCACAGAAATCAGGAGCAGTCCCTTCAGAATCCAGCCAATCCACTCTTTCCAAGAAAAACGATAATCCAGATAAAGGAAAATTCCAAGGGTAATGAATCCAATTATACTCGTAATCGTTTCACTTATAATCCATACTTTCACTGCATCCTTAGATAATCGTTTTTGGGGCCCATTCATTTGTGAATACATAAAAATCACCTTCTTTATTTCGATGCCTCTATATTTAATAAGACATCGAAGTTATTCATCCAGAAATATATCTTCAAGCGATGGTTCTTCTACTTCAACACGAAGGACATCTGCCCGACACTGCTGAAACGCTCGGATGATTTCAGCAATCTTTTTCTCATCTATTACGGTGATGGTTACATAGGGAGCTTTCATTTCCAAATCTGTTCCTGCTGACTCCAGCCACTGATGTAAGTTTATTTGTTCCGATGTCGGCACTGGAGAATGCTTGATTTTAACTTTTATGGTCGACCGATAGAAGGCTCTAAGCTCATCCATTGTGCCGCTAGCTGCGATCTTTCCATCTTTCATAATCGCAATTTGTGTACAAAGTTTCTCTACTTCAGCCAGATTATGAGATGTCATGAATATGGTCTTCCCGCTTTTTTGCAACCTAAGGATTAGCTTATGGATATGAATCGCAGATTCTGCATCCAGACCTGAAGTGGGCTCATCAAGAAAAATGAGCTCAGGATCATGGATGATGGCTAGTGCAATCCCTAATTTCTTTTTCATTCCAAATGAGAATTTAGCCACCTTTTTTCGAACATGAGATTCCAGGCCCACTAACTTTAGGATCTCCAAACACCATTCCTTTCCGGCCGGCTTTCCAGACAAAGCCGAAAGATATTTTAAATGCTCCATTGCAGTTAAAGAGCCATATAAAGTGGAGTAATCAGGCATTACCCCAATCCGCTTCTTTACTTGATCATTGGGACCTTTTACACCTAACAGGGAGTATGTGCCGGAGCTTGGGCGAATAATGCCGGTTAACATATTAATAAAAGTGGATTTACCAGCCCCGTTACGACCTAAGAAACCAAAGATTTCCCCTTTTTCTATGATTAAGTCTATCCCTTTTACAATTGGCGCCGTTCCATATGACTTCTTCAGCTGTGTTGTTTCAATGGCAATCATCAGCATTCTCTCCTTTTAAATATAAAGTTGGCGAAAAAGAGCATGATACCAGCTACTATAAAAATCACCAAAAAAGAAAAGTCTTCGCGCTCCAAATAATAAAAAGGGGTAATATACTTTGTCCAACTCACCCAAACATTTGACGTAAACACAACCCATAATCCCAAAATCGGAAAGGAAAGTCCAACCACAATTCCTAAAAACATCGTAAATCCAGGCTTAGGGATCAGAGCTGAAAGCAAGATAGTGAAGGAAATTTGATAGGTTACTAAACTCATGATCTGAGAAAAAATAAAAATATCGATCTTCTGTGCAAATATACTGATAATCAGGAAGGAGATTATCAGGCAAATAAACCAAAACAGCCAAATACCCAAAAACTTTCCAAGTACTATGGATGTTCTTGACGTTCTTGTTACTAAAAATCGCATCGTGCGTTCGTGTGTCTCTCGGTTGATTGTATCATGGGAAAGCCCCGCTATAAACAATTGGCCGAGGAGCAACAGCAAGCCTAAAAGACCAACCGTGTGAATATTTTCAGCTTCCTTTGCTGAAAGCTCGATCCCCGACAGTAAAAAATTCGCAAACTTGGCTGAATAATAGGAAGTTACTAATAAAATTGCAATGACGATAAGCGATTTTACCCCTTTGAATAAACTCATAAATTCCCTTTTACCGATTACATACATACTTTGTTTCTCCTTTCCGTTTCTTTATTGTGTGAATCTTTACCATAATTATAGTATTTCTATCTTAACCCAACTAAAATCCCACCTTAATTGTTCCTTAATTCCTAGATATTTGACAACTGAATGATATGATAATGTATAGATTGATATAGAATAGGAGTTTCTTTATGCACGAGCCACAATTATTAATTATCGATGATGAGAAAGCTATTTTACATATGTTAACAACGATTCTAAAAAAGGAAGCCTTTAACCTGATCGATACGGCAGGTTCAGCTGAGGATGCTCTTGCCTTATGTCAAACCAAACGATATGACTTAATCCTTCTGGATGTAATGCTTCCAAATCGCAGTGGTTTTGAAATTTGCCCGCTAATTAGGGAAACGACCGATGCCCCGATATTCTTCCTGACAGCGCGGTCAACAGATTTGGATAAACTTTCGGGCTTTGCATTAGGCGCAGACGATTATATCACAAAACCCTTCAATCCCCTGGAAGTCGTCGCAAGAATCAAAGCACATTTACGGCGTCACTCAGGAAAGATCACAAACACATCTAAAACGATTTACCGATATGGATCCATCCATGTAAATGCCCTCTCTGGGGAAGTGACTGTAGGAGGAAGGACTGTGGAATTACCAGCACAGGTCTATCAGCTCCTGCTATTCTTCTGCAAACATCCAAATCAGCTATTCAGTAAAAGCCAGCTTTACGAAAATGTGTGGGGCGAAGAATTTCTAGGTGAGGATAATACCGTTATGGTCCATATTAGAAAGCTTCGGAAAAAGATCGAGGACAATCCAAGTAAACCGCATTACATTCTTACTGTAAGAGGGCTTGGCTATAAATTTGTACCAGATGGCGGCATCCATGAACATCCATAAACGTTTTATTGTACAGTTTTTTATCCAGTTAATCCTTGTGTTTATCCTCTTTTTCTTTCTATTAATCTCCATTTGGGGAATCATTGGCTTTTCGATTATGAATGATGAGGTTACCCAAGATCTATCCAAGGCAGATGACGCTTTTTTTTCTAATCGGATTACGATACATGGATATAAAGCAACGTTTGATGATGAATTAAAACAACTGGCGGAAAATCAGAACGGCTGGCTCCTTGTGCTTACACAAAAAGGCGATGTCATAGGATCTTACCATGCATCGAAACAAGTCCCGGGCCATTTTTCACAAAGTGAATTGGCCGCTCTTCTGCTGCAAGAAAGCTCTGTCTCTACGGAATACACGCATTGGCTGTTAAAAGAAACTGGCCTCCAGCCGTACTTGCTTTTATTCGGAAGAAAAAATGCGGAGACTAGATTATTAAACGAAATGAAGTCAGATACCGATTGGAAAAATCATCAGCTTCATCTTACCGCTGCCACTCTTCAACAATTGAATGAAGAAAAAGGCTGGGCTCAATTGATTGATTCAACCGGTAAAGTAATTGATCAATACGGTACAGACAAGGAACCCATAACGTACTCGATTCAGGATCTTCACAACTTAACAAAGGAAAAACACGGATCCATTGCCGCTTACTTTGATACAAGGTCAGAACAAACGATTATTGTGGGAATCCATGAATCAAGATCAGCCCCAAATCTTGAAGTAAGCTTGGTCAAAACGATGACTAAAGGTTTTTTAATCATTCCTGTCTTATTATTTCTGCTATTGATGATGGGTACCTTCTGGTATGCACGTAAATTCGGTGTTCCATTGATTATGATGATGAAATGGATTCAAAATCTTGGCAGTGGTTTATATGAGCAGCCTTATGATCTCCATCAACGCCCGATGATGTTAAATAAAAAAGGAAAACTAAAAAGAAAGTATCGTTTGTACAAGGATCTCATTGCAACCCTTTCACATTTAACAAAGACCCTCAAACAAAACGAAGCACAAAGACAGAAAATGACACAAACGCGGGAAGAATGGATTAGCGGTCTTTCCCATGACTTAAAAACGCCGCTTTCCTCCATTTCCGGTTATGCACAAATGCTCGAATCGAAAAATTATTCCTGGTCAGAGCCAGAGACAAGAGAGTTCGCGGGAATCATAACAGAAAAATCCACGTATATGATGGACTTACTTGAGGACTTAACTTTAACGTATCGCCTAAAAAATCAGACTTTACCAATGGCAAAAGAACTGGTAGATATGAACGAATTTATCCGACGAACCGTCATCCATTTCATCAATGATCCGACTAACAATGGGAAGCAATTCCTCTTCCATTCACATAATGGAACCATTTTCGCACCGATTGATTCCAAATGGTTTCAACGGATTATTGATAACCTGCTTGCGAATGCCGTCAAATATAATCCTTCTGGCACGAAGATTACGGTATCGATTTCATCTATTGAACAATATCTTATGATGATTACCATTGAGGATGACGGCATCGGCATGGACAATGAAACGCTCAATAAACTCTTCCATCGCTACTACCGAGGCACCAATACAAGCGACTCCGGCAGCGGAACTGGACTTGGAATGGCCATCACCAAACAATTGGTTCATTTACACGGAGGATCCATTAACGTAAAAAGTGCTCCTCAAAAAGGCACAACGGTTCGAATCGCTCTTCCCCTATTAATGGAGGAAAATGATAGTGGTTCTAGATTAACCCCTGATTGAGTTTAAGAAACCAGTCCCCCACAATCTTTTTGACGTAAATTGTTTTTTATGAAGTTGGATAATTTTGAAGAAATTTATGAGTATGGTATGTTGGTAAGGAATAAATTATTGGGGGTTAAAAAAATGGTACTACCAAATTTTGAAACAAATTTGCAAAAATACGCAAAACTTTTAGTGGCCAAAGGAATCAATGTTCAACCTGGTGATTGGGTAAAAATGACCATTACCGTTGATCAAGCTCCTTTAGCTCGATTAATCACGGAAGAAGCTTATGCTTTAGGCGCAGAAAAGGTAATTGTTAAATGGTCCGATGATGAAATCAATAAACGACATTACATACATCAGCCTGTAGAAGTGCTGACTGACATTCCAGAATACGAAATTCAAGAATCCGAAGACCATGTACTAAATCATCACGTAAGCCGTCTTTCTATTGTATCAAGTGACCCTGGCTTACTAAATGAAGTCGATCCTGCTAAAGTGGCTGCATATCAAAATGTGTTTGGAAAAGCTTTCAGTGCCCAGCGCAAGGCCACGCAAAATGATGATTTGAAATGGACTGTCGCGGCTGCAGCAGGAGCTGGTTGGGCGGCAAAAGTGTTCCCTAACCTTGCAACTTCGGAAGAACAAGTTGATGCCTTATGGGATCAAATATTTAAAACCTCCCGCGTTTATGCAGAAGATCCAGTTGCTGCCTGGGATGAACATAAAAAGACATTGAATGAAAAGGCAACAAAATTAAATGAAGTTCAATTTGATGCCTTGCACTACACAGCTCCTGGTACGGATTTAACATTAGGCTTACCGAAGAACCATATTTGGGCGTGTGCTGAAAGTTATAATCCAAAGGGCGAAGAATTTATTGCTAACATGCCGACAGAAGAAGTTTTCACTGCTCCTGACACTCATCGCATGGATGGTGTGGTTCGTAGCACAAAGCCGTTAAGCTATGCCGGGACATTAATTGAAGGAATTGAAGTGCACTTTAAGGATGGCAAGATTGTGGACATTTCTGCTGAAAAAGGCGATGAAGCGATTAAGAAATTGGTGTTTGATAACGAAGGCGGCACTGGCTTAGGTGAGGTTGCCTTGGTACCAGACCCATCCCCAATTTCTCAATCAGGAATCACTTTCTTCAATACTCTTTTTGATGAAAATGCCTCTAACCACTTAGCAATCGGGGCAGCTTACCCAACTACGATTGAAGGTGGAACGAAAATGAGCCAGGAAGAATTATTAAAACACGGCATGAATACTTCCACAGTTCACGTTGACTTTATGATTGGCTCTGACAAGATGGATATCGATGGCATTAAACAAGACGGCACAATTGTTCCGATTTTCCGTAATGGAGACTGGGCGTTTTAATGCAATCATGAAAGGCGAAGGTTCTTATGCTTCACTGAAATGAAGCATAGGATCCTTCCCTATTATTTAATCCGCATAAGCCTCATTATTCCAAATAAAATTGGAAGACCAATTCCAATTAGCGCTGTCGGTAAAAACCATATGCCAAAGCCGCCTCCCCAGCCTAATGGAATAGAAATGGATTCAACTAAGATGAGCGAAAAAAGAATGAGACAGATGTTTTTTAATTGATTAACAAGTTTTCGGCTTTGTAAATAAAACTGTTCTGCATTTGATTCATTTAATCGTTTAGGATAATTATGTATTTCGGGGAATTTTTCTATAATACCCATTAGAAGTGCAATGAATATCCCTACAAACGGTAAAATAAGAAGCTCCCATTTTGATCCCCAGCGGTCCACCTTACCTGCAGCATTGTAATGTCCAGGCACTTTATCAGGGAGTGTTCTCCAAACATAAAGTAAAACAATAATTGATCCGAAAAAGCATAAATAGCCGATTATATCCCAAATCCATTCACTTTTTGTCTTGGGTATTTTTAATTTTGGTCTGCCCAAATAATTCGCCATTATCATTTCTCCTCCCTTAAAAGGTTTTTCTTATTGAATATACCCACTCATCACAACGAATCTCTTTTTCATCACAAAAATTGTTATTCGATACACGCATGAAACAAGCCTCTTTTATTCCCATTTTATATTATTTTTTACAGCAAAAGATAGAATTTTTAAAAAGGGAAAAAGGAACTTCTCACCATCAAGAAGTTCCCTTTTTACCTATACTAGTTTACTGTCAAATTATACCGGATTCCTTTATCTCTGCTAATGCCACTTCCTGATAGGCTTTAAAGAAGGAACTGCAAAACACATCCCACTCCATCGCTGCCTCCATCGATCCTTCACTTACTTCTCCAAGAACCGGCCGTTGCAGCAGGTCTTCCAGTTGCACTGAAAATGTTTGGATGATTTCCGGTGATGCACCGTCAAGAACATGACGAACAAAATCAAATGGGGGATACCAATCTGCCACTCTACTAATATCTCGATAAATTTGAGTTAATAACAGATTTCGTGGTCCTTCCCATTGTTCGTTTACAACGACATCCCGGAATATCCGCGGAAGTGAGGAGAACTCCTCCATGACGCCATGACCGGCAAACACCGAGATGGCCTCGCGTAATACTTCCACACCCTCTTTGGTAGCGCCAATTTTCTGCAATAAAATTAATTCGCGCAGGTTAAACAGTTGCTTTCTGATTTCAAGGGGGTGGTCTGATTTAAGTCCTGGATTAAGCGGCTTTTCGAGACGTAAGAAAAGGTCATATATTTTAAAGGCGCCTGCGGTTGTCCGTTGTGCTGCATTCTCTATTAGCTTTAATTTACTTGCAGCAAGCGGATAGTCTTTTATCTTTCTTCCAAAAACGGAACGGAACTCGCTATAAAGATTGGCTTCTCTTGATGCGCGCAGCATAAATCCGGCGCAGGCAATGCCGATTTCAAGACGGGATAATGTCAGAACAATTCCGACTGCCACGGCAATGCCTTTATCTTTTGGACCGATGGGATACGCAAGAGCTCCATTATATTGGAATTCGCCGGTTGGAACCTCAGCGGTACCCATTTTCCATTTAATTCGGTTAATTTGATAGTCATTTCTCTTTTCCTTCTCTTTATTTCCTGGCAGCCATGATGGGACAATAAAGGTGGATACATTGTTTGAGCCTGAAATTTTGGCGGTGACAACAGAATAATCAGCATGCGCGACGGAGCAGAAGAATTTATTGCCATATAACCGATAGTTTTTTCCATCGGGAACGGCTTCTAATAGATTGGCAGGCAAATCAGATCCGCCTTGGATTTCTGACATAAACTGGGCACCAATGGCAAATTCTCCGTTAACCCCTTCTTTTGTTTGCATCAAAATCTCTTGGAGTTCTGGATGAATCTCATCCGGAAATTCTTCCATTAGGGCAATTAAGCCGTGCGTACATGTTAAAGGACAGGTTACCCCCGCTTCTCCTAGTTGATGAATTAACATTCGTTTAACAAAACTTTCCCAAGCTGTCATTTGACTAGAGAATAGCCCTTCACCAAATACTCCCTTTTCTAAAAGCTGTGTTTCCATCGGCCGCACCACTCTGTCTATCCTGTGGTTAAACGCATCATAGTGAAGCATATGCGGACGGACTTCCGGCCTCGCGCTTTGTACGGCTAAACGATTCCATTTAGAAGAAACCGTTGGAGAAAAGGAAAGAATTCTTTCGTGAATTTGTTCAAACTCAGAACCAGTGAATTTTTCCACTGCCTTTTGCAAAAATGGTTCATCACGATACCAATCAAGGTTTTCACGGTTTGCAACAAATTCATCAAAGCTGTAGGAATTTTTCCCTTTTGTATCTATGTCTTGGGAGGTTATGCTCATCAAC
The DNA here is from genome assembly GCF_001591805.1 of Neobacillus novalis NBRC 102450. Lineage (GTDB taxonomy): Bacteria > Bacillota > Bacilli > Bacillales > Cytobacillaceae > Neobacillus > Neobacillus novalis. The sequence goes on along the minus strand of NZ_BCVP01000052.1, from coordinate 6,681 downwards.
TAATCACTCCTTATTTTCAATTGACAAATTGTGTTATTCAGAATTATTATAATATTAAGTTTACGTTAACGTCAACTAGGAGGATAAATGAATGTCAGCGGAAGATCTTTTTTCAATAAGCGCGCTTGCATCGATGTTTGATGTCAGCTCGAGAACGATACGTTACTATGAAGAAGTTGGAATGCTAACGTCAGAAACGCGCGACAGATTAACCAAGCAGCGAAGCTATACAAACCAGGAAAGGAGAAGGTTAAAGCTGATTCTTCGTGGTAAAAAGCTGGGTTTCAGTTTGCAAGAAATAAAGGAAATGATTGAACTTTACGAAGCGAACCCTGAGGGATTGGAAGAGAAAAAAAGAATCATCCAGCATGCAGACCGGAAGATTCATGAGATGAATGAACAAATCCTGCAGCTCCAAATGTTAAGAGATGAGCTTATTGTTCACAAGGAAAGATATCTCCAAAATAGTGATTCTAAAAAGTAAGAAGAAGGTGGAAAATAAATAGGAGAATAAATCATAACTATTATGACAAAAGTGAATTTTGACTGGACACTGTTTGGTGTCTTATAATAAAGACACTAATTGGTGTCCAATTTATAAGGAGAGGGTGATTTTGAACGAGAAATATCAAGAGCGTGATGTTTATGTAGCCATTGCTGACCCAACAAGACGTAAATTGCTGCGGTTGTTGGCAGATGCAGAAGAGTTACCACTTCACGAATTAACCGCTCAATTTCAAATGGGGCGTACCGCTGTTTCTAAACATTTGGCTATCCTTAAAGAAGCGGGTCTAGTTTCTGACCGTAAAGTTGGTAGAGAAACAAGGTATCGACTAAATGCAGCTCCCCTAGAGGAAATTAAAGATTGGGTATCCTTTTACGAGAAATTTTGGATGGAAAAAGTGGCACTTTTAAAAAATTTATTAGCGGAGGAATAAATAATGGCAGAATTATCATTAGATTTTCAGTTTACAAGTTCAATCAATAAGTTGTGGAACGCATTAACAGATTCGAAAACTCTTGAGAAATGGATAATGGAAAATGACTTTAAACCAATTGTAGGACATAAATTTCAATTTCGAACTGAACCAACTCAATACTGGAGTGGACTTATTGAGGGCGAAGTGCTGATCGTGGAAGAACCAAACCGGTTGTCCTATACTTGGGAAAGCGGAGAGAAGCATACGGTCACCTGGACGCTGTCGGATTTAGGGGACGGAAAGGTTAACCTTCATCTCGAACAAACCGGCATCTCAAATGATCAGGCAGCCGCTGGCGCTAAGTATGGCTGGACTAACTGGTTCGGCGAGCTTGAAAAGGTGTTAGGGGAAAGATAAGACCAAACCTATGCTAACGTATAGGAAAAAGCAAACGGCTCGGTAATGGACTGAGCCGTTTGCTTTTTTCGTACAAATTCATTTGAAGTTTTACTAACATGGCAATACTATATTTAGAGAATGGAGAGGAGAGCACTATGAAAATAAAGCAATTAATTGCCAACAATATTAACCGTTTAGATGCCGTCTTGCCGGAAGATCTGACGCTCGGAATTGCTGGTTTGTCTGGATCTGGCAAAACCACTTTTTGTCAAACCATTGGGGAAGAATCCAAGAAGCGTCTCGTTTCCTTATTGCCAAAGGCTGATTATCAGTATTTATTTCCAAATATTATGGAAACCAATTTCAGTGCCATCAAAATGGAAGAGATGCCTCTAGTACTTTTTCTCGGAAGATCATCCATTTCTTCTAATCCACGTTCAACCATTGGTACACATACGGGCGTGTTTACAGAGATCCGCGTGCGGCTTGCTGAAAAATATAATCTTTCTCCAGAAGTGTTTTCATTTAATAATGCACTAGGCTGGTGCCCAGCTTGTAAAGGACGCGGTACGACCAAAAATGTCGAATGTAAAAAATGTGAAGGCAGACGCTATAGTCCGGAAGTTGAGCAAAAAAGAATAGAATTATTGGGGCAGCCACATAGTATTTCCGATATCAACAACTTAAGCATGGAGTCGATTCTATCCCTTGCAGAAGAATTACATATTAGTGAAGCGAAACAACATGTTCTTAAAAATATTATCAATATGAATATTGGTTACTTAACATTAAATCGAATTATGGGTACATTGTCAGGTGGAGAATTAACACGACTTTACTTGGCAGAATTCATGGCAGCAAGTGATAATACCGTTATTATTATTGATGAAATCTCTGTGGGTCTTGATCACCAAACACTATTGAAAATTTTAGAACAGATTAAACAATTAGGCTATAAGAATCAAATTTGGCTCATTGATCATTCTGACACCGTGCTCGATACATCAGATAAGCAATTATTCTTTGGTCCTGGCAGTGGTAAATACGGAGGGAAAATTGTTGAAGAATCCCCACGTCCAAAACCGATTACCTGGGAACGAAATAAGAAAGTACCAACAGAATACTATCATTTTCATGATCTTTACTGTCGTAATATTCAAATGGCTGAAATTCAGATTCCCAAAAATAGACTTGTAACCGTTACGGGGGAGTCTGGATGTGGTAAATCGACACTTGTCAATGAGTGTATAACCAAAGATTTTCAGAAACGATATCCAAAAGATAAACTAGTAATGGTTGGTCAAGATCGAAACCAATCGATTACTAGTCGGTCAACCGTTGCGACGTTTCTTGATATTAAAAAGAAACTCACAAAATATAGTGAAGATATTGATGATATTTTCGAGCGCTCGATTGAAGATATTATTGATGAACTGCCAAATGAAGACATCGCTCATAAACGCTTAAACTTATTGATCAAACTTGGACTTGGTTATTTGACATTGGAAAGAAAAACACAGTCTTTATCGACCGGTGAATTTCAATGTGTTCATTTAGTTTCGGAGCTGTTTACCAACTCAAGAAACCCGCATACGCTGTTTATTTTTGACGAGCCTTCAAAAGGGTTATCACAAAATATTTTAAATCAATTTATTGATAGTATCAGGGGAATACTAAAGGATGAATCAGTCTCTATCATAATGATTGAACACAATGACTATATGATGAAAAGTTCTGATTTTATTGTTGATTTTGGTAAAAGACAGCTTGAACCTGTGGAGCATCTTGAGACGATCAGTCATGATGATTATTATCGTGAACAAAACGGTGCTTATAGTGTTGCTCCATCGCCTATTTCTTCCACACTCAAGCAGCAAAAGGGTATTACCTATTTAAAAGAAAATCATATCGACTATTTTAAACATGCAGAAAATGTCTATAAGGGTGGCATTTTAAAAAGCTTATCATCAATGGCTCGTTTGATTTATGGCGAATACGAATCTGACACCATTGCACCCGTCATCGCCATTGATCTTGAAAGGCATTTGTATAGTCAATATAGTTTTCTCTATGAGATTGGCGGTTTGATCAACCATATTGTAGCAGCACATCCAACCAATAAAGATACAAGAAGCTTCGATTTCTATAATCAAGAAAATCATTGCCCAGTTTGTTCAGGGCGTCGGGTTATTGAAAAGTTTGATTTTGATATTGTCATTCAAGACAAAACCGTTCCATTCTGGGATGGCTTATTGCATCCAGAAGTAATGGAGGTATTAAAATATTATCAATATCCGAAATTGCAATTTCTTTTTGATGAGATTAAGAATGAACTTGGTCAAGATATTAGTAAAAGCTACAATGAGATGACAGAAGCAGAGAAGCATACCTTTTTATACGGGTATTGGGAAAAGTCATTCTATGATAAAGCAGGCAAGACGCGGAGGACATGGGAGGGCTTTAATAAGATCCTTGGGATGTATATAGTCATTTCAAAATCGATTATTAAAGAGCAGATGAAAGCATCAAAAGAGAAGATTACCTGTCCGATTTGTCACGGAACCGTGCTAAATCATCATAAAAAGCTCAAATTTGGCGACACAGATATTCGTGAGATTATCGCACAGCCGCTAAATCAAGTGATGAAAACAGTAGGAAAGTTACCAGAACTGGAAAAATTGAAAGCGATTGTTGGCGGCGAAATGACTTTGACAGAAGATGTCTCACTAATGCCTAGGGAAACACAAGTTGCGCTGAAAATGTTTGAATTGGAACTAGCAAGTTTTGTTGGTTATGAAATGGTATTACAAAATGTCTTACCATTCTGGGACCGGGTCAAAGGCAATATCGAATCCATCAGCATCAATAATCAGATTACTATCTGTGATTTTGCCAATATCACCGAGACGAGAGAAACCATCATTGATAAGTATTTCACCAATGGAAAATACAAAAAACTAACGTATGTTTATGAAGCGTTTGGTTACAAAAAACTTGTCACTCAAATTAATAAGATTAAGGCAAGTCATCCATGTCCTTTCTGTAAAGGTAAGAAAGTAATTTCAGAAGATAATCTCCATGATGGCGTGTTTAAATTAACAATTCCATGTGTAAGTTGTTATGCAAGTGGCATCAATGATGAAGGGCGTAAGGAAATCGTCGAGGGCATAGAAGTAAAAACATGGCTTACAGGCAAAGTAAGGGATGTTGTGGCTGAAAGCTTAAATCTTGAGGCAGTTGCAGATATTCCAATTTTCAATCGAATTCGTGAGTTGAATAAACAAGATTTGATGGCGGTTTACCAATTCCTCGAGGAAAATAATTAAATTAGAATGATTAAAACAAGCGATATTTAAGTAAAGAGCTAGCTACCAGTTAATCAAACGTTTGATTGGCTTCTTCGGGCCAGTCATACCAGCAGGTTCGGCCATTTAATCAAACGTTTGATTGGTTTTTCAAACCTGACTCACATAGTGTCTGAAATTTAATCAAACGTTTGATTGGTTATTAGAGTTAGATCATTTACTCTTTACATACACTTTCTTAGCACCATATGAATCTATCAACTCAATAGATTGTGGCATTCTTTTTTCAATTAAATGGAAAGTATAAGTATCATGAATAAAATCGCTTTTACAGATGACTTTTTCCTGGTTCGCCTCAATCGGTACAAGTTTGAATTTATACGGGACCCCGTACATTTTTGGAACGACAGCATAAAGTTCTTTGTCAAAATGAATCGATAAGGTCTCTTCTCCATTCAAATAGGTTCCTACAAGGTTTTCACTCTCTAGCCCTACTGGTTTAAACGGCTGAATTCCCTCAACCTTTTTTCCAAATACAATGTTGATAAGGTCGCTGCTAATCTGCGTTACTGGCGTAATATTGATATTACTTAACACAATCACCACGAGTTCTTCATCCGGATAAACCACAAGATGATTGACGAATCCATTAATGTCACCAAAATGACTTACCTCTTTGCTGGCTCCATCCTCAATGAACCAGCCAAACCCATAGCCATTTAAGCTGGTAAACATTTGCTCCTGCAGGTCCTGATCAATTAAAGAATTGTCCATGAGTGCCTGACACCATCGATATAAATCTAGAGCGGTTGAATACATCCCGTAGGCACCGAGTGGAAACGACATATCAATATGCTCTGTATGGATAACTTTTTCCCAGACTGTATGGCCTTGAGCCAGCGATTTTACAATTGTCCGCCCATTATCGACACCGGTGTCTGTTAATTCTAGTTTATCGAAAATTTCATTTTGAAGGTAATCATCAAAAGTCACGCCGGATACTTTTTCAATAATAGCGGTTAATAATAAATAACCGGAGTTGCTGTAATTCATGTCTGTACCCGGAGTAAACTCAAGCGGCATCTCCTTAAAATCTTCAATAATCTCATTCAAATCCGCAGGAAGCCTCATTGATTTTGTCCAATATTCCGGTGTGGAAGTAAAGCTTGGAATTCCTGAAGACTGATTCAGTAAATGGCGGATGGTTATCAGGGAACCATTCGGATAATCAGGAAGAATCCTATTGATAGAATCGTCAAGATCCAATACTACCTTAGCATGAAGTTTCAAAATTGCCATCGCAGTGAACGCTTTCGTTAACGACCCTATGCGAAATCTCGTCGAAGGAGTATTCGGAACATCATACTGAAATGAAGATAATCCATACCCCTTCTTTAACAGGACTTCCCCTTTGTATCCTACAAGTACCGCTCCGTTAAAATAGTTGTGGGCAGCTAGCGCATCCATGTATTTATTTAGCAAATTAATTTTAGTTTCCATTTTTTTATTTACCTCCATTATTGCTTGGATTTAATGGCTTCAACCAACTTTTTTAATGTTGAATTTATATTATGTAAGCTTAATAGAATAAAGCCCAACATAACAAAGGTAACAATCTCACCTGTAAAAACTGAGACATTACCCAAAATAACCGCATACATACCGTACAACCAGCTATTCATATCGTTCATTCCTCTCAATCATGATTATTTAGTTAGTCCGCCCTCAAAAAGTATACTTATTATCCATTTTAACGCAATCTTCCATATCATTTTTTAAAAAATCGTGAACCGTCGCCTCGCTTCCTTGTTAATCTATGATTAAGTACCTCATCATTTCTTTAACGACCGTCTGGACTGAAAACCGCAGGGCTTGGGCTTTATGAACCGATTATAACGACCGTCTGGACTAAAAATCGCAGGGCTCGGGCTTTATGGACCGGTTATAACGACCATCTGGACTGAAAATCGCAGGGCTCGGGCTTTATGAACCGGTTATAACGACCGTCTGGACTGAAAACCGCAGGGCTCGGGCTTTATGAACCGGTTATAACGACC
>NZ_BCVP01000051.1 GCF_001591805.1 Neobacillus novalis NBRC 102450 | reverse complement strand
TCCACAGAACTGGAGAGTAAAGGGTCCAAAGCGGAAAGTAATTCATAAAACCCGAATCGAAAAGGAGAAAAAATGAATCTAATATTGGGTAATCGAATCAATAAAGGGATCTACAAAATAGATCCCAACCATTACTGTCTTTTACTTAGGTTTTCCTGCGCCATTTTCACAAGCTCGCGAACCATGCTGCCGCCCAGCCTGCCGCCGACTTTTCCAGCCTGTTCGGATGTAAGCTGTCCATTGTAGCCCTTTTTTAATGGAACGCCGACCTCTTCGGCAGCTTCAAATTTGGCATTTTCCGGGCTCCCGGATTGAACGACCTTTGCTTTTAACTCATCTAAACCTCTTCGTGCTTCCGGGACAAGTATTTTATTTCTTCTCGCCATAAAAATCCCTCCTTTACTAATAGGATTGCCTTAATAAAAAAATTCAATAGTGACTGGATAAATCCTTATCTTTCCAGTATAATAACTGATAATCAAGATGGAAAAATCAATGAAAAAGAGAGTAGTTATCGAGGATGTTTTAGCGAGTCGGGGACGGTGTGAGCCTGATACAGATTAGATAATGAAGCGCACTTTTGAGATGCAAACCCGAAACCAAGTAGGGTACGCCGGAGAATACTCCGTTACAAAGGGAAAGCTGGTTCTTTTTGAACAATTAGAGTGGTACCGCGGGATAGTCAACTCTCGTCTCTTCATATAGAGGCGGGGGTTTTTTGTTTTCTAACAATAAAGGAGGTCTATAGAATGAATTTTAAAAAGGAGCTTGCAGCCATACTGTTTGAGCTGCTTGAACAAGAAATTTCAGCAGATGAACTCGAACTGATGGTTGAAAAACCAAAAAACGCGTCGCACGGTGATTTAGCCTTTCCGTGTTTTACATTGGCAAAATTAAAACGGAAATCACCAAATATGATTGCCCAAGAACTAAGTGAAAAGATTCAATCGCCAATTTTCGAACAGACAGAAGTGGTGGGAGCGTACCTAAATCTATTTTTAAATAAAAAGTTGGTTTCGGAAAAGGTAGTCAGTGAAATTATCACACAAACAGGTCATTTCGGCGCCCATGAATTCGGAGGCGGCGGCAATGTCACAATTGACATGTCGTCACCAAATATCGCCAAGCCTTTCTCAATGGGACATTTGCGTTCAACCGTTATTGGAAATGCGTTAGCGCTCATCGTAGAAAAGTGCGGTTATAAACCAATCAAAATTAATCATCTTGGTGACTGGGGTACACAGTTCGGGAAGTTAATCACCGCTTATCAACTTTGGGGAGATGCTGAACAGGTAAAACAAAACCCCATAAAGGAGCTACTGGCGCTATATATCAAATTCCATAAAGAAGCGGAAATTGATTCATCACTTGAGGACCAAGGGCGGAGCTGGTTTAAACGGCTCGAGGATGGCGACGAGGAAGCGTTAATGCTTTGGCAATGGTTTCGTGATGAATCATTAAAGGAGTTTTCAAGAATATACGAGTTGATGAACATCCAATTTGATTCATATGCTGGTGAAGCTTTTTATAATGATAAAATGGACCGAGTTGTTCAACTGCTTGAGGAACAACAATTACTGGTAGAATCCGATCAAGCCCAGGTGGTTGAGCTGACTGATGAGCAGCTGCCGCCATGCCTGATTAAAAAATCAGACGGGGCGACACTTTATGCTACCCGTGATTTGGCGGCCGCCCTCTATCGCAAGGAAAATTATAACTTTGCTAAATCCTTATACGTCGTTGGACATGAGCAAAGCCTTCATTTTAAACAGTTAATTGCCGTGTTAAGTAAATTGGGTTATCCGTGGGCAGAGAAAATGGTTCATGTTCCGTTTGGGATGATGTTAAAGGACGGCAAGAAAATGTCGACACGGAAAGGCAAAGTTGTGCTACTCGAAGAGGTGTTAACAGAGTCGATTGCGATGGCTAGACATAATATCGAAGAAAAAAATCCAAACCTGGCAAATAAAGATGAAGTGGCCAAACAAGTGGGCGTTGGAGCCGTTATTTTTCACGACTTAAAGAACAATCGGATGAACGATATTGAATTTTCCTTAGAGGAAATGCTCCGCTTTGAAGGCGAAACAGGTCCATATGTTCAATACACGTTCGCCCGGGGCTGCTCCATATTACGAAAAGGCAATTGGCAGGCCGATGTACCTCCTGCCAACTGCCATACTACTTGGGAAAAAGAGTGGAAGGTAATAAGCATGCTTATCGAATTTCCGAATGCTATTCAACGGGCCTGTGAAAACCTTGACCCATCACAGGTTGCTAAATATGTAGTCGACCTTGCGCAAGCCTTCAATAAATATTACGCCGAAGTAAAAGTCCTTGAGGAAAGTACGGAGCAGCCGGCACGTTTAGCCCTAGTATACAGTGTCACGGTCGTCCTTAAAGAAGGCTTGCGGTTATTAGGCATTGAAGCGCCGGAAGAAATGTAAGTTCATTTTGTTTCAAAACTGGCTTAATATGGTATAAACTATAGCTAGGAAAATTAGAAAGGGGAAAGTTGAAATGAGTGAATTATTATTTAAGAGCTTTGAGTTAACAAGGAACTATTTCTTGAAAAATGTAGCTTCACTGGATGAAAGCCTTGTAGATGTACAGCCTGAGGGATTTAACAATACGATTCACTGGCACATTGGCCATGCATTAACTGTCACGGAACAATTTATGTTCGGTTTTCCCCAAAAGTCAACGAATCTGCCAGCAAACTATATGGAGCTATTTGCGACTGGCACCAAACCGGCTGATTGGAATGGTGACGTTCCATCAGTTCAAGAATTGTCAACTCAGCTTAAGGAGCAATTAAGAAGGATTAAAGAAATTCCAGCAGAGAGTTTCAGTGAAAAGCTGAAAACTCCGTTCCTTGGTCAAGAAACCTTTGGTGAGCTCGCTAACTTTGCAGTCTTCCATGAGTCGCTGCACTTAGGACAAATTCAAGCCATGAAGCGTGTGATAGAAAAGACCCAATCGTAAAAATACAATCTAATGAAAGTTCGTTTCTACTAGCCGTAGAGACGTTTTTTCATTTATATAGGAAGGAAGTCCTCTGCAAAAATGGATAAACAGATGATTAATGAAGGACCTAAGGAAAAGATCTGGACAAAGGATTTTGTTCTTATTGTTTTTGCTAACTTTTTTATCTTTCTTGGCTTTCAGATGACACTGCCGACTATTCCCCTTTTTGTAGAACAATTAGGCGGAAATGATCAATTAATTGGCGTTGTTGTCGGCATTTTTACCTTCTCAGCCCTGCTCCTGCGCCCGATTGCAGGACATGCGCTTGAAACAAAGGGGAGAGGCTTTGTTTATTTAATCGGTTTATCGATTTTTGTCCTATCTGTCGGGTCATTTGGGTTCCTAACGAGTATCGCGCTTCTTTTTGTCATGCGTGTGGTGCAAGGGGTGGGCTGGGGATTTTCCACAACTGCATCGGGAACAATTGCAACCGATTTAATCCCTCCAGCAAGAAGAGGCGAGGGAATGGGGTATTATGGATTATCGGGAAATTTGGCGCTCGCTTTCGGTCCAGCGCTGGGGCTTTCCTTAACAAACGGGAGCCTATCATTTCAATTCTTTTTCTTAATTTGTGCCGGTTTAGGACTAATTGCTTTTCTGTTGTCTTCAAGAATTAGCTACAAAAAAGTTGAACCACAACCGAAAAAAACAAATGCTAAGCTGGATTTATATGAAAAAAGTGCACTGAGACCATCGATGCTGATGTTCTTTCTGACGGTCACGTTTGGCGGGATTGCCTCCTTTCTGCCGTTGTACACAGCAAAAGAACATATAGGAGGCATTCAATGGTACTTCCTTCTGTATGCGATAGCCTTAATGGTAACAAGAACATTTGCCGGTCAACTATATGATCGAAAAGGACATCGGGCGGTATATATCCCTGGAACCATGTTGATTTTGGCAGCGATGCTTTTGTTAGCCTGGCTTCCTAATAGCGCTATTCTTTATATAGCAGCTTGTCTGTATGGTCTTGGTTTTGGCACGGTACAGCCTGCCCTGCAGGCATGGTCGATAGAAAAAGCTCCATTAAATCGAAGAGGAATGGCAAATGCCACCTTCTTTTCCTTTTTTGATTTAGGAATTGGGACAGGAGCCATCGTGTTTGGTCAAATTGGCTACCTATTCAGCTACAGCAGTATTTATCTAGCGGCAGCGATATCCGTTTTTATTTCGATGTTGCTTTATTTCTTTTTCCTATATAAGGATCGGTTAAGTGTGACCGAGGAGGGATAAGCAGCTTCTAACCAAGCTGTTTTTCTTTTTGGGTTGAACGAGAAAAATAGGATAAATTTGAAAAGTAGGGGAAACCTGAATATTGTTACTTTATCTGTTTGAATTGACAGCCCTTCCATTTTAATTCTATAATCAAATTTGTGTTTTGAAGTTTTGTCGATTTTTGTCGAATCATTTTAATTACTTTCTCACTTCTTTACATAATTAATCTGACACCAGGAAAGGGAGAAAAAGATTTGAAAGTTATTATTTTTTTAGCGGCGCTAGCGGTTATTTTTTTACTCGCCTATATCGTCAGTTACAATAAAAAAGGGATTAAGTTTAAACCGATCGTCATGATGATTATTTTGCAGCTAATTCTGGCATTTGTGTTGCTAAATACCGAATTTGGTCTGTTAATCATTAAAGGGATATCGGCCTTGTTCGACTATCTTCTAGGTTATGCGGCTGACGGAATTAATTTTGTTTTTGGCGGGATTGCCAACAAGGGGGAAATGCCTTTCTTCCTAAATGTTCTAATGCCAATTGTGTTTATTTCCGTACTAATAGGGATCGCGCAGCACATTAAGGTGCTCCCAATTATCATCCGTTATCTTGGTTTAATCTTGAGCAAGATAAACGGTCTGGGAAAGTTAGAATCCTATAATGCGGTCGCCTCGGCTGTTTTTGGACAATCAGAAGTGTTTATTTCTGTGAAAAAACTGCTTCCTCATCTGCCGCAGCATCGGCTATATACTTTGTGTACATCGGCAATGTCAACGGTTTCAGCTTCGATTTTAGGGGCCTATATGACTATGATTGACCCGAAGTACGTCATAACGGCGCTGGTTTTAAACCTATTTGGTGGATTTATCATTGCCAATATCATTAACCCGTATGTAGTTAGTGAGGAAGAAGATATTTTTGATATCCAAGAAGAAAAACAAACATTTTTTGAAATGCTTGGTGAATATATTTTAGATGGCTTTAAAGTGGCTATTATTGTTGGGGCAATGCTAATTGGTTTTGTTGCCTTAATTAGTTTGATTAACCATGTGTTTGCTGGGATTTTCGGTATTAGTTTCCAAATGGCGCTGGGCTATGTGTTTGCACCGTTCGCTTTTATCGTCGGCGTGCCTGCATCCGATATAGTGGAGGCTGGAACAATCATGGCAACCAAATTATTGTCCAATGAGTTTGTCGCGATGATCGATTTAGGCAAAGTCAGCCATTCTTTATCCAATAAAACAATCGGAATCGTTTCCGTATTCCTCGTTTCCTTTGCAAACTTCTCATCAATTGGGATTATTGCAGGGGCAGTGAAGGGCTTAAATGAGAAGAAAGGGAACGTTGTTGCAAGGTTTGGCCTTAAATTACTTTATGGAGCAACACTTGTAAGCCTTTTAACAGCAACGATCACCGGCCTGATGCTATAATCTCCTTATCTTGGAAAAGAAGAAAACCACCGCTTAATCGGTGGTTTTCTTTGTTTTCTTGATAATAAAATAGATAGCACCTAATACGACAGCTGCAATAATAGTTGGCAGTACATATGGATGTGCTTTATCTTTAATTTCTCCCCAATTACTGCCTAGTACCATACCTACATATAGGAAAATAATTGTCCATGGCAAAACAGCTGCCACCGTGTAAAGGATAAACTTTTTAGCTGACATTTTTGCAATTCCAGCTGGAATCGAAATCGCGTGTCTTACAACGGGAATGAAACGTGCCGAGAAAATAACTCCGGCACCATATTTATTAAACCATTGCTCTGCAAGGTCAATATGACTCTTTTTAATAAGTACGTATTTTCCGTATTTCTCCAAAAAGGGTCTGCCGCCGTAATATCCGGCCCAATATAAAAAAAGCTGGGCAATCGTACCGCCGATGGTTCCAGCAATAACGGCTCCGACAAAATTCAAATGTCCCTGCGAGATCATATAGCCGCCATAGCCTAAAACAATTTCACTCGGGATGATCTCAATCATTAATCCTAAGGCAATACCGAAATATCCTAAATGGGATAAGAATTCTAAAATATTGTTAATAAATTCTGTCATAGTTCACCTTCGCTAATGTATTATTTATAACTTTATTTAGTTTATACCAGTTTGTCTCATAAAGAAATAAATATGGTGCTTTTCCGTCGAATATGCCTAATAATGAAAAACAGCACAACGTATTGCTCCTGCCTATTGACTTAACGAATTTTCCGAAGAAAACAAATACGTTTTATGATGGTATCGAATGCTGTAAATTAGACCCATGGCAAACATATTTCCCATAAGCGAGCTGCCGCCATAGCTGATAAACGGCAGCGGAATCCCCGTAATTGGCAGCACTTGAATCGTCATACCAATATTTTGAAAGACATGAAAGGTGATCACGCTAATAATGCCCGTACAAACATAGGTATTAAACGGATCCTTCGTTTCTAAGGAAGTCTTGATTAAATGATAGATGAGCAGAAAGAAGAGTCCAACCACAATACTGCCGCCAACAAAGCCATACTCCTCACCAATAACGCTGAAGATAAAGTCGGTGTGAGCCTCGGGGATATACACCTCGCGATTGCCGAAACCTTTGCCAGTTATGAGTCCTGAGCCAATTGCTCTGATTGATTTCAGCAAGTGATAGCTTGAATCGGTTGCGTGATTATTTGGGTCAAGCCAGGCGTAAATCCGGTTGAATTGATAGGTTTGTACGTGCAGGTATTTTTCAAGAAATTCAGGCTTGATTAACACAAGATAGAAAATAAGCGCACCGAACGACGCACCAGCACTGTATATCGGGATAATGATTTTCCACGAAATCCCGGAAATCAAGATGAGGCCAGTTAATATGGATAAAATGACAAGCCCTGTCCCCAGGTCCGGCTGGAGCATGATCAATCCTAGCGGCACAGCCGTTGTGATCCCTAATTTTAATAGTAAAAGAAAATCAGTCTTTAGCGTTTTTTCGAGGTGCTTTTCCTGATGGGTGATAATGACGCGGCTTAATGCCAAGATTAAAAAGGTTTTGACGAATTCTGATGGCTGAATCTGCCCGATCCCTTTAATGATAAACCAGCTTTTCGCTCCATTTCGGACTGGAGCGATTGATTCCGGGGCAGCGTAAACGGCAATTAGTAAAATGAGACCGAAACCATATAAATACCAGGAAAGCCGCTTATATTGATAGCTATCGATAAAGATAGCAACAGATATAATAGCGGCACCTAAACAATACCAAAAAATGTGCATGACTAAAAAATTTTTTCCGCCATATTGTCCTGATGCCTGGGCACTATAAATGGCTGCACAGCTAACGAGGAAAAAAAGAAATAATAATAATGTTAATGTCCAATCAAAACGATCTGCTTTTTTTATTTGTTTGTCCATTGGCTCCACCTATTTTTCTATGTTCCTTTCCTTCTAGCCTAGCAAATAAAGGGTTTGCTCACAACACCTACGCAGGGAAAATCATACAACCCCATATAGTACATAACGAGTCACAGCGGTAAATGTTTCAACTTTATTTTTGTGAAAATAAGAGAAGAAACTACATCAAATGCTTTAAAAACATCGTTGCAATTCCGAAATAGGTGAGCAGGGAAAAGATATCGTTTAAGGTGGTAATCAGCGGTCCAGACGCCACCGCAGGGTCAATCTTAAAGCGGTAAAGAATGAGCGGAATAATTGTTCCGGCAAGTGTCCCGATAATGAGCGTGAAGAAAAGTGAACAGCCGACAACAGCGCCTAATATCAGATTGCCCTGCCAAATATAAGCGATAATCGAAATTAGGATGGCACAGGTCACCCCGATGGTTATTCCTACACCGAGTTCCCGCATCACTAAACGGGTAATAACCCCTTTATCAATATCGTGCGAAATTAGCCCGCGGACGACAACCGCAAGCGACTGTGTACCTGTATTCCCCGTCATCCCGGCAATCATCGGCATAAAAAAGGCGAGGGCAACAACCTGCTGAAGCGTATCCTCAAAACTGGAGATAATTCTTCCGGAAATGAGCCCGATGAATAATAGTAAAATCAGCCAAGGAAGCCTCCTTGCTGCGGCAACGAGTGTTTTCGTTTCAAAGTCTATCGATTTCCCTGATGCCGATAACTTTTCAATATCTTCATTTGCTTCCTTTATTACAATATCGATGATGTCATCGACTGTAACTATCCCGACAAGGACATTGTCTTCGTCGACCACGGGGATTGCCAAGAAATCATACCGCTCGGCCATTTTTGCGACAACTTCTTGGTCAGCCGTTACGGGAACGGAAATAACACGTTCATACATAATCGTGCGGATTTTTTCCTCCGGTTCCGCTAGCAGTAAATCCCGGTAAGAAACAACACCAACCAGCTTTCGTGCTTCATCAATAACATATAAATAGTTAATCGATTCAGCAAATCCGGCGAAGACTTTAAACTTTTCGACGGCTTCTCTAACGGAAAAATAATCGCGAATCCAGACAAAGCGGTTCGTCATGATTCTTCCCGCTGTTTCCGGCGGATAATTCATAATGCCCTTTACGGCATTGGACTCTTCTGTCTTCATCCCTGAGAGGAGGGAATCCTTCTTTTCGGGAGATAGCTCATTTAATAATAGTGCCAAGTCATCATTATCCATTAAATCAAGGACTTTACCGGACTTTTCAATTCCAAGCTTGTTCAATAAATCGAGCTGCTCTTCCTTTTCAAGCTCCTCCATCAGGTCAGCAAGGACATCAAATTTCAAAAATAATAAAAATCTTGCTTTATGTTTCTCGGGTAAGTCCTGATAGATTTTTGCGACATCATAGGGATGAAGCTCTTCAATTACCGCTTCAAACTCTGTTTTTTTGTTTTCTTTTAGCGTTTTAATAATATATAGGGTGATTTCATCTTGCGTCATATCTTTGATCATGCTTGCACTCGCTCCTTTACCTGGTGCGGCTTAAAAAATAAAAAAAACAAATAATAGTTTATAGAACCTTAAAAATAGTATATGTAATAACAGGAAGAAAATCTAATCCTTGACATTGTTAACGATTGGAAAGGGCAAAGTCATGATATTAATCAAAAAATATTATTTGTAAAAGAATTGAAATAAGCTATTTATCCTATTATTTGATAAAATGAGGAAGTATTGACAAAACCATTTGGCAGTTTCATGGAAATTGTCTTTTTATTATCATTTAACCCAAGTTTGATCGGAGGAGTTCGGCTTTGAAAAAGCATCATCAAGACATACGGGATCTCATCTATGTCCATTTAAATCAAACAGATCAGTATGTATTGTCCTACGGTATCGAATTCGGTGAATTTGCTGCTGCTTTTTCAGGTTCATTAAATCAATTGCTTTTATTAAAGCATCGTTTTGATGACGCTGATTTTAATATGCATACCCAACTCGAATATTGTCCGGAAGAAAGAATTAACAAATTAGCGCAGGAAGATGTTTATGGGTACGGAGATTTCTGCTGGATAGATTTTCTTGAGGAAGAAGTCTTGAATGAACTATCTGACCAAGAAATGGCTGAATTACTGTTTCTAGGTCATCAAAAGAAACATTTAAAATCGCCTTTTTATAATAAGCTAGGCAACCGTTTTGTTTACCTGGCACATGATGATGGCTGGTTAAACAAAATCTATTACCGAAGCTTTAAGGATTTTTTTCATTTACTAAGTGAAGTAATTGCCGGCAAGCTTGGAGAGTTAAAGCTGGAAAAAACAATTCTTGGGATTAGAAAAAAGCGTGCCTATCCGCAGGTGAATAAGGAAATCCTCCTATCGTTAACACCCTTCATCAAAGAAGGTATTTGCTTTTCTCTAAGGGATGCGGACCATCAGCGAACAAGAATTGAAATTCCCATTTGGGTGATGGGCGATTTCGCTAATATGGATGATATGTACGAAGAATACGAGCAAATCTCCAATAAACCCTGCGATGCTAAGATTATCTTTGATAAAAAAACAAAGGAATGGAAGCTAAATGTCATTTGAATCTCTCCGCATTGGGGAGGTTTTATTTTGTAGTTAACTAAGCAGTAAGAATCATAAAATACTGTATAGAAAAAACATTAAAAAACAACATTGCTGCATTTCCTTTCTTATTTAATAAAGTGTTAAAATAAAAACGTGAATGAGAAAATGGAGGTTTTGGTATGAAAACAAAACTAGGATTGTTATACGGAGGAAAATCGGCTGAGCATAAAGTGTCACTGCAGACAGCTCTTGCTGTAATTCGAGCATTGGATCTTGAAAAATTTGAAATTCATCCTATTTACATAAATGTTGAAGGCCATTGGATTAAAGGGCCAGAGCTTAGCGGGCCGGTAGAAAATGTTAAAGCGCTTGAGTTTTCTACTGACAATCAATTATCGCCTTTATCCCTGGCACCAGCACTATTCCACGGTGAAAAACAGGAAGCACCGCTTGATGTCATTTTCCCATTATTGCACGGACCAAACGGGGAAGACGGAACGGTACAAGGGTTATTGGAATTGCTTAACTTACCGTACGTGGGGAACGGGGTGCTTGCTTCAGCCGCCGGAATGGATAAGGTGATGATGAAAAATGTCTTTGCCGAAGCCGGGCTCGCACAAGTAAACTATGTTGCTTTTATTAAAAGTGAATGGGAGCACTCAAAAGAAGAGGCGTACTCTAAGGTCGAGGCTAAGCTCGGTTTTCCTTGCTTTGTGAAGCCGGCAAATCTTGGCTCGAGTGTTGGTATTAGCAAATGTACAAATCGGGCTGAACTAGAAACGGCTTTCGTGGAAGCATTCCAATTTGACCGTAAAGTTATTGTTGAAGAGGGTGTTGTGGCTCGTGAAATCGAGGTTGGCATTTTAGGGAATGACTATCCGGAATGCTCTATTCCCGGTGAGATTGTTCCGAAAACGGATTTCTATGATTATAAAGCCAAATATGAGGATGGCGATACGGCCTTAATTATCCCGGCCGACGTTAAAGATGAAGAATACGAGCAGATAAAAGAAATGGCGATTCAAGCGTTTAAAGCATTGGATTGCTCCGGTCTTGTTCGTGCCGATTTCTTCTTAACGAAGGACGGAAAGGCGTTAATTAACGAAGTAAATACGATGCCGGGCTTCACACCGTTTAGCATGTTCCCACTTTTGTGGAAGCATACCGGGCTTGCGTACCCGCAATTAATTGAGCGTCTCGTTAATCTTGCCAAAGAAAGACATGAAGAAAAACAACAGATAAAATATACTTTTTAAAAACGAAAAGCATCACTGGCCGCTAAAGCTAGACACAAAAAACAATCGGAGACACGGCTTTAGATGCCGTGTCCGTTTATATTTTATAAAAGGAGGGTATCAAATTGATAAAACGTTCGATGAAGCAGTTGGCAGAAATGGTTTCCGCCACAAATGATATCAGCCCGTTTGCTGAAGTAATGATTGATGGAGTTACAATTGATTCCCGCAAAATAGCAGCAGGTAACTTGTTTATTCCTTTTAAAGGGGAGAATGCGGACGGTCATAAATATGTCGAAGAAGCCATCGGAAAGGGGGCAGCTGCAGCTCTTTGGCAAAAGAATGTTCCGAACCCGCCGGCCGATTTGCCGATTCTTGTGGTTGATGACTGCTTGATTGCCTTGCAGGAACTAGCACGAAAGTACCGGAAAGAATTACCTGTTAAAGTAGTCGGAATTACGGGAAGCAATGGAAAAACAACGACGAAGGATATGACCGCAGGCCTTTTATCCATCCAGTATAAGGTTCAAAAAACAGAAGGAAATTATAATAACCATATCGGACTGCCGTTAACCGTTTTAGGGTTAAGTGAGGATACAGAAATTGCCGTCTTGGAAATGGGAATGAGCGGCAGAGGTGAAATCGAATTCCTGACAAAGCTTGCCTGCCCTGATGCTGTCGTCATCACGAATATTGGTGAGTCGCATCTGCTCGATCTTGGTTCACGGGAAGGAATTGCGGAAGCGAAGCTTGAAATCTTAGAAGGACTGCAAAATGGTGGACTGGCTGTGCTAAATGGTGATGAGCCGCTGCTAATGAATCGGATTCAACAATATGAAGGCAATGTCCGGGTTCAAACCTTTGGCAGAAATGAAACCAATGATATGTACCCGAGAGAAATCACGCAAATGGAGCAAGGAAACCGCTTCAAAATTAACTGTTCGGACGTTGTCTTTGAGCTGCCTGTCTTAGGGACCCATAATATTTTAAATGCTCTGGCATCCATGGAGATTGCACAATATTTTTCAATTCCATTTGAGAAAATCAATGCTGGCTTGGCGGGCATCAAGCTGACAAATATGCGGATGGAGCTTGTCGAGGGGCGGCGTGGGGAAAAGATAATCAATGATGCCTATAACGCTAGTCCGACTTCAATGATGGCAGCAATCGAATTAGTGGCCAACATTCAGGGGTACGAGCGAAAAATCCTTGTGCTTGGGGACATGCTCGAGCTTGGACCGCAAGAGGAACAATACCATTTGCAAATAGGTGAAGGCTTAGATGCCGATAAAATTGATTATCTGTTCACATTTGGGACATTGGGAAAAGACATAGCCAAAGGAGCA
This sequence comes from Neobacillus novalis NBRC 102450, assembly GCF_001591805.1. Taxonomy (GTDB): domain Bacteria; phylum Bacillota; class Bacilli; order Bacillales; family Cytobacillaceae; genus Neobacillus; species Neobacillus novalis. Next base: position 14,841 of record NZ_BCVP01000051.1, on the reverse strand, counting down.
GGCAAGGTTTTGGGAGAACAACGAGTGTTTGCTTATACAAACAAGGATGAACTGATTCAAAAGTTAGAACAGTATGTCGATGAAGCCACATTAGTTTTGGTGAAAGCTTCACGGGGTATGAAATTAGAAGAAATCGTAATGGCACTGCAAAACAAATAAAAAAATCGGGAGTAATTGGCAGGTGGAGAAAGGATGATTGGCTGTTTGTGCATTCATGGATTTACGGGTGCGCCTTATGAAGTGGAGCCGCTTGTCGGCTATTTACAGGAACGGACCGATTGGGTTTTTAGTGTCCCTACACTGCCAGGACATGGGGAACTCAGCTCATTAAAGGGAATTCATTACCAACAATGGATTGATCACGCTGGGGCAGAACTAGGCAAGCTTAGCGAAACATGTGATGAAATGTATGTAATAGGTTTTTCCATGGGCGGCCTTATCGCCAGTTATCTTGCCGCTAATTATCCTGTCAAAAAGCTGATTCTTCTTAGTGCCGCGGCATATTATATTAATCCAAGGCAGCTCGCTGCTGATATTAAAATGGCGATTTTGGATTCCCTGCAAGGAAACTTGCGCGAAAATGAATTATTTCTGCACTATAAAAGAAAAATAACAGAGACCCCCATTGCGGCCACATTGCAATTCCGCAGGCTTGTTACTTTTATTAAGCCGCTGTTAAACCAGGTGAAAGTGCCGACGTTAATTGCACAAGGAGAGTGCGACGGAATTGTGCCGCCCAAAAGTGCTGAATACTTATATCGAACCATAGGTGCAAAACAAAAAAAACTAATGTTTATTAAGCAATCTAAACATCTTATTTGTCACTGTGAGGAGAAAGCTGCCCTGTTTTCTCAAGTGTTAGACTTTTTGATGGAGCGGTAAGATCGGTTCTCCGATTGTTTAGAACTTGTCTTTATTGCAAAATACTAGTAATAGTGGTATGATAGTCATCGACGTGTCTAAAGGACGATTAATTAAGGGCATACTCTTTTAGAGAGTGTCTTTTTTTTGGTAAAATAAAGAAGTACCTATTACCGCATTTGATGCGTAAGTGTATAAATATTCAGCACTTTAGAAAAAATATTTTCAAATAGATGAAGGAGAATGAAAACATTGACAAAGTTTGAAGAACTGGGCCTAAGTCAGGCCACTTTAGATGCTGTCCTCAAGATGGGTTTTGAGGAAGCAACACCAATCCAGGCAGAAACGATCCCATTGGGCTTGAAAAATATTGATTTGATCGGGCAAGCTCAAACAGGAACAGGTAAAACAGCTGCATTTGGGATTCCGTTGGTTGAAAAAGTAGATGTAAAACGGGATGCCATTCAAGGGATTATTATTGCACCAACACGTGAACTTGCGATTCAAGTATCCGAAGAGCTTTATAAAATTGGTTCAGGCAAAAGAGTTCGCGTGCTGCCAATCTACGGTGGTCAAGATATCAGCCGCCAAATTCGTTCATTAAAGAAAGCACCACATATCATTGTTGGTACTCCTGGACGTGTATTGGATCATATCAACAGAAAGACTATGCGCCTGGATACAGTTACTACGGTTATCCTTGATGAAGCGGATGAAATGTTAAACATGGGCTTTATTGAAGACATTGAATCGATTCTTGCTGCGACTCCAGCTGAACGCCAGACGTTGCTCTTCTCAGCAACGATGCCTGGTCCAATTCAGAGAATGGCAGAAAAGTTCATGAAGGACCCGCAAATCGTTCGTGTGAAAACGAAAGAAATGACCGTACCTTCGATTGAACAATATTATCTTGAAGTTCAAGAAAGAAATAAATTCGATGTATTAACAAGACTGCTTGATATTCAATCACCGGAGCTTGCGATTGTATTTGGCCGTACAAAGCGCCGTGTCGATGAATTATCAGAAGCACTAACGTTAAGAGGATATACAGCAGAAGGTATTCATGGCGATTTAAGCCAGGCAAAACGGTTATCTGTCCTTCGTAAATTTAAAGAAGGTTCAATCGATGTTCTTGTCGCAACAGACGTAGCCGCAAGGGGTCTCGATATTTCTGGAGTTACCCATGTGTATAACTTTGATATCCCGCAGGATCCTGAAAGCTATGTTCACCGCATCGGACGTACAGGCCGCGCAGGTAAAAAGGGTGTAGCTTTAACATTTATTACACCACGTGAAAAGTCATACCTTGCTGTCGTGGAAAGAACCACTAGAAGCAAGATGGAAAAGATGAAGGCTCCAACGCTTGATGAAGCATTAGAAGGCCAACAAAAAGCAGTTGTAGAAAAAATCGTCCAAACGATTGAATCAAATAATTTACAATATTATAAAGCAGCGGCTCAAGAATTGCTGGAAGAAAATGATGCTTCAACTGTTATTGCAGCTGTATTAAAAATGTTGACCAAAGAACCGGATACAACTCCGATTAAATTAACAGAAGAACAGCTTCCACAAAAGAGAGATAGAAAACCACAAGACCGCGATCGTCGCAGAAGAGACGATTCGAGAGGGTCATACGGTGGCGGTGATCGTAACAGAAAAAAGGCACCGGTAAAGCCAAGAAGCGGTGAAAAAAGAACCGGCGGCGGTAAACCATCAAAGCCAAGAAGCTATAATCATCAATAATTAGAAAAGCGTAAGCGCCCTGTTCAGCGGGCGCTGGAGCTGGACAATTCTCAAAGAAAAGAGCATGGACACTAGTGTCCATGCTCTTTCTAGTGGGCCTTATTCGCAGACCTTTTCTTGATAAACCGTTTAATGGTATCCATAAGTAAATAAAGGAGGGGTATCCCTTCGATAAAATAGGAATAGGTTGCCCATGATTTTGTATAAAAGTTGGTAAGAGCGGCTGTACCTCCTGACATTTGCAGGGATAACGCGACCATAACGGCTGCCAGTGAAAAAGTCAGCGGGCGGTGATCTTTCAATCGCAAAAATTGAGCAAGTATGTGAACAGAAAGATAAAATAAGAGAGAAATTTTTAAATATACGGTTGTCGACCAAATCGAAATTAAAAAAGGATCCAAGTTTTCAATGAAATCAGCGATCCGAATATAGCGGACCATTTCTAACATCGGGTAGGTAATGTGGCTCGTTAAATTTGGTCCAAATAGTAGTAGCAAAAAGATGAAGTTCACAGTGATTAGGAGTATTCCCAGTACAATTGCCCATGATGTTGTTTTTAGGGTTTTACCTTTTTGCGTCAAATAGGGAAAGATAAACACCAATACCATTACTTCGCCAAAAAAAGGGATGGTCAAATAAGTTCCTGCAAATATTCCATGTCCACTGTGATTCGTAACAAAGGCCATCCAACGATCCCATTTCAATTCCTTTCCAATGAAAATAGTATTGGATACATCAGCAATGAGGATAAGGAAAAATAAGCCTTGTGCTGTACGAAATAAAGTTTGAATCCCAGATCTCGCCGTTATCGCCACCACCATCCCAAGCATGCCGCCGACTGCCCAGTTGGGTGTTTCACCAAGATAGGTTTGCACGATAAAATCTTCATATTCTCTTAGAACAAACGCGCTTGTATGAAGGAAGAAAAGGAAATAGAATCCCATAAAGAGGATATGTATCCAATGAGGGAATATTTCCTTTCCGTAATGAAAGAAAAATTCATTAGGTCTTCGATTCGCAAGCTTGACCACAAAATAGGCATAGATCCCTGCCGCCAATCCGCTTATACAAAGCACTAGTATCGTATCATATTGGGAGATGTAGATTAAGTGGCCGGCAGAAAATCCAACTAAGGTGGAATAAAAATAAAGAATAAAAAAAAGTAACAGTTGATTCTGTGAAATCTGAGCAGTTTTCAAGTTATTCCACCTTACCTATTATTTTCTGTTGGATGGGGTTAAATAGGAATTGAATCAATGCATTGGGACTTGGCATCTGTTTAAAAACAACGGTCGCAATACAGTAAGAAAAGGACATCCCCATAATGCAAAAGACAATCCAGAACGTTCTCCTTTTGCGATTTTTCTTCTTCAGATATGCCCATTCGTAACCAAATGTAAATATAAAGAAGAGCATAATAAGCATAATCATGAATTTATTTCCTTTATCCAAATTGGATTATTTTCAGCACCTGGCCGTTTGATGTTTAAATCTACATGAATATTTAACTTCACTTTATCCTGATAAACTGTCGGCCAATCTTCTTTAACGTCCTTCCATATTTTAGGTTTATACCAGGATAAGTATGCGCCGAATTGGAAAACATCTGCTTTCATTTCTTTAGAGGCTTTAAAGGCTTCGCCAATTCTGTCCTTCATTTCCTTTTCGGCAATTTTCTCGAGTTGAAAAATGTTTTTCTCATTTGTTAAATCAATATTGGAATAAGACTCTGAAATATCATCCTCTGCGGTGACATAAACATCAAATGTGAACGGCTCCTTTTTGGACGGGCGAATCTTTGTCTTAGCCCTCAAGATTAATAGACTAATGACCTTTTTATCTGTTGGTGATGTGATGGAAACGGAGGCATTTTTTATCGAATTTCGCAGCCATAAAGCGCCGCGCCCTTCCTTTTGGCCAATCTTACCGACCATTTTATAATTATGAAACAAAGCCATTCCATCTGTGCCCACCCACATAGCCACTTTTCCTTGTTCGCTGACCATTTTTTCTTTCCCTTTTGTTAAGTAGCCAACAATCATATCGCCATTTTCTGTCTCGAGAAAGTCCTTTGGTGTCGTATATAAAGTGACCTTTTCTTGGGTGAATTCGCGGACAATCTCACTCGGGAAACGTTCGAATGCTGGTACGAGATTTTCAATATCCTTTGCTTTTCCCGGTGCAACCAATACGGCGTTATTAATGTTTAATTTCGGGTCGCGGGCAATAAATTCTAAGATATGGCCAATTCCTTCTTTTGCCATTTCTTCACTTACGACAATAATTCTTGTATGCCCCCAACTAATTCTTCGCGGTAAATCTATTTGCATTTTATGATAGGCTTCCGTAATTGTTTTTCCTTTTCTTGATACTTGTGCATATGGATTTCCTGGTGATGCAGAACCGCCTACCGTGCCTGGAACTAGTCGATTTGGGAGCGGAAACGCTAGCGTTAATTCCATTTGACCATTAGCTGCTTTGTCCACATACATGGCTGTAACAAAAGCACAATCATTGATCTCAACCCTCGACCAGCAGCCAGTTAATAATAAGGTACTCATCACCATCGACCACTTTAGCGCTCTCATTAATCCTCATCATCCTCAGGTAGTGATTTCTTGATTGTTAATCGATTGGAATTTGAGCTCCCAACAAACGAAGGCCGGCGTTTCATTAACCACCAAGGCGCACGAATAAATACATCCTTTAAATCTGTCGGACGCAATGGCGCTGTTGGAGACAGATAGGGTATGCCAAAAGAGTCGATGCTTACAACATGAATATAGATAAGTATGCAGCCGATCATCAAACCAAATATACCGAATGACCCAGCCAATATCATGATAGGGAAGCGGAGCAATCTGATGGTAAACGCAAAATCGTATGCTGGAATAATGAATGATGCAATTCCTGTAATCGAAACGATGATTACCATTGGAGCGGACACAATTCCTGCCTGTACGGCTGCCTGACCAATCACCAATGCACCAAGAATGCCAATTGCCTGTCCAACTACTTTTGGTGTACGGATTCCTGCTTCTCGTAATCCTTCAAATGCTATTTCCATAATAAATGCTTCTACTAAACCGGGAAAGGGGACGTTGTCTCGTGATGCTGCCACATTAATTAATAAAGTGGTAGGAATCATTTCTGGGTGAAAGGTGGTTATCGCAATATAAAACGACGGGAATAGCAGCGAAAGGACTAAATAGGCGTAGCGAAGTAACCGAATAAAACTAGTAAGGAAAAAGCGTTGATAATAATCTTCAGCCGATTGTAGAAACATATACATTGTCACGGGTACTAGAAGGGGAATCGGTGTCCCGTCCACAAAAATAACGACTCTTCCTTCTAACAAGGCGGCAGCGGCAACATCGGGGCGCTCCGTCTTTTGGGCTTGTGGAAAGGGTGATAATGGGAAATGATCGAAACACTCCTCTAAATAGCTGCTCCCTAAGACGCCGTCAATCTCAATCTGGTTAATCAGTTGTTTGATATCAGTGATTAAACCTTCCTTACATAGTCCTTCGATATAGCCAATCATCACCTTAGTCTTTGTATATTTTCCAATGACTAGCTGTTCCATTTTTAAGTCAGCAGATTTAATTTTTCGGCGAATCATCGTGATATTTGTATGGATATCCTCCACAAAGGCTTCTCTTGGACCTCTGATAACGTTCTCATTGGACGTTTCGCTAACTGCTCTCTTTTCAAAGCTAGTAAGCGGAATCACGAGCATGCGGCTGTCACCTTCGAAAAAAATAATGATTTTTCCATCAAGGACAGAATCGGCTGCTTCCTGAATATCGGTAACAATGCTAGTACACATCGTACTTATCGATTGCAGATCTAGAATCTTATGTAATAATTCCTTTTGAGATGAAGCGAAACCCGGTGAAACAATATACTTTAGTATCTGATCGTCGAAAGTCTGTTGATCAACCATCCCCTGCAAAAAGACGATTCCGCAGCGGGTTTGATTGGCTGTTAATTCGTGAAAGGTGATATCATCGCTGTTCTGAAAGGTGGCTTTAAACCACTTTCTCCGAATGTCATAATCCTCACCAAAGAACATTTGCTTATTGGTACTATTTTGGGTTTTGTGTTTATTTTTCGAGAAAATTGGCATTAAATTCACCCCGCAACGAACTTTTTGTTAGAATGCCCATTTTCTTTTTAAAATACTTTTTGGGATAAATATTATTAGATGTATACTAAAAATAATGGAAGTTAGGGGGAAAAGGCATGGATTCTGAGCCCAAAAAAGAAGAACCCTCCCCCTAAGGAAGCGTTCATGAGGACAATATTGAGGTGAAAGGCTCTGTTATTTTTGCGCTAAAAATCCGACGATGGCTATGATGATGATCACGGCCCAAATCAGCACTTTCAATGGTGATTGCGCGGCAGCACTTTTCCTTTTGCTGCTGGCCCAGTTTGTCGTGCCTTTAATCGATTCAGTAAAGTCCTTTTTATTAAAATAAGGAACTGCCCCAAGTAAAAAGCCGCCAAGTAAGCCGAATAGATGAGCGGTAATATTTATATTTGGCTGTAGGAAGGTCATAATCAAACTGATGACACAAAGAGTGAGGATAATTTGTGAGTTTTGCTTCGATAGCCATTGTTTTCGAAACATGATAATCGCAATATAATAGCCGAATAGTCCAAATATAGCACCGCTAGAACCGACGTGGATATAGGTCAGCGGTTCGAGCAACAGTGTAGCAACATTGGCGATAAAGCCGGATAGAAGGTAAACGAATAAAAACCTGCCGCGGCCAAGGATGCGCTCAAGTGCCGGACCGAATAGAACGAGCGAAAAACTATTAAACAGCACGTGAGTAAAGCCACTATGCATAAAGGTTGGTGTTAACAGTCGCCAATATTCCCCCTCCATAATATAAAGGTTTACCCCTGAAAAGGTTTCGAAGAACCAATAGTTTGGGAAGAAGGGTAAAATAGTTAGTAAGTATAAGACTAAATGAATGGCGATTATAATAGAAACAACTGGATAAAAGCGAATAAACTCGCGAAAGCTTTCGGTTCTGGTAAACATAATAAACCTCCTCTTACTAACCATAATAGCCTTTATTGCCGTCTTGTACACTATTATGCGGTTAGGAAAATAAATAGAAGGAAGATGAACTTTTGATAAAAGGTATCGGAATTGATATTATTGAACTTTCAAGGATTCAGGAAATCATAAGCACACAAATGAAATTTGTTGACCGTATCTTAACTCCAAGGGAAAAGGCTAGGTTTGAAGGGTTATCCGCCCGCAGGCAGGTTGAGTTTTTGGCAGGGAGATTTGCTGCAAAGGAGGCCTTTTCCAAGGCAGCTGGTACCGGAATTGGAAAGGAACTGTCCTTTTTAGATATCGAAATTGAAACAGACAGCTCCGGGAAGCCGTTTATTGCAAAGCCTGACGTTCAAGCCCATTTGTCCATCTCCCACAGCAGAGACTATGCAGTCGCCCAGGTTATTATTGAGGAGTAAAAATAAATATAAATTGCGCAGAAAGCTTTTTCGCATATTCCCCTAGGTTGTCTCATATATTCATAGGGAAATAGGAGAGACAAGGTCAGCTTTGGTCCTTCCCTGCCTTTCTCTTCTTTTAATCATATGAAATGAGACAAGAAGGGGTTGAAGGAATGAGGAAAAAGATTTTGCTGCTCATTACAGGGCTGATGGTCGTATTTATACTAGCTGCCTGTGGCTCTAAATCACAAGGTGATGTGGTGAAGGAGTTAAAGAGTAAACAGGAGGACTTAACAAGCTACAAGGTGAATGCAAAAATGACGTTGAAAATGGGTACTGATTCACAGAGTTATAACGTAGAAATTTGGCATAAAGATCCTACCTTTTATCGCGTCAATTTGAAAAATGCCGAAAAAGATCAAAGTCAAATGATTTTACGAAATAATCAAGGTGTATTCGTCCTAACACCGGCACTGAATAAGAGCTTCCGTTTCCAAAGCGATTGGCCGCAAAACAGCAGTCAGGCCTATCTGTATGAATCATTGATAAAAGATATTGTGATGGATAAAGATGCTAAATTCTCAATGACAAAAGATTATTATATATTTGAAACAAAAACCCGTTATCAAAATAATAGTATGCTGCCATTCCAAGAAATTAAATTAAATAAAAATGATTTATCACCTGCTGTTGTAAAAGTAATGGACCCTGACCGGAATGCTCTCGTGACTGTTGAATTCTCCAAGGTTGAGTTTAAGGCAAGCTTTAAAAAGGACGATTTCGATATGAAGAAGAACATGACACGTGCGCAAGTTGGGCTGCCTGCCATGGCGGACGGTAAAGATAATACTTTTACTGTTAAGTATCCAACTGTTGAGCTTAAAAATACTAAATTAATTGGAGAAAAGGAAGTAAAGATAGAAGATGGGAAGCGGGTTATCCTCACTTATGATGGTAAAAAGTCGTTTACACTTATCCAGGAAAAAGTAACGGCGAAAACGGTATTAGCCACTCCGACCTATGTGGAAGGGGATATTGTTGACTTGGGAGTTACGATTGGGGCCGTTTCTGACCACTCTATTTCATGGTCCGATGACGGGGTTGATTACATGATTGCATCGACTAACCTAACCAAGGAAGAATTAATTGAGGTCGCAGAATCTGTTCAAGGTGATTCAGTAAAATAAAATACCTTCATCCAGCAGGCTCTTTAAGGGGCCTGTTTTTTTTGGCTAATAGGAAGGTGTAAATTTTTCCAAAATTCACAGTTTCCTATGTCGCATAAGTGCAACTACGCCTCTGTCTTCACCTTAAGGCTCGCCAATCGGCGAGTTTTCTTTATCCCAAAGGTTCTAGTTTTTACCTCGACCAACAAAAAGCAGTTTTTTTCTTAATATGATAAAATGAAGAATGTTTTAATTTTAGTAAGTAGGAAGTGGAAGTATGGAAGAGTTAGGATATTTCTATCGGGATACTTGGGCGGAGGTCGATTTGGATTGTATCGCTGATAATGTCATCTCAGTAAGAAAACACCTGCCTAAACAAGTAAATATTATCGCAGTGGTTAAAGCGAATGCTTATGGGCACGGTGATGCCCAAGTAGCAAAAGTGGCTTTAGAAGCGGGGGCAAATTATTTAGCAGTTGCTTTTATGGATGAGGCCATTGCACTAAGGAACAAAGGAATCAATGCGCCCATTCTTGTCTTAGGTGCTACACGTCCTGAAGATGCGCCTGTGGCAGCTAAATTTGCGCTAACCCTTACTGTTTTTCAGAAAGAATGGCTGGAAGAGGCATTAAATCATATAAAAATGGACGAAAGAATTTCTTTGCATATCAAAGTAGATACAGGGATGGGGCGAATTGGAGTTCGGACCCCCAGTGAGTTAAGTGCAATTGAGCAAATCATTGGTAAAGATGAGCGATTCCATCTAGAAGGGATTTATACTCATTTTGCTACGGCTGATGAACTGGATGTGACCTATTTTCAGCAGCAATTATCGTTATTCGAAAAGATGATAAGCGGATTAGCCGAGCGTCCTCGGCTTGTCCACTCCAGCAACAGTGCGGCCGCTATCCGTTTTCCTGGAGCCTATTTTAACGCGGTTCGAATTGGAATTGCGATGTATGGGTTGACGCCCTCCATTGAAATGGAAAAAGAAATCCCCTTTCCATTAAAAGAAGCCTTTTCATTACGATCTCGGCTTGTTCATGTGAAAAAGCTTGAAAAGGGAGAAAAGGTCAGCTACGGCGCAACCTATGAAAGCAATGCGGAAGAGTGGATTGGCACGATCCCGATTGGCTACGCAGATGGGTGGATCCGCAAGCTTAATGGCCAAGAAGTGCTTGTGGACGGCAAGCGTTCTCCTATTGTCGGCAGAATCTGCATGGATCAATGTATGATTCGTCTCCCATATTATGTTCCTGTTGGCACTACCGTAACGTTAATTGGCGCTCAAAAGGATCAATTCCTATCGGTTAATGAAATTGCTGCTAAACTAGAAACCATCAATTATGAAGTGCCTTGTATCATTGCAAATCGCATCCCGCGCCTTTACAAACGGGGAGGACAAATTGTCGATTTAAAAAATGCACTGCTTAACAATTAATAGTCGTAAATAAGAAATTTCCAACATATTTATGATATTGCGGTAATTTGTGCATAAAAGCACCTTTTATTGGCTTATAATACAGTAGATTATATTTAGTCTATGCAGTAGGCGTGATAAGTGTTATTATAAAATATGGTACAGCTAAAACTCGTCGAATGGCGTATCTCTTAGGAGTGCTACATGAGGCGTTGTATTTACGCGTTTAGGATTTAGTCTTGTTAGATAAAAATTGGTGTGTAGTGATGGTGGAGGTGTATGTTTGTGGCTGAATCAGGCGCAACTACGGAAATCTTAGTAAAGTTACCGCAACATCTTTTAACTGAGTTAGATGGTTTTGTAAAGCAAGAAAATGTAAACCGCAGTGAGTTTATCTACCAAGCAACAAAAATGTATTTACGCGAACGAAAAAAGAGACAAATTCGCGAGTCGATGAGACGTGGTTACATGGAAATGGCGAAGATCAATCTTAGAATTGCATCAGAAGCATTCCTAGCAGAATATGAGGCAGAACACACAGTTGAACGTCTTGTAAGCGGAGGATAAACCTTTGATTGTCAAGCGTGGTGACGTTTATTTCGCGGACCTATCCCCAGTTGTTGGTTCTGAACAAGGCGGCGTCCGACCTGTACTTGTCATCCAAAACGACATCGGGAATCGGTTTAGTCCCACAGTAATTGTTGCAGCGATTACAGCTCAAATTCAAAAAGCGAAGCTTCCAACTCATGTAGAAATTGATGCGAAGCGCTACGGATTTGAGCGAGATTCGGTCATTCTGTTAGAGCAAATTCGTACAATTGATAAGCAGCGGTTAACCGATAAAATCACCCATCTCGATGACGAAATGATGGAGAAAGTGGATGAAGCCTTGCAGGTAAGCTTAGGACTCATCGAATTTTAGTTTAACACACGCTCTTTTTTAGAAAGAGCGTGTTTTCGTACATATCCTGACCTCATACTCTAATTCTGCCTGTGGCAAGCTAAGATGCTTGCCTTTTTCTTTTGCGTGGAAAAGGGCGGAGCCCCCATTAATGAAACGCCCCTGTTGTTCTGTTACAATAAGGTAAAAAGAATGGAGGACTGTTTTGTGAATGATACAGTTGCAAAGGATGAACAGCTTTTAGGTAAAATAGCCTCGGAGCAAGCAATCTCTTATAAACAAGTGAAAAGTGTTATTTCGTTATTAGATGAAGGCAATACGGTTCCCTTTATAGCACGTTACCGAAAAGAAATGACGGGTGCCCTTGATGAAGTGCAAATCCGAAACATACTGGAACGTTGGCAATACATACAAAACCTTGAGCAAAGAAAAGAAGAAGTTCTTCGGATCATTTCGGAACAGGGTAAATTAACAGATGAACTTAGCCGAGCCGTCACGAAGTCAGAAAAGCTTCAAGAGGTGGAAGATTTATACCGTCCTTATAAACAAAAAAGACGGACAAAGGCAACCGTTGCCAAGGAAAAAGGCCTCGAACCTTTTGCCGAGTGGTTGTTGACTTTTTCTAAGGACGGTATCACTGAAAAAGCAAAGGAATTTTTAACGGAAGAAGTTGTTACCGTTGATGAAGTTATTGCAGGTGCCAAAGACATCATCGCTGAATGGGTTTCCGATGATGCAGAGAGCCGCAAATGGATTCGAAAAGAAACGTTTAAATCTGGTGCTGTCATATCGGTGGTAAAAGATGCAGAAAAAGACGAGAAAAACGTGTATGAAATGTACTACGAGTACGATGAACCTGTTAACAAAATCGTTCCTCATCGAATTCTTGCCTTAAATCGCGGTGAAAAGGAAGATATTCTAAGAGTATCGATAAAAATGAACGCAGATTTAATAATGACCTATCTTTCAAGGAAATGGATCCGGATTCAGCACTCTTCTTCGGCGCCAATTGTGTTGGAGGCAATTGAAGACAGTTACAAACGATTAATCCAGCCATCGATTGAACGGGAGATTCGCAGTGAGTTAACCGAAAAAGGTGAAGAGCAAGCAATTCACATATTCTCCGAAAACCTAAGGAATTTACTGCTGCAGCCGCCGTTAAAAGGAAAAGTGGTCATCGGCGTCGACCCAGCCTATCGGACTGGCTGTAAATTAGCTGTCGTTGACGAAACGGGTAAGGTGTTGAAAATAGATGTCATCTATCCGCATCCGCCAGTTTCGAAAACAAAAGAAGCGCGCGAAAAGTTTATTGAAATCTTGCTTGAATACAAGGTAGAAATGGCTGCGATTGGCAACGGCACGGCATCAAGGGAAACTGAACAGTTTGTGGCTGATATTTTAAAAGAAATGCAGGAAGAAATCTTCTATTTGATTGTTAATGAAGCAGGTGCCAGCGTTTACTCCGCCTCTGACATTGCCAGAGAAGAGTTTCCGAACTTCCAAGTCGAAGAAAGAAGTGCTGTTTCGATTGCGAGACGCTTACAGGACCCATTAGCTGAATTGGTGAAAATAGATCCGAAATCAGTAGGTGTCGGTCAATATCAGCACGATGTCTCTCAAAAGCGACTTTCGGGTTCCTTGCATTTTGTTGTTGAAACAGCAGTTAACCGTGTCGGTGTGAATGTGAATACTGCCTCTTCCTCGCTTTTACAATATGTTGCCGGGCTGAACAAAACGGCTGCCAACAATATTGTTAAAAAACGAGAAGAAGAAGGGAAATTCACGAGCAGGGTTCAATTAAAGAAAGTGCCGCGCCTTGGTGCGAAAACCTATGAACAGGCCATTGGCTTCTTGCGAGTACTAGACGGAAAGCAGCCGCTTGACCGGACAGGAATCCATCCTGAGAATTACGATGAAGTGAAGAAGCTATTAGCCAGCCTCGGTTTTACAACGGATGATTTGGGTTCGGAAGAGTTGAAAAGGGCACTAAGCGGCCTTGATTTAAAAACTGTCTCCGAAGAACTCGCCATTGGTGAATTAACCTTAAAAGATATTATTGATGCCTTAGTACGACCGGAACGTGATCCGCGTGATGATTTACCTAGACCGCTTTTGAAAAAGGACGTCTTAAAATTAGAAGATCTGAAAGCGGGAATGGAGCTGCAAGGGACCGTTCGAAATGTCGTTGACTTTGGTGCATTTGTTGATATTGGTGTGAAGCAGGACGGACTAGTTCATATCTCTAAGCTTAGCAATCGATTTGTCAAACATCCACTGGATATTGTCTCCGTTGGAGATGTAGTAACAGTTTGGGTTGACTCGGTGGATATGAAAAAAGGACGCGTGGCATTAACGATGTTATCTCCATCAAATTAATGAGAAAACACTGCTTCTAGGAGCAGTGTTTTTTTCTGTAAAAAAACCAGCACTGGTTTAACAGCTTAATCTGGTAGCGATCCTTCTCATAGAAAGCTCTTTTCATTTGGTTTTGCAACCAAGTTGGCATAGAAAAACCTCCCGAAAAGTTTCATCGTAAATAAAGTATATATAATGATATGCTATAATGGGTTGTCACGTTCGCTTGGAAAGTGAGGGAAGTATAAAATGGAACAGGCAGAACTTCAATTACTGGTCGAAAAAATATCGATTGAGTCATTTGGTAAACAATTTAACCATCAGGCATCATTCAATCCGAGATTAAGATCAACAGGCGGAAGATACCTACTGGGCTCACATAATATAGAAATTAATAAAAAATATTTAGATGAACTGGGCGAAAAGGAATTAATCGGCATCATCAAACACGAGCTATGCCATTACCACCTTCATCTTGAAGGGAAAGGTTATCAACATAAGGATCAGGAATTTAAAAAGTTATTAAAAAAAACAGGGGCCCCTAGATTTTGCACGCAGCTTCCTGGCCGAGAGGTAAAGCGTGCAGTAAAGAAAATCCTTATATATCAATGTACAAAATGCCAACTTATATATAGAAGGAAAAGAAGTATTGATACTAACAGATACGTTTGCGGAAAATGCAAAGGTAAATTAAAGAAAATCAAAGAAGTAACATTGGAATAACGTAAGATATTGGCAGAAATCTTATCGAAAAATCATATTGACTTTAGCTTGTTTCGTCATTATAATGGTAAGAGTCGATAGGGCGAATGCCTTATTGAAGCATTAAAAATTATTCATTATTCCGCAGTAGCTCAGTGGTAGAGCTATCGGCTGTTAACCGATCGGTCGTAGGTTCGAGTCCTACCTGCGGAGCCATT
>NZ_BCVP01000050.1 GCF_001591805.1 Neobacillus novalis NBRC 102450 | reverse complement strand
CGGCTACCTCTTGAGCCCCGGCTACCTCTTGAGCCCCGGCTGCCTCTTGATCCACGGCTGCCTCTGCTTCCGCGTGACCCCTCGCTTCCTCTTGATCCACGGCTGCCTCGGCTTCCGCGTGAACCCTCGCTTCCTCTTGATCCAAGGCTGCCTCTCTTACCCTTTTTCCCTTTCCTGCCCTTTTTTCCTAGTTTGAACTCAACCGGATTATTATCTAAAAAACCGACAACACCATTTTCTTGTGCTTGTGATAGCAATTCTTCCATGACGATTCTCATTGCCATTCTCCACCACTTTCCCAAAATTTTATACTCATTGATAATCTATGGGAATAAAGTGAAATTTGATATAGACATACATTTATTTTTTTTGAATTTAACACCAAAGACCAAGATACGGAACCATTAACAATAGCATACAATTCTAAAAAACATGTATATTTAGGGGTATATAAATTGCAAAAATATGAAATTTTTATTAATCCTAAGCAGCTAAACCAACTGGATAAAGACATTTGGATGGATAAACATGTACCTGCCGTACTTAAAATAGGCAGCAGTCAATACACAATTGGGCTATCTTACCGAGGGAATGTAATCAGAAAGAAGAAAAAGAAATCCTATAATATCGTTTTTCAAAAACCCTTTACAGTAAATGGTGCACATGAAATCCACCTAAATGCAGAATTCAATGATATAACGCTCTGCCGAAATAAACTCTCACTTGATTTCTTTGACAAGATTGGGGTTACCGCTCCCCACTCGAAACATATTCTTCTATATATAAATGGATTTTGTAAAGGGATTTACTTAGAGCTCGAATCCTTCGATCAATATCTTTTAGAAAAAAGAAAATTGCCGTTAGGGCCCATCATTTATGCCACTAATTATCATGCAAATTTCTCCTTGTTAACTCCAGAAAAAAAACTGAAAACGAGCTTGGATGACGGTTACACTATAAAATATGGTGAAAAAAAAGACCTTGCAAAGTTAGAAAACCTTATCGCCATGACAAACACCGTAAGCAATGAGGAATTTGAAAAGCAAATACCTAGGATTCTTGATGTCAATCAATATTTAACGTGGCTGGCAGGAGTAGTTTGTACGCAAAATTTCGATGGCTTTATCCATAATTATGCCCTTTACCAAAATAGTGAAACCGGAGTTTTCGAGATTACACCATGGGACTATGATGGGACCTGGGGCCGAGACCTCCATGGACAGCCGCTTGACCATGATTTTGTACCGATTACAGGATATAATACCTTGACAGGCAGATTGCTGTTTTTTCCACAGTTTAAAAAGACCTATCTCGATATTTTATCCTCGATTTTAGATAACCAATTTACGGTTAAAACGCAAACAGAGAGGATTGATGAGCTTTTTCAAACAATAATGCCGTACATTCACCTTGATTCATTTATTAAAGCAAGCCCGGAAATATTAAAGCAGGAGAAGGAATTTATCATCCATTTCATCCAGAAAAGGAATACGTATCTCAAACAACAGGTGGTTAAACTCCAATAATGAACGAAGTATATGGTTAACTATCATATACTTTTTTTACCTATTTTTTACCTAATCTTCAAAAAAAAGGCGGCTTTATTAGTACAACATCACCCCGTGATACATATAGATGCAGTGTAAATGTTTATTTAAATAAAAGGAGGAAACTATGGGTTATGAATAAAGAAGTAATGAACCTTTATATTCCCAAAGAATTCTTACAAATATGAGCTGGGCAGGTTTCAGCATTCCTAAATCGTAATTGAAATTTGTCTTTAAAGCCCTTCTCTATTTGTAAATTGGTAAAACCCAGGAAAGGAGTTGAGTTAATGAATTTGAAAAATAGTAGAGGAAGACATATTAAAGTAGAGATTTCAGGAAAGAAATTAATCAGCGGGTTATTAGTGGACATTGGCAGTGATTTATGGGTAATTTTCAATGGGTATGATTATCTTTATATTCCAATTGTTCATATACAAAACTGGCAATTTTTAAAGCATGATGAAATTGATGAGATTAATTTCAATGACGAACAAACACCGATTTATTATCATAATGAAGAAATATCATTGCGGAAAACCCTTACCTCCGCGAAGGGGATTTTTACAGAAATCTATGTTACAAGTAACCAAGCACTGCATGGTTATATTATTAGCATCATGAACAATTACTTTGTCTTTTACTCCCCTATATACAAGACAATGTTTATCTCGCTGAACCACCTTAAATGGTTGATCCCGTACACCAATAATCAACGGCCTTACGGTCTAAGCAACGCTAGTCTGCCTGTTAACCCGAGCAGCATATCATTTGCACGCTCCTTTGAAGTGCAAATTGAAAAGTTAGTGGGAGAATTAATTGTCTTTAATATTGGCGAAAACGAGAATGTGATTGGCAAAATCCAAGGAATCAAGAATAACTTTGTGGAATTAATTAGTGCGAAAGAGGATCCGGTATATTTAAATCTCCAACATATTAAAACCGTTCATATGACTTAATTGGCCATGTCCTATGGCTGATTAGTAAACAAGCTTTTTATTTATAAACCGCAAACAGAGTGTCCATAGCGACACTCTGTTTATGAGTATTTATTAAACTATTTATCTTTCACATAAACGGTCTCTGATTTTCTGCTAACACGGAAGGACACTAGTTCAAAGGTAATTCCATATAGAAAGGTAACAAGGAACATGGATCCAATCATATCTAGAATCACATGCTGCTTAACGAAAAGAGTTGAAATAATAATTAATGTCCCTAAAATATGGATTGTTAAGTTGTTTAGTACATGTTTATTTTTGATGTTTAGTGAAGCAAGCATGATGGCGAATGTCGTAAGTACATGGATACTCGGAAAACAATTAACTGGGCGATCGTTCGCGTAAATCCATTGAACAAGGTGAATAACTACATTGTTCCCTTCCACTGTGGGCCTTGGTACTGTTGTCTGAAAAAAGAAGTAAATCACAAAACAAATCAGCTCGGCAATCACAATCAAAATCAACGTTTTAATGTATATTTTGGTATCCTTAAAACAAAAATAGACTAAATAACAAAACAAATAAGCATACCAAAGGATATAGGGTATGATAAAAACCGATATAAAAGGAATGGCTTTATCGACTGTGGATGTAAGATCCACAGCATCATTTGCTCGGGTGTTTAATAGCTCATAAACTTTACCTAGAAGAGGCATCACGAGCAAAAATAATAAGTAGGGAGCCTTTTTTATTAGTAATTTCAAATATGCCCCTCCCCTTCTTGAATACCCTCAAAATTAACAGTCTAATAGAAAAAATGTCGAACCTTAAATATAATATCATAAATAAGTGGAAAAACCATATATTTTCCAAGATTTCTAGCTAATTTATGTTGTTAATTTAAATTTCTTTGCCTATCATCAATCAAGCCGGTATTTAGACAACCCTCACAAAGAAAATATGGGTGTTTTTCTCTAATATAGTACTCAGCTGTTCAATGAATGTGCATAAATCCAATTTGGGTGTCATTTTGGGTGTCAGGCACCGCTCGTGGACATTTGTCCGCCTCCAGTGGACACTCAGTCAAAATAATTAGAGAAACCACGGTGATGATTTAGGTTTCTCTTTTTTTACGTATTAAAGAAAAATGACCGCAAATATGCTATGCTTTAATCACTTATAAATAGTGGTAACTTAAGGTTGGTGAACTGAATGGAACGGATCATATTATTTGATGGTGTGTGCAACCTTTGTAACAGCAGCGTCCAATTTATTTTAAAACGAGACCCTAATAGTACGTTTAAGTTTGCCTCCCTCCAAGGTGAAACTGGACAGGCGCTGCTAAAAAAATACGGCCTGAATACAGACAGCAACAGCTTTGTTTTTATAGAAAATGAAAAAATACATCTAAAATCAACCGCCGCACTAAGAGTCTGCAGGAAATTAACTGGGGCTTGGAGATTGCTTGCAGCCCTCCTCATTATCCCCGGATTCATCAGAGACCCCTTTTACGGAATAATCGCCAAAAACAGGTATCGTTGGTTTGGAAAAAAAGACAGCTGCATGCTCCCTAAACCAGAATGGAAAAATAGATTTTTAGATTAAAGGAGATAGGCCAATATGGAAAAAAAAATAATATTAGCAGCTGGAACTGGATTCTTAGGCAAGTCATTAGCCCATTTTCTGGTCAATAAGGGCTATCAAGTTATCATTCTAACCAGAGGTAAATCAAAAGTTGAGGGTGAAATGAAGTACGTCCAATGGGATGGGATTCATTTAGGGGAATGGGCGAAAGAAATTGATGGCAGCTATGCGCTCGTTAATTTTACTGGGAAAAGCGTTAATTGTATTTATACAAAGGCGAATCGAGAAGAAATTATCTCCTCACGCCTTGATTCAGTTAAAATTTTACGAGAAGCGATTAATAAATGTAAAACCCCTCCTCAAGTATTTGTCCAAGCTGGCTCCTTAGCTATTTTTGGTGATACGACAGCAGTTTGTGACGAAACTGCGCCGCACGGCACAGGGTTCTCTGTTGAAGTTTGCCAAAAGTGGGAAAAAGAATACTTCAAGGAATCCCTGCCAGCTACACGTCAAGTTCTGTTGAGAATTGGGTTTGCATTAGGGCGTGATGGCGGTGCTCTTGAACCGTTAACAAAATTGGCTAAACTTAACCTCGGCGGGACAGTTGGGGCCGGCAAACAATATATCAGCTGGCTCCATATCGATGATTTAAACGAAATGTTCCTGCAAGCAATCGAAAACGATACATATGAAGGCGTTTATAATGCAACTGGCCCGAATCCAGTTACCAATAAAGAATTCATGAGGGTGTTAAGAAGCGTGTTAAACAAAGGCTGGACACCCCCTGCCCCGACGCCATTTGTCTGGCTTGGAGCCTATCTTTTCATGAAAACAGAACCAAGCTTAGCGTTAACCGGCAGGAATTGCCTGCCGAAGAAATTGCAGCAGGAAGGATTTACTTTTCAATATCACAATCTAGAAACAGCGTTAAAAGACTTAATTTAGGTGGACGACTGGTACGGTGCCTGAAACACTATTACAAACAAATATTTAATTCCATTTGGCATACATTTTAGTAAAACTGTTTTTTCATCAGGAGGTTACCAGATGGAGTTTGTTGTTAGGCAGGGCGATACATTATCGCAATACAGCCAGTTGTTTATGATTGATTTGCAGTTAATACATGATTCTAATCGGACTATTTCCCATAATATTCTATCGGCTGGTCAACGAATCCAAATTCCCGGCTTTGTCTCCCAAGAATATCAAATTCGTCAAGGGGACACTTTAGCAAGTATTGCTCAAAATCGGAATCTCCCTCTTGACGCTGTTTATTTAGTGAATCCAGGAATAAATCCAAATAATCTCAAGGAAACTCAAATGATCAAAGTTCCAAGGCGAATTACGTGGAGATTAGTGAATGACAGGCAGTCATATGATTATGCTAAATTGATGAAGGATATCGGGCAATTACACGAGGTGTACCCCTTTTTGCAAGTTTCTTCAATCGGAAATACGGTTCTCGGAAAAAACATTCCAGAAATCCTTATTGGAAACGGTGGAAAAAAAGTCCATTATAACGGTTCTTTTCATGCCAATGAATGGATTACCACTTCTGTTATCATGACCTTTTTAAATGATTATTTATTATCGCTGACAAATCTCACTGCAATCAGCGGACTGTCTACCGCCCGTTTTTACGAACAAATCACGTTATCAATTGTTCCGATGGTGAACCCTGATGGTGTTGAGCTCGTATTACACGGACCACCTGCAAATGAAAACTTGAAGAAAAGAGTATTGGGTTTAAATAGAGGCAATACCGACTTTTCGGGATGGAAAGCGAATATTAGGGGTATAGACTTAAATGATCAATTTCCGGCAAAATGGGAAGTAGAGAAAGCAAGAAATCCTAATCAGCCTGGACCACGAGATTACGGAGGAGACAAACCACTATCAGAGCCTGAAGCAATCGCAATGGCCGATCTGACCAAAAAGCGGGATTTTGCCCGAGTGCTGGCCTTTCATACACAATGTGAAGAGATTTATTGGGGATTTGGTAATCTCGAACCGCCACAGTCAGAGGACATCGTGATGGAATTTAGCAGAGTTAGCGGCTATGTGCCTGTCAAAACAATTGAAAGCTACGCCGGTTACAAAGACTGGTTTATTCAAGATTGGCGGAGACCAGGCTTTACGGTTGAACTTGGACATGGAATTAATCCCCTTCCGATATCTCAGTTTGATGAAATCTATCAGAAATCACTCGGAATTTTCTTAGCGGGACTTTATATTTAAACAGGAGGGCGAAAATATTCATCGGCCTCCTTTTTCTCATTCTTATTGACTGTGACCACCATTTTTCAGGAAAACGGGCTCCAATAAGGGAACTCCCCCCTTCCCCAATCCACCGCAAAATGTGACAATAATAGAGAAAAAAATAAACTTTTACCTATGGTGCTCCGTCTATTATTAGGACAGAGAAAGGAGATGTTCATCCTGGAAGAGTTTGTTGCCGACTTAATCAAATCAGAAGATGACGAATTACTATTTAATGAAATCATGACTAGATACGGTCAAGACATATTGCAGCTTGCCTTTTCATATGTTCGAAACAAACAATTAGCGGAAGATTTGACGCAGGATATTTTTGTGAAATGCTACAAAGCGCTTCATACATACAAGCAAAACGCTAAACTAAAAACCTGGCTTTATAAAATCGCCGCCAACCATTGCAAGGATTATCTACGAAGCTGGTATTTCCGAAAAGTGATGGTATCGGAAAAAATGGCAGAAATGACTGGTTCATCGAGCGAAAATGTTGAACAAGCTGTCCTCGAACGAGAAGAAGAACAAACACTAGCGAATGCTGTATTGAAGCTGCCGATGAGATATCGTGAAGTCATCTACCTCTTCTATTTTGAAGACATGTCGTTGAAAGAAATTGAATCCGTCTTGGGAGTTAATCAAAACACCGTTAAGTCTAGGTTGAAGCGTGCAAAAGTTCTATTAAGAGAAGAACTGGAGGGGTTTAAGGATGGAAAATAAACTAAGGAATCTAAAGCAGTCAATGAAGAACTCCGTTTTTAAAGAGTTAGTGTTTACCGAAAAGCACCAAGAAGTAATTAATCGCAGAACAAAGCAGGAAAACGTTCTTGAAGCCAGCCTTCAGCTTCTCAGTACGGAAAAAACCGGAATAGAATTGGTCCAGCTTTTAAGGGCAAGAAATATTACAAGGTTTGAAGAACAAGAAGGTTTAATCTACACCATGCTCCACCAATTAGAACAGGATGCCCTGTTAACAAGCCGCTGGGCTGACCAATTTAAGTTTTACGTCTTAACTCAAAAGGGCAGAAAATGGTTGAAAAAACTTGAAGAAAAACACAGTACAGAAGTGCCATTCCTAAAAAAATGGATTGAAGGTGAAAGCTCATGATGAAACAAGAATTCCTCGCTTCGGTCATGACTCACGTTCGTTCAAATGATGCCAAGAAAATCGTGACCAAAGAGCTTGAGCAGCATATTAAAGCAAATATCGACCATTATTTAAAAGAAGGATATTCCCCTGAAGAGGCGGAGCAAAAAGCTGTCGAGCAAATGGGTAGTCCCCTCGCCATCGGAACTAAATTTAATAAAATCTATAAACCAAAGCTTGACTGGACGTTAGTCCTTTTATTTCTAACTGTTTTAGGGCTGGGAACCTTACCGCTGCTAGTTTTAAAAAACTCGGATTTACCATTAAACTGGTTGTCAAAGGCTTTTGGCATTTCGCTTGGGATTCTCATCGTCGGCGGATTATTGTTTCTCAATTATAAAAACTGGGAAAGAAAAGGCTGGATCTTTTTCACAATTGGAACCATTATTCTTTTGATTGCCGCCAGTAGAATGAATTTGTATTGGTTAATAAAAACCAACAATGGACGTCCTTACTTCTCAATTGGCCCATTTTCTACTGATACGAGTATCGTTCTTCCCTTTTACCTAATTGCCTGGGCTTCATTTTTCAAGAATCCCAAAATGAAAACTTGGCTGCTAGCAATTTTATTTGTCATCTCGCTTACATTATTATTTAACACCTTAAATTTTGCGAGTTGTTGTGTTTATTTCACGATGGTAATGTTTATGTATTGGTTCAGCGGCAGGAAACAGATCGTAATAACAACCTTGCTGGCTGCCACCTCTGCTGTGCTTGCTGCAGTTGTTTTATGGAACCAAATGATCCCATTCCGAAAAACCCGAATTCATGCATTCTTAGACCCTTACAAGTTCCCATCATCCGAGGGATACATAGCGATTCAGGCGGAGAAAATCCTTAAGGAAGTGACATGGGGCTTTCAGTCAATTCCGAAAAACGGTCTGTTCATTCCTGAATCACATACAGATTTTGTATATTTGACATTAACTTATTCATTAGGCTGGGGGTTCTCTCTATTCCTGTTAACGATGTTATCAGTAATCATTGTTAAAATGGCGCTTATGGCGGTAAAAATCAACGACGAGTTTGGAAAATTACTGATCATTGGCGGCTTAACCATCTACTCCGTCCAAGTACTGTATAACATTGGGATGATATTCGGACTCCTGCCAATTATCGGCATGTCGCTTCCATTTATTAGCTACGGTACCGTTCCAATTCTAATCAATAGCTTGGTGATTGGCATAGCGCTAAGCATTTACCGACGGAAGAATTTGATTATAAACTAAGCTTCCCTTTTTGAAATTCAATATTTCTTAAATAAAGGACGTGATTAAAACATTGTATTTAATCAATGGAAGATTCATTATTTTTCTTGGAGTTTTGTGTTATCTTGTAGGACGAGGTATTTTTATCGGTGTAACGCATAAAAAAAATAATCCTTTAAATTGGATAAAGGAAGCCATCAACTTCCTCTTTGTTTTATACCTGCTTATGGTTGTGTCCGTTACACTTTTTCCATTGGCATTATGGATTGATTTTAATTTCGAGCAAATTAAATATGGTTTAAATCTTATTCCACTTATATCAATTATAAAAGATTTCAGTAAAATAGGCATTGCGTATGATGGCGATTCTGCATTTATGATTGGACTAATCATTAGAAATGTCGGCGGAAATATTTTATTATTAATGCCTTTAGGTGTATTAGCCCCCTTCATATCGAAAAAGTTTAAACCAATGAAGAAGAGTGTATTACTTGCGTTGCTAGTATCAATCAGCATTGAATTTATTCAGTTTATTGAATTATTAGCAGGAGGCCGTGGCCGCACAGTGGACGTTGATGATGTAATTTGTAACGTCATTGGTGCTAGTTTGGGGTACCTTATTTATAAAATAATGTATAGATTAATTGTTAAGTATCAAATTAAATTTTTACAAAATTTAGATTCTGAGAAATTGATTATGTAGGATTCATTAAAACAAATAGAGGAAGGATTCGCGAATGAATCCTTCCTCTATTTTCGTTTATGGACCAAGACTAAAAAATACTTCCTTCTCTAAAATCACTTCTTTTGCCGTTCTTCCATTGGTAAATATAGAATGGTTCCCTATATCAGAAAAAAGAACCCTTGATTAAAGTCAAAGGTTCAAATAAGAACTTAGTGGTCTAGACTAAGTTCTTTATTAGGAGGTCAAAACTCAGAAGAATTTTAACATCATTATTTTACCATTTTCAAAATATTCTTTCAACAATTTAAAGTTGTAAAGAAAGAAAGTGATTCAAATGGCATGCGATGAATACATGCCATATAGACTATGTCCAATTGATCCTAACTTTTAGAACTTACCTTCATTTCCTTCATATCCGCTTCATGCTGGATGGAGCGTGCAGAGAGAATTTCGATTACTAATTGTTGACGATCTTGGATACGCGATAACCGTTTTAAATCTTCGTCTACTGAATTTTCAAGTTGTTCATACTGAGCAGGAATAGTTTTCAGCATTCGTTCCATTCTCTCCTGACCTTTTTCTAAATTGGTTAATCGTTCGGTTGTTTCAGAACGAAACTCAGTTACTTCATCTTTAAGATTAGCTAATTCTGATTTAATGTTCGTCGTGTCCGCTTGTAAAGTATCTACTTTCGTGTTTAATCCTGTGAAGTCTTTTTGCAATGTATCTGCTTTCGTGTTTAATCCTGTGAAGTCTTTTTGCAATGTATCTGCTTTCGTGTTTAATCCTGTGATGGTTTTTTGTAAACCTGATACATCCGTTCGAATTCCAGTTAATTCTTCCTTGAGCACCTCGCGCAACATTTCTTTCAATTGTTCAGTCATTTCACTGCCTCCAATTTCTTTTATTTTACCACGCTCAGAAATTTCTTGGCTGCTAAATACGCAAATAGAACATATGTTTTATTTTTATATTTTAACTCTCTTCACATAAATTGTCTATTTAAATGATTCCCGATTACGATTTCTTTTAACATCACTTGATATTTCCCTCTACCCCTTTCCAAAAGCATGACTAAACAATTATTGATGGTTCATAATAACTTTAATTCCAAATTCCCCCTTTTCCCAAATCAAATCCAATCATTAGCTAAAAATAAAATAAAATAAAAAACCCCTGTTGACATACCTGTATATACAAGTTAAAATGAAAACGTAATCAAAACTTGTATATACAAGCAAAACAATTGGATGAAAACGTACACATGCCTGTATATAAAAAGGATAGAGATAAAATTGGGGTTAAAATTCCATTTAAACAGGGGGAAAGACAAATGAGTAAGTACACAGAGCCATCTAAAGATCTGCTGGAGCACATTGGCGGTAAAGAAAACATTGCTGCCGTTACCCATTGTGTAACAAGAATGCGGTTTGTTTTAAACGACCCAACTAAAGCAGATATTAAAGAAATTGAATCAATTAAACTTGTAAAAGGGACCTTTACCCAAGCAGGTCAATTTCAAGTAATTATTGGAAATGAAGTCTCAAGCTTTTACAACGACTTTGTCAAAATTGCCGGTGTAGATGGGACAACTAAAGATGAAGCAAAAGTTGCAGCCAAACAAAATCAGAATTGGCTACAGCGGATGATGGGGCATCTAGCTGACATTTTCACTCCATTAATTCCTGCTCTTGTTGTCGGAGGTTTGATCCTCGGCTTCAGAAACGTGATTGGCGATATCAAATTACTTGAAGATGGAACCAAAACCATTGTTGAAGTTTCCCAATTTTGGGCCGGTGTCCATGCCTTCCTCTGGCTGATTGGCGAAGCGGTCTTCCACTTCCTCCCAGTCGGGATTACCTGGTCGGTGACGAAGAAAATGGGCGGTTCGCAAATACTGGGTATCGTCCTTGGTATTACACTCGTTTCTCCACAATTGCTTAATGCCTATGGCGTCTCGGGAGCAAAAGATATTCCGGTTTGGGATTTCGGCTTTACGCAAATTAAGATGATTGGTTACCAAGCACAAGTCATTCCTGCTATTTTAGCCGGCTTATTATTAGCATTCTTGGAAACAAGACTTAGAAAAATTGTACCAAATTCGATTTCAATGATTGTTGTTCCGTTCTTTGCGTTAATTCCAACAGTTTTAATCGCACATACAGTATTAGGCCCAATCGGCTGGAGCATCGGTTCTGCAATTTCAAATGTGGTATATTCAAGCTTAACATCCGCTTTTGGCTGGGTATTTGCCGCTATCTTTGGTTTTGCTTATGCACCGCTTGTTATCACTGGTTTGCACCATATGACAAATGCGATTGACCTTCAATTGATGAATCAGTTTGAAGGCACAAACCTATGGCCGATGATTGCCTTATCCAATATTGCTCAAGGCTCTGCCGTTCTTGCAATGATTTTCATCAATTGGAAAAATGAAGAAGAAAAGCAAGTGTCGATTCCAGCAGCCATCTCTTGTTACTTAGGTGTAACAGAGCCGGCCATGTTCGGGATTAACTTGAAATATGGCTTCCCATTCTTAGCTGCTATGCTGGGATCCATGGCTGCAGCAGTCATTTCCGTAGGTAGCAATGTCATGGCCAACTCAATCGGTGTCGGCGGAATTCCTGGATTCTTATCCATTCAGCCGCAGCATATGGTAATGTTCGCTATTTCCATGGTCGTAGCGATTGTCGTACCATTCATTTTGACCGTTGTCTTCGCCAAAACAAGGATGAATAAATTTTCTTTCAAAAAATAAATAGTACTCCAGTAATGGAGGGAGATGCCTCCCTCCTTTTTCTTATTATTTTTCAAATAAAACAGGCAGGTGTTTATTATGCAACAAGAATGGTGGAAAAAAGCAGTCGTCTATCAAATCTATCCAAAAAGCTTTAATGATACAACAGGAAATGGCATCGGAGACATCCAGGGCATTATTAAAAAACTAGACTATTTAAAAAAACTCGGAGTTGATGTTCTCTGGCTTACTCCTATCTATCAATCGCCTGGGCGTGATAATGGGTATGATATTAGTGACTATTATTCCATTCACGAAGAATATGGAACAATGGAAGACTTTGAAAAGCTGTTGGATGAAGCCCACAAACGCGGATTGAAAATTATCATGGATATCGTTATTAACCATACTTCTACTGAGCATGAGTGGTTTAAACAAGCAAGATCGTCCAAGGACAACCCATACCGTGATTTCTACATTTGGAAGGATGACTTGGACGGACAACCTCCGACTAACTGGGAATCAAAGTTTGGCGGCTCAGCGTGGGAATATGATGAAGCAACTGAACAGTTTTACCTCCATTTGTTCGATGTCAGCCAAGCGGATTTAAACTGGGAAAATGAAAAGGTCCGCGAAGCTTTATATGAAATGATGCATTTTTGGCTGAAAAAAGGCGTTGACGGATTCCGTCTTGATGTAATCAACCTAATATCCAAAAACCAGCAATTCCCTCAAGATAACAGTGATGGGCGCAAATTTTATACAGATGGACCGCGCATTCATGAGTTTCTTCATGAGATGAACGAACAGGTTTTTTCAAAATACGATATCATGACTGTTGGGGAAATGTCGTCTACCTCAATTGATAATTGTATCAGGTACACCAACCCTGACCAAGAAGAGCTAAATATGACGTTTAGCTTCCATCATTTGAAAGTCGATTATCCTAATGGAGATAAATGGACAAAGGCAGATTTTGATTTTCAGTCTTTGAAAGATATCCTCTCAAATTGGCAGGTGGAAATGAACAAAGGCGGCGGCTGGAATGCCCTCTTTTGGTGCAATCATGACCAGCCACGTGCCGTTTCTCGGTTTGGTGATGACGAAAAATATCACAAGGAGTCAGCTAAAATGCTAGCAACAGCGCTGCATATGATGCAAGGCACACCCTATATATACCAAGGCGAAGAAATCGGGATGACCAATCCGAAATTCGAGTCGATTGAAGACTATCGTGATGTCGAGTCTTTAAATATGTTTAACCTCATGAAACAGAATGGCTTGGATGAAGCAGAGATTATTGAAATCCTTAAACAAAAATCACGGGACAATTCGCGGACACCTGTCCAGTGGAATAGCAGTGAACACGCCGGATTCACGACAGGAACTCCTTGGATTGCGACAGCGGCGAATTATCAAAACATTAATACTGAAAAGGCCGTTAACGATCCAGACTCGATTTTTTATCACTATCAAAAGCTAATTCAATTAAGAAAAGACTATGACGTGATAACAGACGGTGATTTCGAGCTTATTTTAGACAACGATGACGAAATTTTTGCTTATGTAAGAACAAGCGGAACGGAAAAACTGCTCGTTATCAATCATTTTTACGCCAATGAAAAGGTATTCCTCCTCCCTGCTCATTTACAGCTTGATGAGTATGATAGTAAGGTGCTAATCTCTAACTATGAGGATTCTGCCCCGCTTGGACAAAGTATTCGCTTGCGGCCGTATGAGTCGATTGTGTACCACCTGAAAAAATGAACGGAGCTGTCGTGATGACAAATAAGTACCTAACCATCTATAACGAAATTGCCCGGCAAATTAAGAGCGGAGAAATTCCGGCGCAGACGCTTCTCCCCTCTGAAAACGACTTAAAGGATCAATTCGATACTTCGAGGGAAACAATTCGAAAGGCCTTAAATCTGCTCTCACAAAATGGCTATATCCAAAAAGTTAGAGGAAAAGGTTCGATTGTCATCGACATCAGTAAATTTGATTTTCCTGTTTCCGGACTAGTTAGCTTTAAGGAATTAGCGAAAAAAATGGGCAGCAAGCCAAAAACGAATGTCCACGAACTTGAGTTAGTTAAGCCCGATAGTTTTATCAAAAAACAGCTCCAGCTTTCTAGTAAAGATCTCGTTTGGAAAGTTATTCGCACACGAGAAATGGGCGGGGAAAAAATTATTTTAGATAAGGATTACTTAACTAAAAAATTCGTGCCACACTTAACAGAAGATATTTGTGCTGATTCGATTTATCAGTATCTTGAAAACGAATTAGGACTTTCGATTAGTTTTGCGAAAAAGGAAATTGTTGTCGAAGAGCCGAATGAAGAAGACCGCGCTCTTATGGATCTCGAAGGCTTTCACAATGTGGTCGTCATTAAAAACTATGTTTATCTAGATGATGCAACCCTTTTCCAATACACCGAATCCAGGCATCGTCCTGATAAATTCCGCTTTGTTGACTTTGCCCGGAGAACACGCTAATAATGGAGAAAAGACCTACTAGTCAGTTGATAGCAGGTCTTTTCTCATTCCCGTTTGTTGAACTACGCTTAAAGATTTTATCCATGAATTTTGCTACAATATTGGTATCAATTACTGAGGTGATGTGCATGTGCGGCCGCTTCACATTAACGGCAACATTCGAAGAAATCATCGATCGCTTCGATATACAATCCTTCATGGAGGAAGAGCTTTATTCGCCAAGCTATAATATTGCCCCCTCACAGGCAGTTCTAGCTGTAATCAATGATGGGAAAAAGAATCGTATGGGCTTTTTAAAATGGGGTCTCGTCCCGCCATGGGCAAAGGACGGATCCATTGGCAATAAAATGATCAATGCCAGAGCTGAAACAATCGCTGAAAAACCAAGCTTTCGCGCCGCTTTCAAAAAGAAACGCTGTTTAGTCATTGCCGATAGCTTTTATGAATGGAAACGCCACAATAACCAAACGAAAACACCGATGCGCATCAAACTAAAATCGAATGATTTGTTTGCCATGGCCGGTATTTGGGAGGGCTGGAAATCGCCGGAGGGAAAAACACTTTACACCTGCTCGGTCATCACAACAGGGCCCAATAAATTAATGAAGGATATTCATGACCGGATGCCTGTTATTTTACTGCCGGAAAATGAAAAAACTTGGCTGGACCCGTCCATTTCAGATTCCAGTCAGCTCCATTCATTACTAGTTCCCTTCGATGAAAAATTAATGGAGACATACGAGGTATCTCCCCTCGTGAACTCCCCTAAGAATAACTCGATTGACCTAATTCAAAAAATTTGTTAAAAAATATTTTTAAAAATGGACATGTTCACTACAAGCAAGTACAAGCTAATTCATATGATGTACTAACCCATAAAGTTTTTCCTTCTTAAAAGCGGCTCCGGCCGCTTTTTTTTTTGAAGTCGAATATGTCAAAACAAGAGAATGGTCTTAATACCACATTCAGCGAATATAGTTTATGAATACACATGATTGCATTCCGTCCTTTTTCTGAATAGAGATAAAGAAAGGAGAATAAAATGGTTTTTATCCCTACAAAAATCAATATTGGCGGTATTAAAATTAACAGTGCCGAACATAAAAGTGCCGTATCCATTGGAGAAAATTTTCTAAAAGGAAATAATACGTTTGCGAAAAAAAATCAAGGATTTGGCCAGCAACTTGGGGATTTAACTCTTGATTTTCGCCCCATTCATATTACTTTCGATGACGAAATTATCGATAATCCGGTGGTAAAGAATAGCCATTAAAATTATCTTAATTTGGTTAGAAAACAATTAAGGCATAGGAGTGAGCAATTTGAATATCGCACCAATGGCCATCAATTTTTTAGGATTTAAGGTGAATACAGTCGATAATTCAGCCTTCGTTAATTTGGGACCAAACCAATTCGTCGATATGTTTGTTTCTTACAAAAGAAATCAGGGGGTTGGCGAACAGAACGGTGACATTTCTCCTGTAAATATCCCGATTTCATGGGTGGTTGACCCTGATGTAAATGATACCAATTCCGCAAAGAACAGCATTATTTAACTGTAATGTGTTTAATCACAAGGGGTGATAGTTTGGTATTCGCACCGATGGTTGTAAATCTCGGGGGTGTAAAGGTCAATTCAATCGACCACGCATCCGTCCTCAATTTTGGACCTAACCAGTTTATTGACCATTTCGTATCATACAAACGAAATCAGGGATATGGTGAACAAAATGGAGATTTGGTTTCTATGATCATCCCTATCTCCTATATCTTAGATTCTGACATAAGCGATACATGGATCACCAAAAATAGCATAGTTTAAAAAACAACTACCCCTATCTGGTTTGGATAGGGGTTAATTTATTTGTTATTACTCTTCCCCCTTTAATTGTTATTAATGAATCGAAGCTGTCAATTGTTTTTTTAAGTTCCTAAAACCTAATGCTGTAAAAATACTAAAAACGATTCCCATACAAAAGGTGATCCAGTTAAAAAAAAGCGTATTCGTATACTGATTGTACCAGCCAAATTGGTAAATCCTCGACTCAGGATCCTCCGGCCCTCCACCCAGCAGATCTAACAAATTTTGAACAAAGTTTATTTCCAGGAAGATGAGGACGATAAAGGTTATGAACAAAGTTATAAGCAGGATGAGCCGCTGCTTAAGTGTGAAATCATGAGCGACCTCCAAAAACCATCTGACAAAGTTAAAGAGGAATAGAAGATAAAATAGTACAGTTGGGATGGTAAACAAAATGGCAATATTTCCATTTCCCGAAATCTGTGATGGTTTAACTGTACATAGGTCAATCAAAATAAATCCCATAATACTTAAAACCATTAACATAATCCAAAAAACTAAATAAACTGTCCGCTGCCTCATGTGTTTAACCCCCTTTATATCAACATCAGCCTTTTCCTTTCTTTATGCAAAATCTTTCTAGAAAATAACGGATAATGGTGCCTGACACCATGTAATTTTCGCAGCAATTAATTATTAATCTGCAAACTATGGGAAATATAAGCTTATTCGACAGTTGGAAGGCAGGAACGATTGCTGGTGGGAATGAAGCTAAAAAAATGGCTCTATTATCTGATAAAGCTTCGGGACAAAATCTTTATACCGTTTGCCATTTTGTACATTTTAATGGCAGCATTGGGAATCTATTTATTGGAGCCAAAAACATTTGAATCCTATTTAACCTCTATTTACTGGGTTTTGACAACTCTTGCTACCGTCGGTTTTGGCGACTATACTCCAGTAACCGATGCTGGCAAGGCCTATACTATTTTCCTTTATATCTCTGGAATTGGACTTGTCGGCGTTTTTATTGGAAAAGTGATTAATTCTATTTATCTAATCGATAAACTTAAAATGGGAGGGAAAATGAAATACACAGGCAAAAACCATATTATCCTTATTGGCTGGAGTGCAAAATCAAAATTAGCAATCGAAGAAATAGTAAAATCTGATAAAAAAATCGATATTGTCATCATTGATGATGTGGAAAAGGTCCCTATATTAGCGGAGCGGATGTTTTATATTCGCGGGAATGCGAGCGATGAGAAAACATTACTTGATGCAAATTTACCAAAAGCAACCGGGGTCATCATTTTTGCTGACCAAATTACCCAAGACAACTATGCAAGAAAAGATCCGCTTCTCGTTGATGGCAAAACGTTATTAATCGCGACCGCCATCACAACCATCGAGGAAAAATACCATAAGTCCATTCACGTTACTGCTGAGGTCATTCATCAAAATCATATTCCCTTATTCAAGCATGTGAAAGTCGATGAATTTATTCCGACCGAAGAAATGATTTCTCATGCAGCAGTAAGGTCGTTATTTTCTCATGGTGTTACTTATATGTTTTCTGAGCTGATGAGCACACAATATGGGGAAGCAATGTACGAGATTCCGAAACACGATGAATGGCAGACATACCGTGATGCCTTTTTCGATCTTCTCAGCAAAGGGGCGACACTTGTTGCCGACCGCGGTGACCTGCATATAAACCAAAAACTTGATGATAAAATTCCTGATAATGCCCAGTTATTCGTAATTTGTGATAAAGAGACCCTCGAGCAATTAAACACAAATACGATTCAATAATGGGATGCAATGCTTGCATCCCGATTATTTAAATCGAAAAATAATAAAAGTAATTGGATTCTTTTTTAAAGCCAACTTTTTCATACAGTCGCTGCGCCTTTTTGTTATCCTCAGTTGTTTCCAGCAAAACACCTTTTGCACCCGTACTCTCGGCAAAGTGGATTGCCTCTTTTAGTAAATTTCCCCCTACGCCCTGTCCGCGGACCTCTTCCTTCACATACAAATCATTTAACAGCCATGACCGCTTCATACTCACCGAGGAAAATGTTGGATAAAGCTGCACAAAACCAACTGGATTTTGATTGTCATAGGCAATAAATACTCTCGATTCTTCGTTCGTTAATCTTTCCTTCAAAAAGCCCCTTGCCCCTTCTAGGTCGGACTTTTGCTGATAAAACAGTCTGTACAAATCAAATAGTTCAGTTAAAGCATCAAGGTCATGTAATGTTGCCTTTTGGATCTTCATTTAGATAGTCTCCCTTTTTATTTGGGTTTACCGTTATTCTTATATTTAACCAATAAAATCATGATAAATCCACTCTTCTTAGTTGTATATTCTTTATATTTCATTTAATTCCTTCTAAAACGCATCAGACTGTTAAGATATTTTTCAAAAAAAATTAATTGGTATGAGTTACCCTGCTAAATTGAAAAATCCTTGATTTCTCAAGGATTTTTCAAAAGGAAAGCAAATTTCAATTTTACAAACGTTTTATATTAACTGGGTGTTAAAAGCTTCCATCAATGCTGGCCGGGAAATCCTCCCATGCCTCCATGTCCGTGATAGCCGTCCCATCCTCCATGTTCACCATGTCCGTGATATCCGTCCCAGCCTCCATGCCAGCCATGACCTGGATATCCTCCCATGCCACCGTGCCAGCCATAGCCCGGGTATCCTCCCATGCCACCGTGCCAGCCATAGCCTGGGTATCCTCCCATTCCTGGATATCCTGCATAGCCTCCATAACCACCCATTCCTGGAAAACCTCCATAGCCGCCTACAGTGCCGTATCCACCCATACCTGGGTATCCGCCCATGCCGCTATAGCCACCAACACCTGGAAATCCTCCCATGCCTCCAAAACCGCCCATAAATTGTCTCGTATCATACATTTGAGCATCTCTCCTTTATTTAGGTTACAGTCTAGACTATGTCGAAATCCCGAAAAGGCATAGGCAAATGTCCTATTTTTCAGGAAACAAATTGGAATTGTTGATATCGCAACGAAAATCAAAGTTCTATGATTCAAATAATATCCTCCCAAAAATAAATAGTAATAATTACGATTTATTAATAATAAGCTAGTTTCATAGAGAGATTATTCTTTCTTAAATATTTTAAAGAAGTCATTTTCTTACAAGAAAAACATACTATTATGTTAGGAGCTAATAGAGCTAAGGAGGAATCTATTATTTTGTTCAACTTAACTAAGTTCATAAAAGGTAGTTTCAGCATTCTATTATTTTCTCTCTTTATTTTTCTTTTTCTTTTTGCGGAGCTAGTAAATAAACTGGCTATTTTCGATAAATTCCCTGGCGCTTTTTTCAATGTCAATACGATTTTCCTTAGCATCATCTTAGAAGCGATTCCGTTTATCTTGTTGGGCGTGTTTGTATCAGCGATTATTCAAGCATTTGTCACCGAAAATACGATTCAGAAGATAATGCCCCGTAATGCTTATTTGGCCGTAATTCCTGCTGCCTTAATTGGCATCATCTTTCCTATTTGTGAATGTACGATTATTCCGGTTGTTCGCAGATTGATTAAGAAAGGAATGCCTGCACATATTGGTGTTGTCATCATGCTTAGCGCTCCCATAATAAACCCTGTCGTCTATGCGTCCACCTATTTTGCGTTTAAAAGTACGCCTTATATGGCAAATGCAAGAATGTTTGTTAGTTTTATCTGTACGATTATCATTGGTTTGATTATTTATCGGTATTTCAGGTCATCTGACGTCTTGAGGACAAGGAAACCAGTACATCAACACCATCATGATCACCATCATCCCCAGAAAAATAAGCTATTGGCAACATTTTATCATGCCAGTGATGAACTATTTGATATGGGCAAATATTTGTTTATTGGTGCATTCTTGGCAAGTTTGTTTCAGGTCTTTTTCGATCGGAATATGTTGTTATCACTTGGGACAAGCACAGCCGGCGCACCAGGAGTAATGATGGGCTTGTCGTATGTTTTGTCAGTCTGTTCTGCGGCAGATGCCTTTATTGCTTCCTCCTTTAGTTCCACTTTTACAAAAGGTTCATTGCTTGCTTTTCTTGTATTTGGCCCGATGCTGGATATAAAAAACACGTTCATGTTAGTTGCTTATTTTAAAAAGAGGTTTGTCTTATTCCTTATGGTTGTGATTCCAATTGTCGTTTATGTCACGGTATATATTTTTCAATTAACCGTTTGGTAGGAGGTTTGCATAATGAAAAGAATGAATAGCGAAAAAAAAACCTATCACCATTTATTCAGGGGCATTATTCTGATCGGATTCATGCTCCTGTTATTGAAACTACTCCTTACGAATAATATCACCCTTTTTATTGCACCTAAGATGAACGGTTTTGTTTACTTTACATTGTTTGTTTTTCTACTATTGGGGGTTTTATTAATATTTCGAGGGACATCTGAAGAAAATGCACACTACGATTGTGAGTGTGAGGGGGAACATTCCTATCCAAAATTGAAATTAATGAGCTTGTTGCTTTATTTAATCTTTATTATTCCAATTACTACCGGGCTCCTTTTTGCCGATCATGTCCTGGGTAGCTCTGTGGCCAAGAATCGAACACTCAAACTTGGCGCAGATTCGCAGGATATGGCAAACATTCAACCAGTAAAGAAGAATAGCTCATCGTCTAATCCAAGTCAACCTGATTCCACTCTTGGCTCATCGTCCGCAGAAATGCCGGAACCATTAACACAAACTGAATATTCATCACTAACTAGCAACCTTTTACAGGCTCCTAGCGTTAATGTTACGGACGACACCTACGTTCCGATGGTGAATATTATTCAAGAAAAATTACCGAAAATGATCGGCAAAACGATTACCATTAAAGGATTCATCTATCGAGAGAAAAATCTCTTTCAAGATCAAATCATTATTGCCCGCTATGGAATCACTTGTTGTGTAGCAGATGCCTCAGTATACGGCATCATGGCAAAAGGAATTGTAGCCAGCCTCCCAAATGACAAATGGATTCAAGTGACGGGTACAATCGAACAAACGATATTCGATGGATCTTCTATTCCGATTATCAATATTCAAGACTATAAAATAATTCCCGTTCCTAAACAGCCGTACGTTTATGATGCCGGGGTGAGAATAGAATAAAATTTGCCAAAAGAGCTTAGATTCTTCTAAGCTCTTTTGGTCAATTGTCAAATGATCTTGCTTGCGGAACTTGAATGATTTTTCTGCTTCTCCTTTTCAAAACCCTGGAGAAATGGAGAACCACCTTCTGCACAAAAAAACCTACCAATAAAATGATGATTAAGATGAGCGTAATTGTAGCCCCGGGAGGCGTTCCCAATTCATATGAAGAAACAAGGCCGGAATAAATACTTACAATCGATGTAACTTCAGCAACAAGAATAACCATAGTAAATCCCTTGGCCAAGCGAATTGCAAAAGCCGCCGGCAGGACAAGTAAAGCTGAAACCAGTAATACTCCAATGGTTGGAATAATCACCGAAATTGCCAGTCCCGTAATAATACTAAATGAGAGAGAAAGCAAATTGATATTAACTCCACTAGTGTAGGCGGTGTCTTCATCAAATGTCATCAAATACAATGGTCTTTTGAGCACAATAAAATATAGGATGATACAAGCTGCAACCACTGTTAGTACCTTTACTTGTAATGGACTAATCGTTACTATCGAGCCAAATAGGTATTGATCAATTGAAGTCGATGGCCCGCCATTACTAATACCCATCAGGAATAAGGCAAACGACAGTCCTGCAGCCATCAAGATAGCAATCGATACTTCAGAATAAGTCCTGTAGGCACGGCGCATATATTCAATTCCTATCGCACCGATGACGACTATTAAAATAGTGGAAAAAGTAATATTGATATGAATGAAAAAACCAATCGCAACTCCCGAGAGTGAGATATGAGAAAGGGTATCGGCCATTAACGCCTGACGCCTTAAGATCAGGAACACGCCTAATAAAGGCGCAATGATGGCAATGACTCCTCCGGCCCATAAAGCCCGCTGCATGAATTCAAGACTAAGCATTTCCATCCCCCATGTTCCCCCCTTTCCAACTGAAGAGTTTTTGTAAGAAAAGGATCTACCTCGTCCTGATTATGAGTCACCATAATGACTGTTCTTCCATGCTCTTTTACTTGATGGGACAAAAATTCGTAGAACTCTTTTCTGCTGCTTGCATCCATTCCTGTCGTTGGTTCATCTAACACAAGTAAGTCAGGTTCTGACGCTAAGGTCCGAGCAATACAGATTTTTTGTTTTTGCCCGCCGGATAATGAACCGATTTTATGATGACGGAATTCCCACATTCCTACCATCTTTAACGCATTTTCTACTATTTTTACATCAAGACTGTTTAAGCGCTTGAACCATTTTCCTTTTTTAAATCGGCCAGAACGAACTAGCTCCAACACGGTACTGGGAAATCCGGCATTAAATGAAGCAATTTGCTGGGGCACATACCCAATCGTAAGAGCTTCACCTCTTACGTTAATCTTGCTAACAGATATGTTGCCTTCCCATGGTTTAAGCAATCCAAGCAGCAACTTAATCATCGTGGTTTTGGATGCGCCGTTTTGTCCAGTTATTCCGACAAACTCGCCACTTGCAATTTCAAATGAAACACCATTTAGACTGGGTAAATGGTTATAGCCAAACACAATATTTTGCACGGAAGCAAGAATCATTCGTTAGCACTTCTCTTTCCTATCTTTTCTAAATCCGACCTATGTGAAAAGGAAAAAGTGTAAGGACTCTTATTCGATTCGTACACTTTTTCGTATTCATGAATTCCTCTTAGTGTGAGAGTGTTTCCACGAGGGTCTTTAAATTATTTTTCATGACTTCAATGTAATTTAATCCCTTTTCCTGATCCTCTTTGCTTAAGCCCTCAAGTGTATTAAGAACTTTTGTTTTTGCCCCGATTTCGCTTGCCAGTGTCTCAGCAACTTTTGGGGAAGCCAACTCTTCAAAATAAATCGTATGAAGATTATGTTCTTGCGCAAATGTTTTTAGCTCCGCTAATCTTGCGGCACTTGGCTCCTCTTCCGGAGATAGCCCAGCAATCGGGACCTGCATAAGACCGTATTCCTTTGTCAAATAACCAAAGGCGGCGTGTTGGGTAATAATTTCTTTTCCTGCATACTCTTTTAGGCTATCCCGATAGCTTTGATCAAGACTTTTAAGTTGTTGGATGTAATCTTGACTATTTTTCTCGTAAACTTCTTTATTTTTCGGATCCTTTTTCACAAGTGCTGCAGTGATTGTCTCAACTTCCTTTTGAGCAAGCGCCGGGCTTAGCCATACATGAGGGTCCATGGCATGACCATGACCATGATCATGATTATGGTCTTCCCCATCCTCTTCCTCAGCCGTCCCTTCCATTAAAGCAATCCCTCCACTGGCTTCAATAAATAATGTTTTATTATTTTTATCGAGTGACTCCTCCACCTTTGGAACCCAAGTCTCAAAAAATGGACTGTTGTATACAAGAAGATCAGCTTTCTGAATGTTAGCCATATCCTTTGGTGATGGTTCCCACGCATGTGGCTCTGAACTTGCAGGAATTAAGAGATCCACTGTTGCTTGATCGCCTGCAATGTTTTTCGTAAACTCATACATTGGATAAAAAGTGGTAACTATATGAAGTTTTTTATCTCCATCAACGCTACTTTTTTCATTAATTGATTCTTTAGAACTGCATCCGGAAATGAAAGTAAAACAAGCCAGCGTTACAATGCCAGTCTTTATCATTTTCGTTAGTTTATTTTTTTCCAAGTTTCTCTCTCCCTTTTTAATCGAAATAATTACGATTTACAGCCCGAAATCAACCGCTCTTTTCTCAAAATTCGTTACTTTGTTTCTCTATGCAACGTGTGTCGCTTTAACCGTGGGCAATACTTTTTCAATTCGAGGCGCTCAGGGTTTGTTCTTTTATTTTTTGTTGTAATATAATTTCGATCTCCTGTTTCTGTACAAGCTAGAGTGATTGTTACTCTCATTTTTTCAACCTCCTGATATTAATTTATTGCAGCTTCTGTAAATAATGGCAGCGGATCGTTAAACAAAGACCAGTCCTCTGATAACTCATCATCTGACAGTAAACATTGATCAAGCGAACGCTTGATCTCCTTTTGATTCATCTCAATTCCGATCAATACAAGTTCGGTTATCCGGTCTCCATAAGTATCATCCCAACGCGCTAACAATTCCGGTTCTTCTTTCAATATTTCCTCTTGTTCTTCCTTTGAAAAGGATGCAATCCATTCTCCCGCTCCCTGAAAGGTGATCGATGGACCCGCCTGTGAAAGTAGGCAAGCGATATTATTCCGTGATGCCAGCCAAATAAATCCCTTAGCCCGGACCACTTCAATTGGCCAATTTTCTAACCAATTCATTATGCGTTCTGGATGAAATGGCCTTTTTCTTTTGTAGACAAACGAAGAAATACCATATTCCTCTGTTTCCGGAATGTGTTCCTCATTCAATTCCTTTATCCATCCTGCACCTTGACTCGCATTTTCAAAGTCAAACAAGTTCGTATCCAAAACCTCATGCAATGGAATAACGGAATGGTTGGTTTCTAAGATTCGAGCATCTGGATTTAACTTTTGAATGACTGCCTTTAATTCACTTATTTCCTCATTGTCCACGAGGTCGATTTTATTGAGCAGGATAACATTGGCAAACTCGATTTGATCAATCAATAAATCCACCACTTCTCTTGTATCATTGAGGTCGGTTGACTGTTTGCGATCAATTAAACTTTCTCCTGATGAAAAATCATACCAAAACCGATTGGCATCGACAACGGTGACCATCGTATCCAAACGACAGAATTTCGACAAATCAATCCCTAAATTTTCATCCACGTATGTAAAAGTTTGCGCAACTGGAACTGGTTCACTGATTCCCGTTGATTCAATTACGATGTAATCAATCTCACCTGTTGAAGATAGTTTTTCCACTTCGATAATCAAATCTTCCCTTAGCGTGCAGCAAATGCAACCATTATGCAACTCTAC
Source organism: Neobacillus novalis NBRC 102450 (assembly GCF_001591805.1). Classification (GTDB taxonomy): domain Bacteria; phylum Bacillota; class Bacilli; order Bacillales; family Cytobacillaceae; genus Neobacillus; species Neobacillus novalis. The sequence continues at coordinate 3,068 of NZ_BCVP01000050.1, read as the reverse complement.
CAGTTTTTCATCTGTTCGTGAAAAACCACCTTCTTTAACGAGCATGGCATCAATATTTACTTCACTCATATCATTCACGATTACCGCAACCTTTTTATCTTCACGGTTTTCCAAAATATGATTCAGCAAAGTGGTTTTTCCTGACCCAAGATAGCCGCTTAACACGGTAACGGGAATTCTGTTTCTTCTCAACTGTACATCTCTCCTTCGTTTTGTTTTCAGCAATTATGAATTCCACATATTATATTGCGGATAAACCATAATCATTACGATTTAAACATTAAAAAAATAAGCAGTAGACGATGCCATCTGTCATCCACCTATACATAATAAAACGGAATGATTACTATTTGCAAGTGTTTTTGTTAATTTCCTACCTTTTCTACATCTTTTTCGATGGGCTCTTGGTTATTTATGTTAAAATTAATATTAGGTGATTAAGGGTCTATATAAAATAAAAGGGGGTTGTTTGATGCGCCTGAAGTGGTCAAAATTTGTCTTAATGGGAATCTGGGTTGTAGGTTTATTTGGATTGTTACTTATCGGGTATCATCTTGAACTCACCATAAAACAAAAAGCTGACGAAACTTTTAATATTTTACCTCTCTTCTGGTTTTACGCAACAGTCCCTTTTTTGTTTGGCATTTATATTTCTTTACTTTTCGTAAAAGGTTGGTCGTTTAAATTTAATCCACCCTTATTTTTGTGCGTGACTGTTCCGTGTCTAATAATTTCGTTTTATAGTCCTGTCGTTTACACGATTGTTGCAAATACAACCTTTGCTTCTTCCTTTAATGGACCTGCCCCGTTCTGGCTATTGAAAATTAATTCCTTTGGCATCGCTGCAATTGTAGCTGGCCTGACCTTTACCGTGGGATTATTCGGTATTAAACAACAAATCAAAGATGGATTAAAAAAGGATAGATAAAGCAGAATTAACTGCTTTCACCTATCCTTTTTTTCATTCATTCATTTTCTGTTGTATTATTTTCATCTTTATTAAACCAAAGCGGTTCATTGTCATCCTCATCGCCATTATAATTGATGAGGATTTCTTCCCCTGCTTTTATATCTTTATAAGCATAGAAATCAAAGGAGTGATTTGGAAAATTAATTTCATATGTAGCATTTGGCTCATACGAATGGTTAAACAACATGCCATATCCTAAAACGAACGCGGTGTGGTTCACACCATATTCAAAGGCATAATCAGCAAGTAAGGTTTTTTCTATGTGAACATGCTCCTCGTTTGGATAAGGAATAACCGGTGCTTGATGAATCAGCTCACCTTTTGCGATATCACGCGTTGCAAATACCCCTCTATTTAACTCCCCATCACTGAGAGTCGAAGTTTTAATCTCAATCATATTAATCACCTATTAATTCTTTCATAAGAAGATTTTTTACCTCCTTAAGCTTGCCAGTAATTAATACAGAAAGCAAATGTTTTTTCTTATTATGGTGCCTGACACCAATTTGGAAATTATGGTGATCCCTTTTTTGGAATTACAACCATACCTTTTGATAAAAAGAGTACTATTTTTCCAAAAGCATCATAATATAGAATATACGTTCGTGGGGAGGCGAGGATTTTTGATGAAGAACAATGAATCCTTCATTACAGGAGAGATGTTGGTCAAGTATTACGAACTAAATAAGCAGAAAAAGGAAATTGAACTCGAAATGAATGAATTAAAGGATGCTTTTCAAACTTATTTTAATAACTTGGTTGGCCCCGAGCATAAAGGGGAAATTACCATCAGCGGTTACAAGCTGCAAAGGCAGATTCGCAAAACGGAAAAATACAATGAAGACGAAACGATTAAAAGATTAGAAGAGTTACAGATGAATGACCTGATTCAAGTCGTAAAAAAGCCAGATCATGAGAAAATTAAATCAGCGCTTAATTTAGAATTACTAAGTCCAACTCATATGGAAGGCTGTATTCTTACCACCTACTCACCGGCAATAATAGTAAAACCAATCACGCCAAGATAATCCTTTTCAAATGTTGACGAACCGTTTGCTTCGGAGAGCTCAAGCAAATGGTTCTTTTTCAAAAAAACATTTGTTAAATAATGGAGGATTTCCGCAAACAATGCCGAAATACATATAGGTATATGCTTACACTCCATAATTGAAAGGGGAAATTGCAATGGCAAGTCCTGAAAGTATGATGGTCAAGCAATTTTTAAAAGCATCGACAGCAAACCTATCGACAGAATTCAATTTGGAAGCAGCGCGAAATAACCTGGAGGCTTTATCTGGATTTACACCAATTGCACCGAACATTAAGGTAGAAAAAACGACAGTTGAAGGAGTTCCCGCTGAGTGGGTGACAGCTCCAAATGCGAAGGAAGATCGTGTACTCCTCTATTTGCATGGGGGTGCCTACATAATGGGAAGCTGCACGACGCATCGTTATTTAGCTTCTAAACTATCACAGTCTACAGAAACCAGGGTGTTAGTTCCTGAATACCGGCTAGCACCAGAACATCCTTATCCAGCAGCAATTGAAGATGCCGTTCGTGCCTACCGCGGAATAATTTCTTCTGGCGTATCTCCTGAAAAAATCATCATTGGCGGAGATTCGGCTGGCGGTGGACTCACCTTAGCAACGCTTCTATCGTTAAAAGAAGCAGGAGACACCTTACCTGCTTTAACAGTGCTTTTATCACCATGGACTGATTTGGAAGGCACCGGAGATTCTATGCAAACGCGGGCAGATGCCGATCCTTGGCTACAACCCGAACCAATTAGCGCAACAGCTGCTTTGTATATTCGCGACCTTGATCCGCGTCATCCGCTCGTTTCACCCATTTATGCAGACTTATCAGGACTTCCGCCGATGCTAGTTCATGTTGGCAATGACGAAATCCTGTTAGACGATTCTGTCCGTCTGGTAGACCGCGCCCGTGCCGCAGGAGTGGAAGTCAATTTTAAAATTTGGGATGATATGTGGCATGTGTTTCAAACCTTTGCCATCCCAGAAGGCCAGCAGGCGATTGATGAGATTGGCGAATTTGTTATTCAACAATTAAATTAGAGTAAAATAAAACGCTTGGCAC
>NZ_BCVP01000049.1 GCF_001591805.1 Neobacillus novalis NBRC 102450 | reverse complement strand
TAGATTCGGTCGCTTAAAGCTCTTTCTAGTTCAACTTTACGAAATATTATAGGGACAGTCGCAATTGGCGGAAAATGTGTATCAGCAACAAATCTACCATTCAATTCTATAAGAGAATGTCCGAGGGGGGTGACAGTATACCTAAATAAAATGGGACGAGGAGCCTCGTCCCATCGATTATTTCACCCATGCTCCACTAGCATTGAAGAGGTATTTTTCCCCTGAAATGGATAGCCAGCCTGTTTGCATGGCTCCGCTCTTTCCGAGGTAGTACAATTTCGATCCGTCTTTCAGCCAGCCCGTTTGCATGGCTCCGCTCTTACCGAGGTAGTACCATTCCGATCCGTCTTTCAGCCAGCCCGTTTGCATGGCTCCGCTCTTACCTAGGTAGTACCATTTCGATCCGTCTTTTAGCCAGCCTGTTTGCATGGCTCCGCTCTTATCGAGGTAGTACCATTTTGCACCGTCCTTCAGCCAGCCTGTTTGCATGGCTCCGCTTTTTCCTAGGTAGTACCATTTCGCCCCGTCTTTCAGCCAGCCCGTTTGCATTACTCCGCTCTTGTTGAAGTAATACCATTTGGCATTTACTTTTTCCCATCCTGTTACTTTGCTGCCTTTACTGTCATAGTAGTACCAATTGCGGTTCTCATCTTTCCAGCCCGTTTTCACTTCTTCGACTGGCACTTCAATTTGATTAATAGTTAGTTTACCCAGTGCTTCCTGTGTAACTCTTTTTCCAGCTGCATCTGTTAGTTCCACTTCAATAATAGCATCTTGAATCTTTACATCTGGAACGGTCCATACACCTTTGTAAGCTCCCGGCGTTACCTCTTCCATTTTATTTTTAGAAGAAGAAGATTTCGCATTCATTTGCGCAGGGAGTTTCACTTCAAAGTTTGCTTCTCCGCCGAGTACATTACTTTGGAAGGAAATTTCTAGCTTCTCACCTGGGAACAAATGCTGGTCAATTGCCGGCTTAAGATTTTTTATAACAGGTTTATCGGTTATTAGTGAAACGATAACAGGATCCGATTTCCCCGTCACTTTTCCATCTAACATGGAGACCGCTATTAAACTATTTTCACCTTCTGTCAATTTCGTTGGGATTGTAAATGTACCTTCATCGCCAACTTTTGCTGTACCTACCTCTTCATTGTTATTCATCAATTTAATCGTTGTTGTCGGTGAGGCAGTTCCTTCTACAATGATGCTTTCGTCTTTGAATACTTCTTCCTGTTTTGGCGAAGTAATGATAGGCTTGTCTACTTCATAACTTACACGTGCACGGATCATATAATTACCGTCTTCAACAAAAGCTGGATAAAATTCACCGTCCAGATATTGATAGCTTCGCTCTGTATATGGATCACCATTATCGGTTGCTAAAGGCAGTGCCTCCGGATAATTCAGTGTTTGAACATACACTATATAAAAATCTCCATCAACCTTGATATTGTAATCAGTTAAATCAACTACTGTCCAATCATCCAATATGGCATCGGCCGCTATCGGTCCAGCAAGTTTTTTTCCCGGTAAACCATCCCGGCCAGAAGCATCCCATACCTCCACATTAAATTCTGTTCCAAACGTGTCTGAGTATTTACTTTTCATGAAGTGAAACACTCCATCTGTGACAATCGCTGATTTCTTATTCTCTGGCAATGACATTTTAACTGCCCAGCCAGCTCCACCGCCAAAATACATACTGCCATTATCAACCATTCCATTATCGTAGCCAATTTCCCCGCCAGGATACGTGTAAAAAGGATCAAGAACAATATCAACCACTTGCCCATTTCCTTTTATTGTAATAGGAACATCTTGACTGTGATAGCCGCTTCTCATGGCTCTCAACGTATAAGTACCTTCGTAGCCTGTAATTTTATATTGACCGTCCTTATTCGTTGCCACCGGTGCAATATTGGCATCTTCCATAAGTAGTAATGTTACACCTTCAACTGCTTCCCCCGATATTTTATCCGTAATCACACCACTTACAGTTCCTTTTGGGATTTCGTTCAAGGTGAAATCGGCGTGGATTGCTTTATCTTTTTCAAAAATTACGGATTGCTGTTTAGATTGATAGCCATATGCTTCAGCTTGAACGGTATACTTCCCGACCGCATGTAAGAATTTATAAGACCCGTTATCGGGATTGGTGTTAACGTACTGTCTGCTTTCAAGAGCACTTACTTTCCCCCTAATCGGCAAATCAGACTCCTCAAGCGTTTGAACGACTTTTCCTTCCAAAGTCCCTAGACCTTCTCTAATAGAAGAAACAGCATTGTAAGCATTGACTAATCCATAGCCGTATCCATTATTTGGTGACTCTGGATAGTCCTTATCCTTTAAAGGCGTTGCTGTTTCTAGTAAAATTTTTTCGATTTCATCAACCGATAAACTTGCATCCACTTCATATAATAATGCTACAATTGCCGATACAGCGGGGGCCGCCATTGATGAGCCATTCCAACCGCCATCGTAATCACTGCGTGGAATGGATGAACGAATATTCGCTCCAGGCGCTGAAATATCTGGCTTTATTTCACCATATGGGGAAGGCCCACGTAATGAAAAGTCTCCAACTATATCATTACTATCAGTTGCTCCCACCGCAAATGATTCAGGGTAGTTTGCTGGATTGGCGACTGATCCAGGTCCGCCATTATTAGTCATACTTGTGTTTCCAGCTGCAAATGTGGGAAATATCCCGGCATTTCTCCATTCCCTTACTACATCCCGATACCATTCATCAAGACCTGGTCCGCCACCCCAGGAGTTGTTAACAATATCTGGTGCCATGTCAACTCGAGTATTCCCCTTGGAATCTGTTGGTGCTAAAATCCACTCCGCAGCAGCCAATAGGTTGGCATCACTTCCGCTAGTTTCTGAGAATGCCTTAACGGCAATCCATTTTGATCCCGGTGCTACTCCTACTTTGTTAGACCCATCTGGTTCACTTCCGACCATTGTCCCAGTCACATGTGTTCCATGCCCAAAATCATCATATGGAATCGATCGGCCAGCAGTTGCATCAAACCAATTGAAGTCGTGATCAACTTCTCCAGTTGCTGCATTATAGCCGCGATACTTTTCCTTTATTGCGGGGTGATCCCATTGAACACCGGTATCAATACTTGCAACAACTACACCTGAACCGTCGATTCCCTTTTCCCATAAAGCTGGAGCTCCAACTCTCTCAACGTTCCACTCTACATTTGCAAGATTTAAATTGGGACTTTCCTCTTTAGTTGTTGAAGCAAATAATTGCCTTGTTTCGTTTGGTAATAATTTTTCAACTTCCGAAAAGGTTGCGATTCTTTCTGCAACCTCTTTCGTTGCTGTAACAGCCATACCATTGACGATAAAATAGCCCTTAAAGGACTCGACATTCCCTTTACGCGCTTCTTGTTTAAGATATTTTAATACGTTTTGTTGCTCTACCTGTGCCGTAGCTTTTAATTCAGATACAACTGCGGAGCGCTGGATAAACTTTTCTTTATTCGCAGTTAGTTTTTCTTGCTTTGCAATCGCCGTCGTACGTTTTATAGCATTTGCTGTATCTGCTTTTTCCTTAAATTTTATTAAAAAAGTTACTTTTTCATCTTTTTTAAACGAATCTAGTAAATGTTTACTAATCTTTACCTTTGAAGCCGTTTGCGGATCATTTACATATCGATATGATGCCTTAATGGATTCAGCATTCGCAAATCCTGGTGATAGTAAGGAAAATATCAAATGTAATACTGCTACAATACTAAAAAAACGCACGTGAAATTGTTTCTTTTTCTTCAATTCGTTTCCTCCCTTTCGGTTTTAAATGTCAATAGTTACTATTATATTGTGGAATACTATATTTTCCTAGATATTTATTTGAATAGTTTGAATAAACATTAAAATTATCGATAGATTCTCTTAATGGCACCCTATTTATTAAAAGGCGAAAAGGCAAAGAGCCATTGTTCTCTGCCTTCCTTTCATACATTAATGCTTAAAACTTTAGCTGAGCGGGGGTCTGACCCCACTGGCAAGTAGATACCAAACAAATAAATGTGGAAAAGAATAATGAATTGATAGAGAAATAATGGAACACTTTTACTAACAAAGCAGGTTTGTGCAAGTAAAAATATGTATCTTTTTTCTCTTTAATTCGTATATGATTTAAAGGTACGGAATAGTCGGACGAGACTGAATATTAAAATTTATCGGGAGGGAACGACATGATAAGTGATATTATCATAACAGTAATTTTTATGATTCCAATGTATGGATTCTTTATTTGGGCTTATAATTGTCCAGAAGACTGTATTTTAATTGGAAGAAGGTGGATGTTTAAAGGAGAACCTGAAATCTCTTCGAATGTTATCCGATATATTAAATTTGCGTCAATTTTCGCTATGGTGGGGTCACCTATTGTTCTTATAAGTATTTTCTTAAAGCCTTATGTTTTCGGTTTAGCTTTAATTGTATTTATACTTGTCTTAATCACTGGTGCAACTTTAATACTTACAGCCGAAAGTAAAGATTAAATTAATTACTTGTTTCTTATAGTAATGACGGGGTGCATTACTTGAAGACACTGTCAGGCAAGAAGATACCAAACAAAATGAATGTGGAATTGTGAGTTAAAAAGTGCGTTGATCCGAAAAAAGATTGCCGTACTTTTTTATTGAGAACAAACGCTGCTGGTTAGCAATCCAGTAGCAAATTGTAAAATATTGTTTTTAAAGTAACTGCTCAGGTTAATTTAATAAAATTGGAAAATATCAAATGGAATATAAATGTTAAAATGGAATTGTATATAAAGGTTTTAAGCGTTAAAAAATCAAATTTTAGGAGGGTTAATTTGCAAAAATGTGAAAACTGTCACTCACAATTTAGCTGGAATAAAATCTTTAAATCGTTTTGGTGGACATATAAACCAATTGAATGTGACAACTGTGGTACTAAACATAAAATAACTATTTTAGGTAGATTTACAGTTGTTGCACTGACTATTTTACCATTGTCGGTATTTGGCTATTTCTTTTCTCCTTTCAATAACGTTTTTCTGACCATAGTTATTGGACCTCTTATACCAATTGTTGGTTTCTTGTTCACGCCATATGTTGTTCAATACGAAGAGGAATTGTGAGGAACTATACTTAAACAAAATGTGGGCGATGAAATAATCTTACAATAATTCGATCAAATTTTTGTTACTAAAACAAAGGAGTAATTAAATTGAATGAACTTAATCTGATTAATGCGTACAAAAGCGAGCTTCAAAATTATTCATTGAAACAGCTAAGATATATATCGGAAGATGGGGTTTGGTCTATTGGGCAAATGTATGACCATTTAATTCTCGTTGCCCATGAGTATCTTAATAATATGGAAACATGTGCTACCTTAAATGATAAACAACCGCTTGGAAAAACGGAGTTTGGTAAGCATTTATATAAGATCGGAGGATTTCCACCAATTAATATAAAATTACCGGATGAATTAAATGCCCCACCTAATAATTCGGATAGCAAAGAAGACCTTATTTGCAGAATGGATCAGGTAATTCTAAGGTTAAGCCAATGGGAATCGAAAGTAGATGATATAAACCCAAATTATAAAGTCGAGCATGGAGGGTTCGGCTGGCTGAACGCAAAGGAATGGTATGATTTGGTTGGTATGCATTTTCGTCATCACTTGCGTCAAAAGGATAGGTTAGAACAAAGGCTTTTTAAGTAACGGACGCGATTATTCGTGCTAAATGTTCTTTGCTCAAATGAAATGTGGTCACTCTTTATATGCTTTATATCTCTTTTAAGCTACCCAATACGGACGATTTCCCTGGCTTCGGTCGCGTATAGCACTTATAAGCTACCCAACTTGGACAATTTTCTCGGGTTCGGTCGCTTATAGCCCCTATAAGCTACCCAACTTGACCAATTTCCCTGGCTTCGGTCGCTTATAGCTCTTATAAGCTACACAACTCGATCATACTCCTCGGCTTCGATCGCTTACAAACAATTTTCCCATTTATAGGTAAATCAAATGAGTTGTCAGTCCCCAAAACAGGTAAATCTGACCGTTGTTAATGGAAGCGTTTACCATTATGATTTATTTATACACATCAGTTGAAAAACACAAATGTTATCTAGATCTTTTTTCCTCATTAAGTGTTCCATCATGGAGCGAGGCAATGGTATTAAAGGAAGGTTTTTCCTTCCTATTTAAACAATAAAAGAGAGGATGATAGTTTCAGTGTTATGGAGAAAACGATTTGTATTTGTATTACTTTTAGCAAGTGTCTTCTTTTTGCCTGCAAGCTGGGCGATGGCAAAAGACATAGAAACGGACATGAATGACACGTTTTACATTGATGTTTCCGTGGCAACAATATGGACAAAACCTGATATTTTAAGAGATGTCGATACGCCTTCTGCCACTAATCCGGCTGATTTAAGAAAATGGACGATGAGTATGACGTATCAAGATAAACTCGGCCTTGTCGGGAAGCTTGAAACACAAGCCTTGTATGGTTCCAAAGCGACCGTGCTTGAAAGACAAGGAGATTGGGTGAAGGTTGCGGTCCACAATCAATTTACCCCTAAGAGTGACATAGGTTATCCTGGATGGATGCCGGCGGTCCAATTATCGAAACAACCAAACTATGAAAATCAGCTGAACCGCCCGTTTGCCATAGTTACTTCTCCAACAGCCTGGTTATATAATGAAAAACACGCAAAAAGCGAATTCCTGGAGCTTAGTTTCAATACCCGGCTGCCGGTTATGCAAGAATTCGAAAACGAAGTGTTAGTCGCTACGCCAAGTCACGGCAAGAAATGGCTGAAAAAAGCAGATGTCACCGTCTATAAAACTGAAGCAGATATTCCAGCCCCAACTGGAGAAGAGATCGTTAATACCGGAAAAAAGTTCTTGAATCTTCCTTATTTATGGGCTGGCGCGTCAGGCTTTGGATATGATTGTTCAGGATTTACTTACACCATCTATCAAGCAAATGGCATTTTGATACCAAGAGATTCCTCTGTACAAGCCAAATACGGCACACCAGTTGATAGAAAAGATCTCCAACCGGGCGACCTGCTTTTCTTCGCCTACAATGAGGGAAAAGGAAGCGTTCACCATGTAGGCGTCTACATAGGTGATGGTAAAATGCTCCACTCGCCTAACTCCTCAACCCACGTTCGCATCGATGATATTGAAGCTTCTGGATTTGGGAAAGAATATGCTGGTGCACGGAGATATCTAAAATAATGGCAAACATCCACTCGGGGGGCTTCAAATAACCCAGTGGATGTTTTTTTAAAATTAGAATATTGATAGGATGAATGTCTAATTAATATTAAAAGAGAACTCTTATTCTACCGGTCGACCAAGTACGCGAACTTCGTAACGCAACGCTTATGTACTAGAACTTTGCATTTATTTGTAATTGGGACGAGGAGCACTTGGATATTTGGAGGATATTGTCCAATAAAGAGAGCTAATAGACAATTTGGGAGTTTTATAAGGGGGGGTGTCCAATAGAAGAGCTCTAATGGACATTCTCGGTGCTTTATAAGGGAGGTTTGTCCAATAGAAGAGTTCTAATGGACAATCTGGGTAGTTTATAAGAGGGGGTTGTCCAATAGGAGAGCTCTAATAGACTTTCCGGGTGCTTTATAAGGGGGTTTGTCCAATAGAAGGGCTCTAATGGACATTCCAGGTGCTTTATAAGGGGATTTTGTCCAATAGAAGGGCTCTAATGGACATTCCGGGTGCTTTATAAGGGGGTTTTGTCCAATAGAAGGGCTCTAATGGACATTCCGGGAGGGACAAGGTTCCCACGTCCCTCCCCTAAACGACGAAAAAAAGCCCTTTCTCGCTTTCATAACGAGAAAAGGCCTTTACTCAATGAATTACCACCTTATTTAATCCAGGCACCGTTTGCTCCAAGTTTATAACCTTGAACAACCGTGTTTGCTGCCATCTTTCCATTAGTGTAGAGATAGTACCATTTGCCGCCGGTCAGTACCCAGCCAGTTTTCATGGCGCCATGGTTGTCCATGAAATACCAGTTGCTTCCTGATAGTACCCATGAAGTGGAAGCCATTGCACCATTTTTACCTAAGTAGTACCATTTATTTTTGTCAAGCAGCCATTCATTTTCGAGCATTTTCCCGTCACTGCCAAGGAAATACCATTTGCCGCCGGATAGAACCCAGGCTTTCGTTACCATGACTCCATCGGCATCTAAGTAATACCATTTCGCTCCGGATTGTGCCCACGATTTTGTGACCATGGCTCCATCAGCACTCAAGTAGTACCATTTCGCTCCGGTTTGAACCCATGCTTTCGTTACCATAACGCCATCGGCACCTAAGTAATACCATTTCGCTCCGGTTTGCGCCCAGGCTTTCGTTACCATGACTCCATCAGTACCTAAGTAGTACCATTTCGCTCCGGTTTGAACCCAAGCTTTTGTTACCATGGCTCCATCGGCACCTAAGTAGTACCACTTCTCTTTGTCCTTTAACCAGCCAGTTTTGGCCAGATCATTGTCATAGAAATACCATTTACCGTTTTCAAATTTCCAACCTTGTTTAGCTGGCTGCTCCACCACTTTAGCACTTACGGTTACTTCTGTTGCCGCACTTGTATTTCCGGCCGCATCTGTCGCCGTTACAGAAATCTTCACGCCAGCTGCCAGCTTCGCAATTTTGATTTCAAACTTGCCTGCTGAATCTGCAGTCGCTTGCCCGATTTCCTTTCCATCAACCATTGCTGTCACTGTCGAGCCTGCTTCAGCTGTACCTGTAAGGATCTCGTCCGCATCCGTAACATCATTTACTTGCGGTGCTGCTGGTGCTGTTGCGTCGCTAACGGTTACTTCTGTTGCGATACTTACGTTTCCAGCTGCATCTGTTGCTGTTACCATGATGACGGTTCCTGCTGCTTGCTTCGCAATAGTGATGGTAAATTTACCTTCTGCATTCGCAACGGCAGTACCTAATTCCTTATCGCCCGCTTTTGCCACTACTTTTTCTCCGGCTTCCGAAGTTCCGGTGATGACTACGTCCGCATCAGTTACCGGATTTACAACCGGTGCTGCAGGTGCTGCGACCGTCACTTTGAAAGTTCCCTTATTACCAAGAGTATCTGTAATGTCTAGCGTAATTACTGTACCGACAGCTTGTTTACCAATTTCAACTTCAAATTTACCTGAAGCATCAGCTGTGACTTCGTCGAATTTTATCTCGCCTATGGATACAACAATCTTTGCCCCCGGGCTTGTTTGTCCGCGTAAAATCGAATCAAATTGCGACACCTGAACAGTTGGGGTTTTTACCACATCTCTTAAAATTCTTCCCTCAATAACTGGGGCTATTGGTTTAATAACCGATTGAGCTTTTACATAGTTAAAAAATGCTTTAAAATCAGTTGTCCCGGTTACTCTTTCCTTACCTTCTTTAAGGATGGTAAAGCCGTCTCCGCCATCTGCCATAAAGTTATTGACAGTGACCGTATACTCGCCTTTAGGGTCAATTTCCGTACCATCTGGAAGATAGATATCTAACACCCTATTTCCAATGGGTAATTTACTTGTCCAAGTATATTTCAATCCGGAAATCTGCATAACCTTCGACCCAGAATCAGACCATTGTTGGTTGAGTAAGATCCTTACTTGGTCACCCGTTATTTTCATCGTAACAATATCGTTACCAAACGGCTGAATGGCAAAAAGATCGCCCCAAGTAATCGGACCTGGCTTTTTGATATCATCACGGATTCCGCCTGAATTCATAAAGGCGAATTGCGTTCCAGTATTCGCACGCATTCCATCGGCAATTAAGTTACCCAATGCCGATTCGCCGGCTGAACTAGTAGAACGGCTAATCGCAGTAGCCGCTTCGCCTACCACTTCACTTGTGATTGGTTGAATATATTCTAGATATTCATCAAGCTTCGCTTTCGTTTTACTATCAAGATGTTCTTTGTTTTGTACCGTTCTTACGATTTTGGCCTCTTTTGCCACGATATCCTGTGTAACTGGATCTATTGTTAAATCAACATCTGAAAAAGCTGTTCCGTACGAATACGATTGAATCATTAATTTTCCATTTACTGTTGAATTCATATACGCATGGTTGTGGGCGCCAAAAATCACGTCAACTTCATCATCAACCTTTTTGGCAAACTCAACCACTTTTCCAGTCGGGTTCGAGCCATTAGTAGATGAGCTTCCAGATTCATGGGCAAGAACGACGATTGCCTTTATGCCTTTTTCTTTAAGTACAGCCGTATACTTGTTAATGGCGTCTACCTCATCGGTAAATTTCACTCCGGCTACCCCGCTTGGCGTAACAATTGTTGGAGTTTCCGTTGTCACGACTCCAATAAAACCAATTTTGACTCCGTCTACCTCTTTGATGACGTATGGAGGCAAAATAAGCTCGTTTGTTTTTTCATCGACAACGTTTGCTACCGTGTATGGGAAACTCGCACCTTCAAAGGGACCATACTTATCGACGGTCTTAGGATGGCTTCCGCCGTTGATTAGACGCATCATCTCGGTAATGCCCTGATCAAATTCATGGTTACCAACAGTACCCACATCAAAACCAAGTTCATTTAAGAAACGAATAGTCGGTTCTTCCTGCATTAATGCAGACACCGGACGGCTGGCTCCAACCGCATCACCAGCATGAACCTTTAACGTATGGGAAGGGTTTGTTGCTTCTTTTTCTTTCAAATATCCGGCTAAATATTCAATTCCGCCCACTAGCTGGCCACTAACCGTTGTCGAATAATCCAATTGTCCATGGAGATCATTGATACCCAATAGTTTCACATGGACATTTTGATCTAATTCATAGAGCTGATATCCTGGTCTAATCGTTGATGGGCCAAGATCCTTAAGATTTGGTGCTGAAGATAAATAGGCTTTTGCATCTGGTGAAGAGTTGAATACTAATTTAGCTACACCGCCAACTGGAGCAATCTTCCAGTTGTTATCTGCAACAGCATTGACTACATTTTTTTCTTTGATATAATCCATCAGTACTTCGCGGTTTTCGAGCAGTGAATCAAGAATTAGTTTTGCATCAGCACCTGTACCCGGATAGTTCCCAGTGCCGCCAGCACGGTGGTTATTGGTTGCTAGGATAAATACTTGATCATCTTTGACAGGTGTTCCATCCATCATCGTTAAATGGATAATCCGATGTTCCTGAGAAGAAGTTCTCACACCATTTCTTGTATATCGGGCATTTTTTGTGACATCAATTTGGTATTTAAGACCATCAATCACATCATAATTGTAAGGAGTGAAACCGTTATCGAGTAAATCTTGAATGCCATCTTTGTTTGGGTCAATTTTATTGAATGCTGCCGCACACAATTCTAACCACTCTTTTACCTCGGCACCCGTTAATTGAAGGGCCTTAAGCGTATTGTTATAGATATAAAGGTCATTCGCACTTTTAATCGAAATATCACCTTTAGGGATATTCGTATAACTTGATCCGCCTTTAAATGGAGCTGCAGCGGAAATGACCGGTATATCTTTCAAATCTGGGCGGTGCTCAGTAATATACTTTTTTACAAAATCAGCCTGTGCCTCATTAATAAGTTGAAGCGCCGGGTCATCAATTACCCGTGAAAAAAACGTATTTATTGGAGCCGGAGTTTCCCCAAGCTTGCCACGTACATAATCTAGTGTAGCTTCATGCTCATGTTTTACTGCATTTACAATCTCGTCAACAGCATTCGTTGCAGCAGTAACAGGGCGGTTAACAGATTTTGAATTAGCTCTGTCAGCTTTCCACGTTCCATCTGCTTGTTGAACTAATTCTAAATCGAGGACACCTAGGTTATTTCCCCAATAACCAGCTTCAACAGCGGGTGTATTGTTAATATGTCCTTTTTCATTATCAATTCCCTTTTTACCATTAAAAGAAGAGCCAGGGAAATTGGTATGAGAATGTCCAAAGAGCATGGCATCAATGCCGTCGACTTTCGTTAAGTCAAAAACAGCATTTTCTGCCGCTTCTTTTCCTTCTGAGGCAATGTCACAGCCAGAGTGAGCAATGGCGACAATAACGTCAGCGCCCTTTGCTTTCATTTCAGGGATAAACTTGTTGGCGGTTTTAACAATGTCTTTAATGATTAGTTTTCCTTCAACTTTGTCTCGATCCCACTGCATGATTTGCGGAGGAGCAAGGCCAATAACCCCTACCTTAACTGTTTGTTCTTGACCATTTTTATCCTTGATTTTTTTATCAATGATTTCATATGGCGTAAAGTAGTTTTTATCGTTATCAGGATTTCCGTCCTTATCATCAATATAAATGTTAGCGTTTACAATTGGAAATGCTGCATTTGCTAGCGCCGTGTCGAGAAAGTCTAAACCAAAGTTAAATTCATGATTACCGACAATCGCAGCATCATATTTTAATAGATTCATAGCTTTAAACATCGGGTGCGTGTCTGCTTTGGTGATGGGCTTCACTTTTGCCACATAATCGGCCATAGGGTTCCCTTGAAGCGTGTCACCTGCATCAAACAGCATGGAGTTTTCCGTTGGAACCTCTGATCTAGCCTGCCCAATCAAGCTTGCTGTTTTGGATAGACCATAGTTGATACCTGCACTGGTATCCTGATAATAATCATAGGACATGATGTTATTATGTAGGTCCGTTGTTTCTAAGATCCGAAGAGTCGCCGTGTTTCCTGCTGCCTCTGCATTAGCCACTCCAGGGCTAAATGAGAAGGGAATCATACTTGCTGCGAGTGCTAATGCGAGAGAACTTTTTAATAGTTTGCTCCGAATGTTTCTAGTAATCTTTCTTTTCAACTTTTTCCCACCTTTCAAGAGTTTATGATCTTTCAAACCTATTGTACTAACCTTTATGGATAATTGATAGAAATTTCATAAAATTTTACACAGATTTAAAATTTTATAATATTTTTTACAAAAATTCATTAATTGCAATGATTTTACATCTTAGAGAACCAAAAATAGTGGGATAATAAATTGGGGTAGGGGATTAGGTAACATCTGTGATATAATTCATTCCCAACAGGAACACTTTCTGTTTGGTTTTCCATAGCTCAACACTTCTTGCCATCATCTCTCTAGTAACTTTCTCTGTTTTTAATTATGTCTTTGTGTAATAAAGAATGAACAATTCCTCATAAAATTCGGAAAATTTTTCAACCTCAGTCGCTTATAGACCTTATAAGCTACCCAACTTGATCTCTGTGACCGCTAGACAGCTTTTTGCTTCTCGTCGGGCACTGAGGAACGGTCTCTGTGACCGCAAGATGGCCTTTTGCCTCTTTTCGGGCACTGAGGATCGCTCTCTGTGACCGTTAGACAGCTTTTTTCCTCTCTTCGGGCACTGAGGATCGCTCTCTGTGACCGCTAGACAGCTTTTTTCCTCTTTTTGGCCACTGAAGACCGCTCGCTCTGTGACCACGAGACAGCTTCTTTCCTCTCTTTGGGCACTGAGGACCGCTCTTTTATTTATTGCATTACGAATTCAATATAGTCTCCATAACCTTTTTCAATCGACAGCCCCTGATTTTGCAGCAACCGCCAAATATGCCGATCCAGCGCATAAGGGGAGCTTTTTTGCAGTTGTTCGAGTTCATCCACTGCTACAGACAGTTCATAATATTCCTCCGTCCCATTTACCCAAACATGATAATCTGTCAGTTTTAGAACAACTACCGCATAGCTTGCATTCCATTCCTGAAGCTGCCGTTCAATTGTTGTCGCCACATACTTCAAGAAAGTCTCCCTGCTCATGCTCCGGGCCATTTGACTCCTCGCAAATCCGTTTTTATACATGTAAATCCTCTCCCATTTCCAAGTTTCAAACAGGTCATGGAAAGTGAAAAGGCCCTACATTGCACGAAATGCAACATAGGGCCGCAGCCGTCCGTCATCATTCAAAGCAAGTGCTTTGCTGGTTGGAGCACCTTACCGCTTGGGCAGGTTGCTGTGAAGTCGTCGAGCCAGGGCTCTCGTTCACTCTTGATAACCTATTTGATTATAAAAAATATATCATCCGCCAAATCAGATGTAAAGACGTAAAAACGACCTTTTCCAAAGTACTTAATGATTCGCCTCAAAAAATTCCTTCATTAAATAATTCAGCTTTAATGACATGGAAATATAATCGGAACTGGCCGGACCTTTTTGCCGATACAGTTCATTCAGCCTGCTTTTCAGTTCTCTGATTTCCACCAAGATATCCCGGTTCTCACTTTGCTCCAGACCCATCGTGTTCACTTCCATCCTACTCCTCGATTATTTTCCCACGATGTTACCTGAGGCATGAAAGCCTGGAGAGATTCCTTCGAACATCATGGCAATTATTTTATTAAAAATATTAGCCCAAAATCGTAATGATAATAGCACAGTTCCGGGAAAATATGAACGCGAAAACGAAAAGTAAAAATATTAGAAAAACCGTAAAAAATATTGATATATCAATATTTTTTACCATGTGCCTTATAAGGTTTCTTCTGTTTATCCCCCTTGTCCGAAACACGTTATATTATAAAAACTTTGCTTGGAAAAATAATAATATTTAAAATTTTCTCGGAGTGTGCGGCAAAAGATTTGGGTTGGGGAAAACCCAATCAACCTTTGACAGGCACTGGAATCAAATTATTACAATTTTAAGACAGAAAACGATCCAACATTTCGAATATTACAGTGTGGAGATCATCTGAGTCATGGTCTTATTTATAACTAAAAAGAGAGAATTGGAGAATTGATGATTTTGACGAAGGAATTAACTGTAAATGGTGAATTAACATTAAGCAGGAAAGAAACTTACGGTAAAAGCAAGCACACAAAAAGTGTACCCGTTTTCACTTCGAGGATGGAAAAACGTGAATATTATAAAAGCATCCAGTTTGATCTTCGAAATGTACTAGATGTTAAAGGATTCTTAAAAGATATTAAAGCAGATTGGAATACATATATTTCACAGGTTAACCAATGGATTCAAAAAAATGTCGTAAAAAAACTGATTGTGACTGGCATTTTTACCGTTGTGCTTGGCTTATATTCAAGCACTGCGGATGCAGCATATATACAGGAATATACATATCAAGTAAAAAGCGGCGAAAAAATTGAAACAATCGCTGCGATACATGGGGTCACTGCACAGGAAATATTAGATGCCAATGGGCTGACTTCCATTAACGGTAAAAAAATTCTTTTACCAAAAGTAGAAGACAGAACGGTTACCGCGACAACACTGAATGTTCGTTCGCAGCCAACCACTGCAAGTAGTATTATTGGAACCTATAAAAAAGGGGATGTTGTCAAGGTTGCATTCGTAGAAAATGGCTGGGCCGGCATTCTGATCAAGGGCCGGGTTTGTTTTATCAGCGCTGACTATCTTTCACAAATACATGCAGTTGAATCTCAAGCAAAAACAATGGTTGTCACTGCTTCATCGTTAAGGGTAAGAGAAGCTGCTTCTACGAGCAGTGCTATACTTGGTTCGTTAAAATTAAACGTTAATGTTGCTGTGACATCAATCTCCAATGGTTGGGCTCAGATTCAATGGGGCGGAAAAAAGGCGTTTGTTAGTGCAACATATTTAACGAATACAGCACCGGCAAATACAAAAATTGAGCCTACTAAAACCAACAGCACAGTGTATGTGATTAAGAGCGGTGATACGTTTACAAAAATCGGTAAAACATTAGGGGTCTCGGTCTCGGCCATTCAAGCGCTAAATCCAACAGTAAACCCAACAAAGCTGAAAATTGGCCAAACAATCAACATCCCTGCCACAACTGCCTCTACTCCAAATCAAATAACAGTAGCAGCAGCACAAATAAGTGGTGTAGACCCTGAGGGAACTTTTCGTTTCATCACGCCTGATGGATACACTCATACGGCAAAAGCCTCAGGCAACATGATTAATGAATTATTTAACCACCAAGGGAAAACCGTAACACTAACACTTGAGGGTAACAGAGGTCAACAAATGACTTTACATTCTCTTCAATAACAGAGGGACATGAGGCATGGAGATTCTTGTGCTTCAAAAATTAAAAAATGAAGCGAGAGGAGCGTCCCCTCGCTTCAACTTTTTTGGCTCGAATTCACGGAAACTTTTAAGGACCACCAACTGCCCCTATTAAACTAACAAATTTGTTTTTTTATATTCCTCCTCTGCTACATTTTTGACTCTCTCACAAAACTGTACGACAATTTTATCACTTGCAAAGAGTAAAAATAATTTAAGGAACGATTTCAACGGGCGATTGGTGCAGGTATAAGTAAACAGCGTTTTCTGCTGATTGATTTGGGATAGTTCATACAAGGCCGTAATCTCAAACATTTTTGCCAGCGTGAAGCCTACTTTTAATTTCTTTTTATCTGGAGCATTTTCATATTCTAATGTCTCGACATCGTACTCCTCTATACGTTTCCCCTCTTTATATTTTTGACGATAGATACTCCCAACACCCACGTCCGTCACTTTTACTGGTTTATGATCTACTACTTGGGGCATAATTTTTTGCATTTCCTCTAATGATCCATCTAACAGTCCCCAAACTTGATCAATCGGTGCCTCTATTTCGATTTCTTTTGACCATGA
The DNA here is from genome assembly GCF_001591805.1 of Neobacillus novalis NBRC 102450. GTDB lineage: Bacteria > Bacillota > Bacilli > Bacillales > Cytobacillaceae > Neobacillus > Neobacillus novalis. The sequence continues at coordinate 15,613 of NZ_BCVP01000049.1, read as the reverse complement.
TTTCATGTTTACACCTCTTTTATTTGCGTTGAAAAAAATGCTTACTTAATAAGTATTCCTCTTTAATTGGCTAATTCCTTTAAGAGCCTGTTCAAGTAGTAGAAACTGGTCTATTCATCGGAATGACCGATACTGTCATAATTGGCGGAGAAAGCAAAGTAAAAGTCATAAATAAATAGGGGAGAGGCTGCCCCCAGTCCTCAATTGGAGGTTAGTATCTCGTATTTGACATTTACGGCTTTTATCGTGAAACAAGAATGTTCGAGGAGGATACCGTGGATCTAAATAAAATGAGACGAGGAGCCTGTCCCTCGTCCTACATCCCAACACTATTTCGCCAATTCTTTTCGATTGGGGGCATGGGGAGGTTCCTCAAACCATTGCCTTTCGATCAGCAAATCCATTCCTTCTTTTCCATATTGCATAATCTCAACCATAAGTTTCGAATATTCAACGGACAAGTCTGCTCTTGAAGACGTGGAAAGCGAATGTCCTAAAAAGGTTAACGCCGTTGAGTTTAGCATTGTAATCAAATTTAAAATCAGCTTTTCTGAAAAGGGAGAGATGGTGGACGTCGATATTTCCGTATTAATCATAGATGCCACGGGCAAATCATCGTTCCTTAGGGTATCATTTAAGAATTTGATTTGCTTTTCTGCTAATTTTTTTCCCTTTATCAAATACTTCTTGATGCTCTCGTCTTTTACGACCTGAATAAAACCAGTTAGAAAAACCAAGCCAAAATAATTTCTTTCACTATTGAAAAAAATAGATGTTAGCTCAAGCACATTAAGGGGTCTTTGCGGTTCGAACCATTTGGACAAGAAGGTTTCACGATTCTTGGCAAATTCGATACCTTCAGGATAGGGAATCATTGCTGGACGATCATAAATTCCTTTATTCAACATAATCGTAATGGCCTTGTTAAATAGGTCATTGGACGAATTCAAGCATGTTGAAAAGAATAAACGGATATCCTCTCGCGCCATGGCAGTAACCACCATTCCATAATTTACAATAGATATACGACTCATGCCATAAACGTAACTTAGCGGCAATAAATTGAAAAATAAAGCCGGCGCATCGGAATTAAAATCATCATCGGTAAATCCTTTAGGAATCGGGAACTTTTCTTTCATAAAGATTGTTTGAATTTCACTAAGTTGCTTTTGAGACACTGCTAAAGACTCCTCCAAGAGAGGCTTTACGTCGGCATCCTCCAAATATTTCAACATATGTTTGGTCATGCAAATCGACATAGATTCGCCAATATAGGTGGTCCATAATCCTGTTATTTCAGCTGATGTCAAACCAACCTCATGATTCTTCGTCATATCTCTTCCTCCTACCGGTATCATTGGCATATTTTCCCCTATATTAAATAAACTATGTAATTGAAAAATAATCCAACCGAATCAATATCCCGGCAGCCCTTACAATAAATACCTAGCAATCTTCGACAAATTTCCGGGCGGTGGCACCGGCCGTAAAAGAGCTTGGAAAAGTCAATAGTTCCAAGCTCTTTTATTCAAATTAGGGCAGGGTGCCTGTCCCCTCTTCCCTTAGAAAGTGACTTTCCAATTATTATTACAGCTTGCCGATACTGTTTTTCTTTTCAAAAAGTAGTTGGCTAATAGTTCGGTCATGTCTGTCTGAATTTCTTTGATTACTGGTTTATCTTTGAACATCTCGTAGTCTCCGCCGCCTCCAGCTCGATAGTTATTCATCACGACATCGTATTGATCTGAAAGGTTAATCGGCTTCCCATGATAGTTAAGTTTGACGACGCGGGATCCGAATGGCTTTGAGATATTTAATTCGTATTCAATTCCTTCCCACATATCATAATTGTAGTGTTGGGGCTTCGGCTCAACAAATGCAGGATTTACGTTTAGTTCATTATCTACATCAACGATGAAATATGTGGCGCATTTTTCCAAAGCGTCCTTTATATCCTGCCCGGAAATACGGACTACCTTTAAGGTATTCGGATAAATATAATTTGAAACAATATCTCTCATGGTGACATGTTGAGAGAAACCCGGCGATTGGTTATCAAAAAGGGCAGTGCTTGATATATCCACACCGGCTGCGTCCATTTGGACGTTATTAATGAATTCAATTAACGGATGATCCTTTACCCTTACAGCAAAGGCATTATCAACTGTCAAATCTCCTTCAATTTTCCCAATTGGCTGATCAAGCCATTTCTGGGTTTGTCTTTCGTATTCTTCTGCTAGCTCTAAGACATTTTTGACAGGTTCGGTGGTATCGTCCACTGCTACTATCTCAGCAAATTTTTCTACAACCCCCCACTTGCCATCCCGAAATTGAAATTGGATCACAGCCTTACCTAATCCCTGCCCGTTAAATCCCGGCTGAATGACAGTTACGCCATTGATATGTTCCGTAATCCTTCGGTGCTGATGGCCAGTAAGCAAAACATCTATTCCTTCTATTTCATGGCACAAACGATAGCCTTGGTTTTCACCGGTTAATGACTCGGTAGGCTCCCCTGATAACAAATCGCATTCAAAGCCTCCATGATAGGAAACGATTAGCAAATCGTATGTCTCATGTTCTTGCAAATACTTGACCCATTTTCTAGTTGTCTCCAGGGCATCTTCAAAATGTAAACATTCAATATAGTTTGGATTCTCCCAATTAGGAATGTAATGGGTTGTTACACCCAGCACAGCCACCTTAAGTCCATTATCAAATTCCTTGATCATATAAGGCTGTCCAAATAAAGGCTGGTTCGTTTCATCACTTATAATATTGGCGGAAAGCCAGGGAAAATTGGATTCCTTTACTGCTTTTTTTAACAAGCCCATCCCATAGTTAAACTCATGGTTTCCAATAATCGCAGCATCATAATCTAGGTTATTTAGGATGCTGATCATTGGATTGTTTTTGTCATGGAGGAATTTAGCATAATGATAGGTGAACGGTGTACCTTGAATCACATCTCCATTATCAATCAGAAGGGTATACTCATACTTTTGTTTCTCTTGTTTAATGAGCTGCGCGATCTTTGCCATTCCTGAGTTCGTTTCTTGATGATTTCCATAGTTAATCGGGAAGACATTTCCATGAAGATCACTCGTTTCAATAATCACCAATTCACATCGATTTACTCGTTTCGGCATCTTCTAACTTCCTCTCCGTTTAATCAACATCATTATACTAGTAAAACGAAATGAACAAACAATAATTTACAAAGTTTACTGTTTCTTAACATAAAACAGCTGCACTCTCATGGTACTATTCCTTTTGTAATATAAAAATTTTTTACATGGAGGTTTCACAGATGTTCAAAGGAAAAAAATTAGCAGCAATCGGCATGTCATTAACACTTGCGGCAGGTATTTTAAGTGGCTGCGGCAGTTCAAAAGATGCTTCCGCTAAAAATGCTTCATATGCACCTGAAACTCTAACCGTCCAATTCGTACCATCACAAAACGCTGATACGTTAGAAGCAAAAGCAAAACCATTAGAAAAACTATTAAGTGACAAACTTGGCATTCCAGTAAAAGTGAGTGTTTCCACGGATTATAATACAATCATTGAAGCAATGGCATCAAAAAAAGTAGATATTGGCTTCTTACCGCCGACTGCCTATGTTTTGGCGCATGAAAAAGGGGCAGCAAACGTGTTACTTCAAGCACAGCGTTTTGGAGTGGATAATCAAACAGGTCAGCCTACTCAAGATTTAGTAGACTTCTATAAATCCATGTTTATTGTGAAAAAGGACGCTAACATCAACGATATTAAAGACCTAAAAGGTAAAAAGATTGCCTTCCAAGACGTAACTTCTTCAGCAGGATATGTATGGCCTGCAGCCTCTTTATTGGATGCCGGAATTGACCCAATTAAAGATGTTCAAGGAGTAACGGTAAAGGGTCACGACCAAGCTGTCATTGCCCTTCTTAATGGTGATGTCGATGCAGCCGTTATTTTCCAAGATGCCCGTAATATTGTAAAGAAGGATTATCCAAAAGTATTTGAAGAGACAAAGGCACTTAAGTTCACTGAAAAAATCCCTAATGACACCATTTCTGTTCGTACAGACATGAATGAAGAATGGGTGAAAAAGATTCAAGATGCATTTGTTGAAATCGGAAAAGATACAGAAGGACACCAAATTATTAAAGACATATACTCCCATGAAGGCTACACACCATCTGACGATAAAGTGTTTGATATCGTACGTGATTATGCTAAAAAAGTAAAAACAGAGTAGATAAATAGTTTTTATGATTAATATGTTTCCAGCCAGTAAGTCTTCATTTACTGGCTAGGTTTTTTACCCATAACATTTTCGTTCTCAACTTGATTGATATCAAATGAAGAAAGTTGGTAAAGAAGTGATTGAATTTAAAAATGTATCCAAGACATATCCTAACGGTGTGAAAGGATTACGTACTATTAACTTAAAAATTGAAAATGGTGAGTTTGTAGTGGTGGTTGGATTATCTGGTGCAGGTAAGTCAACGTTATTACGCTCAATAAATAGATTAGCAGAAATTTCCGAGGGAGAAATCTTGATTGACGGCAAGTCGATTACACATGCAAAAGGAGCCGCCTTAAGAGAAATTCGCCGCGATATCGGGATGATTTTTCAAAGCTTTAACTTAGTAAAGAGGTCTACTGTACTAAGAAATGTATTATCCGGACGTGTAGGATATCATTCCACATTACGAACCGTTTTCGGATTATTCCCTAAAGAAGATGAACATCTAGCCTTTGATGCACTCGAACGTGTGAATATTTTGGATAAAGCCTATTCCCGGGCAGATCAGTTATCAGGAGGTCAGCAGCAGCGTGTTTCCATTGCCCGCGCGTTAGCTCAAGAAGCAAAAATAATATTGGCCGATGAGCCGGTAGCTTCTCTAGATCCGCTAACAACAAAACAGGTAATGGATGACTTAAGAAGAATCAACAAGGAATTAGGGATTACCACCATCGTGAACCTTCATCACGTTGATTTAGCCAAAGAATATGCGACAAGAATTATTGGGATGCAAGCGGGCGAGGTTGTTTTTGATGGACCTGTAGGAGAGGCAACGGATGAAACGTTCTCTGAAATTTATGGCCGTCCCATTCATAAAGACGAGTTATTAGGAGCGGCCGCCCTATGATTCAAGCTCAGAAAAAGGGGGTACCTCAACCTCCCAGTAAAATAAAAGGATATCTGACAGCCTTACTTGTCCTCTTACTTCTTTGGGGAAGTTCTGTGAAAACCGAGTCTTCCTTAAGCGAGTTCATCATTGGATTTCCCAATATGATGGATTTGGTAACACAAATGATTCCTCCCAACTGGAGTTATTTTGATAAAATAACCGGGGCGATGCTGGAAACGATTCGGATGGCCGTGATCGGAACGACGTTTGGCGCGATTATTTCGATTCCAGTTGCACTTTTTTCAGCTAGTAATTTGGTTCAAAATTCATGGATCTTTTATCCGGCACGTTTTATTTTAAATTTAATTCGGACTGTTCCTGATTTACTTTTAGCCTCCATTTTTGTCGCAATCTTTGGACTTGGAGCGTTACCTGGTATTTTGGCCTTAACCGTTTTTTCGATTGGTTTAATTGCAAAATTAACCTATGAGTCGATTGAATCCATCGATCCTGGGCCGCTCGAAGCGATGATTTCAGTCGGAGCGAATAAAATTCAACTTATTGTGTTTGGGATCATTCCCCAAATACAAGCCCATTTTATTTCCTATGTATTATACACGTTTGAAATTAATGTACGGGCAGCTGCCGTATTAGGACTCGTTGGTGCAGGCGGCATCGGATTATTTTACAATAAAACGCTGGGGTTTCTTGAATACGATAAAGCAAGCTCCATCATTGTCTATACATTAGTTGTCGTGTTAATCATTGACTATTTCAGTACAAAATTACGGGAGAAGTTATTATGAACGCAACAGCTAGAAGAATTCCTAGACGTAAGAAAAATCGCATTGGGCTCTGGAGTGTTTATCTTGTCCTCGCACTTGTTTACATTTGGGCCTTTGCCGGTATGGCGGTTCCAGAAATCAAACCAACCGCAGGGCAAATATCTAAAGCTATTTTTAATGGACTTTTTCACCCAGATTGGAGTTATGTATCTGAGCCTGGCGGGGAAGATTTACTCCACGGCTTACTCGATACGCTGGCGATTGCGGTTTTAGGTACATTTATTTCTGCTCTATTATGCATTCCTTTTTCCTTTTGGGCTGCTCGCAACATGAGCAAAGGTCATACTCTTTCAGGCACGGGGAAATTTTCCCTTAGTTTCATTCGAACATTTCCTGAGCTCGTGATGGCCATCATGTTTATTAAAGTAGTTGGTCCAGGATCATTTGCCGGGGTATTAGCATTGGGGCTCCATTCCATTGGGATGCTGGGAAAGTTGTTCTCTGAGGAAATTGAAAATATGGATCTTGGCCCTGCCGAGGCTTTATTAGCAACAGGGGCCAACCGTTTCCAAATCCTCTGGTTTGCGGTACTCCCTCAGGTTATTCCCGGATTTCTATCTTACACTCTCTATCGTTTTGAAATCAATGTTCGGTCAGCCACCATTCTTGGTGTCATTGGAGCCGGCGGAATAGGTACTCCGCTTATTTTTGCCCTAACCTCTAGAAACTGGAATCGTGTAGGAATTATCCTCTTAGGGATTATTGTCATGGTTACCTTAATCGACCTTATTTCTGGATACTTGCGTAAGAAAATTATCTAAAAATAGAATTTTACTTAGCAGAAGCGCCACAAGCCGTGGCGCTTCTGCTAAATTGTTTGAACTAATGTGCGTTTTAAAAATTCTTTCGTACGATCTTGTGTTGGCTGGTTGAAGATTTGTTCAGGACTTCCCTCTTCGGCAATCACGCCCTTGTCCATAAAGACAACACGGTCTGAGACTTCTTTTGCAAAGCCCATTTCATGGGTGACAATTAACATCGTGAGACCACTGTTAGCGAGCTCCTTCATCACTTTAAGAACCTCGCCGACCATTTCCGGATCGAGCGCCGATGTTGGTTCATCAAATAACATCACATCCGGCTCCATTGAAAGGGCTCTCGCAATGGCGACACGTTGTTTTTGACCGCCGGATAATTGTTTCGGCTTGGCATTCACATATCGATCCATCCCGACAACTTGCAAATATTTCATTGCCACTTTTTCAGCCTCTTCACGGGAACGTTTTAACACTTTCATTTGACCAACCGTACAGTTGTTTAACACATTATGATTATTAAATAAATTGAATTGCTGGAAAACCATCCCTAATTTTGTCCGGTATGCGGTAATATCATGCTTATTATCTAAAATGTTCTCACCTTGATAGATGATTTGGCCGCCACTTGGTTTTTCTAAAAGGTTAACACAGCGAAGAAGCGTTGATTTCCCTGAGCCCGATGAGCCAATAATACAAACAACTTCCCCTTTATTTACGGTGAAATTAATATCCTTTAATACTTCATGGCTCCCAAAAGATTTACTTAAATGCTGAATCTCAACAACCTTTTCCATCTAATTCTCCTCCTTTCTCTACAATTGATTTTTTGTTTTGCGCAGCAGATCTTCAGGTGTCTCTACCTGCATTTGGTTGGCATACATTATATAATTGTCCGGACCGTCTAATTTCTTTTCGATGTAGCGAAGAATTCTAGTCACAGTGAAGGTCATAATAAAATAAAGCACGCAAGCAACGAAAAATGATTCAAAATACCTGAAGTTATTTCCGGCGATTGATTTTGTCTGGAAAAATAATTCTGATACTGAAATGACGTTAAGAACGGATGTGTCCTTAATATTAATCACAAATTCATTACCTGTTGCCGGCAAAATATTGCGAATCGCCTGCGGCAAGACCACATTCTTCATGATTTGAAAATGATTCATTCCAATCGCCTGAGCTGCTTCATATTGTCCCTTATCAATCGAAACAATCCCGCCGCGAATGATTTCCGACATATAGGCCCCCGTATTGATCGATACGATTAAGATTGCCGCGTAAATTCGGTTCATATCCATACCGAACGCTAAAGCTGAACCATAAAAAATAACCATCGCTTGCACAATCATCGGTGTTCCGCGGAACACCTCAATATAGATTGAAAGAATCGCATTGATTATTTTGAGGAAAATTCTTTTTACTCCTCGCTCAGGAGTAGGAATGGTTCGAATAACCCCTATCAACAGGCCGATAATAAAGCCCAAAATCGTCCCTGTAATCGCAATTAACAACGTCACACCCGCACCGCGAAGAAACATTGGCCAATTGTTTGAAACAATTTTTATTACCCAATCAAAAGTCATAGTTGTTCTCCTTTTTTAAAAAGCATAAAACGGATAAAACCGAATGCTGCTAATGCACCCGGTTCCCCCTGAAAAATTATTGGGCCGCTGGTTGATTTTTAATAGCAGCATCCATAATGCTTGTCTGTTCATCTTCTGAAATGCCTGATAGGATTTTATTGATTTTATCCGTTAATTTACTGCCTTTAGCAACACCGACAGCAATCGATGTATCGTCATCCGATGTTTTAAAGCCGTCATTAAACTCAATCATTTTATAGTGTTCGTTTGCAGACTGGGCACTTATGCCTTCTGGACGTTCGGAAACATATCCGTCAATAACGCCAGATTCAAGGGCCACCCTCATTGCTGGGAAGTTATCCATCGCCGGCTGCTTTTTTACCTCTTTAATCTGGTCAATGACCGAGTAATGGAAGGTATTTAATTGAGCAGATATCTTTGCTCCTTTGAAATCTTGAATGGAAGAAGCCCCATCGAATTTTCCGCCTTTTTTCACAACCATTACTAAATTCGATTTATAATAGTTGTCTGTGAAGTCAATCGTTTCTTTGCGCTTATCAGTTGGTGACATCCCGGCGATGATGGCATCAATTTTTCCAGAAGTTAACGCCGGAACAAGCCCGTCCCATTCTGTTTTCACAATCACTAACTTTTTCCCTAAGCCATCCGCAATTTTTTTGGCAATTTCTACATCATATCCGCCAGCATATTCCGCATTACCATCAATTTTAACTCCGCCATTAGCATCGTCCGATTGCGTCCAGTTAAATGGTGCATACCCTGCTTCAAGACCAACTGTAAACGTTTCTTTCTCCGCTGCACCCTTATCTCCTGAATTGCTTGTACCACATGCCGACAATAACAGCATCATAATTAAAGAGATTACTATTAAAAAAGATAATTTTTTTCTCGTCATTACGTTTTTCCTCCTCTTTTTCAAAAAAAGTCTGCCTCCTGCATGTAAACAAGTGGCATTTTTTATTTTTTTCAGGCAATTCGCACAACAAAAAGAGACCTGAGGTAAACTCAGGTCTCGTAATATACTATTACCCTACAGTCCTCTTCTTTCCCCAAATGAGATAGCTCAACTCAATAAACCGGGACGTTTATTGAGACAGTCCTGCAATTCTTCACTGCAGACCCAGCAAGTAATACGGAGAATATTACAAGCTTCGGCGACATTTCCTTCTCCTTAGAATCATAGCTTCTCAAGCTCCACTAAAGACTAATAAACACCGCGCCTCTACCTCACTAGCAAAAGTGAGGTCCTATTAAATTATGTTTTGATTTTACAATAACCACTAGAATTTGTCAAGGTAAGGGGACGGGCTTCCTGCCCCCTATGCCCGCTTCTGATACGGGTCTTCTCGATAGTCTGCTTTTCGTTTATAGATAACTTTTCCTGATTCTTCTTTTCCGTGAATGGAGGTAATAACCGCTCTTACACCTTTAACAGTTTCTCCAAGTTTATACGATTTTTGGTCTACTTTTGATACCGCTGCTCTGCTCATGAAGAGGCACCTCCAAAGATTGTGTTAATCGTGCTTAAAAGATTGTAATTATCGAGAAAAATATCGTCAATCTCTGCTTGGCTTAATAGCCTTCTTCCCGTTAATTCAACCGTCAGAACCAATTGATTACCTATAGGGTAACATAAGACATACGTATTATCAAAGGCTGTATTATTCTTTTGAAAAACCAGTTCGTTACTCTGTAAAAAACAATCAACGACAATAATTCGATCTGTTTTTCGTCTGTTTTCATTAATATTAAACGGGTAAAATTTCCCTATACCATCATTTCCCGCTATTTGTTTTAGCCCATCAATTCCCTCCGCTTGCCAGACCCCTATTCCTTCAACGTAATAAGATGATGGAGCAAGATAAGCGTTCCGAACCGCTTCTTGTAGATATTCAAACTGTTTCGCTGGGTCTGCTAAAAGTCGTTTTGACAAGGTTCGAAGGATGCGAATTAAGGCATAGTCTTTTTCCCTGTTTGCTTGAGCTTCCGCTAAGAGTTTAGCCGGATTTTGAAAGACGCCCAACTCGCGAATTTTCCGTTTGATCGCCCTGCAAGCGACATTTACAGCAGCATCGTGATTATGATCAGCACGTATTTCGTACCTTAATACAGTAAGGCCGTCGAGATCGGAAGGTAAACGAAACCCTTTTGCTTCCTCACTTTCCGGAGTTGTATGAGGGATAATATAAAAGACTCGTCCTCTTCTTAATCTACCCCAGAATAACCCCATTTCAAACAAAGTATTGTCCCTTGTCGTAAATGTAATCGTACCTCGTATATTTACAACATCATCCGGTGAAAATACAAATACAGCAAAATCATTCTCATCTAATTGTCGTTCAAGGCTTTCCATATTATATTCGAGCGGGCGAAATGCACCTGCGGTCCAAGGAGTAACCTCAGCAACATGAGTAAGTGCTTCATGAATGGCATCAACATAGTCAGCGGATTCTCTGGCAGAGCCAATAAATAATCTTGGTTTGATCCTGGTCATTTCTCCCTCCATAAAATGTTATTTAATATTACCAAGCAACCACTATAGTAATTATGATAATGGAAATAATCGGCAGATAAAATAGGCTTAAAGTATTGGAAAAGCAAGTAGATATCCATGAGTGTACTTCACGAACAAAGGGTTGCACATTCATCGAAAAATCGATAACCTCTTCCTCGGCTTTTTTTCTCACCTGATCATAAAGTTTTCTGAACAGCTTTTCCTGCCAAAGAAAATAACCATCCAAAAGCCAAAAGAAAATACTAGGTATGAAGGCAATGGAAATCATTCTCCATTCCATATCTTGGGTATTCGCAAAAACAAAAAGCCCAGCAACAAGCGTAACGGCCCATCCCTTCAATAAAAAGGAATTTTGCCCCATCCGATTGATGACCCCCTGAATAAATTCAAGGTGTTTTATCTTATTCTCATTCATAATATACCCCCAAACGCTCTTTATTATAATATTCAAGCAAAAACGGAAAATTCCTGCGGCGGGACATGGGGTCAGGAATATTGTCCCATATAATTACCCAACCTGGTCGATTTTCTCGGCTTCGGTCGCTTATAGCCCTTATAAGCTACCCAACTTGGTCGATTTTCCCGGCTTCGGTCGCTTATAGCCCTTATAAGCTACCCAACTTCGGACTTTTTCTTGGTTTCGGTCGCTTATAGCCCTTATAAGCTACCCAACTTGGGGCATTTCCCCAGCTTCGGTCGCTTATATTCACTAATTATAATATTTCGATATACCCTTCTGTCCCAGAAACGCGAATTTGTTGCCCATCTTTTATGATTTTGGTGGCATTTTCCACTCCAACAACTGCTGGCAACCCATATTCCCGTGCGATAACGGCTCCATGGGTCATCAGTCCACCAACTTCGGTGACTAGGCCTTTTATCGATACAAACAATGGTGTCCAGCTTGGGTCAGTAAAGGTGGTGACTAATATATCTCCATCTTCTAAATCAGCATCTTCCATGTTTAAGATGACACGAGCGCGTCCCTCTATAACTCCGGAAGAAACAGGCAGACCCACTAGAGCTTCGGCTGGGAGATTTTCTCGTTTGTACTTACCTGAGAGTGTTTCACCATCAGAGGTGATCACACGTGGGGGAGTTAGTTTTTCATATAATTTGTACTCGTATGCTCGTTTGCTGATGATCTGGTAATCCAGTTTATTGGTCCGTCCGACATCAAGAAGTTCTTCAAAAGTGAGATAGAATATATCTTCTTTTTCATGAATAACACCCTCTTGTACAAGTTTTTCAGCTTCTTTCAGTAAAGCCTGCTTATAAACAAAGTAGCGATTTATCATGCCGTATTTTGGATATTCCCGATATCCAATAAAATTCCGGATGATGCTAATCATTCGTTTTGTCTCGTTAGCTTTTTGTTCACCATCCGGTAATTGTTTCAATCGGTCTAATAACTCTTTTTCCTTTTCCAAAGCAACACGCCGACCTTGCTCAAATTTCCGATGGCTGGCATTCGGCTCAAAGCTTTTGATGTTACCCAGAATCAAGGGGACAAGTGTAGTTGGTTTTTCGCTCCAACGACTCCTGGTCATATCGATTTCTCCTGCACATCGCATTCCGTATTTGTTGAGAAAAGCATTGAAAGCGTTTCTAGCTTCCTGCCCACCATCAAACTTAACCAGTTCATCCAAAAAGTTATCATCTTTTACATGTTGTAAATAATCAATGACTTCTGGATAAGGACGAATCACATCTGCGACATCCAATAGTGCTAGACCCATTTCCGAAGTAATATTGTTTGGCACAGATTGAGAAAGCGTGTCTGCTGCGTTTTTTTCACCTAACCAATCGTTCATTTTTTCATTGATCCATGTTGAAGCATTTATAGCAGCCATAAATACAGCTGAACTTTGTGGGTCAAATAAAATCTTCTTTAATTCCTTCATATCTTCTAAAATAAAATCAAATAAATCTGATCCTGATTTCGTTTGTATGTTTTGTTTTAACTCTTCTATGGATGTTTGACTACGCTTAATCAAATCAGAAACGATTGATGGATTGTTTTCGATTTGTGCCAGCATCTCTGTATTGCCTCTGCTGGGACTCGGTGCTTTTTTATCATCCGGTAACGATACTATAAAATCTCCACGCTTAAGTGTGTTCATAAGGGCGTCTTTCATGAGCGGATCGTGTTGACCCATCGCATTTAATAAATTGTTTCTACTGACAGGTGAAGCCAGTTGAGGTGTGACATCAACAAATAACCTTCCACCAGCTTTACGCATCGGTGCAGGAGTCGTTAACAGGAAAAACGACAATCCCAATGGTTTTATGGAATCGGTCATCATTTGTTGATGACCAACAGATACGTATACGTGATTTTCTTGGGTCTCATCGGCTTCAGGGATGGGGAAAAGAGTAGTGATTGGACGACTCTGGACAATATAAAAAGTATCATCAACCAAACACCATTCGATATCTTGTGGGCAGCCAAAATGAGCTTCGATCTGTCTTCCGATGCATGCTAATTGTAAAATTTGTTGTTCAGTAAGCGTTTGAGTCTTTTGCTGTTCAGGATCGATCGGCACGGTCTCTGTTCCGCCTTCTTTTCGTCCATAGATAGCCAATTTTTTGGTTGCTATCATCTTATCGACGATTTTATCTTCCTGAACTTTATAACAATCGGCAGATACCAAGCCAGAGACCAGTGCTTCTCCAAGTCCAAAACTGGCATCGATTGATAGTAACTTTCGGTTAGAGGTAATCGGATCAGCGGTAAATAGAATCCCTGAAGCCTGGGGGAAAACCATCCTTTGAATGATAACGGATAAAGACACTTGACTGTGGTCAAATCCATTTTGCATACGGTAGATTATCGCGCGATCCGTAAATAGGGAAGCCCAACATTTGCTGATATGCTGCAAGATGGATTCTTTGCCGATGATATTTAAATAGGTGTCTTGCTGGCCAGCAAAAGAGGCATATGGTAAATCTTCAGCAGTGGCACTAGAACGCACTGCATAAGCATGTTCCTCGCCAAACTGGGAGAGATGGTCAGCAATTGCGCACGCCACATCGGAAGGAATTTCTACTTCCATAAGGATTTGTCGAATCTTTCTGCTGATTTCACCAATTTGATCTCGATCTTCTACTTTTAGCATGGTTAGTTGAGCCAACAAAGCATGAAACGTTTCGTTTTGTTCGATGGCTTTTTGATAACCCACTGTTGTAATACAAAATCCTTCTGGTACTTGTATCCCTTGAATTTTTGATAATTCCCCTAAATTCAACCCTTTTCCGCCAACGAGCAAAAGCTGCGTTTTTTCTATTTCCTGAAAACCGAGAGCTAAAGAACTCATTCTACATCTCTCCCATCCATTAATGTTCTATTGATTTTACCAGTAGTAAATGGGAAAAAACAGTCTGTATTATCCATTTTTTGTATGCTATAATTAAAATAGGAAGAGTACAAAAAAAATTAAACGGAAAAGGCTGTCAGAACAGCCTTTTCCGTTTAATTTAAGCACCCGTTGTTAAAGGGCTTTTCCTATCTAACATTACCAACAACTTTTTATAATTAGATAATGTTTCTTTATCTTCAACTTTATAACCAGATTTAAAAAATACAATATCCCCTGTTCCTTCGTTAATTTGATTCTTCGTTTCAAGAATACGTTTTAAGTTTTTTGAAGTTCCAATACTTCCAGAAATAATGTCCACTTCTTCAGGAAATATTTTCTTTATGCTATTTTCAAAATATGGGAAATGGGTGCATCCAAGAACAATCGTTCCGTACTCCTTTAAGTTAAACGAAGAGAGTTTTTCTTTTAAATAGGGTACAACCTTCTCTTCTCTAAATTCAAAATTCTCAGCGAATTCGACAAGACCAGGAAGTGGTAAACTTTCAACAATATCGTGATGGTCTATACTTTTCACAAGGTTTTGGAACTTTTCCTCTCTGAGAGTCAAATTTGTAGCCAACACTAATACTTTTTTTCGTTTTCCCTCACAACTTTGAACTGCAGGTTTTACTGCTGGTTCAATACCCAAAATAGGGAAATCAAACTTTTTACGAAGGTCATCCACTGCAATACTGGTTGCAGTATTACAAGCAATGACTAATGCTTTAATTCCTTGATTAGCCATAAAGTCAACTGCATTAAAAATATATTCCCTTACCTCTTCTTTTGGTTTTTCACCATATGGAACGTGTAAGGTATCTGCATAAAATATGTAATCTTCATTCGGTAAAAACCTCAATGCTTGTTGAAGTACAGTCATTCCACCAATTCCAGAATCAAAAAAACCTATTCTCACTACTTTCACTCTTCTCCTAAATTAATGATTTCAATCACCTATTATTTGGTTCTAAATGTTTATATTTTGGAGCTTTTTCTTCACTAGGAAGAGGAGTTCCTTGTTTAATCTTACCATCAATCCGTCTATATTCATAAATATGTTCAGGTTCATCTTTAAAAGTAACAAAAGCTACATAATGATAACTACCTATTGTTAATTGAGTTTCTATTTTTTGAATTTGATCCTTATTATATCTTTCTAATAAATAGTCATAGGTATCATCCTTTAAAGAATTAAATTGATACTTTATATATCCATAAAACCCCAAAGGAATAATTATTATTAAGGAAATTATTAAGGAATTAATAATTGATATGGGATAGAATAATCCTTCTTCACTAACCTTCTTCTTTACTTTTTTAAAAAAAGACCTTACTCCTTTATGAAGTAAAGCGCCTGTTCAATAAGCGAGATGAATTAGGTGCAAAAAGTGACCTTCATTATTAACGCC
>NZ_BCVP01000048.1 GCF_001591805.1 Neobacillus novalis NBRC 102450 | reverse complement strand
GAGGAAATTTTACCAGCTGAAAAGGAATATCCATTAAATGAATGAGAGAAACATACGCTTGGTATTACCAGGTAAAAAAACTTGAAACAATTATAGTCTTATAAGAATACTTTATAAATTCATTTCGAACAGCCTTACTAACTAGGGCTGTTTTTTATTGTCCAGCTCCAGCCCCTCGGCAAGGCGCTTCCGTTTTTCTTATTTGTAACTCCCCTGTAACTTCAAACTCCTATCATAAACTCAAAGCTTTGCAATTTTTAAAGTAAACATTTTAAGGGGGAAAAAGTGTGAAGGGGTATCGCGGGAAATGGGCATTATTAGGATTACTTATGTTTATGATGATTTTTGCCAGTGCTTGCAGCTCTGACAAATCATCATCAGAGCCAAAGGACGATGGCGGAAAGAAAACGGAAAATAAAGAACCGATTAAAATTGGGGTGCTTGCCTCGAAGACAGGAGCACTTGAATCTTACGGAAAGCAAACATTAAGAGGTTTTGAGCTTGGGCTTGATTATGCGACAGATGGAAAGATGGAGGTTGCCGGCAGAAAGATTGAATTCATTGTTGAAGATACCGAAACGAAGCCGGAAGTAGCTGTCCAAAAGGCAACAAAATTATTAGAAGAAGATAAGGTGGATTTTCTAGTTGGATCATCCAGCTCAGCGGACACACTGGCCGTCCTCCCGTTAGCAGAGGAATATAAAAAGATCATGGTTGTTGAACCAGCGGCCGCTGATAGTATTACAGGTTCAGAGTTTAATAAGTACATGTTCCATTCAGCACGCAACTCCTCACAGGATGCGGTTGCTGGGGCAGCGGCAATTGCCAAAAAAGGCGTAAAAATTGCCACGCTTGCACCGGATTATTCCTTTGGCCGCGATGGGGTGGCAGCCTTTAAAGAAGCAGCTAAAAAGCTGGGGGCCGAAATTGTAAAGGAAGAGTATGCGGATCCTGCGGCAACAGATTTCACTTCCAATATTCAAAAAATCGTCGATGCCAAACCTGATTATTTATTCGTTGTTTGGGCTGGTGCAAACTCTCCATGGAAGCAGATTGCCGACATGAAGGTGCAAGAGAAAGGAATCAAGATTTCAACGGGAGCGCCGGATATTGCGGCATTATCGACAATGGAGCCGTTGATTGGGATGGAAGGATTCACCGTTTATTATCATGACCTGCCGAAAAATAAAATTAACGACTGGCTAGTAGCAGAGCATAAGAAGCGCTTTAACGGCGATGTTCCTGATCTGTTTACACCTGGCGGGATGAGTGCCGCCATTTCGATTGTAGAAGCATTGAAGAAATCGAATGGTGAGGCTGATGCCGATAAACTGATCAAAACATTGGAAGGCATGAGCTTTGAGACACCGAAAGGAAAAATGACCTACCGTCCGGAAGATCATCAAGCCTTGCAAGCATTATATGCGATTAAGCTAGAGAAGAAAGACGGCGTTCCATATCCAGTACCAGTGCTGATCAGGGAACTGACTCCGGAAGAAACGGCGCCGCCAATCCGCAACAATTAAGAAAATATCAAGTAAAAATGACGGGGGTTCGACCGAGTAAAACACGGTCAGCCTCTTCCTTATTTCTATACAAGGCGGTGAAGCGAATGTCCTCGCTTATTGAAACAACTGACCTATCGATTACCTTTGGCGGCCATACTGCTGTGGATGCTGTCAGTATTTCTGTTCCGGAGAAGCATTTTAAGTCGATTATCGGGCCAAATGGCGCCGGAAAAACAACTTTTTTTAATCTCCTTAGCGGTCAATTAATGCCGACTCAAGGAAAAATCTATTATCGCGGAAAGGATATCACGAAATTTTCACCGACAAACCGCACAAGAGCGGGAATTGGACGTTCTTTTCAAATTACCAATGTATTCCCTAATTTAACCGTATTAGAGAATGTAAGATTAGCGGTCCAATCACAGGCAGGAATTCGATATCAGATGCTGTTTCATTATAAAAAATATCGAGCATTTGAAGAAAAGGCATTAGAATGGCTCAGGCTTGTCCTGTTAGACGATAAAAAGGGGTCGCTTGCAAGCAATCTGGCCCATGGCGAAAAGCGGAAGCTTGAAATTGCGATGCTGCTGGCGCTTGAAACAGAGATTCTATTATTGGACGAACCAACAGCAGGGATGTCGCTTGAGGAAGTTCCGGCGATTCTAGAAGTGATCAAAAGAATTAAGGAACAAGGAAACCGAACGATTATCCTGATTGAACACAAGATGGATATGATTCTCGATTTATCGGATTCGGTCATGGTTCTATTTAATGGAAGGCTTTTGGCCGACGGAACCCCGGAAGAGATCATGAAAAACGAGACAGTACAGTCTGCCTATTTAGGAGGTCAACTCGATGAACAACGACCTGTTAAAACTTGATAAAGTAGAAACCCATATCGGTCAATATCATATTCTCCAAGGTGTTTCCTTTGAGGTGAAAAAAGGGGAAGTAACGGTACTTCTTGGAAGAAATGGCGCTGGAAAAACAACAACATTACGAACGATAATAGGGCTGAATCCGGCCTCGAAAGGGAGCGTCACGTTTAAAGGAGAAGCAATTCAGTCCCTGCCAACCTATACGATTGCCAAAAAGGGCATCGGTTATGTTCCCGAGGATCAGGGGATTTTTGCCGGACTAACGGTTGAGGAAAACATGAGAGTGGCGATTCAAAAAGACGATGAAGAAACCGCTAAACGAATGGATTGGATCTTAAATCTGTTCCCCGACTTGAAAAGGTTTTGGAAAAAACCAGGTGGCCTGTTAAGCGGTGGTCAAAAACAAATGCTATCCATCGCAAGAGCGTATGTGAATGAAAACGAGCTGCTGTTAATTGATGAGCCTAGTAAAGGCTTGGCACCCATTGTCGTCGAAAAGGTAATGGACTCCATAATCCAAATGAAAGCTGAAACAACCATTGTATTAGTGGAACAAAATTTCATGATGGCGAGCACAATTGGCGATCAATTTTACATTATTGACGATGGTCGAACCGTGAGTCATGGAGCAATGAAGAAATTAAAAGAAGATGAAGAAATGAAACGAAAGTATTTAGGGATTGCTTAAGGAAGGAGGGACTTCTTCGTGGATTTAATCATAAATTTAACCTTAAACGGCCTGGCAACAGGGATGCTGATCTTTTTATTGGCTGCTGGTTTAACGCTGATTTTTGGTTTGATGGATGTGCTGAATTTTGCCCACGGCGGCTTATTTGCCTGGGGAGCTTATAGCGGACTGTGGATTTATTCGCAGACTGGCAGTTTTATCATCGGGATCATTTGCGCCATCTTGACCGGATTTCTGCTCGGGATTATTACTGAAAAGTGGATTATTAAACCGGTTTACGGCAACCATGTGCAACAGATTTTAATTACCCTTGGTCTCATGCTTGTTTTATCTGAAATGCTGAAAGTGATTTGGGGACCCAATCAAATTACCGCATCACCTCCGGACTATTTAAAGGGCAGCTGGGAGCTCGGCGGCGTGATTATCATCAAGTACCGAGTATTTATCATTTTAGTAGGGTTTCTCATTTTTACAGGGGTGCAATTTTTACTTAAAAAAACAAAGATTGGCCTTGTTGTCCGTGCAGGTGTGATGAATAAAGAAATGGTGCAAGCACTTGGAATCAATATTCAAAGGGTGTTTATGTTTGTATTTATGATTGGTGCCGGGATGGCCGCACTTGGCGGTGTACTGCTCGGCCCGTATTCCGGGGTCATTCATGCCGGGATGGGGATGGAATTCGCCATCTTAGCCTTCATTGTTGTCGTTATCGGGGGGATGGGCAATTTCAAAGGCTCTGTGTTAGCCGCTATCTTGGTAGGGCTTTCCGGTTCGTTCATGGCTTATTATGTCCCCGACCTATCGCTGGCGGTAAATATGCTCCTCATGGCGATAGTATTAATTATTCGACCGCAGGGTCTATTTGGGGCAAAGGGGTGAGATCATGCGATTGATTCAAGGAAATAGGATGACAGCTATCGTTTTAGTCGTTGCAGCTTTTCTACTCCTTTTGCCGTTCGTCTATGAATCGAGAAACTTATTGATTTTGTTAACACAGGTGTTTGTCTTTTCAATCTTTGCGATGAGTTATGACTTGTTGTTGGGCTTTACCGGTATTGTTTCCTTTGGGCATGCGATGTTTTTTGGCATCGGCGCGTATTCGATGGGGATATTTATGAAGCGGTTTGAACCAACGCTCGGGTATTTCTTCTTGGCGGTACTGACGACCGTTGTTCTTACTGGTATCGTCAGCTTCCTTGTTGGCTTGCTTACACTTCGTTTAAAAAGTCATTTCTATGCGATGTTAACCTTATCGTTATCAGGACTTTTTCTTGTCTTAGCGGAAAAATGGCGGACAATGACTTATGGGAATGATGGCTTCACCTTTCGCGTCCCGGAACTGTTTATTGACCGGACTAATTTTTACCTGCTTTGTTTAATTGTCATGGTTGCGGTATTTCTCATCCTGAAGCGGTTTACCAATTCCCCGCTGGGCAGAGTTCTGCAAGCAATCAGGGAAAATGAACAACGAACGGAATCATTAGGGTTTCATGTGCTCCATTATAAAATTGCCGCAAGTGTAATGTCCGGAGTATTAGCAGGAGTTGCAGGAATCTTATATGCGATTTCACTGCGCTTTGTGAATACGAGTGTGTTTGCAATGGATATCACCTTGGATGCTTTATTAATGACAATCATTGGCGGAGTAGGCACATTAGTCGGTGCCATCATTGGAGCAGGTCTAATTGAGTTTGCCCATCATTGGCTGACGGAACTGGCGAAAGAGCATTGGATTTTTGAGCGCTGGATTATCTTCTTTGGCATTATTTATATTTTGGTCGTGATGTTTTTCCCAAGAGGAATTGTCGGGACGTTACGTACACTTTCTTGGAACCGGAAAAAACAGCCTGCTGTAAAAAAAGAAGAAAAGATAGCGGGATAGAGGGGGAGACATATGGAAATTAATCAAATTGCTTCCTTCGTCGTTCGTTTTCAACTTGCCGCTATTGAAAAGGAAACTGGGAAAAAACAATGGAGAATAAAGGTTACACATGTCCAAGAAGAGCGAGAGACGTTGTTTGAATCGGTTGAGGAAGCGATGGAATTCATGCAGGAAATGGCAGGGGAAGCATAGAGGAGAAGGTGATGGTGTTGCAAATTGGTATTCTGAGCACAGGTATTTACTTACCAGAGGAATTTTTGACTGGTAAAGAGATTGCAGAACTGGCAGGTATCCCTGCTCCTGTTGTCGAAGAGAAAATGGGAATCAGGAAAAAGCATATCCCTGGACCCGATGACCATACATGTGAAATGGGGATTACTGCTGCGAAAAAGGCGATTGCCAAGGCGGGGATTGACCCATTGGAGATTGATCTCGTGATATATATTGGCGAAGAACATAAGGAGTACCCACTTTGGACGGCAGGGATTAAGCTGCAAGAAGAGGTCGGGGCGTTTAATGCCTGGGCCTTTGATGTGGCGTTAAGATGCGGGACGACTGTCATGGCGTTAAAAGTAGCGAAAAGTTTGATGATCGCTGATCCTGGGATTCGAACTGTCCTGCTCGCAGGCGGGTATCGCAATGTTGATTTCATTGATTACGAGAATCCGAGAACCCGGTTTATGTTTAATCTGGGTGCCGGGGGCGGCGCACTCCTTTTACAAAAGGGGTATAACGAAAACCTTCTATTAGAAACTGAACTTATCACGGATGGTTCTTTTTCCGAGGATGTTGTCGTTGTTGCCGGCGGTACTAAGAACCCGATTACTGTGGATGCTATTGAACAGCGCCTCAATAAGCTTGATGTTCTTGACCCTGAAGGCATGAAGCGGCGTTTGGAACAAAAATCGATGGACAATTTTTTAAAGGTGATTCGCGAGTCTCTACGAAAAAGCGGCTATAGGGAAGAAGATCTTTCCTATTTGGCGATTCTTCATATGAAAAAATCGGCTCACGAATATGTATTAAAAGAACTTGGCTTGTCCGAAGAACAGTCTATATATCTTGAAGACTATGGACATATCGGGCAAATCGATCAGATTTTGTCATTGGAACTTGCCTTGAAAGAAGGAAAGGTCAAGGATGGTGATGTTGTCGTTTTGGTTAGTGCCGGAATTGGCTATGCTTGGGGAGCAACAACAATTAAATGGGGGAAGGGTGATTGAGATGGGTAACGTTGCTTTGAAGGAAGTGCTTTTGCCAAATGGAGAAACATTGGCTTACAGGGAGAGAGAAGGCGGAGAGGTAAAGGTTTTATTAATCCATGGAAACATGACATCGTCGAAGCATTGGGATTTGGTGCTTGACAATATGGATAAGAAATATAAGCTCTATGCGGTTGATTTGCGCGGCTTTGGCGGTTCCAGCTATAACAATCTAGTCATGTCGATTAAAGATTTTTCTGATGATGTGAAGCTGTTTGTTGATGAAATTGGCCTGAAGGATTTCGCGATGGCGGGCTGGTCAACAGGCGGAGCGGTAGCGATGCAATTCGCTGCTGATTATCCGGGCTATTGTAATAAGCTGATTTTATTAGCATCGGAATCGACGCGTGGCTACCCATTCTATGGAAAAATAAATGAAATGGATGAACCGCGGCGGTTTGCCTTACATGAAGAGATTAAACAGGATTTGATTCGGACGATTCCTGTGCAAACAGCCTATGACACAAATAATGTGGACTTATTGAAACTGATTTGGAATGCGGTTATTTATACGGATAATCAGCCAGCTGCTGAGCTTTATGAAGAGTATGTTCAAGACATGAGAACACAAAGGAATTTGGCAGAGGTTCATCATGCCAATAATACCTTTAATATTAGCCGTCACCATAATGGGCTTGTCGAAGGGAATGGCAAAGTAGATTTAATCGGTGTCCCTGTCCTTGTACTGCAAGGAGACCGCGATATGGTGATTGCAAAAGAGATGACGAAAGAACTTGTGGAGGATCTGGGAGAAAAAGCGGTTTATATCGAATTAAAAGATTGCGGGCATTCTCCATTGGTGGATGATTTGCCGAAATTATTGAAGGCGATGACAAATTTCTTGGAGGATTAAGTGGATGAGATTACAAGATAAAGTAGCGATCATAACAGGGGCGGCGGGCGGAATCGGTTTAACCGCTACAGAGGTTTTTGCTCGAGAAGGCGCAAAGGTGGCGATGGCAGATTTTAATGTGGAACAAGGGGAAGAACAGGTTCGTGAGCTGCGGCAAGCAGGCTATGAAGTTACTTTTTTTCAAGTAAATGTAGCAGACCGCCAGAGTGTGGATGAAATGGTCGATAAGGTTCTAGCGGCCTATGGGAAAATCGATATCTTGATTAATAATGCGGGAATAACGAGGGATGCGATGCTGTCAAAGCTATCGGTTGAAGATTTTGAAGCAGTGCTTGATGTCAATCTTACGGGTGTTTTTCACTGTACACAGGCTGTATTGCCAGCAATGATTGCGAATGGCCGCGGCAGAATTATTAACACATCTTCTGTCTCCGGAGTCTATGGAAATGTCGGACAAACGAATTATGCGGCTACTAAAGCAGGTATTGTCGGGATGACAAAGACATGGGCGAAGGAACTTGGACGGAAAGGGATTAATGTCAATGCAGTTGCCCCAGGATTTATCGAAACAGGGATGACGGCAAAGGTGCCGGAAAAAGTGTTAGCGCAAATGATGCAGATGGTCCCGCTCGCGCGATTAGGAAAGCCGGAGGACATCGCGAATGCTTATTTGTTCCTAGCCTCGGATGAATCAAATTACGTAAACGGAACCGTGCTTCATGTGGATGGCGGGATTATGATGTAATAGTGGAAGCGACCTTATTGGGGTCGTTTTTTTTTGTGTGGTAAATTGTGACTCTTGTGTGAACTTTGTTGAATGTTCTTTGAATTTTGTAGAAAGAAGCTCCAAATTTGTAGAATGTCCACTCAAAATTGTAGAAAGAAGCCCCAAAATTGTAGAATGCCCCTTAAAATTTGTAGAATGCGCCCAAATGCTATCCCATGTAACTGCCCTGTAACTAAAAATGAGTAAGATAGTTCCATCTAGTAGTGAAGGAGCGATTGGTCGGTGAACTGGGAACGGGATTGGCTGGAAAATCGGGCACGATTATCGCCAAATAAGGATGCCATTATAGATGAAAAGACAAACAAGGCATGGACATTTGAACAATTGAATAAACGGACAAACTCGACCTCAAGCTGGCTTCATGCCCGTGGCGTTAAAAAAGGCGATCGAGTGGCCCTATTATCGCCAAACCATATTAGCTATTTTGACCTATTGATTGCCTGCGGGAAAATTGGTGCCATCTTCGTTCCGCTTAATTGGCGCTTATCATTTCATGAAATAAACGAGATATTGGCGGATTGTACACCTATTTTAATCGGAATCCATCAGCAGTTTAAAGCTATACATCAACAGCTAAATAACGTAAATACATTTTTTATTGGGGATGCCAGTTACGAAGAACTAGTCACCTTTCCAATTGGGGATTTACCCCAAGAGGAAATCTTTGAAACTGATCCGCTGGCAATGATTTATACGGGCGGAACAACCGGGAAACCAAAAGGAGTTGTGTTAAGTCACCAATCCATTCTCTGGAACGCGATTAACACAATTGTTAGCTGGAGCTTAACGGAGAATGATGTGACAGTTAACTATATGCCGATGTTTCATACCGGCGGACTAAATGCCTTGAGCATTCCCATCCTGATGATTGGCGGAACTGTCGTCATAGGCGAGCCATTTATAGGAGAAAAAGCAGTGGAAGCCCTGAATCGGTATCGCTGCACAACGATTCTCCTCGTTCCAACCATGTACCACATGCTGATTCAAACAGACGAATTTCAAAACAGTGATTTCCCTTTTATGAAGATTTTTTTATCGGGGGCAGCACCGTGCCCTATGCAAATCTACGAGGCTTTTCAGAAAAAGGGGTTAGCTTTTAAAGAGGGATACGGGCTGACAGAAGCAGGGCCTAACAATTTTTATATTAGTCCGGAAGATGCACAATTGAAACGTGGATCTGTCGGCAAACCGATGCTGTTTAATTCAATAAAACTAGTAAAAGCAGATGGCTGTGAGACGGAGCCAAATGAGGTCGGGGAACTTTTAATAAAAGGGAAGCACGCCTTTTCGTTTTATTGGAACCGCGAAAAGGCAACACAGGAAACGTGGAAGAATGGCTGGATCCATACGGGGGATTTAGCGAAAAGGGATGAACAAGGCTTCTATTATATTGTCGGCCGGAAAAAAGATATGATTATTACGGGTGGAGAAAATGTCTATCCACTTGAAGTAGAGCATTGGCTGGCCGCACATCCGGCAATTGATGAGGTGGCGGTCCTTGGTATGCCTGATGAAAAATGGGGTGAAGTGGTTGCCGCGTTCATTGCTTTAAAGCAAACTTACACCATACAAGATGAGGAATTAAAAATGTATTGTGAGTTAAAACTAGGCCGATACAAAATTCCAAAACAGTTCATTCGCTTAGCAGAACTGCCAAAAACCCATGTTGGAAAAATAGATAAAAAGAGATTAAAGGAAATGAGGAAGAGGGAGAACAAGTAACGTTCTCCCTTTTAGCCTTTTTCAGCAAGATCCTCACTCGTACTATCAATAAATAGTTTTGAAAGAAGCGATTGGGTTTTATTAATGTTGTAAACTAGATAAAAATACCTTTCATCATGAAATCCATTAATATCATACATTTTTAGCATGTCTTTAGCAGCATATCCTCTCGCGGCTATTTCCGAAATTATCGAGATCCCGACATCCTGCATCACAAACTGAATTAAACTCTGGCCATCCTCAATATAGGCAAAAATATTTAATTTGTCCTTAGCAATGTTATTCTTTTTCAAGAATCTTTCAAGAATTGCATTTGTTCCAGAATTAGAATTTCGCATGATAAAAGGGTACTCAACTATATCCTGGATGTTGACGGTTCCCCCGGATAATTCAACCCGATTCGAAGTAATCAGCACTAATCTTTCTTTTAACAAGGGAATATAGCGAAGTTTATCATCCTCATATTTTTCGCCTAATATCCCAATATCAACAGATCCGTTCAACACTTTTTCGGCAACAATTTTTGAGGAAGATTGGTTAATATGAAACAAAACTTCAGGATAATCCTTGCGAAATTGTTTAACCATTTCTGGAATGATAAACTGCCCAGGTACGGAGCTTGCTGCTATTTTAACCATTCCCCGAAGCTCCGTCATCCCCTGCTTTAAATCGAGTAATGCCTGGTCTTTAATGAGCAATAGTTTAAGTGCCCATTGATATAACCGTTCCCCTTGGGGTGTAAGAATGCTTTCCCTGCCAACACGGTCAAAAAGCCTTATGCCCAGCATTTTTTCCAATCCCTGAATGTGTGAGCTAACCGTGGATTGACTTAAGAAAATATCCTCTGCAGCCTTAGAAAAGCTCTTATGCTCAACCACCTTTGTAAAAACGTAGAGTTGGTGCAAATCCATCGGAATCTACTCCTTAATTATTTATATAATCGATTAATAGCGAATGGTGAAATAGATAAATTGAATTTATTTAATCGTACCACTTTTCTATAATAAAAGTGACTCATCTATTTGAAGAGTTATTGACAGATTTGCCGAAGGGAGAGAAATATGTCATTTGAATCAGATTTACTTTATGATGCAGGACCAACCGGGTGCGGTGAGCTAATAATGAATTTGTTCCTAACCATGAAAAAGATGGAACGCGGCCAAATCATCGAAGTGATTTCCTATGATCCCGGAGCAAGAGAGGACCTGCCGGCATGGTGCAGAATGCAAAAACACACACTTCTTGAACGTAAGGACGATGGCAAAACAAGTCATTACTATATTGAAAAAGGCTAAACAAGGCCTTTTACATAAAAAACAAAAATAATGGAGGAATGAAATATGGCTGGCAAATTTTTAGTAAGTTTAACAAATGCAAAGAATGATCCTGATAAAGCAACGGTTGGGTTTGTTGTTGCTAATGCAGCAGTCGCATCAGGGCAAGAAACGGTTATTTTCTTAAATGTTGAAGGCGCTTACCTTGCATCAAAAGGGTATGCAGATGACATTCACGAAGTCGGCTTTGCGCCGTTAAAACAACTTATGGATCAATTTGTAGAAGCAGGCGGAACTCTTTGGGTCTGCAGCCCATGCTATAAAAAGCGCGAGTTAGATGAAGAAAATCTAGTAGAAGGTGCAACGATTGTTGGCGGAGCAAAATTAGTTGAGTTCCTAAGCCAGGGTGCAGCTTCGATTACTTACTAAATCAGGTGAATAACATGGAAACAGCTCATGCGGTCTGTGATGGCGGAGACTTAGATTGTGGTTCAGGTTTGCTATTGATTATAAAAAAAGCAATGGATCCCCTTTCGGATGGTCAGATCCTTGAAGTCCGCAGCAGGGAACGAACAGTGGCCGAGGACCTGCCGGCATGGTGCCGAATGGTCAATCATGAATTTCTCGGTTCAGAACCTGGTGAAAATACGACCCGATATTTTATCAGAAAAGGTTCCGCTCAAGCAGAATTAGAGCAGGATTTACAAGCAGCAAAAGGTTATCAATGGAGTGTGCGTGTTCGAGGGGAAAAAGATCTCTCTGCAAAAATCCATTCCAGAAACCATACTTTTATAGCGGGGCAGCCGGCTGACTTTAGTCCAAAGGTCAATGCACCAAGTGCGATTGATTATCTGCTCGCCTCACTTGCCTCTTGTTTGACAGTTGGTTTTAAAGCGCAGGCATCAAAGCGTAATCTTGAGATTGATAATCTTGAGCTTGCATTAAAGGGCGGCCTCAATAATGTGTTGTTTCATCTGGAATTAGAAGATGAAGGCAGTCCGAAACTTGAGCAGATTACGGGCACATTTTATGTATCATCACCTGAATCAGAAGCTGCGCTCGAAGAATTATGGGAAAATACGCTTAAGCGGTCACCAATCTACCAAACACTAAAACAAGCAGTATCGATTAACATTAAGCTCTCAATTGTGTTTTAAGGGGGTCTCAACAATCGTGAATTTACCAACGTTTCCAACGACTGTGATTGGAAGCTGGCCGAGGTCAGTTGAAGTGAAAAAGGCTATGCGTGACAAGCGGGCCGGAAGAATAAGCGAAGAAGAGTTTCAGTCAATTGCGGATGTGGCCGTGTTGCAGTGTTTGAAATGGCAGGAAGATGCAGGGATTGATATTGTCTCGGACGGTGAACAGCGGCGTGATAATTTTATCTCCTTTGTTGCCGAACATTTACACAATGTCCGGATGTTGATGGTATCAGAGCTCCTTGAATATGTCGAAGATAAAGCAAGCTTTGAAGAAATCCTCGGAACACTAGACGTTCCGGCATTCTCAATGTCAAACCCGGCTGCAGCAGGAAAAATCAGCCGTAAAAAACCGCTTGCATTAAATGACTATTTATTTTTAAAGAAACATACCGATAAAGCGATTAAGGTCATGCTCCCAGGTCCTTATTTATTAACAAGGGCCATGTGGGTAGAAGGGTTATCGAAAGATGCTTACCCGACGAAAGAGGATTTGGCTGTCGATATTATTAAAGTTTTACGCGAAGAATTGGAAGAGCTAATTGCGGCTGGAGTTGATTTTATTCAATTCGATGAGCCGGTATTAACAGAGCTTGTTTTTACACAAAAAAATGCCAACCGGACGTTCATGTGCGGCGCATTGACCGCTAAGGCGGATGCCGAAGAAGAAATTGAGTTTGCACTGGATTTAATGAATCAGGTTACAGACGGGATGTTAGGCAGGGGTTCAAGAATCGGTGTTCATGTTTGCCGCGGCAATTGGAGCACGCAAGAGCAGGTGCTGCTGCGCGGTCCCTATTATCCGTTAATCCCATATCTGGCGAATGTAAATGTCGACCAGCTAATACTTGAATATGCGACACCTCGAGCCGGGGAGCTTGATGCGATTCGAGATTTTGGCGGAAAAGAGCTCGGATTTGGCATTGTTAACCCGCGAACGGAAACAGTTGAAACAGTTGAAGAGATTGTTGAACGTGTTCAAGAGGTAAGAAAATATTTGCCTGACGAAAAAGTCTTCTTAAATCCGGATTGCGGATTCGGGACGTTTGCACAGCGGCCAATGAATAGTGAAAAGATTGCGTTTGAAAAATTAAAGGTTATGACGGAGGCAGCAAAGAAGCTGCGGGAAATGGTTTCGGTATAGGAGGAATTAAAATGGGACAAATGATGAACTTTAAAGTAGAAGGTAAAGGAACGGGAATGCGCCTCGACGCGGTTGCCGGCAAGCATACAATCGCGATCGATGAACCAGTATCGTTTGGCGGAAAGGACTCGGCGATTGATCCGCTATCAACGTTTCTATCCTCACTGATCGCCTGTGAAAATGTTATGGCCCAATTGATTGCTCAGGAAATGAAGTTCGATCTTCAAGGCATCTCCTTTGATGTCGAAGGCAGTATAGATTTAGCAGGATTAATGGGGGATTTGTCCGTAAAACCTTACTTCCAGCAAGTCACCGTCAAAGCAGTTGTCGAAACTTCCGAACCGCAAGAAAGAATTGATGAATTACAAATGGCAGTTGACCTCAGATGCCCTGTTTTTCGAACAATAAAGGATGCCGGAATTCCTGTTGAAAATCAATGGGTGAAAGCGGCGGTAATAGCTTAATATTGCGAAGGAGTGATGTTTCTGCATCACTCCTTTTCCATTTAATAGATTGATATTTGCAATTTGGACGATAAACAAGCAATATTAGTGGATAGGAAATGTGAAAGTAGGGGTATGTTTGTCAGATTTTTTATCATTAGGTATTTCAGAAGCAGTAGTAGATAAATTACGCGGCCACGGAATTGCTAAACCAACACCAATCCAAGAACAAGCGATTCCATTTGTGATGAAAGGGAACGATATTATTGCCCAGGCGCAAACGGGAACAGGGAAGACGTTTGCCTTTATCTTGCCAATTCTTGAAAAGATTGACCGGGAAGCAACACATGTTCAAGCGCTCATCGTGACGCCTACTCGAGAATTAGCCTTGCAAATCACGGAGGAATTTGAAAAGCTGATTGCGGATATGCCAGGGATTGATGTTTTGGCTGTCTATGGCGGGCAGGATGTGGCGAAACAGTTAAAAAAGCTAAAAAGGAACCCGCAAATTGTCGTTGGAACACCTGGCAGGCTGTTAGACCACATAAGAAGGGAAACAGTTCGATTATCAGAAATATCCTTCCTTGTTTTAGATGAAGCAGATCAAATGCTTCATATTGGCTTTCTTGGTGAAGTGGAAGATATTATTAGGGAAACACCGGCTGACCGACAGACAATGCTGTTCTCGGCAACGATGCCGCCGGAAATCCGCCAATTAGCCAAAAAGCATATGCGTGAGCCAGAATACATTCAGGTGGAAAAAACACAAGGTCCGGCAGACAATGTCAAACAGCTTGCCATTCATACAACGGACCGCGGGAAACAAGCAGCGCTCATTCACTTAGTTGAAACGCATCGTCCGTTTTTAGCAGTTATTTTTTGCAGGACAAAACGAAGGGTAAGCAAACTTTATGATGCGCTTAAAGCCCATGGTTTTCCCTGTGATGAATTGCATGGCGATTTGTCACAGGCTAAAAGAGAACAGGCGATGAAACGCTTTAGAGATGCCGAGACCCAATTATTGGTCGCAACTGATGTTGCTGCCAGGGGGCTTGATGTTGAAGGGGTTACCCATGTGTTTAACTATGATATTCCTGAGGATGCGGAAAGCTATATTCACCGAATCGGAAGAACGGGCAGAGCGGGAATGACCGGAATCGCGATTACATTATATACCTCAGCAAATGTGCCGGTCCTCACTATGATTGAAAAAGAACTGCATATTACCATTGAAAAACAAAACACAGGGAATTCAGAGGAGAGCGAAGACAATTCGCGCGGTGGACTACCTAATAGTAAGAGTGATAAACGAGGTACAGCAAGGGAAAATCAAAAAAGCGGATTGAGGAATCGAAAACATTCGAACCCAAATGAGAATAGAAGCGGGCAAAAACGGGGCACCAAGGCTGGTCCAGATAAAAGAAGAAACAAAACTACTATCGGAGCACCTCCCAAAAATAAACGGGAAGAGGTTCGTAAATCTAGCGATAAAACGAAACGAAGTTATCCAAAATGAAATAAAAAGCGGGACTGAAAATATCTTCAGCCCCGCTTTTCTTTATCGATTATTAGCCAAGCCAATTCCTGTATTGGACTTTACTAATACTTCTTCGTATTTCTTTACATCCGCTTTTTGACTGGAGAAGAGGGTTCCAAGGTAACCAGCAAGGAATCCGAGCGGGATGGAAAGAATTCCCGGAGTCGTATATGGGAAGATTGGATTCCCTACAAAAATCGCTTTTCCTGCTTCCGGACTAATCACACTTGGGCCGATGGCAACCAAGCCGATTGCAGAAATAAGCCCAACCACCATGGCCCATACGGCGCCTGTTGTATTAAAACGTCTCCAGTAGATTGTGTAGATAATAACCGGTAAGTTCGCACTTGCTGCAACAGCAAAGGCAAGCGATACAAGGAAGGCAACATTTAGTGATTGCGCACCCAATGCTAGAATAATAGAAATAACAGATACCCCAATTGCGGCCCAGCGCGCCATACTAACCTGCTGCTTTTCTGTTGCTTTTCCTTTGCGGAGGATTTCATTATAGAAATCATGAGCAAATGCAGAAGCCGCTGTAAGTACAAGTCCTGCCACAACTGCTAGAATTGTTGCAAATGCTACTGCTGAAATAAACGCAAACAGCATGTCGCCTCCAAGAGCCTTCGCTAACAATGGTGCCGCCATGTTTCCTGCCGGATTTGCCGCTACTATTGAACTATTACCGACAAATGCAGCTGCGCCAAAGCCAAGGAAAATGGTCATAACATAAAAGATTCCAATGACCCATGTAGCATACACAACAGATGAACGAGCTGTTTTCGCATCCTTTACTGTAAAAAAACGTACAAGAATGTGGGGAAGACCAGCTGTTCCAAGGACTAGTCCCATGTTTAACGAAATCGTATCAAGTCCAATTTTGTATTTAACACCAGGATTTAAGAAGGATTCCTTTAATGGTGTCGCCGTTTTCATTTGGGCAAACATATCGGTGATACTCCAGTTGAATTTGGAAAACACAATAATCGAGATGACTAAGGTTCCTCCCATTAGAAGGACTGCCTTAATGATCTGCACCCAGCTCGTTGCATGCATTCCGCCAAAGATAACATAAACAGTCATCAGCACGCCAACGATTAAGACGGATGTGGTATAGCTTAACCCTAATAATAATTTAATAAGTGCACCAGCCCCGACAAGTTGGGCAATCATATAAAAAATAGAAATCGTAACCGTGTTCATGGCCGCAAAACCACGGACCTTTTTCGCATCAAAACGTGAGGCAATCATATCGGCAAATGTATATTTTCCAAGGTTCCTTAGGGGTTCAGCCACTAAATAAAGGACAACAAGATAGGCGACCAAGAATCCAATACTATAAAAGAAGCCATCAAAACCCGTTAGGGCGACTGCACCGGCAATTCCGAGGAAGGAAGCAGCCGACATATAATCTCCGGCGATGGCTAGTCCATTTTGCCAGCCTGTCAGCCCCCCGCCGGCCGTGTAAAATTCACTTGCATTTTTCGTTTTTTTAGAAGCGTAGTATGTAATGATTAGCGTTACAAAAACGATTCCAAGAAACATGATAAAAGCAGGAGTGTTCATCAGCTAATTCCCCTTTCTTCAACAACCTGGTTTGCTAGTTCATCAAATTTAGCCGCTTTTTTGGAGTAAAGCATGCACAATCCCCAGGTCATGATAAATTGAAGGAAGGCAAAAACCCACGCCCAGGTTATACTTCCGATAAACTTATGATTTAACACGGTTGAATAGGAAGTTAAAATAGGCAATGCAAAATAAAAGCAAAAAAAGAAAATAGTGACTGGGATGATGAATTTTTTCTTTTCAGACAGTAAAGCTTGGAAAGATGGTGATTGAGCAATTGAACTGTAATCGTTTTCAGAAACAGTCTTCGTTTTTCGTGCCTCCAATGGAAGCTCCCCCTCTCGTATAAAACCCTTTGTTCAAATTCTGAGGTAAAAAGACAATGCTGATTGGTCATTTGCTGAGGAAAAAACTAGTTTGTGGCAAGATATGTTTATTTTTTTCACTCACCTCCTTGAATGCAGATTTTTTAGAATTTTATAAATACATTTTGTTAATAATTATAGTAGTAAGATAATTAAATTTGCAAGAGGAAATTGGTAAAAAAGGTAAATGCTTCAAAAGACCTATTCTAATGGCTATGATTCGGAGAAGTAGAGAGCGGTATGTTCTAGAGAACATTTTTTTAATATTGGAATGAAAAAACCGCTTTTGATAAACTGTTTATCAAAAACGGCCAAAACGTGGTTAGGCACCTAAATATGCTTTAATAATCTTATCATCCTCACGTAAGACATCGGCTGTATCGTGCAAGATGATATTTCCTATTTCTATTAAATATCCTCTGTTTGCCAACCTTAGTGCAGCCTTTGCATTTTGCTCGATTAACAAAATGGTTGTTCCTTGTTTGTTGATCTCCTTGATAATTCTCATAATCTCTTGAACAATGATAGGTGCCAGTCCCATCGAGGGCTCATCCAGCATCAGAAGCTTCGGGTCGCCCATGAGACCGCGGCTGATGGCAAGCATTTGCTGTTCACCGCCGCTAAGCGTACCGGCTGGCTGTTTCGCCCGTTCCTTTAATCGAGGGAACAGATCAAAAGAGCGTTCGATTCCTTCTTTCACCCATTTCTTGTTCTTTCTGAAGGTAAAGGCACCTAATTCCAGGTTCTCTGTGATGGTTAGTCCCCCGAAGATTCGTCGGCCTTCAGGCACATGAATAATCCCTGATTCCACAATTTTATGTGGGGGAACACCGACCAAACTTTGCCCATTCCATTCTATTTCGCCAGATTTTGGTTTAATAAGCCCGGAAATCGTTTTAAGTGTCGTACTTTTACCCGCTCCGTTGCTGCCAAGTAAGGCGACTATTTCTCCCTCGTTTATTTCCAAACTTAGATTATTTAACGCACGAATTTTTCCATAGTATGAATTTACATTCGTAAGTTTTAACAAGGACTTCATATCACATCCTCCTTTCCTAAGTACGCTTCAATAACCTTTTCGTTTTTCAGCACCTCATCAGGGGTTCCTTCAGCAATTTTACAACCATAATCAATGACAGTGATATGTTCAGAGATTTCCTTGATCAATCCCATATCATGTTCAATCATTAGCACTGTAATTTGGAATTCATCGCGAATACGCCGAATAAGCTGAATCAAGTATTGCTTCTCTTCAAAGTTTAAGCCAGCTGCCGGCTCATCCAGAAGTAATATTTTCGGTTTTGTGGCTAAGGCGCGAGCAATTTCTAAATAACGTTGTGCACCATAAGGCAAATTTTTTGCTGATCTTTTCATATATTTGCGTACTCCAACAAAATCAATGCACTCCTGTGCCACTTCATCTATTAATCTTTCTTCTTCTTTTTGGCTTTTTGTATGGAATAAAGCTCCCCAGACTGCTTCTTTTGTTCGGCAATGCATCCCTGACTTTACATTATCTAAAGCGGAAAGGTTAGGAAATAAACGAAGGTTCTGAAATGTACGGGCCATCCCTAATTTTGTTATTTGACTAGGTTTATTATTTATTAAACTAGTACCGTCTAATTCAATCTCACCGCTAGTTGGTCGATAGAATCCGGTAATCATATTAAATACCGATGTTTTTCCAGCGCCATTTGGACCGATTATACTGGATATAGTATTTTTTTCAACAGTAAAGGACAAATCATTGACCGCTAGTAGTCCGCCGAATTGAAGTTTTAGATTCTTCACAGTTAATATAGACATGCGATACCCCCTATGGAGTTAATAGATAAAATTAAACAGATATCGAGTGGTTTTTATCATTCGTTTCCTCTTCAGGGTCGGAACGATCCTCTGTTTCATATTTTTTCGGTAATATCCCTTGAGGACGGAATATCATCAT
Source organism: Neobacillus novalis NBRC 102450 (assembly GCF_001591805.1). GTDB lineage: Bacteria > Bacillota > Bacilli > Bacillales > Cytobacillaceae > Neobacillus > Neobacillus novalis. The sequence goes on along the minus strand of NZ_BCVP01000048.1, from coordinate 15,169 downwards.
AATGACTAAGGCCACACCGAATATTAAATAACGCCAATCTTCTGCCCCGCGCAGAACTTCAGGGAGGACAATGACTAATGCAGCACCAATCACAACACCGGGAATACTGCCAAGTCCGCCTAATACAACAGCAAGGAGAATCATCACCGATTGTAGAAAGCTAAAGCTTAATGGTGCGATGGCACTCATTTTTACCGCAAAAATGGATCCGGCTAAACTGCCAATGACAGCGCCTGTTGCATAGGATAATAATTTAAGGCGAATGCGGTTGATTCCCATCGCTTCAGCGGCGTCTTCATCTTCGCGAATATATACCCATGCACGACCAATTCTAGAATGACCTAATCGATAGACAACCAAAACAGATAGAATGGCGACAATCAGAATTAAATAATAAAAATCTTGTTGCGAAGACAGCACGTAACTTCCAATGGTTGGTCTAGGGATCCCATAAATCCCTGATGCTGATCCTGTAATATCTAAATTTATCGCTAATATTCGCACGATTTCACCGAAGCCAAGGGTGACAATGGCCAAATAATCACTTCTTAGTCTCAGTGTTGGTGTGCCAACAATGATCCCAGCGACGGCAGCAAAGATTGCAGCGACAGGAAGCGTTAACCAGAAGGACCAATGGAAGGTGGTCATTAATATCGCTGTCGTATAGGCACCAACGGCGAAGAATGCAGCATAGCCCAAGTCAAGCAGACCTGTATAGCCTACTACTATATTTAATCCTTGTGTGAGCACGACATAAAATAGAACGAGTGTTAAAACATCAAGCCAATAAATATCTAGAAGGAGTGGAAGAATGAACATGACGATGACTAGAAGCAAAAGAGAATGTTTCTTATATTTTTTCATACTTACATCCGCTCCATTTCTTTTGCACCAAGTATTCCTGTAGGTTTAAATACTAAAAATAAAATAAGAATGCCGAACGCCAATACATCCTTCCACGAACCACCTAGGTAATACGTACCATAGGACTCGACAAGCCCAAGTACTAAGCCGCCTATCATGGCACCGGTAATATTTCCAATCCCACCTAAAACAGCAGCTGTGAACGCCTTCAATCCAATGATGAAGCCCATCATAAAATTAATGGTTCCGTAATAAACTCCCGACATGATTCCTGCTCCTGCAGCCAAAAAGGCACCGATAAAGAAGGTAAGAGAGATAATGCGATAAACATTTATTCCCATTAAGCTGCAAGCTGCCTGATCTAAGGCGATAGCACGCATTGCCTTCCCATATATGGTCTTTTCAATAAAAAGTCGAAGCCCAATCATCAAAAGGGCAGATAGGACAATCAACCCGATTTGAGCAAACGAGATTTGCGCACCGATAATTTCTAATCCATTTTTAGGTAATTTAATCGGGTATACCTTATAAGAAGCTCCCCATCCAATCATGGAAGCATACTCTAATGATAATGAGACTCCGATTGCGGTAATAAGGATTGAAAGTCTTGGGGCCGTGAGCAGGGGACGATAAGCAATTCTTTCTACACCCATTCCGGCGAGGCCAACAATAATCATGGTGACGATAAAAACAGCTCCAATACCTAGTAAACCGGCATTTAGCCCGCCGTCTCCAGTAAAAAAGGAAAGTAGTGCATAGCCTATAAAAGCACCGAGCATATAAAAATCACCATGGGCAAAGTTTAGCAGTTTGATAATCCCGTATACCATCGTATATCCTAAAGCAATTAAACTGTAAAAGGCACCGATAACAAGTCCATCGAAGAAAATCTGTAAAAAAACATCCATAATTTTATCACTCTCTTCTGCTGTATTTGCTTGTAAAAGAATGAATATCATTGGAGCTGTTTAAATCAATTTGTAAAACAGCTCCAACGAGGGATCTACTCTATTTTTCTAAGGTGAATTCTCCACCAACCACTTTCATTACGTGGAAGTTTGATTGACTTAACGTGTTTTGGTCACTAAATTCAATGACTTGTCCAATTCCTTCAAATGCTTTTGTCTCTTTTAATGCCTTTTTAATCTTATCCTTGTCTGTGGAATCCGCTCTTTTTAGCGCATCAACTAAAAGGTTCATGCCGTTGTAGGAAAGGGCAGAAAATGGACCAGGGGACAAGTCTTTGTATTTACTTTTATAATTTTTAACAAATTCTTCAGCACCCGGGATAAAATTAGCTGTTGGTGTTGCGGTTACTAACAGATCATTCGCTGCTTCAGAACCGGCAATATCGATAATATCCGGTGAGTAACTTCCATCACCGACCATAAACGAACCTGAAACACCCTTTTGTTTAAATTGCTTTAACATTAGGCCGCCGGCTGCATAATATCCTGTAAAATAGGTTCCGTCAGGTTTGAGTGACTTTAACTTTGTCATCAGTGAACCAAAATCTTTTTCTTCGGGATTGATGGCTTCGAAGGCAATGATCTTTCCGCCATTTTCTTCAACTGATTTTTTGGCGAAATCCGCCAAATCCTTCGCGTAGGCAGAGTTATCATGGATAATCGCAATGTTTTTAGCCCCTTTGTCGTTAAAATAATCAGCTCCAGATTGAGCCTGGTCAGGGACTAGTCCGTTAATTAAAAATAACGTGTCATAATTTTGTTTTGGTAATTCTGATGAATTGGCTGCCGCTACAATCATCGGGATGTTTGCATTATGGAAAACACCTGATGCCGGCAATGTCGACCCCGAGCAATAACCACCAACAATGGCAACTACTTTCTTAGAAACTAGCTTGTTTGCTGCGGTAGTGGCCATTTGCGGGTCACAGCCATCATCAGCCACTTCTAGTTTAATTTTCTTCTTCAAAACTCCGCCGTCGCTATTAATCTTTTCAACTGCCATTTTCATTGCATTCAACATGTCTTTCCCGTCTGTAGCATTATTTCCTGTTACAGGCAGAAGGACCCCTACTAAAATCTCATCTCCGCTTGCATTATCCCCAGAGCCAGTTTTACTAGAACAAGCGCTTAAAAAAAGTGACAGTACAAGCACAAAACCTAATGCGATTATTGAATGTTTTCTCATTTTAATCCCCCTTGATTACTTTTTTTAAATGGCACTTTTTTACCCGGTTCCTACAAAAGCATAACGATTTACTAGTAAATCACCTCCTTAATGAAAGGGCTTTCTAAAAGAGAGAGGTTTCACTGTTCAATACTAGTTGCATAGAGATCTTCCCAAAGCTGGTTCATCCTGCTTCTGCCGCTGTCGATTTCGGGATTGAATTGGATAGCAGCATGCCGCCTTACGGTACGGACGTTTTTTAAAGCTTGCTGTAGCTGCTCGTCGATGGTACCTGCTCCTTTTCCGGCGTGTTTGGCAATGGATAGGCCAGCGGTTGTTCCTTGGGCCATGGCAATTTTTCCACTCTCGATACCGGTAATATTGCCAGCTACAAAAAGCCCTTTAAGAGGGGTTTCCATCGTTTCTGAATGATGGGGAACATGTCCGCCAAGTTCCGGGATGTATTGAAACGGGCATCCGGCGATGGCGGTAAGTTCTGCGAGCGGATACAAGCCCCCTGCGATACAAACGAAGTCTGCTTCGTAAATCGTTTCAGAACCGGCAATAATCGTACCATTCGCGTCAATATCGGCTAATCGGACCCCTTCTACGTGATCCTTACCGATGATTTCAACGGCTGCCTTGCGAAGTTGGAGCGGTGTACCATTTATCTTCACGCCATTTTTAGGATAAAAATTCAACCCGACTTTTCTTATCCAGTCTCTTCTCATGAAACGGCTTCCGAACCGTAAAAACGGTGATGGGGCGAGGTGGGCTGCATTTAAGAGTGATTTCATGACTTCTTCTGGCTCGCCTGCTGTTTGACTGATCTGGTTTCTTTCAGGTAGAACGATGCGATCGACTGTTATTCCGGCCAATTGTAATTCATTTAATATCGCAAAGGCTAAAATATTCGCCCCGATAATGACCCCTTTTTTACCAACCTGGACACGGTGAACATTTGTCATTACTTGTGCAGCCCCAATCGACATCACCCCGGGAAGTGTCCAGCCGGGGAGTGGGATTGGATATTCAGCCGCACCAGTGGCCACTAACACAAAAGGAGCAGTCAGTGTTCCTTGATTCGTGTACACATTCCAGAGCTGGTTTTCTTTTTCTAAATTGTAAACAGAAACCCCGCATCGGATGTCGACTGATAATTTCCTCGCTTCCTGATGAAGGCGTTCTGATTCTTTGATTCCATTCCACCATTCACCAGAAGGCTCTCTATGAAGCTGCCCGAGCAATCTGCCGCCTGGCTTGATAAATTCATCTACGACGGACACATTAAGCCCCGATTTGGCACAGGCAATGGCACCTGCTAATCCTGCCGGTCCGCCCCCGATCACAATTACATCACTCATTGCTGCTCCACCAACCTTTTTACAATGTTTGGATGCTGCTTTCCGCTTTCAACAACCATGTTTTTTTTGACAACCGTTAGGCAGGCTCTTACGTTTGCTTGATCATTAACCGTTACACGGCATTCCATGCAGTGGCCGATATTGCAATAAATCCCCCGTGGTGTCCCGGATCCTTCGTGAGCCCGCAGTTTTCTAATCCCATTTGCTAAAAGTGCGGCAGCAATCGTTTCATTTTCATATGCCTCATATGTATTGCCATCAAACTGAAAGGTAATAATCTCCCGGTCATCTAGTTTCCCTAAGATTGGATGGTCTATTATTCTAGTCATAGATTTTCACCTACCGTTCCAAATGTCACCGGTCGGATCGGGGGCTGATATTTTAACGGAATTTCACCTGGAGCTATGGCAGGGGTGACACTTTCCAGAATCCTGTCCAATGAGGGTCTGCAAGTACGACCGCCGCAAAAGCCCATACCCGCCCTCGTTCTTAATTTTAATTCTCTTGCTGTGCAGTTATGTTTTTCTGCTGTTGCTTGAAGTTGTCCATAAGTAACTTCTTCACAACGGCAAATAACAATATCCCCCATGTTTGCCATTCCCTTTTCCCCCTCTAATTTTTCTGATATTAAATTACTATGCAATAATCGTACCAACTTTGAGGGGAGAAGGATTAATCTATCCCGAGACGTTTCAATCGATTGTATAAGGTAGCCCTTGTAATGCCAAGATGTTTAGCACATTCCATTTTGTTCCCGTCGACAATCTTCAATGCTCTTTCGATTACTTTTTTCTCGTGCTGGTCCATTTCTTCCTGCAGCGTTAAAATGGTATTTTCCCTTTCTTCTGGAGTATTGGATGAAATCATCCCGCTGTTTTCAAGGCTTAGGCTGCCTGCGGAAAACGGTAAATAGTCTTTTTTAATTACTCCATCAGTCGCAAAGACAACGAGCCGTTCAGTCATATTGCGAAGTTCACGAATATTACCAGGCCAATGATAACGGAGCAATTCCTGCATGACATCTGGTGAAAATTCATAAATCGGGCGTTGATAACGTCGTGAAAAATCATTTAAAAAGAAATGGGTTAATTCGATAATATCTTCGTGCCGCTCTCTTAAAGGTGGAATGTGGAGACTGACGACGTTTAAGCGATAATATAAATCTTCCCGGAAGCGGCCTTCTTGCATTAATTCATGCAAATCACGGTTCGTAGCAGCAATCACCCGAAAATCGGCAATGATTTCTTTTTCACCGCCGACGCGGTAATATTTCCGCTCCTGCAACACCCGCAGCAGCTTTACCTGCATTTCAAGCGGCATTTCGCCTACTTCATCAAGAAACAACGTCCCTCCTTTTGCCAGTTCTATTTTTCCCTTTTTCCCTTTTATATCGGCACCAGAGAAGGCGCCGCGCTCATATCCCAATAACTCACTTTCAAATAATGAAGCGGGTATGGCACCGCAATTTATCGAAATAAAGGGAGCTTTCGGCTCTTCGCTCGCTTCATGAATGGCCTTGGCAAACACTTCTTTACCAACGCCGCTTTCACCTAAAATCAGGACGGTTGATTTAACCGAACACACTTTTCTAGCCAGGTGAACCGTTCTTTGAATGGAGGCACTTTTCCCTTTGATGGAATGAAACGGATCAGTTGAGTCCTTATATTTGGCTACTTCTTGTTCTAAACGGTGCATTTCGGCGGACATGTTAAATAATTTTTCGTTGAGTACGACTTGATTGGTGACATCCGTTTCTGAAACGACTGCACCGATAATCCGGTTGTTATAGTAAATCGGGTTAGAGTTAATTAAAACAAACAAATCTGACCGGGGCCGATGGTACTGGCCTGTAATTCGTTTTCCATTATCCAGTGTTTGCAGGATTTCAAGTTTATTGGGATCGAAAAATTCGGAAATGTGTTGACCGATGATGTCTTGTTTTTTGACCGAGAAAAGTTTTTCCGCACCTTCAGTCCATGTGCGTACTCGTGCAAGATCATCAATGACCGTAATGGAGGCATCCGTTGTTTGAATGACGGCTTCATAAAATGCCTCTAATTGTTTGAAGGCATTATAAAGGAAATCGACCATTTGCGGAGCAGTTATACAGCCGGCAGGAAGGCCGATGTTATCAAGAATAACAACCGCATCATGGTGATTAAAGGAATCAATCAGAGTATCGAAGGAATCGTCCTCCTTGATAACTTTGCAGGGAATGGCTGCTGCCATTTTGGAAGGCCGATAAAAAAATTCTCCATTTGTCTGTTCAATAATCTGGTCTTCAAGCGATGGTTTCCAACGTTTCATTATTACTTTTACCGGCGGTAATGAAAATGCCATAATACCCTCCATATGTGTAAAAATTTCTGAACACTGTAAAAATAATTATACACAAAATTATGAAAAATTTAAAATATTTATACAATTCAATAAACCGCATAATGATTTTGGTTTGGCACACAAATTGCATCCTTAAAAAGTAGACAATCAATCGAATGGGGGAAGGTAAGTGAGGCATTGTGACGTTTTAGTCATTGGCGGGGGGATTATCGGCTGTTCGATTGCCTATTATGCTTCTAAGTATGGCAGAGAAGTAACCATCATTGAAAAAGGGGAATTTGTCAGCGGTACCTCTTCCCGGTGTGACGGAAATATTTTGGCGATTGATAAAGACCCTGGCTTTGACAGTCAGATGTCTTTGTTCAGCCAGCGTTTAGTAGATGAATGGAGCAAAGACTTGGGAAACTCTTTTGAGTATCGGGCCCCGGGAAGCATTCTTGTTTGCGAGTCAGATGAAGAGATGGAAGCGGCCAAGCGCTGGGTCGACCGCCAGAAAGCTGCCGGCCTTCCTTTCAGAATGCTCGACCGCCAGGATATCCGCCAGGAATCTCCTTACTTTGCAGATGACTTGTTAGGGGGATTGGAATGCGCGACGGATTCAACAGTCAATCCCTATCTGCTTGCTTTTACGCTCCTAGAGGAAGCGAAAAAACAAGGAGCAAAGGCATGGAAGCAAACCGAAGTAAAGCAAGTGAAAAAAGAAGAAAATGGCACATTTACTGTCGATACGTCAAACGGAGTTTTTACCGCCGATCATGTCGTCAATGCGGCCGGGGTATGGGCACCAAGAATCGGAGAGATGCTTGACCTTTCGATACCGATCGAACCAAGAAAAGGACATATTATCGTAGCTTCAAGGCAGCAGCATGTCGGATCCCGCAAAGTGATGGAGTTTGGCTACTTGATTTCCAAATTCGGCGGGGTGCGCCGTGTCGACCCAATAACGGAAAAATACGGAGTAGCCCTTGTTTTCGAACCAACGGAAAGTCAGAACTTTTTGATTGGAAGCAGCCGGGAATTTGTCGGCTTCAACACAAAGGTAAACAATGAGGTTATCAAATGCATTGCTAATCGTGCCATCCGCTTTTATCCGAAAATGGCGGATATGATGGTGATTCGTTCGTATGCGGGCTTAAGGCCATGGACAGAAGACCATTTGCCAATCATTTCCAGCGTCGAGGGCATCCCAAATTATTACATTGCTGCAGGTCATGAAGGGGATGGAATTAGCTTAGCCGCCGTCACAGGGAAAATTATCGAAGAACTGATTAATGAGAAAGAAACTTCGATACCGATTGAACCTCTTCGTTTTGAACGTTTTAAAGAAAGGGTGATAACAGGGTGAAGACACATAAAGTATTTACAACGATTGATACACATACAGGCGGGAATCCGACAAGGACGGTCATTAGCGGTCTCCCGGAATTAGTGGGAGAAACGATGTCTGAAAAAATGCTTTATATGAAAGAGGAGTATGACTGGATTCGCAAACTATTAATGAACGAACCGCGCGGCCATGATGTCATGTCTGGAGCTCTGCTCACGGATCCATGTCATCCGGAAGCGGACATCGGTGTGATTTACATAGAAACAGGAGGCTATTTGCCAATGTGCGGTCATGACACAATTGGTGTATGCACGGCTTTAGTAGAGTCAGGACTAATTCCGATTCAAGAGCCAGTCACTTCAGTAAAATTGGATACACCTGCTGGGCTTGTGGAAGTAGAAATTGCTGTAGAAGGAGGCAAAGCGAAAGAGGTGTCCTTTTGCAATGTTCCTGCTTTTCTTTTAAAAAGTGTTTCCGTTGACGTCGAAGGGATTGGACCGGTGGATGCAGATATTGCCTACGGCGGGAATTTTTACGCGATCATTGATGCTAAATCGGTCGGTCTAGACTTAATACCGGAGAATGCTTCGCAGATTATCGAAAAAGCTATCACCATCCGAAACATGATTAATGAAAAAACAGAGATTGTTCACCCGAAATATCCATTCATTCGCGGGCTCACCCATGTTGAATTTTATACCAATCCAACACATAAAGATGCCGACGTAAAAAATACAGTTATTGTCCCTCCAGGGGGAATTGATCGTTCACCGTGTGGAACCGGTACGTCTGCCAAACTAGCTGTGCTTTACGCTAATCAAAAGATTGGCCTTGGCGAAGAATTTGTTCATGAAAGTATTGTCGGCTCGTTATTTCGAGGATCCATCCTTGAAACCACCAGCGTGGAAGGTGTAGAGGCAGTGGTGACAAAAATTGCTGGATCCGCTTGGCTAATGGGCATGCACCGGTTCTTTTACCATAAGGAAGATCCGCTTAAAGAAGGGTTTCTGCTCATTCCACCGATGGAACATGAAACGGAGGACGTGAAATGAAGATTCAAAAAGTGTACACAACAACGGATGTCCATGTAGCCGGCGAGGCGTTCCGCATTATTCATAACGTTCCACTCATTCATTATCAGAGCCTGGAGCAGCTGTATGAAAAGTTTCCACAAATGTATGAAGTGGAGAAAAACCTATTATTAAATGAGCCTCGTGGGTTCGCTGGATTAAATGGCTGCCTCGTCCTTCCGCCGATTAGCCCGGAAGCGGATGCAGCAGTGCTCTTTTTTAACCATGAGGGAACGGTCCCTGTTCATTACGGCGGCATCGTTGCCGTAATTACAGCTTTATTAGAATGCGGCCATTTGCAAACTAATGAAACAAGTGAATACAAAATCGAAACTCTCACCGGTGTGATCTCCGTAACCGCTATCGTGGAACAGGAAGAAGTCGTTTCAGTGAGGCTGGAAAGCGATCCGTGTCATGTGATCCAACAAGATGTCCAGCTCGCACATTCACGTTTAAACACAAAGTTCTCCCTCGTGCAAGCGGATCAAGTCTATGCAGTGTTTGAGAAGCGCAATCTTCCTGTAGAGATTCGGGTGGAGGATCTATCTGAATTAAAAAGCTGGGCATGTACGGTGTTTCAGGCACTTGATTCAGAGGCCCAGGTACAAGCGGCCATTTTACTAGACGATTCTGCATTAGATGTGGGGCGAATTAAATCAATTACGTTCCGAGAGGATCAATTTATCGTTCGTTCACCTGGCTTTGGACCAACGTTCGCTTGTTATACAAGTTTACTAGCTAAGGGAGCATTGCGTTCAGAACAAGGACTTGTGAATGAAAGTATTTTCGAAAGCCGCTTGGCAGCAAAAGTCGCTGAACAAACAGAGAATGTTTATCAGTTTACGGTGACAAGCCGTGGTTTCATTACAGGTTTACAAACATTTGTATTAGATCCGACAGATCCTCTAGCAGCTGGGTTTTTATTGAAGTAATTTTTAAAAATGGATTCTATTAAATCAGAAAAATACTAATCTGATATAAAAACTTTGAGGAGGAAATGTACGTGACAACAATTAGAGGAGCATATCCCGTTTTGATTACACCCATGAATGAGGCACAGGAGATTGACTGGGCCGGAGTAAAAAATAATGTGAAATACTTCGTGAATCAAGGCGTCGCAGGGATTGTGATCAACGGCAGTACAGGAGAATTCGTGAGTTTATCAAAAGAAGAAAGGTTCCAGATTGTTGAATTGGTTATGAAGGAAGTGAACGGCCGTATTCCAGTAATTGTTGGAACAGCTGCGGAAACAACGAAAGAAACCATTGAGTATACGAAACAAGCTGAAGCACACGGTGCTGATTGTGCCCTGATTATTAACTCTTACTATTGCAAACCGAAGGAAGAAGAAATTTTCTTCCACTTTAAAGAAGTTTCTAATGCCGTGAATGTGCCGATTATGCTTTACAACAATCCGTTTACATCCGGTGTCAATATGAGCACAGAGCTGATGCTTAAAATTGGAAAAGAGTGTGAAAGAGTCACACATATTAAAGAATCAAGCGGCGATATCCGCAAAGCACGAGATTTAGCAAGAGATGGGAAAGGCGATTTTGAAGTTTTCTGCGGCTCAGAAGATTTGGTCATGGAGTCCTATTTGGTCGGGGCAACAGGCTGGATTTCCGTCGCGGGGAACATTGTACCAAAGCTTGTGACACACATGTTCAACCATTTTCAAAATGGTGAGCTAGAAGAGGCCTGGGCAATCAATAATAGCATTTTACCGCTATGTACATTCCTTGAAGGGTCAGGGAAATATGTGCAAATTGTTAAACGTGCGATGGAGTTGAATGGCCAAGCAGGAGGACCATCCCGTTATCCGCGTTTAGGGTTGACACCTGAGGAAGATCAAAAACTTAAAGACATTTTAGCGAGCTTAACGGCCGTTTCAAGAGCATAAAAACGCGGTAAGGATGTGCCGGGATAGTTCCCCGGTAAATGTAAAAAGTGTTAAAGGTATTTGCAGATGTCACGGATTAAATGGTTATTGCCGAAGAAGAAATTTTTGAACAAAATCCAGAGGGGGGAAGAATATGAATTTCAGTAAAATGTACACGACAGTTGATATGCATGTATACGGTGAACCATTACGGATTATTACTGGTGGTCTGCCAGAAATAAAAGGCAGCACTCAATTGGAAAGACGGGCATACTGCATGGAGCATTTGGATCATTTACGAGAGGTTCTTATGTATGAACCACGCGGACACCATGGCATGTACGGTTGTATCATTACACCGCCAGCAAGTTCACATGCCGATTTCGGCGTGTTGTTTATGCATAATGAAGGATGGAGCACCATGTGCGGCCACGGAATTGTTGCTGTTGTTACATATGGGATTGAAACAGGGATGTTTGATATGTCAGCTGGCAAAGAAAAGATTGTCATTGACAGCCCCGCCGGAGAGGTCATTGCCTATGCAACATACAATGGAAACCAAGTGGAATCTGTTTCATTTGAAAATGTTCCTTCCTTTGTTTATAAAAAGGATGTCCCAGTTAAAATTGAAGGACATGAATTTCAAGTCGATATCGCTTTTGGCGGAGCCTTTTATGCAGTAGTAAATAGTAAAGAATTCGGTTTGAACGTAAATTTCAAAGATTTACCTGAGTTACAAACATGGGGTGGAAAAATCAAACACTATATTGAAAGCAATATGGAAGTGAAGCACCCGCTTGAGCAGGATTTAAAAGGAATATATGGTGTTATATTTTCTGATGAGCCAAAGGGAGAAAGCGCTGACTTACGGAATGTGACCATCTTTGCAGATGAGCAAGTCGACCGATCCCCTTGCGGAACAGGGACTTCAGCCAGGCTAGCTACATTAGTAGAGCAAGGAGTTATAAAAGAAGGCGGGAGTTTTGTCCATGAGTGTATTACTGATGGACAATTTATTGGAGAAGTGCTGTCGAGGATAAAGGTAGACGAATTTGAAGCGATTGTTTCAAAGGTGACGGGCCAGGCATATATCACCGGCTTCCACCAATTTGTTATTGATCCAAGAGATCCATTGAAACAAGGGTTTTTATTGGCTTAAGTTTTTTCAATAGTGAATGCCCAATTCCAGAAAAGCAGAGAGGGATGGGAAAGCATGCTAGTGATTAATGCAGAGGAACAGAAGAGCTTAATAGATATGAATGAAGTGATTGAACAGGCAGCTAGTGCTCTAAAAGAGTTTTCGGAGTCAAGGACGGTGACCCCAATCCGGGCGGTATTGCCATTCTATGATTCTCAAAATACAGCATTAGTGATGCCCTCGGTAGCTGAAAGGCTTGGCACATGGGGAATAAAAGTTGTAACAGTGGCACCAAATAATCCAAAAATAGGAAAGAAAACAATAAACGGACTTGTCATACTATCGGATTTTGAAACAGGAGAGCCGCTTGCACTTTTGGAAGGGTCCTATCTAACGATGGTTCGAACTGGTGCCTTAAGTGGGGTGGCGACAAAATATTTAGCAAGGGAGGATGCAAAAACATTATCTGTTATTGGCACTGGGGGACAAAGTGAAGGGTTGGTTGAAGCCGTACTCGCTGTTCGGGATATTGAAAGAATTATCGTTTCTAACCGAACTAGACAAAAAGCAGCCGAGTTTGCTGAATACATTACGAAGAAGTTCAATAAGAATGTTCAAGTATATTCAGACCCAAATGAGGCAGTTCGTGAAGCGGATATTATCGTCACGGCAACAAACTCTTCTGCGCCCGTTTTTACTGAAATCTTAAAAACGGGTGTTCACGTGAATGCAATCGGTTCATTCAAACCTACGATGCAAGAACTTCCGTCCCATGCCATTTCCAGAGCTGATAAAGTAGTGGTGGAATCAAAAGAAGCGGCCTTAGAGGAGACTGGAGACTTGCAAATCCCGATTAACGAGGGAGTTTTTAAGGAAAGTGATATTTATGCAGAGTTAGGGGAAATCGTCAGCGGAAAACGGTGCGGAAGAGAAAGCAACCAAGAAATAACGATATTTAAGTCAGTCGGATTGGCTGTTGTTGATATTGTAACAGCAAAATATGTTTACGAAAAAGCGATTCAAAACGGACTAGGGACTCGAATTCGCTTGTAAGTAAGCGCAAATGTTCGCATCGATAGAGGAGTGTTTTTATGAATGATAAGTATCAAGTATAGAAACACAAAAAAAAGACACGTCATTGTTGATATGACGTGTCTTTTTTTGTGTTATGTATGGAGACTAGCGGGATCGAACCGCTGACCTTTTGGCTGCCAGCCAAACGCTCTCCCAGCTGAGCTAAGCCCCCCTTGTTTGGTACAAGAAAAATTATATCCGTTTTTATCTATTCTTGCAAGAGGGAATTTTTAAAAAGAAGAAAGAAATTTTTGGGACTTAACGCATGCTTTCTACTTCCACTTTCTGCACCCCTTCTAATTCTGAAATAAAGAAATAAACATCAGTCGTCTTTTCCCGATAATCTACAGCTACTAATATTTGCACAAGATGATCGCCATTGTCTAAATCCTTAATACGAATCCTCCGAATAATATACTTTTTCTCGATAATAAAAGAGATGGCTTTATCGATTTGAATCTTTTCCTTAATAAAGAGTTGGAGCATGATTTCTTTTTCCCTTAATTGTTTAGGACCAATAAACTTCACTAAATAAGGAATTAGTTCAACACTTATAATAAGCAGGGCCACACCAGCAAACGCTTCTATAAAAAATCCAGCCCCAACAGCAATCCCGATTCCTGCCGCCCCCCAGATCATCGCAGCCGTCGTAAGCCCGGATATGCTGTCATTGCCTCTTCTTAGAATGACTCCCGCACCTATAAAGCCCATCCCTGATACAATCTGAGCTGCTAACCTAAGCGGGTCCATTGTAATTTTAACATGGTCAGAATCGGGGAACATATAAGCTGATTCGATTGAAACAATTGTCAGTAAGCAGCTTACAGTGGAAATAACGAGGCTCGTCTTTAAGCCGACTGGTTTTCTTTTAAGTTCGCGTTCTAGACCGATTATTAGTCCGAAAATAGCAGAAATTCCCAACTTAATTAAAATTTCAATATCAATACTATTCATATGAATTCACGTCCATTGTCAAATTCTACCGATATAATGTTTTTTTATAGAAAAAATTATTTTTACCCGTAAAATAATGAAATCAAACTAAAAGATTATTTTTGTATAAAGGAGTTCATCATGGAAGAATCAAAAATTAATCCTTATGCAGTGCTGGCGGTTGGTGTGATTTCAGTTTCTGCATCGGCCATTTTTGTAAAGTTGAATTCAGCTCCATCAGGAGTTATTGCTTTTTACCGTTTATTTTTTTCTGTCCTATTCATGCTTCCTATTTTCTGAACGAAATATGTTTCTGAGTTTCGTCATATCACGAGAAAAGACTGGTTTTTTTTTGCAATTGCAAAATGTTCGAAAAAGGCTATCACTTATTACATATACATTTATTGTCTTTTTTATGAGTTCAATAACCCTTTTAATTTATTCCTTGGCAGCAGGTCAACCATTATTTCCATATCCAACACAAGATTGGGTCTATTTTATCTTGCTTGCCCTTATCCCAAATTTACTTGGGCATACCTTGTTCAATTGGTCGTTAAAATGGCTCCGATTGGCTCGACCATTTCGATGGCGATATTATTCGAGCCAATCGGAGCCGCATTTCTCGCCTACTTCATATTAGACGAAAATGTGGTTTGGACCCAAGTTCTAGGTGGATTAATTGTAATTGAAGGAATCCTGCTATTTGTCATTGATGAAAGGAAAAAAGTGAAATTAAATAAAGTAGTGGAGGAATAATAATTTTAGGATTGAATGCAAATGATATTCATCTGAACATGATAGATGATTGCAATAAACGTTTTGAAAAAATTTTTAAAAATTATATTGCAATCATTATTTTTTCGTGTTATATTAAATCTTGTCCTCTTCGAGAGAGTCAAACAATGTAATAAGAAATTTTAAAAAGTTGTTGACATTACGAATTTGGATATGATAAATTAATGAGGTCGCTTTAAAGCGGCTGATTAAAAAAGAGAGTACAAGCTTTCGGAAAACCAATAGGGTTTTTCGATTGGTAAATACATTGTT
>NZ_BCVP01000047.1 GCF_001591805.1 Neobacillus novalis NBRC 102450 | reverse complement strand
TTTTTTAAATGTAGTAGTAGAGAGCAGAGTTTCTCTACTTTTTTTGTCGTCCAGGAAACTATAAATCGATGTAGGATTCCTTCACAAATCATTGTTCTTCTTGTTGTTTTACTTTTAATCTGTTTTCTAATACTGAGATCATCTGGAGGAAATGGTCGGCTTCCCTTACTACATGATCTGCCAGCAAAGGATCAAAAAGAAGGTCTGCACATGAATGGAACAAATATTGAAAAAATCTAATTGACAATCGTTATCATTTGAAATACTATAATAAATGTAGTATTGATATTGAAAATCGTTATCAATTAAAATATAAAGTTTCAACAAAGGGGAACTTATGAGAAAAAATCTATTCCTTAAGATAGCTATCCTTCTACTCATCATCGGATTTGGATTACATAACCCTGCAATGGCAGCTGGAAGTCCTAGTGTAGATATAAAAAAAGCTGAAGTATCAGTTGATCAAGCCATCGATTTTGCTTCTAAAGGGGACCTTTCGGAGGCAGAAAAGGCGTACGATCAATTTAACAAGACCTGGAGGCAAATTGAAGACGGGATTAAAGCTAATTCAGCTACCGCTTACCGGGACATTGAATCAAATATGGGAAAAGTCGTTTATGCGTTTACCTTAAAAAAACAGGATCAAGTTTTACAAGCTTTACAAGATTTAAAAGCTGTAAATGAAAAAGTAGCAAGTGGCGGCTACCCAAAAGAGCCGGGTTTTAAGAAAGAAGATATTACTTTAGATGACTTTATCCTGCTCCTCCAAGAAACAAAGAAGGAAGTCAGTGAACAAAATCAAACTGGGGCATTGGCAAGTATAAAGCAGGCAAGTGGGAGCTGGTTAAGCGTAGAAGGAGTAGTGGTTGCACAATCTGCTTCCGTTTATAGTGATTCTGAAAGGGATTTGGTTACCATCCAAGCCATGCTTGCTGCTAACCCGCCAAATTTTAATGAAGCTAATCAAACAATCGACAACATGGTAAAATACCTAACTCCTTTAGCTAACAAATCAGAGTACACGTATTGGGATGCAGCAATGATACTCATTCGTGAAGGTTTAGAGGCTTTACTTGTCGTAATCGCACTTATGTCTTTTGTTAAAAAATCAGGAGAAACAAAGGGAAAAGGCTGGATCTGGACTGGAGTGTTAGCGGGTCTGGGTGTCAGCGTGATCCTTGCTCTTGTTGTGAAATTTGTGATTTCATCTGGTGCCTTTGGAAATAATAATGCACTGATTGCTGGATGGACAGGGGTTTTTGCGGCCGTAATGTTGTTGTATATGAGCTATTGGCTGCACAGTCAATCCAATATCGCTGATTGGAATCGGTATATTCGTGAAAAAAGTCAAACCGCATTAACAACGGGGAAACTTGTTTCGCTTGGGGTACTTGCCTTTCTTGCAGTATTTCGTGAAGGGACAGAAACGGTATTGTTTTATATCGGAATGGCAAGCCAAATTAAACTCCAGTCCTTATTCATCGGTTTTCTCATCGGCGCTGCTATACTTGGAATCCTCGCATATTTGATGGTATTTGTAGGTTTAAAATTACCGCTGCGACCGTTTTTTATGGTATCGAGTGTGATTGTCTTTTATCTATGTATTAAGTTTACAGGAATGGGGATCCACAGCCTGCAACTAGCCGGTTTTATCCCAACAACTAACGCTCAAAGTATCCCAAGTATCGAATTTTTCGCACTATACCCTTCTTGGGAAAGCACCATTCCGCAAGTAATTCTGGTTCTTGGTGCAGTGATTATTATTTTATCGAAGAAAATGAAAAGTAAAAAACTGATAGCAGCAAACAATAATTAATAGAGAAAGTAGGAACTTTTCATGAAAAAGTTTACCTCAATGGTGTTAGCAATTGGTCTTGGCAGTGCACTAGTATTAGCCGGTTGCAGTTCAAATAATAGTAAGGTTTCTGATGGAGTCAATAAAATGTTGGATACAACAGAGCAATTATCAAAAGCAATTGATAGTGGCGACCAGGAAAAGGTAAAAGAAGTGGGACCGAAATTAGAAGATCAATGGGCAACCTTCGAAGACGATGTAAAAAAGGATAACAAAGACCTTTATGGAAAAATCGAACAATATCTTGATCCAACCATTGCCGGCTCAGAAGCAGCTACACTCGATAAAGAAGCTTTAGGTACCTTAAATGATAAACTTACAGACGCCCTGAAAGAATTAGCTAATAAGACAAAATAGTGGGACGTGGGGATCTTGTCCCAAGTCCATAGGTTCAATCTCAAACCTCGAACATGCTTGTCCTTTTTCTGTCCTTGATAGTAAGCTATAATAAGTTCTTGAAAAATTGAAAAGGGATGATTTCATGTTTGAAGTGACAGAAGCAGCTGCGGCGGAGCTTGAGGCCAGAGTAAAAGCTTCAACGGTTGGGAAGCTAATTCGGCTGCAAATGAGAAAAAGCTGCTTTATGAAGGTAAAAGTAACAGTGGAAAATGCTGCAGCAAAAAATGATGATTGCCTTACGATCTTAAAGCTGGATTTCATTATTGATAAAGGGGAATGCCATTATTTCAGGCATAAAACACTTGACTTTGTCCCGGATCATACCGGATTTAAACAATTCGAGGTTCTATAACATGTACCTGTTTCCTATTGGAGACAGGTTTTTTATTTTATAACGCTATTGTCTCCTCATCGATCAGAAGGGTTTATAGGCTTGATTTTGAAATAGCCAAAGTGAATGGGTGATTAAAAACACAAAAAACTTGAAATGAAAGTTTCATTAATTAAATATATTGACATATTAAATTTTGAGACTTAAAATGAAATCGTTACCAAAATAAATTTACGAACGGCATTCGATAATGTCGAACGATTGGAGGGTGCCAATGACTGAGCGCTTAATTCAATCAGTTGAAAGGGCGGCAGATATCCTTGAACTGTTTGTGGCGACTTACCCTGAGTTGAGTATTAAAGAGATTAGCGATCATCTAGGACTTTCAAAAAGTACTGTCCACGGAATCATTAAAACTCTCGAGCATCGGGGCTATCTTCAGCAAAATTCTGATAATCAAAAATACCGGCTGGGGGTCAAGCTTTTTGAACTGGGTAATTTCGTAGGCAAACATCTTGATATTGGAAATATCGCCAGGCCAATAATCCGCAAGCTTGTTGAAGAGTTAAATGAAACTGTGCACCTAACCGTTTTCGAACGTGACGAAGTGATTTATATTGAAAAATTGGAAGGCTCACGAGCTTTAACAATCTATTCCCATATTGGAAAACGGGCCCCAATCTATTGTACAGGCGTTGGGAAGGCCATTCTTGCACACCAGAGTGAAGCTGAAGTGGATCGTCTCTTATTAAAGTCGGATTTGAAACCGTTTACAGATTTTACATTAACCAATATTGAAGACATTAAGAATCACCTGGCTACCGTCCGGGGTCAGGGCTATGCAGTAGATGATGAAGAAATAGAGTTAGGGCTGAAATGTATTGCAGCACCGATTTTCAACCATCAAGGCAAAGTGGTTTCTTCAATCAGTTGTGCGGCTCCAAAGATGAGACTTGATGAAGAGAAACTTCCAAAAGTAATTACCGGTATTAAAGCTGCCGCAGCTGAAATATCAAGGCAATTGGGTTATAAGGATACACATTAAATTCAGATAAATAAATATCCACGGAGAGGAGAATTATTTTGTCAAAAGTAAAAGTTGCTGTTCTCGGTTCAGGGAACATTGGTACAGATTTAATGATTAAACTTGGTCGCTCAGAGTTGTTGGAGCTAACGGCTGTAATTGGAATCGATCCACAATCGGACGGATTGCGCCGTGCGAGAGAAATGGGGTATGCAGCTGTTTCTACTGGAATTGATGGATTTCTGGCCGACCCAAACCTCGAAGCAGACATTATATTTGATGCAACATCAGCTAAGGCTCATCTCTACAACGCAAAGGTGTTGAAGGAAGCAGGAATCAAGGTCATTGATATGACTCCTGCGGCGGTTGGCCCATATGTATGTGCAGCTGTAAACATTAATGAACATCTCGAGAAGGATAACATCAATTTGATTACATGCGGTGGACAGGCTACCATCCCCATGGTTCATGCTGTTAACCGTGTAAGTCCGGTTGAATACGCAGAAATCGTTGCGACAATTTCAAGCCGAAGCGCAGGTCCAGGAACCCGGGCAAACATTGATGAATTCACAGAAACAACTTCCCGTGCGATTGAGGTTGTCGGTGGTGCGAAAAAAGGGAAAGCAATTATGATTTTGAATCCGGCGGAGCCACCAATCATGATGCGTGATACCGTCTACACACTCGTTGAAGAAGGCTCGATGGATGAGGAAGCAATCCGGAAGTCAATTAATGAGATGGAGAAGGTCGTCCAATCGTATGTTCCTGGCTACAGGCTCCGGACCGAACCAATCTTTGAAGGCAATAAAGTCACGATCTTCCTTCAAGTTGAAGGCGCTGGCGATTACCTGCCTAAGTACTCAGGCAACCTCGATATCATGACGGCTGCTGGAGTCAAGATTGCTGAAGAGTTTGCAAAAAATTTATTAGCCAAAGAAACAGTCTGAGCTAAGGAAGGGGTTAACGAATCATGATAAATGAACAAGATATTCTAATTACCGAAGTAGCCTTGCGCGACGGCAGCCATGCAGTTGCCCACCAATATACAGTCGACCAGGTGTTGAAAATTGCTAAGGCCCTTAATGACGCGAACGTCCCTTACATTGAAGTTTCCCATGGGGACGGCCTGGCTGGATCTTCCCTTCAATACGGGCTTTCCCGTACAAATGAAATGGAATTGATAGAAGCAGCTGTTTCTGTAGCTGATAAGTCAAAGATTGCTGTCCTGCTTTTGCCAGGGATTGGAACACTTCATGAACTAAAGGAAGCTGCCAATCTTGGGGCGAAAATGGCGCGGATTGCAACTCATGTAACAGAAGCTGATGTTTCACCGCAGCATATTGCGTATGCGAAGGAACTTGGTATGGAAACGGTTGGTTTCCTAATGATGAACCATATGGCCCCAGTTGAGAAGTTGGTTGAGCAGGCAAAATTGATGGAAACCTATGGCGCAGATACAGTGTACGTGGTTGATTCTGCTGGTTACTTGCTCCCGCATCAGGTTCGTGAACGTATTCGCGCTTTGAAACAATCGGTTGGCATCAATGTCGGATTCCATGGCCACAACAACCTGTCGTTGGCAATGGCCAATACACTTGTAGCCATTGAGGAAGGTGCTACAAGGATCGATGGAAGTGTACGCTGCCTTGGTGCCGGTGCCGGTAATACACAAACAGAAGTGCTCATCGCTGTTCTCGAACGTATGGGAGTAAGAACTGGGGTTGATTTGTATAAAATGATGGATTTGGCTGAGGATATCGTGGCGCCAATCCTTCAGGTTCCACAGGAAATCACCAGAGACAGCCTGACGCTAGGCTATGCCGGGGTATACTCAAGCTTCGCCCTTCATGCCAAGCGTGCAGCTGAAAAATTCGGCGTGGATTCACGTGATATTTTAATCGAGTTGGGTAAGCGCAAGGTTGTTGGAGGACAAGAGGATATGATCGTCGAAGTCGCAGCCGAAATTGCGAAGAATAAGAAAAGCCCTGTTTTGGGATAAGCCAGATAGGAGTAGGGAAGGAAACGCATTCGTTTCCTTTTCCTATCCCAACCTGGGGAGATATTTGCCTATTATGAAAGCGTTTCCTGATTACTTAATAGGTTTATAGATTTATAGACAACAAGTCATACTTTAAAGGGGATTTTATGGAACTGGTCATTATTCTTTTGGCACTCAGTCTGCTGATGTTCATTGCCTACCGCGGTTTCTCGGTTATCATTTTTGCGCCAATCTGCGCATTGTTTGCAGTATTATTAACAGAACCAGGCTGGTTATTGCCATGGTACTCCAATGTATTTATGGGCAAAATGGTTGAATACATTCAATTGTACTTCCCGATTTTCCTGCTGGGTGCATTGTTTGGGAAAGTCGTCGAAATGTCAGGACTTGCAAAGAGTATTGCTTCTACATTAATCAAAGTTGTTGGTGAAAAACGGGCAATGCTCGTCATTGTATTGCTTGCGGCTATTTTGACATACAGCGGCATCAGCTTAGTTGTAGTTGCCTTTGCTGTCTATCCATTTGCAAGGCACTTGTTCAGGGATTCCAATATCCCGAAACGTTTGATTCCTGGTACAATTGCACTCGGTTCATTCACATTCACAATGGATGCACTTCCAGGGTCACCCCAGGTGCAAAACGTTATCCCTACTACATTCTTTAAAACAAATCTATACTCAGCACCAACCTTAGGGATCATCGGCGCAATCTTCATTTTTACTATTGGCATGTTGTATTTGGAATCACGTCGCAAGAAAGCCCAAAAGGCTGGGGAAGGCTATGATTCTTTCGGAACCATTAAAGAGGAAAATCAAAAAGAGATTGATTTAAATGAGCATGAAAGCATCGGGCGCCGAGTTTTTGCATTCGTACCAGTTGTCCTGGTTGCTGTCCTGAATAAAGTCTTTTCAACTGTTATTCCACAATGGTATCCAAATGGATTTGACTTTGAGGCTATTGGCCTTGCTTTTCCTAGCATTGAAACATCAAAGGTTGTTGGTATCTGGTCAGTTGAAATCGCTTTGATCGTAGGTATCATTGCAACCATTCTCTATAACCGTAAACCAGTTGTTATGAACTTTAAAGAAGGCTCAAAAATCGGTGTTGCCGGTGCTCTTCTTGCCATCATGAACTCTGCAACAGAATATGGATTTGGTGCAGTCATTTCAAACCTGCCTGGCTTTAAAATTGCAAGGGACGGAATAGCGGCTGTGTTCTCCCACCCACTGATTAACGGGGCGGTAACAACAAACGTTCTATCCGCAATTTCCGGTTCAGCTTCTGCTGGTATCGCAATTACATTGGGTATGATGAGTGATACTTATATTAAACTCGCGAATCAATTCGATATCCCGCTTGAGGTTATGCACCGGGTCATTTCGATGGCATCAGGCGGAATGGATACACTACCGCACAACGGAGCTGTCATCACTTTGTTGGCAATTACCGGTCTGACCCATAAGCAATCCTATAGGGATATCTTTGCAATCACCATTATCAAAACAATCGCGGCTTTCTTCATCATTGCTGTTTACCTACTAACAGGTATTATCTAATAAAATGAATTTAAGGCATTCCTTCTTCTAGCCAGGGATGCCTTTCTTTGTTCAAAGACTCCTACTAACCAAATGGCGCTCCTCCTTCTTGAATTGGCGAATGAACCAGTAGATGAAAAGCCCCCCTAAAACGAGGCCCAACAATCCTTCCCCGTTATATAAAACGATATTTCCATTCATCATTCCGTGCTTGTTTGTGTAGATGTCGCCCAGCACGTTTGTATTGATCACATTCCAGACAGAATGGAGAAACAGGACAGGGATGATGTTCCCCGATAAATAATAGCAATAGGAAAAAGGAAAGGAAATCGCAAACACGCAGCCTGCCTGAATCAAGCAAAGTAACAAGGGATGACCGATTCCAGTTGTTTTGGCTAGGAAAAAAACGACGGGAGCATGGTACAATGCCCAAATGATTCCGAGAATGGCGGTAGCTTTTGTTTTCCCCCATTGCTCCGTAAACTGCGGAAGCAAGTAACCTCTCCAGCCATATTCCTCTCCAAGAACAGTGAAGAGATTGAGGAGAATCGTGATCACGATTGTGACAAGCATTTTACCATCAGGCAATTTGTCAGCATTCAACGTACCAATTTCCAATAGTTGCGCCAGGCCAGCACATAGCAAAATGAAGACAAACGGATATAGAATCCCGAACAGCAATGCTTTTGCATTCATTTTCTTTTTAAAGCCATTGACACCCTTCCGCCCGGAGATAGTAAAGATTATGGCGACGGCGGCTGGAATAAACATAATGAGTGGAAATATTTTTAGGCCAATACTGGGCTGAATAAACAGAGCGGCCGTGACGCCCCATGTAAGGATAAGAACTGTTAATGCGTAAACTAATCCGTTATTTTTTTGAACCATTACTGGTCACTCCCTTTGTGAATTCCTTATGGTTCCATGGTAATATTTTGCTGGTATCGTTAAAAGAAACTAAAGTAATCAGGTGCATATGACTTTAGTTATCATTTGTCGATTACTTTGGTATCTATTCTGTTTTTTAGCAGAATAGTATAATGGTATTAAAAACGCTGGATGTGGTTTCATTGACTAAACATAAACCGCCGATGCTCATGATGATTTTTAGAATCATCCTGATTGTGACGACTTCCATTGATATCATTTTGCGCCCTCAACTAGCCATTATCTTGAAGGCAGCATTCATTTTCGGAATCCTCCTTCTTCATCTGAATGATCACTTGAGAAATCGTTTCCAATTTTTCGAAAATAATCGGATGATTTACTATCTATCGATGATGACAAGTATCGTCGGAACGGGTCTTTATTTGATTCGATTCGATAGTCTGCCGCTTAACTTTTATTTTGTTTTTCCAATTGTCGAGATTTTCCTCTATCGCCCTTGGATTCAAATCGGATTGCTCATCCTCCATGTTTTCGTATTTTTGGGCGCTATGTTTGTCCTTAAGGCGGGAGTTCAGGAGGCCTTGTTCCCGTATCTCGCCATGCTGCTGCTAATCTATCTGTTTCGAAGCAACAGCAGGGAGAAAGAAAAGGGAAATCTTCTTAATGCCGAATTGATGGAGGCTCATGCCAAACTAAAGGAAATCACGATTGTAAAAGAACGGACGAGAATTGCCCAGGAACTTCATGATTCGATTGGTCATGCCTTGATTGCTGTGAAAATGCACTTGGAATTTGCTGAGAATATGATTGACGCGGACCCAAAAAAGTCAAAAGAAGTGATAGGGAAAGCCCTCGGAATCTCGCAGACCTCCATTACAGACCTTCGCAAGGCGGTTGATGTCTTAAAAGATGATCAGGCCTGGAAAAACAAGATCAAACTGCGTGATTCGCTAGATGATTTAATCGAAAGCCTGCAAATGGCCGGGGGATTGACATTTGAATTATTTTTCGATGACACGGCTGAGTATACAAGCAAAGATATCCAAAAGGGGATTTATGAAACGGTGAGGGAGGCCATAACCAATGGTATCAAGCATGGAAATGCAAGATGTTTTCATATAGATATTTTTGTACATGAGAGTAAGCTGTTTGTGAAAGTCGAGGACGATGGTGAAGGGTGTGCCGATATTAAAAAATCTAACGGCCTGCGTGGAATGGAAGACCGGATCCATTCATTAAACGGGAACATTCAGTTTGTGTCGACCAAGGACAATGGTTTTGCTGTAGAAGCGGAAATTCCATTTGTATCAAGTGTGGAGTGATGAAAATGATCGATATTATCATTGTTGATGACCAAGGAATTGTAAGAGATGGCTTAAAAATGTTATTAAGTTTAAATGAAGAAATTCGGGTCATCGGGGAGGCGGCAAACGGTGAGGAACTCCTTAGCCTGCTTAAAGATAAGCTCCCGGATGTTATTTTAATGGACATAAGAATGCCAATTATGAACGGCATTGAGGCAACCAAGGCGGTTAAGGCTCATTATCCAAATGTAAAGGTCATTATTTTAACTACCTTTAATGAAGATGAGTATATTTTCAATGGACTGAAGAATGGTGCGGATGGTTTTATTTTGAAGGACTCTGATTTAAAAGAGATTATTAAATCCATCAAAGCAGCGCATGAGGGCACGCTTATGCTTCATTCGCAAGTGACAAGCAAGCTAATCAATGCCCTTCAGAATGTTCCGGAATACCCTTCTTCCTCTTCCGTGAAAAAGATAGATTTAACAAAACTGCTGACACCAAGAGAAATCGAAGTCGTTGAACAAATCATGCAAGGGAAGAGTAATAAGACCATCAGCACCACCTTATTTCTAACAGAAGGCACGGTAAAAAACTATGTATCTCGTATACTTGATAAATTAGAACTCAAAAGCCGTTCTGAATTAATTATTTTTCTTAAGGGGAAATAGCGGGACAGGGGGCGGGCACCCCGTCCCGATTTTTTAAATCCACTATGCCCCTTTCCCATCATGAAAGAGGAACCAGCTTGGAATCTTCCTTTTGTTTCTTTTACTAACATTATACTTATAATAGAAATAATACTTGCTACTACCAAATAAATCGAAATTGGGGTCGAGCTATTAAACTTTTTTAGGAGACTTAATGAAATTAATGGAGCTAATGAGCCTGCTAAAATGGCTCCTGTCATTTAGATTGGTTTACGTCCCCAAACATCACTTAAGTTACTGAATGTTGGAATACATTATGAATTAACGTACCAAATCACTTTTGTATGCACATATTGTTCAAAAGCTTCTAAGCCATTGTCTTGGCCGCCGAAGCCAGATTGCTTATAGCCGCCAAATGGGGTGGTGATATCGCCCTCGCTAAAGCCATTCACAGAAATTGTACCAGCTTTAATGGCACGTGCCACTCGCATCGTACGCTGTACATTTTGGCTATAAAAAGAAGCTGCCAGACCATAAGAAGTGTTATTGGCAAGGGCAATGGCTTCTTCTTCGCTTTTGAACGTGCTAACCGCTAAAATCGGACCAAAGACTTCGTTTTGGAACAAGGTCATGCTGGCAGTTACATTGTCAAAAATAGTCGGTTCGATGTACCAGCCACTGCCCAGATCACTGTGAATTTTGCCGCCAGTCACTAAGCGGCCGCCTTCTTGAGGCGTGATGTCCAAGAACGATTTCACTTTCATAAAGTGTGCTTCTTCAACCATAGGCCCAATGGCAACTGATTCGTCCATGGGGTTCCCTACTTTCCAGCTCGTTAAGCCGGACGTTAATTTTTCCAATAGGTTGTCTTTGATGGATTCGTGTACGATTAGCCGTGAACCGCAGCTGCAGTTTTCACTCATGTTCCAGAAGGCGGCAGATAGAATATGAGGAACAGCTGCATCCAAATCAGCATCTTCAAACACCACTTGTGGGCTTTTGCCACCGCACTCTAAGACAATTTCTTTGAGGTTACTTTCTGCTGAGTACTTCAAGAAATAGCGGCCCACTTCAGTTGATCCGGTGAATGAGACCATGTCCACATCCATGTGGCGACCCAATGGTTCGCCTACTTTTTCGCCTAAACCACACACCAAGCTTAAAGCGCCTTTAGGCACACCTGCTTCATAAGCAAGTTCAATCATCCGGAAAGCGCTGAGTGAAGTTAATTCAGCCGGTTTCACAATCACAGAATTACCTGCGGCTAAAGCGGGCGCCACTTTCCAAGCAAACATTTGCGCGGGGAAGTTCCATGGTAACACCGCACCGACCACGCCAATCGGTTCAGTAATAATCAAGCCTAGAGCATCGTTACCCGTAGGAGCGATTTTGCCAAAGAGTTTATCAATGGCTTCAGCATACCAATAAAAGGTATCGATGGTCGCTGGCATGTCCGTATTCAAACATTCGGTAATGGGTTTACCAGCATCGACGCAATCCAAGGCAGCCAATTCTTCGCTGTGTTCTTCTAGCAATTGTGCCCAGCGAATCATCACTTTTTTGCGCGCGCTAGGGGATAATTGACTCCAAATTCCTGATTCAAATGTGTCTCTGGCTACCTTAACAGCCGCATCAATATCTCGTGCATCACCATCGGCAATAAAGCCAATTAAACTGTTGTCGATGGGGGTGCGGTTTTCTAATTTGCCAGCTGCGCTCGTAAAACCATCAATTAAGTTGCCTGCCCATAGTTTGCCTGCTTCGGCGAGGGCAAAGATCTGTTCTTTTGTTACGGTCATTTGTATCTCCTCCAGATGATTATTTAAAGCGTTTTCGTAAAGAATGTTGTTATTAATCCTCATTATGCTTCCAAAAATCCTCCAAACTGTGTAAAATTACACCTTATTAATAAGTGGAACAGATATATCAGCGGATTTTGGATGTTTATTAGCGAATCTACAATTTTATTAGCGAATTCGGCCAATTTATTAGCGAATCCACAATTTTATTAGCGAATCAATATAAGCAACCATCTTTTAGAAAAGAGCCTTATTTAAAGAAAGCCAGGAATGCTGCTTTTTCTTCTTCTGGTAAATCAGATAAAGGCAGGCGTACCGTACCGACGTTGATTTCACCTTTTAAGCAGCCAAGTTTGGCTTTTTGGTTGTAGTTGCCTGACTCCATTGAGTAAATAGCAGGGTAGATTTCGCGCATAATCTGCCTGGCTTTGTCCCAGTCACCAGCCTGGGCAGCATCGAACAAGGCGACTTGCTCTTCTGGGAACACATTTCCTGCACCAGCAATCCAGCTTTTCGCACCCCAGAAGAAAAAGTCCACAGGTTGATCATCGCAGCCACATATCACTTCAAAGTTCTCAAATGGGGTTTGCAGCAAGCGTAATGCGCGGCTAAAGTCACCACTGCTTTCTTTAATCGCAACAATAGTTGGATTTTTTGCCAAATGCACGACGGTGTCGTATTCAATTTCAATGCCAATGCGAGCAGGAAAGTTGTACATGATAATCGGTAAATCGGTTGCCGCGGCCACCGTCTCGTAATGGGCAATCACACCAGTTTGGTCAGGCAGGCTGTAAGGAGTTGGTGCTAACATTAAGCCTTCATAGCCCAAGGCTTTGGCTTGTCTGGCACGGTTAACCGCCCCTTCGGTTGATAAATCATTAATCCCGGCAATCAAAGTGACACGGCCTTTGGCGACATCTGCCACGGTTTTTAAAACGCTTTCACGTTCTGCTTCGTTTAAGGCGTAATATTCGCCAGTGGTGCCACACACCACCAAGCCGGTTACGCCTTTATCGATAAAGGCCTTCGTCAATTGTTGTAAGGTTTCTACATCCAAGCTTTTATCGCTTTTAAAAGGGGTGACCAAAGGAACTAAAATGCCATGAAAATTCATCTTCATTCTCCTCAAAAGTGTATTTTTTTTACTAGATTACTTGATAAAAAAGCCAAAATTGAAGTGGTGGTTCAATTATTTTGATAGTAACACACGGAATTTTCCCTGTAAATAAAATTTTCTAACTATTTTTCTTGAAAAACTCTCCCCTTTCTAGCTTTGTTTTTGTATACTATTTAAGTGTCACTTCATTTTGGAGTGTAATGGGACTAATTTTCTGGTCATCGATTACTTTTAAAAGTTCATATATTGTGGTTTTTGTAATAAAGGGAGTGGGGAAAAGTGGACGATTTAATTGGAGTAAAAATAAAGAGTTTACGAAAAGAGCGAAAGTTAACATTAAAACAAATAGCCGATCATACGAATCTTTCAATCAGTTTTTTATCTCAAGTGGAACGTTCAAAATCATCGGTAACGCTTGAATCATTGAAGAAAATTTCTGATGCACTTGGAGTTAATCCAAGCTACTTCTTTTCAGAATTCGATAGGAAAGAAGAAACAACTATTATGAGAAATGTCGTTAGTATAACGAACACCCTTGAAAACCAATTTTTTTATAAGGATTTAACGGGCAACATTGAAAATCCGCTATTTAACCCAATATTAGTCTTGCTAAATCCAGGCGCTGAACGAGAGGATTCATATTCCCATTCGGGGCAAGAATTTCTTTACGTTCTAGAAGGGAAACTGACAATCCTTATTGATAAAGAGGAACATGAATTGAATCCCTTTGACTGTATTTACCTTGATTCAACAACCCCCCACAACTGGATTAATAAAACAGATTCGATTGTAAAGTTCCTTTGCATTTCGAGTATTCCTGTTTAATGGGACATAGGCCCTTGTCCTAGTTCTCTACTAGGAAAAAGAAAGAAAGGTGTGATAGAAATTGAATTCAATCCATTTTGAAGAAATAACAGAAGAAACATTATATATAGCTCTTGAAATCATCAATTCAAATCCAGGCTATAATCAACTGGTGAATGAAAAGGAAAGCAGAACACTTGAGGAAGTAAAAGTGGAGTTATTGAATAATAATACAAAGAGCCTATTTATTAAGCTTGAAGATACGTATATTGGTATTGTTGATTATTTATTGTTGAATGAAAAAGATCAGTGTCCATGGCTGGGATTAATGATCATTCATGTAGATTACCAAGGCTTTGGATTCGGAACGCAAGCCTATAATAAATTTGAAAAAGAATTGATTAATAATGGATTGAGCGTTTTAAGGGTCGGCGTTCTGAAAGAGAACCATCATGCCCAGAGGTTCTGGAGTTCTCTTGGATTTAAATACTTTAAAACAGCGAAATCAAATCGCTCAAATGAAGTGGATTGTTATGAAAAAAAGTTATGACCATGAGAACCGTTCCTGTTGAATCTGAAGAATAACAGCAATAGAAGGGCATGGGTGAAAGTTGGAAAAATGAATTAAAAACACCATAAGAACCTCCCAATCGATTTCCAACTATTTTTATCCTATTTTACTATTTATTTACTTCCTAAAATTGTATAGTAAATGTAGCAAGTATTTTCATAGATTTCATGGGGGGATAGAATGAAGAAATTACTATTTTCAGCTCTGTTTGTACTTATTTTTGCAATCGGTTGGTTGCCTAGTGCATCTGCCGCCGCCGCAGGTGTTACCCAGAAGGATGGTCTGCCTGGCGGGGTGTTAATATTTGAAATGACTATAGATGGTCAAAAGTATATTAATTACCCGCTTAATTGGCATCAGTATGAAGGGAATTGGTATTACTTTAAAATGGGAAGTCAAGGTGTACCCTATAAAGGTTGGTTAAATGATAAAGGGAGCAGGTACTTTCTCGATCAAAATGGTGTGATGAAAACGGGTTGGCTATATCAAGGCGGCAATTGGTATTTCCTTAACGGCAGTGGGAATATGCGAATGGGATGGGTTATGGACCGCGGTATCTGGTATTTTCTTGATCGGTCAAGCGGGGTCATGGCCACAGGCTGGAAATATATCGATGGGAAATGGTATTTCTTTAATCAACAGGGGAGCATGAAGACTGGCTGGATCCAGACTGGTAGTAAATGGTATTATTTGGAGGGCAGCGGTGCCATGAGGACAGGCTGGTTAAAAAGCGGTGCCACATGGTATTACTTGGATCCAAATGGTGCCATGAAAACGGGATGGAAACAGATTGGTCAAGATTGGTTTTATTTAAATCCAGACGGGAAGATGAGAACCGGCTGGCTTCAGTCAGGGGGCAATTGGTATTATTTTAATGACTACGGAAATATGCGAACGGGCGCACTTGCGATTCAAGAAGGAGAAAAATACTATTATTTTGATGAATCCGGGGCAATGATTAAGGGATGGGTTATGATAAACTATCGCTGGCATTACTACTATGGCGATGGGAGAACAGCGAAAAATATGACGGTTGATGGCAGGTACGTCGGAGAAGACTGGTATTGGATTCCGAACAATCCCTATTTTGATCAGCTAACCGCTGTTTTTAAAGAAAATCATTTGGAAGCGATTGAACAGAGCGATACGGTGATTGTTCTGATAAGGAATGGCAAGCAGTTTGGCTCGATTGAGGCTGGTTATATCGATATCGAGGCTTCCAGTGCCCACTTTGGCAGATATATCGCTGCTGCAATGGGTCATCCGGCAACCTATGAGGAATTGTATGAATATACGAATTTAGCATTGGAAAATCAAACTACCTACACGTTCCCGGATTGGAAAGTTCAATATGACTCAGCAACTGATCATATTCGGTTTTATTGGTAATTCTTTGCCCCTGACAGGCCTTGGGACAAGATCCCCGTGCCTGCCACCCGGATAATAGAATAGTGAAGTGTTGGAACTAGAATGGCGGGACGAGGGGACAGCACCTCGTCCAGATTCCGTATTATTGCTAGAATTTAAAGATGACTTATGCCGTATAGGACCCTTGTATACGTGTTATTCGGCTATCCTTCACCATTTACTATCATCTGCCTTTGCGGATTTCTTTGCCTCGCCAAAGTGGAAGCATTTTGCTGCTGATACGGAGGAGGACAATGTCGATGAAGTCTTAAATATTGCCTCACCCGTTTTTGGGACAAATTCCACTCCAACACCTGATGATCCATTTTTCGAAATTGAAGTAACGGATGACTTCAGCGACATTTCCGTCCTTGTTACAATTGACGCCATCGTCGGCAAAGTCATCAATGTGGATGAACTGAACTATGATTAAAAAAGCAATTGGGACAGGTTTCTTGTCCCAATTGCTTTTTAGATCCCTCGACAAGCGAAGGCAGAGGCATTAGCAGCAAAGGCAATGGATCACATAAATGCGAATGCAGCACCGCCATCGGCACAGGCAGCCGCTGAAATGAAACAACAAATCATGAATCAAGCCCAGTTAGATCATTTCCTGCTTCTTCACTTTTTCTATCTATCCGGAAGGTATAAAAACACAGAAAGATGAGCAGCATGCTCATCTTTCTGTGTTTTTCTCGATAAATTCAAATAAAAAAGACTGACCATTTCTGTAAAAACGGGGATCATAGAGGCCAAGCTTTTCATCATCATCAACAAGAACGACAAATGGGGACCATTCATAAAGGGTTTTAGCTTCCTTGCGCTGAGAGAACAATTTATCCAAATCAGCTGATTCGTTTGATTGCAGCACGTATTGGATTTCCTTTTCCGAGAAAAGATTATCATTAAAAATGGTAACTTTATCTTCTTTTTTGGCAATGACTGAATAATTCCATGGAATAAAGCCTGCAGACAGCGCAATTTGATCATATTGTTGATCATATTGTTTATAAATAAGAAATCCCTGCGTGCTTTGGACAATAACATGGAGAAGTAAAAAGGCCCATGCCATTTTAAAGTAGTAAGGGGATTTCAGTTTGTTTCTTTTTGAAAATATAAATGCTGTTCCTATTATTATCCAAAATACTAAATCAACAATTGGAATAGTGCCAAAGGTAATCCGTATATTTGAGAATGGTTCCAAATAGCCTGTCCCCCATGCATTGAATAAATCGCTGGTGTCGTGTATGAAAACAGCCAGCCATCCCAGCAGAAATAGTTTTTTATCTTTAACTTTGAAAAGAAAGAGAGACAGAAGAAAAAATAACAGGGCCCAGACTGGTGTAAGGAAAATAGAGTGGGTAATGCCCCTATGCCACATCTGATAAAGTCCTTCGGTGTCCCAAAGGCGTGAAATGACATCTATATCCGGAATTTGGCTGGCTCCGACAGCGGTCAGTAAATACGCTCCTTTGGTATTCTTATCCATGTCTTTTTTATCAACTGCACCGTAAAGACTTAGACCGAATAAAGTATGTGTGATTGTATCCATCATTTACCACCATTTATTTTAATATTTTCTTTCAATAGTATAAGCCTTTTCAATAGTATAAGCCTAAAAGATCCTTTGTGATTAAGGCTAATCATTAACTTGTCCCTAATACAATGTAATTCTGAGGTCTTCTGTTGCTAAAAGGCAAAAAACTATACTTACTATTTAGTGCGGAGTGCAATAACTGGGTCTTTCTTAGCAGCCATTCTTGATGGCACAAATCCTGCAATTAAGATAAGTAACATACCTCCAGCAACAAGTGCTACAGCGCCGTAAATAAACCATTGAGGTTTTCTTGAACTTCTGCTTTTTGGGTAGTTGTACAGATGCTTTTTCTGTTGCGGCTTTGGTTACGGGATTATGAAAGATTAGCCATCATGAGGGAAAATATATAAATCCACTCCCAAGGCCGGGAGTGGATTTTCGCTATAGTCTCGTGCAAGGGCAAGGGCATTCCTTACTCGCTTACCCCAATTTTAATAAACGAATACTGAAAATTTTCATCACCAGAAACAACATGAAAGATCGGTGTTGTCTGCTCCAGTTTATGCTCCTCGATGTAATCGAATAGCAGCTTATAGGCAGCTTCTGTCTTGGCCTCGACGTTTTCTGCGAGGCAAAGTGAGATCATGTTTTCAATGCTGAAAAAGCTGTGGAAGCGCATGTCGTCCAGAGGTTCCATCCAGTCATCCTCGATTGGCATGTAAAACTCAGCGTTCACCATCTCATCGAGCGGAACATTGTGGATGGAGTAGAAGAGCGGGCCGCGCACTGCTGCCTTCAGAGAGCCGACATCGTTTAAAAAATCTTCAAGAGCCTCATTCATATCTAGATAATGGAAGCGATATTTTCGCGAAAGTACATTGGCGAAGCGGATGGAATCGTTTGGGTTAATCATCTAACCGCTCCTTTGTGATCGGCGCATAAATATCAATGATCCCACCGCCATAGACATCTAAGTAGATATGATAAAAAGGTTCCTGTAACTCATAATGAAGCTCGTCTGCACATGCCCGCAGGACTTCATAGGACTCCTCGAGGTCTTCCTCTAAATCTGCATGGCGGAGTACTAGACCATCCTCGAATTTCCATTCAGGAAAAAACTGATATTTCTCATTTTCCCCAAGCTCAATCGGGGCACTGACAGGCAAATAAAACGTATAATCAGCCATATCCGTTTTTGGATTATAACCCGCAAATTGATAGATGACTGGGCCTGTCCCATATAGGCCGCTTTTGATGACAGCATTTCTTAATTCAACGGCACTCACAAACCACTCATCCGATTTACATGTGGCTATCGCGCTTATTACATTATGAAACACAACCGGTTTACGTTTAATATTCATCGTTTCAGTCCTCTTTCTGCTAGTTTTTTAGGCTGATTTTTCAAAAAGGAATCGAACCGGCATTTACAGTAGGCTAGTAGAAAAAACTCCGGCCAGGCGAGGGCAAGAAGGTACTGCAACAGGGCAAAGACACCCAGCAGGATGTAGATTTCGGCGAAACCACTACCATTGCTTGACAGCGTTTTGATAATCGATCCCCCAATAATCGTAGCTCCGATGACAAACGATAGACTTATATGGCCTTTGGATGTTTGAAAATCGTAGAGTAATTTCCCGCCCTTTTGAAAGGCCCCTTTTTTAACTCGAATAATAGCCCGCCAGGTCGAAAGGAATAAATAGACCAGTCCTCCGCCAATCAGAACAAAGCCTGTGATCCACATATAGTCTGGAGCCAGGCGGTCTTCAAGAGCGAGAAAATAGACCTTATAAAAATCAAGTGAAAATTTCACACTGATGATGGCAAGTAAAATGGATTGGACCCTTTGAAATTTGTATGTATTTTTTGAAAATGTGAAAAAGATTGCAATCACGAGCTGTGCCAGTAATATAAAAATATCGATTCTGATAAATTGAATCCAGGCATCACGAATAAACATCATGGAGTCGGCTCCCACAACCACTACGATGGTGGAAACCGCGCTGATTAAAAAGGTGACCCAAAAAAATGCAGAGATGCGATCGGGGCTTAACCGCCCGTTCGCCACTGACTTCAGTTCATAGAAATCTGTTTCGTTACTATTTTTTAACATAGAATGCTCCTACCAAAAGATTTTTTTAATCGAATTGGATATCTTGTTTCCGATTGCATTTGCCGTCTTAATCGGGTGATTGGCAATCTCCTTTACCCGGTCCGTGACACTTTCCGCCGGCGGCCCGCCAAATTTATAATTGGTAGCGGCATTGATTGAAAATCCGACAAGGCCCCCGACAACGGTCCCAACAGGAGGGAGGAAGAAGGAACCTGCAGCTGCGCCTAATGCCGTTGCTCCGCCTGCCATCCCGATATCAACGCCAAGGTTGACGCCGAACTCTTTTACCTTCGTTGAGTTATAGTCCCATTGTCCGGTATGCTTATCTTGGAAACTGTCCTGAAAATCACTCCACACCGTGAGGCCGGTTCCGAGAACCCCCAGGGCTTTTCCGGTGTTCGCCAGGCCTTGGGCAGTTTTCCAGCCTTTTAAATCGTCCCAGACCTTCACTCCGTCGACAAGCCCTTCTTTTGCCGCTCTTCCCACTAGCTTCACTTGGTCTTGCCCAATGTTTCGGACCGCTTTATTTAAGTCAGCAAACTGGGTGTTCATAAATTTATTGCGGTTGTTAAAAAAACGGCCGCGATTTTCGTCATAAAGCGGCACACCCTCATTCGCTAATTTTGTTACGAAAGTCCGGCTCCATTTAGCTGTTCCGCTGAGGTTTTGCTTCATTAAGTTATAGTACTTTGAAAAATCCTGGTGGCTGCCTACTTTTCCTCTTACGACCTTAATGAGAACTTTTCCATCTTTACGAAACAGCCTGAAGGAAAGGCCCTTACCTGCCCGAAGAAGGGTTTTCGGGTTAATGGCCATAGCAGTAGCGCCCAGCATGAAATTGCGGACTAGCACTTTCCAGTCATTTGAGCCGGTGATTTTTTTCTCGGCTTCATCATAATAATTGGCTGATTGTTTTAAAAAGCTGTCTAATTCTCTTACCTGTTTCGTTAGTTTATCGAGGGAAGTGTTAACAGCCTGGAGTCTGCCACTGATATTTTTTCGTGCTAAGATGCGGCTATCGATTTGATGGGTGGTGGATTGCAGGCTGGTTTTGGCCGTTGTTAATTTCTGCGCTTGATGCCGGACAAGACTGCTGTTTTGCTCAACGCTGTCAGTATGTATTTTGATTTGAGACATGTTTTCACCTCCAGAGTTGACTCGTTCCTTATGGATTTGCCTTGGCTTTAGCAGCGGCTTCGGCTTTTGCCTCTGCATCCGCCTTTGCTTTCGCTTCCGCTTCGGCCTTTGCCTTCGCTTCTGCTGCTTTTTTCTCTTCTATTTCTCTATGTACTTCATTTGCTGTACTTTGAATATCGTTTCCAATGGATTCTAATTCGGTTGCCAACCGGGATATCTCTGTTGTCAATTGGTCAAAATGATGATTAATGTAGGTCATTTCAGTGGCTTTCCAACTGCTTCCCAGGCTACCTTTCACAACATTCAAACTGTTTTTACTGCTTCTTATATCTGCAGCAATATCATTGACCCGCCTGCCTTGATTAAGGGCATTGCTTAGATTAAATTCCATAATTTCATCACCTCATCCTATTGTATTATTTCTACCTAGTTTTTTTTGGAAAAATGCGAAAAATGAATCGTTTTTCCTATGAGTAAAGGAGAAAGGTCCTATGGGTCGTGCCTGTCACCACCCGAATTTTGTCGAAGATTGCTAGGCCCTTTGAAAGATAGATAATGATAGAATTTAGTTGCAAATGGATTGGTCCTTCATAGTCTTAATTAAGGACAAATCGCAGTCTTTCTATTAGAGATAAGTCCTTCAAAGGCTAGATGAAGGACAAATCGAAGTTTTTTTATTAGGGATTAGTCCTTCATACTCGGTATGAGGAACTAATCCCTTTTGTCTATTCTGGTTAAACAAAATTCATAATAACTTCATTTTTTGTGTAAGTTCTAGTTGTTCGATAAATGGTAATATAAGGTATAATAGTTGATTGAATTTTGAAGGTTGGGATTGAATTTTATCAGGGGGTGTAATATGTTAGGTCATTTAGGATTTTCATATGTTGGTCTAATATATTTATTAATGTTATGGATTCCAAACGCCATATGGAGTAAGAATAAGCCAATTGACTATAACCCTTCCCAAGAAAACAAAATATTATTATTGTTTGAGCGTGCTGGGCAAGTATGCTGTACTTGCAGCATACTGTTTTTAAGCGATTATAACATTGCTCCATTTTCAGTATGGAGCTGGTGGCTAATAGCATCATTTTTTCTGATGATTCTATATGAGATTAGTTGGATAAGATATTTTATAAATGAGCATACGGAAGAAAATTTTTATCGAAGTTTTTGTGGTATACCCGTACCTGGTGCTAGTCTGCCTGTCATGGCTTTTTTGTTATTAGGTATTTACGGTAAAGTTATTTGGCTGATTGCATCTGCTATCATAATTGGCATTGGACATATTGGCATACACATTCAGCATTTACAAGCAATTAAACGGGTGTTATAAATTTCTGAATAATATCGGGATTTTATCCTTTAAATTCCGGTACCTGTCACGACCCGAGGTGGAACAAGGGACAGTGAACTGTACCCCCCATATTCCTCTGCTTCTTCTGGAACATAAGAAAATAGCCAAGTAAAACAGGCATCATCCACAAATTGGATGATGCCTGCCTGTATCGATGGAAGTTCAGTTTATCTCCTATTCAATCGATTAATTCTTTCGTCAAGATCCGGATGTGTTGAAAATAGCATTGATTTCCGTTTACCGTTAATTTTTAAGGTAGAAATCGCCGTTTGCTCTTCATCTTTCATCCGATTTGAATAAGCCTTTAGACATTGTAATGCGTGAGTCATTTTATCCTTACCGGCTAGGTCTGCTCCGCCTCTGTCTGCGTGAAATTCACGATGTCTTGAATAGGCAAGTACCACAAGGCTTCCTAAAATCGAGAAGGCAATTTGGAAGACAATAACGGCAATGAAATGAACGATTGGCGCTATGTCTTCTTTTACAAAGCGTGACACCGCCCAAGCTGCAATCCGCGCAAGGAAAACAACAAATGTATTTACTACACCTTGCAGAAGGGTCATGGTTACCATATCACCATTGGCAATATGTGCTACTTCATGGGCAATGACTCCCTCAATAGCTGCATCGTCCATTTCATGAAGCAACCCGGTTGAGACCGCAACAAGCGATCGTTTTTTCGAAGGACCAGTGGCAAATGCATTTACTTCTGGTGAATTGTATATTCCCACTTCTGGCATGTGAGTTAATCCAGCTGCACTAGAAAGGCGATAGACTTTTTCGACAATGGTTCTTTCCGAAGGAGATAATGAGCCTTTAGGATCTAACACCTTAACTTTCATCATCATTTTTGCCATCCAGCGTGACATCGCCAAGGATATGAGGGCCCCTGTAAAACCAACTATAGCACTAAATATTAATAGTGAAGTCAGATCAATACCGCCTCGGGCATTCATATAATTTCCGGCACCTGTAAGAGATAGCACAATACTAATGGTGACCAATACTAAAACATTCGTTAATAGAAAAAAGAAAATTCGTTTACCCATCATCTCACCCTTTAATAAAAATTTTGAGTTCAAATGAGCCATCCTCTAAGTCTATTATAACCAATTCTGTAGAGAATACAATTTACATCAACCTTCCGATTTTCCCCTGTAAGTGCCTTCCCTGTGGGATACATATGTAAAAAGGTTGAAAGTTGGATTGAAAGCGTTTATAATCGCAATATACAAAATATAGTATACTGTTTTAAAAGGAAGATGATAATGTGGGAAAAATTATATTCTAAAAATGGATTGGCAGCCAAACAAATTGCCCAGGAGTTAATACAATTAGATATTGGGGTGAAAATCCCGCGCGTATCTGATTATAGTGAAAAGTTGAATTTTGGAAGAGGTACTGTTCAAAGTGCATTCAGTTTACTAGAGGAAATGAAGGCAATAAATCTTGAGGCGCGAGGTCATCTAGGCACCTTCTTAATTCGAAAGGATAATAACCTCTTAAGTGAAATTGCCGGAATATCTCCGTTAATTGGCTCTATGCCTTTACCGTATTCAAGAAAATACGAAGGCCTAGCTACGGGTATTATTGAAGCTTTTGAATTAACAGGGAAAAAAATTTATTTGACCTATATGCGAGGTGGATTGAATCGAATCGAAACAGTCCGAACTATGCGAAGTGATTTTGCGATTGTATCCAAAATGACAGCCGAAAAGGTGTTATCTGATTACCCGAATTTAAAAATAATAAAAAACCTTGGCGTAAATAGTTATGTTTCTGCACACAAGATTTTCTTAGCAGATTCGACAGGAGAACAGGTTAGAGATGGCAAGAAAATCGGTGTTGATATGGATTCACTCGATCAGAAGAATTTAACCTTTGCAGAATTTGATGGTGCCAATGTTGAATATGTAAATGTCAATTACATGCAGCTATTTGAAATGCTTATTTCTAAGCAAATTGATGCAGCTGTTTGGAATATGGATGATCGAAGAATGAGCCAAACATTTAAAGCTATTGATTTCCGGTCTCCTGTAGCTAAAGAAATTTCTGAAGACACTTCAGAGGCTGTCATTATTATTGATGGGAATCGTGAAAAAGAGTTTTTAGAAAAATGGAACTCGGTTGAAATTGATAAGATTTTGGAAATCCAAGCAAGTGTTGAATCAGGAGATAGATTACCAAGCTATTAAACATTATTCCATTACAAAACAAGGAATTATTTTCATAGAGAAATGGTTAGTCGGTAAACTTTCATTAGCCTCCCATTCATTGTAAAGAGAAAGAGTTCTAGTGACCGATTAACAATATCTAAACTAGAAGGAATGTGAATTTAATGTTAGAAAATGGCATTACTTATATGCATGAACATACAACCATTGATCTATCTGAAGTAAAATGTAATGAAGATTGCCAGTTAGATGTATTTTCAGAAACTGTAAGAGAGTACAAAAAACTATATGAAAAAGGAGTCCGTAATATTGTTGATGTTACAAACTTTGGGATGGGGAGAAATATTCCCTTTGTTCAAAAAGTATCTGAGAAATCAGGCGTTAACATTATTTATGCTACTGGATTTTATCAGGAGAAATTTTATCCTATTCAAGTTTTCCGCGAAACAAAAGAACAGCTTGCGGAGAGAATGTTCAAGGAGATTAATGAAGGAATAAAAGGCACCGATGTTAAAGCCGAAATTATCGGAGAGATCGGTACAAGCTATAACAAATGGACAGATGCAGAGAAAAAAGTTTTTGAGGCAGTTGTGATAACTCATAAGGAAACTAATAAGCCGATTACCACACACACTTCTTTAGGAACATTGGGTCACGAGCAGGTAGCCTTTTTTAAAGAAGAGGGAGTTGATTTGAACCGTGTCATTATTGGTCATGTCGACTTAACGGGGGATTTCGATTATATATTGAAAATCATTAAAGAAGGGGCATATGTCGAATTTGATACCATTGGAAAAGAAAATTATATGCCAGACCAGGTTCGAGCTGATATTTTGAAAAAACTACAAGATCTGGGGTATATCGACCGAGTTCTTTTGTCGATGGATATTACTCGTAAATCGCATCTAGAATATCAAAATGGATTGGGTTACTCCTTTTTGTTAGACAACTTTGTCCCACTTTTGCAGAAAAATGGAATTACAGACGAATCGATTGAAAAAATGCTAGTTAAGAACCCAATCACTTTTATGAAAGGATAAGGTGAACGGTATGCAAACATATCCTTTGAGAAGTATTTCCTTAGAAGAAGCTCAGCAAAGACAATTCAGCCTCGTTGATATGATTACCAAACATTTTCGGGGAGAAGAACTACTCGCGTTAGGTGATTTAGGAGTAGTGAAAGGGTTAAATAAACCTCATTACACCAAAAAGATAGAAGGCGTATTAGCCGAGTTTTTCGGAGTAGAAAAGGCCATGCTGGTACGTGGAGCAGGAACGGGGGCATTACGATTTGGTTTTATGACTTTCCTGAAGCCTGGTGACAAGATTCTTGTCCATGATGCCCCTATTTATCCGACAAGTAAGACTTCTTTAGAGTTCATGGGAGCTGTTCCAGTTTATGTTGATTTCCATAACCGTGAGGAAATCAAAAGAGTGATGGGGCAAAATCAAGATTTAGAAGGCGTGCTTATTCAGCATACTCGCCAGAAAATGGATGATTATTATGATCTTGGAGAAACAATAGAGATTATTCGTTCCATCCATCCTAGCTTAACCATCATAACGGATGATAATTATGCAGCGATGAAGGTAGAGAGGATTGGCACACAGGCGGGAGCTGACTTAGCAACCTTCTCGTTATTCAAGCTACTTGGCCCCGAAGGTATTGGGGTGATATTGGGCAGAGCAGATTTAATCAGCAAAATCGAACAACTAAATTATTCAGGTGGAAGTCAAGTACAAGGATATGAGGCACTAGAGGCTTTAAGAGGTCTTATCTATGCCCCAGTGATGCTTGCCATTCAGGCAAATGTTAATGAACAGCTAGTGAGCATTTTGAATGCTGGTGCGGTTCAAGGTGTGAGAAAAGCATATCTGGCTAATGCACAATCAAAGGTGCTATTAGTAGAGTTCTCTGAACCAATTGCCGAGGAAGTATTGCAGCGTGCAAATGAGCTAGGAGCAGCACCTCATCCAGTGGGGGCAGAATCGAAATATGAATTCGTGCCGATGTTTTATCGCGTGTCAGGTACTTTCTTAGAAGCCGACCCAACCCTAGCGAAGAGAATGATTCGTATTAATCCTTTAAGAAGTGGGGCAGATACGATTATCAGGATACTAAAATCATCTATATCGCAGGCAACAGAAGGAAGGCAGTAAAAATGGGAAGAAGAGCAATCATTTTAATAGTAGATAGTTTAGGTGTTGGATATATGGCAGATGCTAAGGACTATCATCCACAGGACGTGGGAGCAAATACTTTTTCACATATACTAGATAAAGTTCCTTCACTGCAAATACCGACTTTTGAAAGGCTTGGCATTAATAAAATTTTGCAACATCCACATCTAAAAGGTACGAATCATATTGCAAGTTATGGGGTTTGTAATTTAATGCATCAAGGTGCTGACAGTTTTGAGGGGCATAATGAAATTATGGGGACCAAACCAAAGAAGGCTTATTTAGCTCCATTTATTGAAAATATCGATGAAGTCAAACTAGCTCTTGAAAAACAGGGCTATAAGGTTGAAATCCCAAATTCGAAATTACCTTATCTATTAGTCAATGATTTTGTCATTGTTGCAGATAACATCGAAACAGATTATGGACAAATCTATAATGTAAGTGCTCCTCTTGATTATATTTCATTTGAAGAAGTGTTAAAGATCGGTCAATGCGTTCGAAAAAATGTTAAGGTAAATCGGGTAATCGCTCTTGGTGGAGAAAATGTAACCCCAGAGCATCTGCAGAAGTCCGTTGAGAGAAGAGAAGATGGCTTGGTGGGTGTAAATTCCCCTAAATCTAACGTCTATAAACAAGGATATCAAGTACGGCATTTAGGATTTGGAATCTCTCCGGAACACCAGCTTCCTACGTTAGCGATAAAAGCTGGACTAGAAGTTTCCCTTGTTGGAAAAATGCAGGATATCATTTATTGTGAAGAGGCAAATAAATTCCCAGGAGTCGATACGGATCAGGTCATGCAGGACCTATTAAGAGAAATGGATCATGTCCAAAATGGGATAATCGCGGCGACAGTGCAAGAAACAGATTTGGCTGGGCATGCACAAAATCCAACACGTTACGCCAATCGGATTCAGGTAGTGGAGACGTATTTACCAAGATTACTTGAAAAGATGCATGAAGATGATCTCCTCATAATGAGTGCTGATCATGGCAATGACCCTACGATAGGTCATAATCAGCATACAAGAGAGAAAACATATCTATTAGCCTACCAAAAACAGTTAACACCAGTTAATCTTGGCGAAAGAAATACCTTGTCTGATATTGCAGCAACAGCTGCTGAATATCTTGGATTAACCAATATTGAAAATGGAACTTCTTTTCTCCCGTTAATGCAGCAACAAAGAAAGGAGTGAGAGAGATGTTTTTAGAAGTAACCCAAAAGTACAACCCAGAATTAATTGAGTTCGCATTGGAGCTTCATCAAAATGGCTCAATCTCACCGAACACTTATGTAATTGATCTAGATACAATCCGAAAAAACAGCTTTATTTTATTTTCAGAATCCAGAAAACAGAATATTGAACTATTTTTTATGACAAAACAATTTGGGAGAAATCCATTGATAGCCCAAGCAATTGTCGAGTCAGGAATTGAAAAAGCAGTTGCGGTTGATCCTTGGGAGGCTTTATCTTTGAGCAAAAATGGGATAAAAATTGGTCATGTAGGGCATCTTGTCCAAATCCCGAAAAAAATGATAGCCCAGATATTAGCATTAAATCCTGAATACGTGACTGTTTTTAGTTATGAAAACGCCAAAAATATTCATGCAGTGGCATCAAAAATGAATAAGAGGCAGAAGGTATTATTACGAATAGCCACCAAAGATGATTATATTTATAACGGTCAAGAGGGTGGGTTCACATTAGAACAAATAAATCAACAAATAGAGGCTTTAGAGCGATTGACGGGAATTCAAATAGCAGGGTTAACTAGTTTCCCATGTGTGTTAATTAACGGAGCAGACGCAAATATAACACCAAATGTAGCGTCCATGCATAAAGTGAAGTCCTTTCTTGAAGATAGAGGTTACAAAAATTTAGAATTGAATATGCCTAGTGCTACTTCAACAGAAACGCTTCCATTATTAAAAAAACACGGGGCAACGCAAGGGGAACCAGGTCATGCTTTAACTGGAACAACACCTTTG
Organism: Neobacillus novalis NBRC 102450; assembly: GCF_001591805.1. GTDB lineage: Bacteria > Bacillota > Bacilli > Bacillales > Cytobacillaceae > Neobacillus > Neobacillus novalis. The sequence goes on along the minus strand of NZ_BCVP01000047.1, from coordinate 6,773 downwards.
CATGCCGTAAAGGACTTACCCGAAAAACCGGCCATGATTTATGTTTCTGAGGTTTCACACTGTTATGAAGACAAAGCATATGTATTTGGTGGTGGATTTTATCCGCGTTCTCGAATGGAGGGCGCATTAGTTGGAACGAACAAGGATGACCTAGAAAAAATACCTATCATCGAAAATGATCCCACCAATATTGATTATTATGGAACTTTAGATACAAGTAAGGTTCATGTAGGGGATACAGTTATTTATGCATTTCGCACCCAAATTTTTGTGACAAATGCACAAGTTGCAATAGTGGAAAATCTGAAAACTAGCCCTGAACTTTTAGGCATATTTGACTCAATGGGACATTTAATCTGTTAAGTTAAGGAGTGTGATTCATGAGATTTTCGAATGATTCTGAGGAAATTATTGGGGAGGCTGCAGGTGCCTTTGGAGAGTCAATGAAGACATTGTCATAACCTTCTAAAAGTTTTGTCTGAATTGATTGAATTTTAGAAATGAAAACGTTATGATATACAATATACAATATACTGTATAGTTAATCCTATACTTGGAATGTGAGTGTAGCTATATGTCTGACTTACACAACAAAATCAATCTTGCTAAAAGAGAATTGGGTAGAACAGTTGTTAAAACAAACCCTACTATTAGCAAAGAGATTATAGGTAAAAATTATGATGCAATGTATTTTGGTGTAAAGGATACGCGTCAGATTCCAGAAGCGATGGTTGAAAAGCTTCGCTCTGATAATCGCTTCGCCTGGCTTACCATTGATAAATCTTCGAATAGAGGACGCGCAATCGACACTGATTTAATTAACCCTGTAACCTATCGGGTAATGACAGGTTCTACAAGTGGCGGACCTATCAATATCGTAAAAGGAATTAATGATTTTGCGATTGGAACAGATGGCGGAGGTTCTGTTCTAGCTCCGGCCTTAAGCTGTCAATTGCCTTCTATGATTGGTGCTGGTCTCGATCTATTCGTAAAAAATAAGAAGAGGTCTACAGAAGGGCTTGAATTTACAGGAAGTATCGGTGTAATAAGCAAAAATGTCCATACATTGAAGACTGTAATGGAATGCTTAACGAATGAAAACCTCACAATTACAACTAATAAGAGGATAAAGGTTCTCATTCCTAAGAAAAATTCAGTTGTATGTCCTGATGGGGTGGATATGCAACAAAAAGTCTTAACGTATCTTTCTAGAATAGAAGAATCTCCTTATATTATAGAAGAAGTTGACATGGGAGGAATCGAGGATCGCAAAAGAGGTATAAATGTCATTAGAGAAGCCTTTAAAAGAAAAGATGTTGATTTGATCGTTACCTGTGAAGGACCAGTTGATGTTTATGGCTATGGAGAAACGATTCCTCAATTTCTTGGCAAAGCAGGATTGGATATCACTAAAAATCATGGGAAGTTTTTAGTAAGGGCAGCTAATATGTGTCAGACTACTGCGATAACTGTTCCAATTGAAACAATAGCTAGTGGATTAGTCATTATAGCGAAAAAGGGGATAACATCTGCCGGGTACGCACTTGAACTGGCTGAAAGATTAGAGAAATCTATTCAAATGCCAGAAGTTTGGAAGCGCTATTTTACCTCGGAATCCAATTTTTCTGGACTCGAGTTCTATTAACCAGGGTTATAGGAAAGTAGTCATCTATTTTTTAGACAGGAGAGCTATTTTATGAATTTACAGGAATATAAAGAGAGGCTGACGATTCTTCTAGAGCAAGAAGTCATAACTGAAAAATCGTCGGATGTTTCTCTATTAGCCTTTAAAGCGTTGCTTAAGGTATTAAATAAAATAGAGGTTGAACAGGCAGAAATGTTATTCACCCATTTGCCTATGGCCTTAACCCGAATTAGTAATGGGGAAAATTTAGAGGGCCCAGCAGCAGAGATTATTACTGAAATTACAAATTCCCCTCATTTTTCAATTGCTAAGTCACAAGTGGGATGGATAGAAGAAAATTGGAATAATCCACTGCCACAGGGAGAAAAAGATTATTTATACATGCATTATTCAAACGTTCTTACTATCAATGTTCAAGGAGGAGCTTAATATGAAAATCGTTGTAGGTGGACAGGTAGAAAAAAAGCAAATTGAAAATTTGATTAAGGAAATTGATCCTTCTATTGAAACCATAGTGAAATCTGATTTAGAAGCAGCTATGGTGATGAAGACAGGTCAAGCAGATTATTACTTTGGAGCATGTCACACAGGTGGCGGCGGTGCCTTGGCAATGGCAATCGCACTAATCGGCAGGGACAAGTGTGAAACAGTATCAATGCCTGGTAAAAAACCGAATGAGCAAAAGGTAATTGAGGCAGTTAAAAGTGGAAAGAAGGCATTCGGCTTTACTGGAGATCATTTTGAAGTCGCAGTACCTATGATTCTAAAGGCATTAAAAACTAATTTATAAAAAGTAAGGGGGCGTAGGTTATGGAAACGTTATTTGTCGTACTTATTGGTGCAGTGGCAGCTGTTTTAGCTAATAGAAATATTGCTGTGTTTAATGATGGATTGCGGCCAATTGTATCTGAACATATCGAAGGAAGGTTAAAGCGCAGAGAGCTAGGATTAACGGCATTTGCCATGAGTTTTGGGCTTGTTATTGGATTTGGTATTCCATTTACTTTGTCAGCAAGTATTATTCTCATACACAGTATTTTATTAGGTACTGATATTATCGGATTGGCTACCCCTAAAAATAAGTGGGGTACCCCTGTTGCGGCGGCTATTGGTGCATTATATGGCTGGGGACTTATTGCTGGGTTGGATGGATTTGTCAAACTATTTGATCACTTACCAGTGAACTTCTTAGAACCGCTTGGTGCGGTAGGTACTCCAGTAGTTGTTACCTTTATGGCTTTCCCAGCATTAGCCGTGGCAATGCAGTTCAGCATTAAAAAGGGTGTCTTAACCTTTGTTGTTTCGGCTTTAGTAAGGCAGTTAGCTGTGTGGGTAAATACAAGTGGATTTCTTAAAATTGGTGGAAATGTCGTCTCTTTGAACCAAGAAGGTATGGCTTTAATTGTTGGAATGATATTCTTATTTACTTATGCTATTAAACAAAAGGCAGAAGAAGGATCTATGATTGATTTAGCTTCAGTATTTAGTGATAAGGTTAAATCAATCAAGAAAAATGTTGTATTCTTTATGGTTATCGGAGCTTTAATTGCAGGTGCTACAAACTTGCTTCTCATGGCCGGAGACCCAATTTCATTAAATCTTTTAGCAGATGGTAAACAGACTGATGCAGGTATCGCTGCAGCCGCAAGAGCGATTGGCTTTATCCCTCTAGTCGCAAGTACTGCTATTGCAACAGGTGTCTATAGCCCAGTTGGTTTTACATTAATCTTTGTTGTTGGATTATTCTCACCAAATGTTTGGGTAGCTGTAGCTATTGGTGCAGTAATTATTTTCTTAGAGGTAACCCTATTAAGTTATATTGCTAGATTCTTAGATAAATATCCTGGTGTACGGAATTCAGGGGAAAATATTCGATCTGCTATGACTAAATTGTTAGAAGTTGCTCTTTTAATCGGTGGTGCAAATGCAGCAAACACGATTGCTCCAGGATTTGGTTTCTTCTTCATCGCAGGCTTCTACCTACTAAACGAAGTGGCTGGCCGACCAATCGTACGTATGGCAGTTGGTCCATTAGGCGCCATTGCTGTTGGTATTATTGCTAATATTTTGGTTGCCTTAGGTATCATGACCATACCTCAATAACTGAAGGAAATAAGGAGACTTTTCATTTTTTTAAAAGAATGGGAAGTCTTTTTTTAAAAAAGATAAGATAGTATAAATTTTAATAAGCGACCGTAGCCAAGAAAAAAGTTGGTATTCGGTAGCCGCTGACGGAAAACAAACAACTAAACAATGATTTCTTGTGAAAAATGTGGACTAGAAACGCAACCTGATTATTATATGCAAGAGAGCATTTCGGCTTAAACTACCAAAACCCAATTACTAGCCAGATAGATTTGCTAAATTACATAAATTCTTTAGAAGAAGAATAACTTTCAGTGCTATGTACATCTCATGTTCCTGACCCCATGTCCCGGTTTACTTTCTTTTCACAACAAATGTTCCAACAACAATTAACATAAATAGCGCTAATAAATAAATACTCAATGCACCTATTTCAATTGTTTCTACACCAATTGCAAATAGCACACAGACTAGTAACATGCTGCCAAATAACGCGATGTACAATGAAAGTGCATAGAAATTTTTAATATTTACCCATGTCCTTTCATCTACATCAGGTACATTATCGCCCTTTCGTTTTTCACGAAATTTTATGGTTCCAAATACAATTCCAACACCTACAACAGAACCAATTATCCCTGCTACAACCGTTCCAACAGGTAAATCAGGAACGAGTAATTTCCCCAGGTACAAACCAATACTCATTGAACAAACAACCGTTATAGCTATAATGATGGGCCACTTTTTCATGCTATTCCTCCTCCAAGGTAAATATTTCATCAAGCGTGACATTAAAATATTTAATCAGCTTTAGTGCCAGTTCTAAGCTAGGGTTATACTTGTGATTCTCGACGGCGTTAATCGTTTGTCTTGTAATTTGCAGAGCTTCCGCCATTTCAATTTGACTAATTCCTTTTGCTAAACGTATTTCTTTAATTCTGTTTCTCACTTTCAAAAGTATCTCACTTCTCTTCCTGTTAACGATGTAAAGATATCTTTACATCGAGTATAAAATAAGAAACCACAAATGTAAAGATATCTTTACATTAGCGATTTCAATTTCCTACTTCAATCTAAAGGGGGCTCCGATTGTGGGACAAGGGAACCTTGTCCCAATTATTTAGGCATAGGGTCGGGGGGCGGTGTACTTCCTTGGTGGGAATGGACTACCGGATGGGAGTTCGATTAAAATGACAATCACCGTCGAAACACCCTTTAAAAACTAGTATGCACTAAGAAGAATATTGGAAGTGGATGTCCCAAAAATATAACTTTAGGGGCACCCCCTTTTGGTGAAAAATTTTGGGGTCATTCCCCCGCTGCTTTAACAAAACGGGGGAATGACCCTCTTTTTGGATACAAAATTAAATTCTATTAAGTTCCTCCAATTTTGTGGAGATAGCGATTGCCATTTCTTTCGTTACTTTAGGAAGATTAGACTTTAAAACCGTATTAACAAATGGTCCCATTGCACCGCCGGCAGTGATTTCTATAAAGCCCGTTATGCCCGTTTTATTTTTATCTATCGCTTCCGCCAGGAAATATCCTCCGCCTGAAAGTTCCTCATTTAACCCTTTTAAATGAAAAGTGACCCGTGTTGGTTCAATCCATTCTTTTATAGTGACCATCAGACTAATCTTTTTCTTTATGAAGCCAATGTTACTATAAAATTCCCAGGTTGACTGACGGTTGGAAAATTTCCGATGTTGAATATATCCAGGAATAAGTGGAGCCCAGTTATCCATATCCTTAACAAAATCCCAAACCTTATTGATTGGTAAACCCACCTCAACTTGATGCACTCCGCTTGGCATTCACTTTCCTTCTTTCCTTTCATTATTAAAGAACTTCATACATTTATATGTTCCTGCCACCATTTGCGGGACATAGGGACAGGCAAAGCGTTTTGGGGGTGCCACTACCCGAAATATGTCGAGAGTATTAGAATAACGCTTTTAGAAAAAAGACCGCTACAGCCACACATTTGGTTCTACGAAAGCCCTTTTTACCTTTAAGTGAATTTGTTCAAATCCTCGGGATAGCCCGAGAATTTTTTGAAAATAATAAGATTGAAAGAATTTTGGTGAGGTGGAATTGTATGCAGCAGGATCAACACGCTAAAGAGAATTTGGGTTCTATTATGAAACCGGAATTTGCCGGAACTGATGCACAAAAAGTAAAACAAGAAATTCAAAAAGATGTAAGCGAAGGACAAGGTGCAATGACTTCCCGAGAGGCAGGAGCAATGCGCGATTAAAAACCACTTCAATCGTGAAGTGAACCCCTTAAGTTGGACTAAAGAATCCAGCTTAGGGGGTTTTTATTTTTTTGCTTCAAAAGAATGGGAAGTCTTTTTTTTTGAGTTTTCCCTGATTCAGAATTTGAGCGCAACCCAATGTCAACGCCTGGGATATTACGAATCGCCGTCATCACCGGAAACCGTTGGCGAGTAAAATGTGGAAAGTGACGAGTAAATTGCCAAAACAGACGAGTAAAATAGAAAAATAGACGGGTAAATACTAATTTTAGACGAGTAAATGATTCAAAGTGACGAGTAAGGGATCGGACTCCTAATAAAGGTAACAAAATAAGTGCATTAAAAAGGGAATCTGAATGAAAGATAAGCAACTTCCTAAATAATATAAGAACTCAGCTAGTGAGATGCTTCGTTTTTGCGAAGATTAAAGTTTACTAGAAGAAATCTTAACAAATAGTCACCCTGCAGGGGGAAATAGTAGTTAGGGACGAGGGGACACCTCGTCCCTCCAAATGTGTAAAAAATGGCGTGTGTCCGTGGTTATTGAATAATAATAGCCACAGACACACGCCACTGATTTATTTTGATACATTATAAAAATGATAACTAGAAAGTGATGCAAATACAATTATCCATTGAACAATCAATGTGAAACAGGGAAAGTAAACTTGCAAACACTTTCGAAAAGTGGTATTCTAAGGAAGAATTATTTTTGTTCGGCGGTTTAAAGGATAGTATTAGTAGAACTTTTCGTCTTAATGATCACTGATAGCAAGGATAGTAACA
>NZ_BCVP01000046.1 GCF_001591805.1 Neobacillus novalis NBRC 102450 | reverse complement strand
CCGCTTTTCTTATAAAAATTTCACAAAGATGCCTGCCAGTATAACCGATACAATCGTAACAGTGATGAACCCGCCGACCAGCATTGGCGGCAGCATGTGGCTTGTCAGCATTTCTCTTTCTTTCTCATCATTTGTTAATGATTTGATTACTTCGTTTGTGATGATGTAGTCAGCTGGAAATCCATAAAGGGCAGTTAAGGATACTGCGAATGCCATTTCCTTGCTTACTTTTAGGATTTTACCTGCGATAAAGGAGAAGATGTACATACCGATTACGCCAATCACAATTGTACCCACAAGCGGATAAATAATTTCCAGCATCATACTTGGTGTTGCTTGTTTTAACCCGTCAAATACAAACAGCATAAGACCCATTAAGGCAAAACCAAATGCATTTGCCTTTTGTAAGACTTGCTTCTCCAGAAATCCAATGCTTTTTGCAATAATCCCAAACAATAAGCAAAGAACAAACGGGCTAATAGAAACAATAGGTGCCAATAGAGAGGAAACCAAGTAGGCTAGAAAAGCAACTAAAGCAAGTCTAAAAAACTTAAAGTACTCCGTGTTATATTTTTCAGGCAGCTTTTTAAATAGCTTAAGTTCCGGTTTAGCTGATTCAACTGATGCTGCTACTTCTGCATCCGCTTCAGGTTGGCCTTTAACTGCTATATCTCCCTGGCGATATTGGGTAAGAAGTCTTTTCCCTTCTTTTTTCAACATGATTGAGGTAAGTGGATATCCTGCAAACCCCTGCATAACGTAGATGACGATAGCGAATACCGATAGGGATGCGAGGCCCGCTTCCTTGGCCCCCTCAGACATGATCAACGCCGATACTACACCGCCAACCAATGGCGGGATGGCGACAACGATTGTTTCAAACCCATAAATAAAGGTTCCAATCCCAAACAATAGAACAATAATCCCTATAATCCCCGAAAGGGCAATGACAATGGTTTTCCATTGTTCCTTCAATTCCTTTAGAGAAAGCAATGTTCCCATATTCGTAATAAGCAGGTACATCAGCATGGTTGCAACAACCGGCGGTATCCCTGCTACTGAAACGATTTCCTTTGGAAAGAATGTCCAATAACCAATAAGAAATAAAACGGCTGAGATAAAGATTGACGGCACCCAGGCTTTGGTTCGTACTGCTACCCAGTCCCCAATTAATAGAATAAGTACAACAATGACTAAAGCTAGCATTTGTGACATAACGATTACCTTCACTTTCTATGATGTATTTTTTCGGGCCACGAAGGTTTAATTTATATTAAAATAGTAGTATAGTTTTATTATTCTGTCAATTGCAACTATTTAAATTTTTATTGCAACCGTTCCCAACAACTCTATTGTTACCAAATTCAATATTTTATTATTTTAAAATACTATGAATTTCTGTTTTTTTACTTCAACTATTTTGGGAAGCTGTTTGGAATTGATTCAATAATATCAACATTAAACACTATAGGCATGCGCTTGAAATAAATGGTATAATATACCATATATTGATCATTACCCATTGGTGAACAAGGAGGAAATAACTTGAAAAAGAATCCCACAAAAGATATGTATGATTACAACATTTGGGCAAATAAGGAAATTATTGATCGCTTAAAAGAACTTCCAAAGGACATTTATCATCAAGACATACAAAGTGGCTTTTCCACAATTTCAAAAGTGTTAACCCATATTTATCTCGTTGAGCAAGCATGGTTTGATATTATCAACGGTCAAACTATGGATGAAGCTTTTGTCTTGGCAAATCAATTACAAGACCAGTTAGAATCAAAAGACCTGGAAGAGATGGAATCCCTCTATGACGGCCTGTCCCTCAAAAACAAATCATTTCTGGCCAATCAGGAAAATATGGATCAAGTCATTGTCGTTAATAATCCTTATGCTGGATTATTGGAAACGTCTATTTCTGAATCAGTTTTCCACGTTGTTACTCATGGAAATTACCACCGTGGTAATATTGCCACAATGCTCAGACAACTTGGATACTCATCGGTGATGCAAGATTATGGTCTTTATTTGTATAAAAGAGAAAATGCTAAGGTAGAATAAGCTGCTATAAATGATGAGGGGGCTTAACATTTGAAGATAAGTAATAAAGCTCAAAGCAAAGATAATTTGCAAGGGATGCCTCCAGTCCTTAGCACTCGGGCCTTGAACCGTGCTTTACTTGCAAGGCAAATGTTGCTAACACGTGTAAATATACCGGTATTAGATGCTATTGAGCATCTTGTTGGGATACAGGCTCAGGACCCGAATGCCCCTTATTTTGGTCTTTGGACGCGGCTTGAAAAATTTCGTCCAGAAGATCTATCCAATCTCATTCAAGACAAAAAGGTCGTGCGCCTCGCCTTGATGCGCTCCACCATCCACTTGGTGTCATCCCAGGATGGTATGAGATTGCGCCCCTTAGTTCAGCCTGTCCAAGAAAGCGGCTTAAAAAGTTCTTTTGGAAAGTACCTAACGGGTTTGGATATTCTGGCCGTTGCCGATGCTGGCCGTACTCTAGTCGAAACAAAACCTCGTACATTTAGCGAACTTGGCCAACTATTAGGCAAACAGTGGCCGAATGTTGAATCGGATGCTCTCGCAGCTGTCGTTCGGACTATGGTTCCACTTGTGCAATTGCCACCTCGTGGAATTTGGGGTAAGAGCGGAAAGGCCGTCCATACTTCATCTGAAGCATGGATCGGCACTCTGCCACTCTCAAAATTGACAACCGATGATATAATACTCCGTTATCTAGCTTCATTTGGTCCAGCTACCATTCAGGACATACAGGCTTGGTCGGGCCTCACTCGGCTCAAAGAAAAAGTAGAACAACTTCTACCGCAGCTCTTTATATTCCATGACAACGATGGAAATGAACTTATAGACATTCCTAACGCCCCAAGACCTGATGAGAACACTCCCTCTCCACCAAGATTCCTTGGAGGCTTTGACAACATTTTGCTATCCTATGCCGATCGGAAACGAATCATTGATGAGACCTACCGTAACATAGTATTTACTAAGAACGGAATCATCAGGCCAACCATTCTCATTGATGGCTTCGTCTCAGGGATTTGGAAAGTAAAGAAAGAAAAAGGGACTGTGAGACTCATTATTGAGCTCTTTAAAAAGCTTGCTGATGAGGAACACAACGCATTAATGGATGAGGCAACTCGACTATTAGATTTTATAGAAGGCAAGGAAAGCTCCCGTGAAATACTGTTTGTTTGAAGTCCATTGAATTGGGCAAAATAATAGTTAACTATTGAAATTCCATCTAAAAACGAATAATATATATAGGTTCTTAAAAAATAGTTCGTATTTTGGAGGAAACACTGATGTTTAAGTTAAAAGAAAATCAAACAAATACCAAAACGGAATTAATTGCCGGAATCACAACCTTTTTCACCATGGTTTATATTGTTGTTGTAAACCCGATTATACTCTCTGATGCAGGTGTTCCGTTTGAACAAGTCTTCACAGCGACCATCATCGCCTCAGTTGTTGGTACACTTTGGATGGCACTTTTCGCCAATTACCCCATCGCTATCGCTCCGGGGATGGGGCTTAACGCTTACTTTGCCTATTCCGTTGTCGGAGCCCATCACGGAATCACCTACCAAACGGCCTTTGCAGCTGTTTTTGTTGCTGGGATTATCTTTGTCATTTTATCGTTAACTACGTTTCGGGAAAAATTAATGGAGGCAATCCCGGAGAACCTGAAACATGGGATTACGGCTGGAATTGGCTTATTTATTGCTTTTATCGGCCTGCGCCTTACAAAAATTATAACGGCTCATCCGACCAACTTAGTCACTTTGGGGGACCTTCACTCTCCGGAAGTAATTCTGGCGCTGGTCGGACTAGCCATCACCCTTGTATTAATGGTACTTGGGGTGAATGGTGCCTTATTTTTTGGAATGATCATTACGGGCATAATCGCCTACTTTACAAACCAACTTTCCTTCGACAAAGGAATTATGTCGTTCCCTTCCCTTCCCGAGGGACTAATTGTTGCCAATCCAATAACAGCGCTGACAGATGTCATTCAGCACAGCCTTTATACCGTTGTATTTTCCTTCATTCTTGTCACGATTTTCGACACAACTGGCACCATGATTGGTGTCGCGAATCAGGCGGGGTTAATGAAGAACGACAAATTACCGCGTGCCCGCAAAGCCTTACTTTCCGATTCGGTTGGTACTACCATTGGCGCAATGTTTGGAACGAGCCCTACAACTGCTTTTATTGAGTCGACTTCAGGAGTCGCTGCCGGCGGCCGGACTGGTTTAACCTCCCTGACAGTTGCCATTCTGTTTATTCTATCGGCCTTCTTTGGGCCGCTCGTTGGCGCAGTTTCCGGTCTTTCTGCGATTACCGCACCAGCTCTCATTATTGTTGGCAGCTTAATGATGGGTAGCATCTCAAAAATCCGCTGGGACAAACTTGAAGAAGCCTTCCCAGCATTCTTAATTATCCTAAGCATGCCGCTCACATCTAGCATATCAACGGGAATCGCCCTGGGTTTCATTAGCTACCCGCTGTTAAAAGTAGTGAAAGGCAAATGGCGTGAAGTCCATCCACTGCTTTACTTGTTTGCGCTGTTGTTTTTTTATCAACTGGCATTCCTGCAGCATTAAAGGACATTCTTCCTCATTTCCTGGCAATTAAGTAATCTGCTGGACAACTCATGGGTTATTTAACTACCAAAAAGGTTCCTGACCCCAGTATGTTAAATCTTTAACGCATCGGGGTCAGGAACCTTTTTTATTTATTTTGGAACCTACATTTTGAAAATCATGCTCTAACAGGCCCCTTTAACCAAACTATCTGTAAGTCAGCTTTTGTTGTTTATCAAGCTGGTGATCTAACCAGTCGACTAAATCGCTTAAAAACTTCTCTTTTCCTACTTCATCAAACGGACGATGCCTAGCTGAAGGGTATTCATATAGTTGTTTATCCGATGAGGAAACAAGGTTAAAGAAATGGTGCAGCTTTGTCGGGGGAGTAATTTTATCATCCAGGCCGTATTGCAATAGAATTGGCAGGGTAATCGACGGTGCTTTATTTACCACCCGTGAAATCGCTTGGATTAAGCTACGTCCTAAACCAGGAGTCACGATATTGTGACGTAAACTGTCAGATTCGTATTTAGCTCGCATCGCTGATTTTTTCTTTAGCAAGCGAATCCTGCCTGGTTTTTTGATTCTAAAATCTGGTTTAACTTTACCCATTAGGTTTATACCTAACTGCTCAAATGGTGTTACTTCATAAGAGATGGCAGGAGAAATCGCCATAATTCCTGAAATACCCGCACTTTGTTCCAAAGCATATTCGAGAGTAATCAGACCGCCAATGCTATGTCCCACGATATACAAGGGCAATTCGGGCTGATCGAGAGAAACGAGCTTTCGAAACTCGTGTAAATCTCCTCTAAATTCACCCCAAGACTGTATATATCCTCTTTTCCCAGCGCTTTTTCCATGACCGCGCAAATCAAAGGCATACACAATATATTCTTTATCAACCAGACTTGAACTAATATTTTGTAGCCCTCCGCTATGATCCCCATGTCCATGCACTACTATAACTACTGCTTTTGGAGCCGTTAATGGTTCGATCACACGAAAAAATAGCTCTATTCCATCGACACCATTAAATGTCCCTTCTGATATCATTCCAAGTAGTCCTCCTGATGCTAACAATCGTAAAAAATGTATTGGTCATTGCCAAAAATACTTTTCCCGCTTAGAAAGCTTTTTAAGTTCATTTTAGTATAAATCAATGAAAAAGTAACATAAAATAGGTGCCTGACCCCCAGTGTTTAAAGCTTTAACGCAACGGGGGTCAGGCACCGCTTTTTTTGATTATAATAACATCATATTATCATATTTTGCGTGAATTATTGTTCCTACCTTTTTCACGTGTGCATTTTGTTTACTATTGACAGGGTTAGGGCTAGATTATAAAATGTGAGCGTTAACAAAAATAATATAAATAAAAGATTATTAAATTCCGCATTTTAAACTGTTTTGATTTAACATAAAAATGTTAACGTTTGCATATATCATAGAAATTAATCAACACATTCCAACCTTTATAGGGAGTTGAGTACTTTGAAGGAATCACTTGTCCAACAAATCTATAACAAAAATCAAAAAAACCCCTTTAAGGTGCTGGTAGGATTATATAAAGGAAATTACTTAAGACTATTTTATTCTTCTGTCTTTTTTACGATTAAACATATCCCTTCTTGGGTCATGCCAATTGCGATTGCGAATGTGATCAATGCTGCAACTAAACAGAGTGAAAATGGTATTCGTACCATTTACCTGAATGCGATTATTCTGTTCATATTAGTGCTGCAGAACATTGTAACGAACTATTATCATACGAAACTGCATAGTTATGCTATTCGTATTGTAGAATCAGGATTGCGGGCCTCTCTTATTAAAAAGTTACAAGAACTCTCGATTCCATATCAGAAGGAGATGCAGTCAGGACGCCTTCAATCTAAAATTATGCGAGATGTTGAAGCTGTTCAGACACTCTCTTCACAGGTTTTTGTTAGTGGTTTAAATATTCTTATCAATCTACTTGTAGCATTAGGAATCACCTTATATTACAGTCCTACTGTGTTTTTATTTTTTCTGTTAACGGTACCGATATCCGCTTTGATTATTGTCGCTTTCCGTAAAAAAATTAAAACCTCTAACTCTGAATTTCGTCGGGAAATGGAAAAAACATCCGCCCACGTGATTGAAATGATTGAATTAGTTCCTATTGCACGGGCTCATGCGTTAGAAAAACAAGAGGAGCGGCGCTTAAATCACCGATTCCAACAAATCTTAATAAAAGGATTTCACTTAGACATTATTCAATCCTTTTTTGGTTCGGTTAGTTGGGCTAGTTTTCAACTTTTTCAGATTATTTGTTTAGTTTTTACTGGTGTCTTAGCCTATCGCGGTTCGATTACTCCCGGCGAAGTGGTAATGTATCAAACGTACTTTACAACAGTAGTAAACTCCGTTTCTAGTATGATTACATTGATCCCCACTATTGCGAAAGGCATGGAATCGGTCGAATCCATTGGCGAGATTTTAATGGCAGGAGAAGTAGAAAATCACGAAAACAAACCAAAACTCAAACAAGTAAATGGAAATTTCACTTTACAACATGTTAGTTATCACTATCCCGGCGGCAATAACAATATTCTCCATAATTTGACCCTAGAGGTTAGACAAGGAGAAACGATTGCTTTTGTCGGGGAATCTGGATCAGGTAAATCTACCATCCTAAATTTGATCATTGGGTTTATTCAACCCACCGAAGGGAAAATTCTTTTAGACGGACACGATATGACCTCGATTGATTTACGGTCATTTCGAAATCATTTGGCAGTGGTCCCCCAGACAACGATTCTATTTTCCGGAAGCATCCGTCAAAATATTACTTATGGGATGCCTTCTGTTAAAGAAGAAGAACTAGAAAGAGTTTTAAAAGCCGCCAATTTATTGGATGTTATTCAAAAGCTTCCTGATGGTGTGGATACGAGCATTGGAGAACACGGGGATAAACTTTCCGGCGGCCAGCGGCAAAGAGTATCGATTGCCAGGGCGTTAATTCGGAATCCAAAGGTGATTATATTAGATGAGGCCACCTCCGCATTAGATAGTCATTCTGAGAAAAAAATCCAAGCAGCTTTAAACGTTTTATGTCAGGGCCGGACCACGTTTATTGTAGCCCACCGCCTTTCGACAATTCGCAATGCTGATAAAATCGCTGTTATCGAAAATGGGCGTTGTGTAGAATTCGGTACCTACAATGAATTAATGTCTAAAAAAGGACAGTTTTATGAGTTGAATCAACTCCAATTGGTATAGCATTAAAGGGAACGATATTAAATTAATAGAACGGGATAGATTCCTTCAAAAAGGTGCCTGACCCACAGCGCGTTAAAGCCTTAACGGAGCGGGGGTCAGGCACCTATTTCCTTGGAGTTCATCTCAAGGTCTTAAGTAAGTCTACTTTTTTGGCTGGTCAAGTGCTTGATAAGCTAACTGGTACTTTCCCCCGTCAGCAACTTCTGAATGGTACAAAGCCTTGAGGGCATTGTTTTTTTCAAGGCCATGTTCTGCCTTCAACTCTTTTAAGCGTGTATGCAATTCTTTATTATCCCTGATTAGCTGTTGCATTTGCGATTTTATATACTTCACTATATTTAACTCCTTTCAGAACCCCTATTAGTTCCCTAAGTATAGCATGATTAAATTTTATATAAATAATTCTTTATATTAAAACCCCTACACAATACTCTTCTCTATTTCTTTTGTTAATTTTTTTAAATACACCCCTGCTTTAACCATTTTTGCTCCATACCAAAACATTTCGCCGTCGACTAAAAAGATTTTTGTATTTGGTAGAAATGATTGAAATTCTGCAATATGTTTTTCTTGAAATGGAAATGGTTCGGAAGCAAGCAAAAGTACATCAGGATTTGCATCTGCAAGCTCCTCTTTTGAAACCATTGGATACCTTGATTCTCCCTTTTCGAAGGGGTTTTGGAAACCAAGTGTATGTAATACATCATTAATATATGTTGTTCCGCCAACCACCATATTTGGTTTTCTCCAGATAACATAGGCAACATTTAGATTTTCCTTACATAACGGGTCAGGGAAGGATGTTTTGCAGGATGTGATGAGGAGGCTAGCTTCCTTTTCTCTATTTGTCAGTAATCCCAGTGTTTTTATCAGCCGGTAGGAATCGTCTATCCTTTGAACCTCCATAACAAAAACAGGAGCAATTTTTTCAAGTGCAAGCACCATTTCTTTTGTGTTTTCTTCTTTTTCAGCCAGTATAAGATCAGGTTGTAAATCACGTATGGTTTCCACATTCACTTCTTTTGTACCGCCTACGATTGGGACGTTTTCTACCATCTCTTTAGGAAAAGTGCAATATTTTGTACGGCCAACTATTTCTTTTTCAAGACCTAGGACAAAGAGTGTCTCAGTAATGGCAGGACAAATGGAAATAATGCGTTTGGGCACAGTCGTAAGATTCACCTTCCTAGCAAGATGATCAGAAAAAAAATGCGTCATCGAATCCCCCCAGTCTACTAATAACAAGTAAGTCTAGCTAACTTGATTATGCCACTTCCATTCATCTCACATCCTCTTTCAGAAAAATCCTACAATATACTTTAATTATATTATAAGTGAATTAAATTAGGGGAGTATTCCCAAGTTCCCCTCCTAAATGTTTGAGTTATTTATCTAACCAGTTATTTTATTGATGTGAATGAATTTGCTCATATGTGGAATAAAATGAATGATTATCTGATTGAAACTGAAAGATTTTGATTGATTTATTAAATAAAATGTCATATGATGATATTAATAACAAAATGAAAGCGTTTTAGGAGGGCGGATTATGTTAGAGTCAGAACGCCATCAAATTATTTTAGAAGCGTTAAAAGAAAAGAATTCAGTCAAGATTCAGGAACTCGTAGACTTAACAAATGCTTCAGAATCAACCATTCGTCGTGATTTAACTCAGTTAGAACAAGGAAAATTTCTTAAGAGGGTTCATGGCGGTGCGGCAAGACTCCAAGGGAAACTCCAAGAACCGAGCATGACAGAGAAATCTTCCAAAAACCTTCAAGCAAAACGGCAGATCGCTCAGTATGCCGGGAGTTTAGTAGAAGCGGGCGATTGTATTTATTTAGATGCCGGATCAACTGTTTTTGAAATGATTCCTTTTCTTCCAACTAACATTGTCGTTGTAACAAATGGACTTATGCATGCGAATGAACTTCTCGAGAAAAATATAAAAACCTTTTTAGTCGGTGGATTTGCAAAGCCAACAACAAAAGCCATGATAGGTCGAGGAGCATTAGAAAGTCTTGAACATTATCGTTTTGATAAATGCTTTATGGGAGTAAATGGAATTCACCCCCAATTTGGCTATACAACACCAGATCAAGAAGAAGCAATGATCAAACAACAAGCGATTTCTTTAACACGAGAAGCTTATGTATTAGCGGATGAAACAAAGTTTTCAGAAATAGCTTTTGCAAAAATAGCTGATTTACATTTAGCAACCATCATAACAAATGAAATTGACCTTGATATCGAAGAGCAATTTATTAATAAAACAAAGATAAGGGTTGTGACCTCATGATCTATACATTAACTTTAAACCCTTCTCTTGATTACATGATAGAACTTGATCAAGTAGCCTTGGGCGAATTAAACCGAACAAACAATGAAGCTAAGTTTCCTGGTGGAAAAGGGATTAATGTATCCCAGGTATTAAAAAGATTGGACGTTGACAGTAAAGCCCTTGGATTTTTAGGAGGGTTTACCGGCGATTATATTGAAGGATTCTTAAAATCACTAGATATCCAGGCAGAGTTTGTCCGAATTAAAGAAGATACACGGATAAATGTAAAGCTTAAATCTGAAACAGAAACAGAAATAAACGCACAAGGACCCAGCATTACTAAGGAAAACTACGAAGCATTGAAGAGTAAAATCCGCAGGCTTACAAGTGAAGATATTCTCGTATTAGCAGGGAGCATCCCAGCTTCAATGCCCGATTATACCTATGAAGAGCTTGTGAAAATATGCAATGAAAACGGAACAAAATTTGTCGTCGATGCCGAGGGGGATTTATTAAGGAAAGTGATCCCGTTAAAACCATTTTTGATTAAACCGAATCACCATGAGCTTGGAGACTTATTCAATACCGTTATTACAACCTGTGAAGAGGTAATCCCATATGGAAAAGAGCTCATTAAACAAGGTGTTCAAAATGTGATTGTTTCTCTTGCTGAAAAAGGTGCCGTACTCATCAATAACGAAATCACCTTAATCGCCACTGTCCCTAAAGGGAAAGTGATAAGTTCTGTCGGTGCAGGAGATTCTCTTGTAGCTGGATTTATCGCAACTTATGCAAGAACAAAATCGATTGAAGAAGCTTTTCGTTTCAGTGTTGCAGCCGGTAGTGCTACTGCTTTTTCCATTGGCTTATGTACCCGTGAAAAAGCGGAAGGTCTACTTCCACAGGTAACCATTAAAATGCAATCATAAAAAAGGAGAATGAAGATGAGAATAACGGAGCTATTGACCAAGGACACGATTAATCTTTCATTAAAAGGTGTTCAAAAATCTGATGCCATTGAAGAGTTAGTACATGTATTAGACACTGCCGGCAAACTAACAAATAGGTTCGATTTTAAAAAGGAAATTTTTAAAAGAGAAGCACAAAGTACAACGGGGATTGGAGATGGAATTGCGATTCCCCATGCAAAAACAACCGCGGTCAAGCAGGCGGCAATTGCTTTTGGGAGATCGACCGGCGGCGTAAACTTTGAGTCGCTCGACGGTCAACCTGCTCATCTTTTCTTTATGATTGCAGCTACAGAAGGAGCAAACAATACACATTTAGAAGCACTTGCTCGCCTCTCTTCTATTTTAATGAAGGAAGATGTACGTAACCAGCTTTTAGCAGCTAAATCAGCCAATGATGTCCTAGGTATCATTGACCGCCATGACACAGACGAACAACCAGTTGAGCAGTCAATGGCTGGAAAGAAACAATTTATTGTCGCCGTAACCGCTTGTCCAACGGGTATCGCCCATACGTATATGTCTGCAGACGCATTAAAAGCAAAAGCAGCAGAAATGGGTGTTGATATTAAGGTTGAGACAAACGGGTCGGGCGGTGCCAAAAATGTCCTCACGGCAGAAGAAATTGAAAACGCTGTCGCAGTGATTGTTGCAGCGGATACGAATGTTGAAATGAACCGTTTTAATGGAAAACATGTCATTGAGGCAGCCGTTGCAGATGGAATCCGCAAACCACAGCAATTAATTGAGAGAGCATTAAAGCTAGATGCTCCCTTGTACCGTGGAAGTGGGAAGTCTAGTCAAGAAAGTCAACAATCAGGAAGGGGCATCGGAGCAACCATTTATAAGCACTTAATGAGCGGTGTTTCTAACATGCTTCCTTTCGTTGTCGGCGGGGGTATCTTAATTGCAATCAGTTTCATGTTTGGCTTCAATGCCTTTGATCCCGATGATCCAAGCTTTCATCCGATTGCTGAAGCGCTAATGACGATTGGTGGCGGAAATGCGTTCGGATTAATGGTTCCAGTATTAGCAGGATTTATCGCCATGAGTATTGCTGACCGCCCAGGTTTCGCTGCAGGTATGGTCGGAGGGATGATGGCGTCAAGCGGCGGAGCAGGTTTCTTAGGTGGACTTGTGGCAGGTTTCTTAGCAGGTTATTTAGTAGTTGGCTTGAAAAAGTTGTTTGCTAGTTTGCCATCTTCGCTTGAAGGAATTAAAACGATCTTAATCTATCCTTTATTAGGAATTGCATTAACAGGTTTTATTATGTTATTTGTCATAAATAAGCCAGTTGGCGCGTTAAATACAGCCATTTCTGAGTGGTTATCAGGTCTAGGAACTGGCAATGCTATTTTACTAGGAATTATTTTAGGGCTCATGATGGCTTTTGACATGGGTGGCCCTGTAAACAAGGCTGCTTATGTGTTTGGTACTGGTCTATTAGCAAATGGGGTCTACGAACCAATGGCCGCAATCATGGCAGCTGGAATGGTTCCTCCATTAGGAATTGCCATCGCAACTACCTTATTCAAGAAAAAGTTTAGCCAACAAGATCGTGAAGCAGGAAAAGTAAACTATATTATGGGATTATCGTTTATCACAGAAGGAGCGATTCCATTTGCTGCAGCGGATCCACTGCGAGTGATCCCTTCCATTATGACTGGTTCAGCAGTTACCGGCGCGTTATCGATGATGTTTAGTATTGGACTTCGTGCCCCGCACGGAGGAGTATTCGTTATTCCCCTCGTTGATGGCAATTGGTTTCTGTATCTGCTGGCAGTTGTAATTGGAGCGATTGTTTCTGCCGTATTAATGGGAATCTTGAAAAAGCCCGTACCCGCGAATTAACTAAAAAAGCCCAATCTCCCTGTGATTAAAGTGGGGGATTGGGCTTTTACTTTGAGCCCGCTTACGGTTAGAATAGGAGAACTCTAAATTAATAAGTCTAGCAAATTTCATTAATCGTTATTCCGTACCGGAACTTGTAATATCAGCCTCAATCCTGCTCATGAACTCTTCTGCCGCACTGTATCCTTGCTGCTTCAAATACCAGTTATTTGCGGCTGCCTCAATTAACCCCGCCACATCGCGTCCAGGCTGGAGTTGGATTTCCATGGAGGGAATCTTAACGCCCATATATTCGATATATTGAAGTTCCTGATCCAAATCATTATACAAGGCATCTTTTTCCCATTTCGTCAAATTAATATCTAGCGCAATACGTGATTCATCTTGAAATGCCTTACGACCGTACAAGCGAACCACATTCAACAACCCAATACTGCGAAGAGCCAAAAACTCCTTGGTTTTTCCATCATGAGTACCAAGAATGGTTTGCGGGCTGAGCTTCTTTAGGACAACAATATCATCAGCAACCAGACGGTGTCCGCGACGAATTAACGTATGAGCCGTCTCGCTTTTCCCTACCCCTGAATGACCACGAAGTAGGATCCCAATGCCGGACACATTCATACAAACTCCATGGACAGCAATTTCAGGTGCTAATTCCTTCACCAAATACGCATCCAATTTTGTGATAAAATCTGAAGTCGACTCTGGCTTGTTTGTTACTAACAAGGGGATACCCTGTTCTACACAATGGTGAGTTAAATAGGTAAGTCCTTCTTCCCCAGCCGTTACGATAAAACATGGCGGATGATAATGGACGATATTTCCGATTCGTATTTTCCGTTCCTCATGACTTAATTTATGTAAATAGGTAATTTCCTTTTTTCCTAAAATTTGAACTCGTTCTGTCGGAAAAAAATCAAAATGGCCAACAAATTCCAGGCCCGGACGATGTACCCGTGATTGCGTTATTATTTTCTGCAGTTGACTTTCACCGGCCACTACTTTCAATGAAAACCTCCGAACTACGTTTTCGACTGTTATTTTTTTCACCCTATATTCACCTCCAGAATAGTCCTTATATTTGAATTATACTTAAGAACATCAAAATCGTCATTACGTTAAAAATAATCATGGCTTTCATATTCGACGAGGTCCCCAAGTTTAACCGTTTGTAAAAGTACAATTCCTTTGAAAACTTTTAAAAATTTATTAGTATAGGGATAGAACAAATAAATATTGGAGGGGTTATGATGGAATTAACCGTTTATTTGGCTGGACAGATTCATGATAATTGGCGAGACGAAGTGGAGAAAAAGGCAAAGGAAAAAAATCTGCCGTTAGTATTTGTCGCACCGCAAACAAACCACGAACGTTCAGACAATATCGGCGAAGAAATTCTGGGAACACAGCCCGGAAATCTATATAAGGATGACGCAGCTTCCGATATAAACAATTTCAGAACACAGGTATTAATGCAGAAATCAGATATAGTTATCGCCTTATTTGGCGAGAAGTATAAACAATGGAATACTGCAATGGACACCAGCACAGCAATCGCAATGAATAAACCTACTATTATCATAAGGCCGAACTCGTTAATTCATCCGTTAAAAGAACTTTCTAATAAAGCAAATGTAACTGTAGAAACGGTTGAGCAAGCAATAGAGGTAATAAGTTATATTTTTAAATAGGAATCCATGGGGCTAGGCCACCTTTGGTTATAGCCCATCTGTTCCTCCAATTTTTCACATCGTATTATGTTTAGTGAGAAATGGCTTTTTTAAAAAGCTCCCTAAATTGATCCCTATCTTCTGATGTAAAAGGCTTTGGCCCCTTTGTCCGCTTCCCGCTTTTTCGAGCCATGGCACTTAAATAACGTGTTTGTAATAATTGATCAATGTTTTCATTTGTATAGGTAAAGCCTTTATGATGGAGGACCCTGCACCCTTTTGCTAAACCTAGCGAGGCAAGTCCATAATCTTGCGTAACAATGATATCTCCTCTTATCGCTAACTTCATAATCCGATAATCCGCAGCGTCTGCTCCAGAATCAACATAAATGGTTTCCACACCTGATGGCTGTTCAGCAGTAGAAAAATGTGAAAAGCTCGTAACAAGTATGACAGGAATTGCCGCATTCGTTCCTTCTGAGATAATAATATCTTTTACTGGACAAGCATCTGCATCAACATAAATTTTCATTTTTATCTCTCCTGTAAATACATCGAATTGTTAATGATACTATTGAAAAATTTTACATTTGTCAAAAAATTGCCCCCATTAGAGCTTGGGAAACGGATTCTTCATTTTGCACGTTTTTTAAATGGTATAATCATTTTAACTTACAAAAGTGACGAGGGAGAATAAAGATGGATAAAAAAGAAATTGAATATAAAATTTGCGAATTAAAATATGAATATGTTCGCTTGCAGAATGACTTAGAAAAATTGGAGAATGTAAAAGGGAATCTATCTCCTCTAGAAAAACAGTTAGCAGCCATCGAGACTGAACTCCATTCACTTAACGAAACTTTGCGAAAAAAGGAATTGTAATTTTAAAAAGGCGGAGATAAGTTATGGCGAGCCGAAGATTAAGTAATTTTGCCAATTTCATAAGAAAAGGGGATATTTCAAATGGCACCCTCGGAAAAGGATTTAAGAACTTGCAACAAAGGACACACCTATTATAAAAGCAGCGATTGTCCAACCTGTCCGACTTGTGAGCAAGAGCGCAAACCAAATCATGGATTTCTTTCATTACTCTCGGCACCAGCAAGACGAGCATTAGAAAACAATGGAATCACTTCTTTACAGGAGCTATCAAAATATAGCGAAAAAGAAATTTTGCAATTTCACGGTATGGGCCCTGCTTCGTTACCTAAACTTAGATCTGCTTTGCAGGAAAATGGATTATCATTCAGAAGCTAAAACCCTGCCTTAATGTCGTGATGCCCACAGCAAAGATTTTACTTCTAAAACACAAGACAATGTTCCTTTCCAGTCTCCCATGAAAGTGTAATGAGAAGGGGTAATAGTGATGCTGATTAGTGATTTTATTGTTGAGTTACTTAGTAGTCTTTTGCAATCGATTATTCCTACCTCAAAGTCAAAACTCGAAAAAAATATTGATCATTTAATGGGAGAGGAATGGTTTTCCCAATTGAATAATGATTATCGATATAATTATATTATTTGGCATAATAAGAAGGTTAAACGTTTCTTAAGCAAGCCTGAAAATGTAAAGATTCTCAAAAGCAACGAAGATGAGAAAGAAAAATTTATCCGTCTTGTTATTCAGGAACATGAAAAATTCGTGAAGTTATATTGAAAAAGCTGCCTGAACCCCCTGTTGCGATAATACTTTATTGCATTGGGGATCAGGCACCGCTCATGCACTACATCATTTAAGCCTTTTTAACAAATTCTGATTTTAATTTCATTGCACCAAAACCTTCTATTTTGCAATCAATATCGTGATCCCCATCAACTAAACGGATATTTTTAACTTTCGTACCTACTTTTAAAACGGATGAGCTGCCTTTCACTTTCAAATCCTTGATTACTGTCACAGAATCCCCATCGGTTAAAACATTTCCATTTGCATCTTTGAATACTTTTTGATCTTCATTATTTTCAGTTTCTAAGTCTAAAGCCCACTCATGGGCACATTCTGGGCAAACAAAAAGACTTCCATCCTCATACGTGTATTCTGAATTACATTTTGGACAATTTGGCAAATTAGACATATCGTTGTTTCCTCCATTCATCCCTGTATATTCCTGAATATCGAAATTTACGTCGTTTACGATAGCGAATTGGAATTTTATTAGGGAGTAGTTCTTGATATGCTTATATATTGGCATAGTATTCATATATGGACAAGCCCGTCAGAAAAAAAGGTACCTGACCTCCAGTGCGTTAAAGTGATAACTCACCGGGGGTCAGGCACCAGTATTCTTTCACAAATTTATTTTATCCACGCACCATTTGAATCTAGCATATACCCTTGAATAGTTGTGTTTGCGGCCATTTGCCCGCTTGCATACAGGTAGTACCATTTTGTTCCTACTTGTACCCACCCCGTTTTCATTGCACCCTTGTTATCCAAGTAATACCATTTCTCGCCAGTTAACAACCAACCTGTCTTCATTGCACCACTATTTTCTAAGTAATACCAAGTAGAACCAGATTTAATCCAGCCAGTTTTCATCACACCGTTTGTATTTAGGTAATACCATTTCCCACCGATTAATAACCAACCGGTCTTCATCGCACCATTTTTTTCTAAGTAATACCAAGTGGAACTAAGTTTTACCCAACCTGTTTTCATCGCACCGCTTGAATCAAGGTAGTACCATTTGCCAGTGTCTAATAACCACCCGGTTTTCATTTCACCGTTCTTTTGCAAGTAATACCACTTGTTCTTATCAAATAGCCAGCCCGTTTTCATCGCCCCTGTTTGAGGATCATAGTAATACCACTTTCCATCGCTTGGCACCCAGCCTTTTAGGACAGGTTGTTCATCTTTTTGATAGGTAATATTTATAGTTACTGTTTTTGTATTACCAGCAGCATCCGTAGCTGTGATTTCGATTTTATTTAAACCAGCTAAAAGGGTAACCTCATGATTAAAAAAGCCTTCTCCATTAACTGGTACTTCCGTGTTATTTATTTTAACGACACTGCCAATTTCTGTAGAACCTGAAACTACTATTTTCTCTTTATTTGTTATAGTTAAATCTACTGGTGTGTTAATGATTAACACTGGTGGTGTAGAATCTGTTTTAACTGTAAACGTAATTGTTTCTTTGTGTCCTAATGTACTAGTATTGTTCGCTGTTAGGGAGGCCTTAATTGTTAAAGTATACGTTTCTCCAGGAATCAAAGCAGCAACAGGGCTAACAAATATATTCCGTTTTTCATTAGGATTCGCATTGTCTCCTTCATCAGGAATTTTGCTAATATTAATCGCTAGTGTTTGTCCGCCCGAATTAGCTAGTGTAAATGCTTGGCTGTTAATTTCCCAAACGGTTGCACTTACTACATTCTTATTAAATACAAGTTTAATAGTTGGATTAACATCAACATTACTGCTGCCATTAATATTTTCACCTGTTGTCGAAACATTTCCTGAAATGGTTGTAAGATACGCACCTTCAAAAGCTATTGGATCTACTCCTCCACCATCGCCGCCACCAGTGCCACCTCCACCTCCGCCGCCACCGGCAGCTAGTACTGATGCAAACGTGCTGAATACTAGAACTAAAGAAAGTATCCCAGCAAATAATGCTTTAAAAAAATGGTTGTTCATGTTCATTCGGTAATCCTCCATAAATCATTTATTTAATATTAGGAAAGTCCTTGTAACAACTAAATCCCTCAGAATTCCAACGACGATAGCGGCAATTGTAGCAAGTGGTTTTATTTTCATAAACAATCTCATCTTCGACATCCATTTGAAAAGCTGCGCAGTTTTCCGCTAGTGAAACCGTCGAATTAAACACTTCTAAACTATCCGCATTTCCAGAAAACAATTTGACCCCATTTTGGATTCTCAAAAAAATATTTGTCATAGATACCTCTATCAACATCATTAATATTGTTTTAGTGTACTGCCGGAACACGGCTGCCACTTATATCTTCCATCGACTTCAACAGACTCTACTAAAAGCGCGGATTGATGATTTAGGAAAACACTTTTTAATTTGTCACCTAAAGTTACCTCTTCTCCGTCATCTAGGACTAGTCCAGCTTGAGTTCTAACGACATCAAGGGTCGTTCCTTCAAGTATTTTCTTTACTGTGACAACCTGTTCACTCGAATTCAGCTTGTGATTTCCCTTAAAGCGTCCATCATTGCCTGATAATCTCAAACCGACACCGGCCAATGCTCCAATAACACCTTGTCCAGTTCCACCATGTTCTGATAAATGGATTGATAGAGTTTCGGCTAGATGATAGGCTTCTGCTTTTGTTAATACCTCGCGTTTTGCTTTTAATCCATAATTAATCAATTCTTGATGTTGATGCTGTGTTAACCGTTCGGGAACGAACACACAAAGCCCTGGGTCAGAGCCTTCAGCGCTTTCAGTTTCTAAAACTTTAATAGCAGCCTCAATTGTTTCTTCTAAGTGGTCACTATGTAAATCGGCAGTGAAACACATGGAACTATTATGGGATGTATATGGAACATCGGGATGAACAAGTAATTGATGGCGGGTAATACTTTGACACGCCCCCCAGCCCTTCGTTTCTATTAATGCCGCAATCTCACCGGCAATTGACCCCGTTCCTTTGCTATCGATATTATCCGTATCATCAATACATAAGAAGATTTTCATTTCATTCCCTCTTTTCAAATTTAGTTTCCTTTAGGTGTGCGCATATCTTTACCAGATAGAATTTTTTCAAGTAAATCTGGTGTTAGTTTATAATCGAAAAACTCTTGATAAAATTTTGCCGTTATTTCTTCCATATTTGTATCTGCAAATTTATTCGGATACAAGGTTTTCGCCGTCCAAAGAATCGCAAGCGGCGTTTCTAAACCACCAGGATGGCCCCACCGTGAGACACCATTCGGTAACTGATACACTTTTTTAGTTTTTACAGACTTTAATGTTTGCCACTGCGAACTTTCAAGAATATAGTCGGCAACCCCATCTTGGTTCACAAGTATGACATCTGGATCCCATAGTAAAATCTGTTCTAAACTTGCAAAATATTTTTTCTCAATTAACCTTAAATTTTCTCCAACTGAAACGTTGACGCCCCCGGCAACCTTGATCCATTCCGCAGGTAATGAGTCGGCTGGATCCGTTCTAGTAGCTTCCATGACAGAATGATAGACTCGCACTCGATCCTTAACGGGAATATCTTTCACTTTCTCCGAAACCTCTGCTATTATTTCATTGTAAAAACGATTGAATTTCTCCGCTTTCTCCGATTTTCCAAGGGCTTGACCAATCATTGTAATGGACTGCTGCTGCTCTTTAATTGAATTAAAGTTAACGACAAGATAAGGAATTTTCAATTCATCCAGCTTCCTGACTTCTCCTTCATCCTTTGCCGTTGAAGCTTGAATGAATATCAAATCAGGCTTCGTATTTGCTAGCTCTTCGATATTAATTTTGTCACCGCGATTTGTTACAGAAGCATCATTAATAGCAGGGATCATATCAAGTAATAAGGTATCGCGCTTTAATCCATTATTAACCGCTACCATTTTATTCCCTTCGCCTAACATCGTGACAACATGTCCTGTATACGCATATAAACAAGCAATTCGATCTACTTTTTTCGGAACAGCAACCTCTCGGCCCATATAATCAATGACGGTTATTTTGCTGTTATCGTTACTTATAGTGGTATTTGTGATTGCAGCGTTACTGTTAAGTGAACAGCCCGTTAATGCTATTAACAAAAGCAATATAACAAGAGTAAATAGATATTTTTTTGGTCGCATCCTAGTACTGATCACCTCTTTTGATATGAATTATCTTGCAGCTTCAATTGGAATCAATCCTTTCACCACTTTGTTTTCTGTGGTCTTGCTAGAAATTAATTTCGAATGAATTTGGAAAGTATTAAGCATGTTCGCTTCCGTTAAGACTTCAGTTGGGTTTCCGATTGCTTCAAAAACATGATTATTCATTAACGCAACCTTCGTGTTGATCCCGCTATTTTCAAAATAGAAGGCATGATTAGGAAAATGGGTTGCCATAATAATCGAAATGTTTTTCTCTTTAATCAACTTAACAATTGTTTCTAAAATAATTAACTCATGCCGGAAGTCCAAGTGTGCTGTTGGTTCATCCATCAATATAATCGGAGTTTCCTGCGTCAGTGCCCGGGCCAGCATAACTAGCTGTGTTTGACCGCCGCTTAATTGTGTATAGGGTTTATCCTTTAAATGGATTAAGCCTAAAGTTTCTAATGCTGATTCTGCGATGGCAAGATCTTCAGCAGAAGGAGCAGAAAAAGTACCAGTGTAAGCAGCTCGTCCCATAATAACGATATCAATTACTTTATAAGGGAAATTTTTCGTATGACTTTGCGGAACGTAGCCGATGTGTTTAGCCAGTTCCGCAGGTTTAAACAAACTAACGGATTGATTGTTTAATAGAATGTTGCCTTCAGATGGTTTTAACGAACCTAAAATACATTCGATTAACGTCGATTTACCGCAGCCGTTAGGCCCAAATAAGCAAAATATTCCACTAGTTTCCAAATCGAAGCTGATTTGATTAAATATTTTGCTCTTACCATAGTCAAAGCTTAGATTTTCTACTTTTAGGACTGACATAACTATGTCCACCCTCCTGCTTTGCGTTTTAACAGATAAACAAAGAATGGTGCACCAATGATAGCCGTTAAAATCCCTAATGGTATTTCAGAACCTGTTAAAATCCGCGATACATTGTCGACAATGACTAAATAACATGCCCCGATCGATAAACTAGTTGGGATGAGTAACCGATTGTCATTACCTACGAGCATTCTGCTTATGTGTGGAATGATTAATCCGACCCAGCCAATTACGCCGCTAACACATACAGCCCCTGCAGTAGCTAACGTCGCTGAGGAAATTAATATCCCTTTCAAAAGTCCCAGATTCACTCCTAACGCTTTAGCCTCTTTGTCACCCATTGATAAAATATTGATCCGCCAGCGGATTGCCATTAATCCGAAAATCCCCACTAACATTGGTGCCCCAGCAATCATAATATCCTTGTAGCTCGCTGAGGCTAAACTTCCCATTAACCAAAAGGTGATTTTCGGCAATTGATCATAGGGATCAGCCCAATATTTCACCAATGAAATGAGCGCTGAAAAGACCGATGATACAATGGTTCCACCGAGTACAAGCATGACAGCAGGTGTCGTATTATAGGTCCTGCCAATGAAATAGCTTAGAAAGACAGCTAAAACGCCAAATCCAAAGGCAAACACATAAATCATGAAACTATTATTAAAAAGTAATATCGCGAGGGCCGCACCAAATCCTGCACCAGGGCTAACACCTAATATACTGGAGCTAACTAGTGGATTGCGGAACACCCCTTGGAAGGCAGCTCCACTTGCTGCAAGGCTTGCCCCTACTAACGCACCTAATAGTGCCCGTGGCAGCCGAATATCCAGGACGATTGATGTAGCCATATCTGCTGAACTAGCACTAGTGATGCCAAGTTTATGGAAGATCACTGTAAAAACAGTCGCTGCATCTAGCGGATATCTTCCTAATAACAGTGACAAGAAAATACAAATGATTGGCCCTGCTATTAAACTTATTAAAAATACCGACTTCTTTATTTTTTCCACCTGCTTACCTAGAAACAGATTTTACTCGTTTCTTTCTTAAGTAAATACTAATCGCGGCAATTATTACGATCAGGGAACTTACTAAAATATAAATAAATGTATTACTATTGCTGGATTGTGTTTCAACTTTTTCCTTATTAGTAGTTGTGGCCGCTACATAAGGTGTAACATTCTCTGGTTCAGCAGCGCTAACCACTGTCTCTTGCTTAGCAGTATCTTCATGGGGTTGTTCTTCAACCGCCGGGGTATCTTCAGTTGTTTTAGTTTGTGTTTCCGCTGTATTTTGTTCTGTAGGCGCTTTCTCAACCACTTTACTAGTTGTGTTTTCATTCTTTTTGCTATCAGCTTTTGGCGTATTTTCAACTTTTGGTTTGACTGATTCCGGTTTTGTTGTTGTCTCGCCCTTTGGAGCTGGAGTTTCAGGTTTTGGCGTTGTTTTTGAAGGGTTATTATTATTATTATTGGAAGGTGCCGCTTTTGTTCCTTCCGTTGTAAAGGTAAGTCTAATTTCCTTCCCTGTTGTCACGCCGCTTTTTGCCTTTAGGGTGGAGCTAACTACGACAGAATAGGTTGTCCCTTGTTCAAGGTTAGCTTTTGGTGTAATAATCGCATCGTTTCTTTTTTCAAAGTCAATTTGATCGTCTGCAAGGACTAGATTGATTGGGATCGCTGTTCCGCTTGCGGTGAGCAGTGAAAAGCAATTCTTGTTACTTTCATTTACAGACATATTGACAATATTTTTACTAAAAGTAAGTTTGATTTCCGGTTTCAAGGAAACACCAGTCGCACCATCATTTATAGAGGCTGACACCAATGTCAATGGTTCACTCTTTCCGCCGCCAGTACCGTCACCTTCTGCAAAAGCAGTTTGTCCCATTATGAAACTTGATAATACAATGATGAAAAATAGTAATTTAGTTTTTGAAAGAAACCTATTTTTATCTCTCATAAAATCTCACTCATTCCTCCTTATACACATAAAAACCACCATTTCCCATAAATCATTATAAAAAAGGAATCCTTTCCTAGCTGTGATAAAAGTTCCTTTTTATTTAGTTTTATTGGTTATTGTTTAGTTTTGTTAGTTATTGTTAAGTTTTATTAATAAATATTCGATAATCGACAATTATTTCCTTTATTTTTGTTCAGTAAATTTTAAGAGAAACAAAAAGTTTAATCGTCTTGTTCAGCCCAAATGTTCTTCTGCTCTAAAATCTGCCGTTTGAAAATTCTAACCATAGTTCTTATATTCGGGACAAGGAGCCTGTCCCAAAAATTTACTTTTTTATTTGAAAGTGATAAATTTTAATTAGTAATTTACTAATTTACTAAATCAGTAAATATGACAAGGGGTTAAATAATGAAGATTCCAACTACTTTAAAACATAAACCAGTTATTGTTTCCGATAATTATGAAAATGTGGACGGCAGAAATGCTTATCATACAGATGCCAAAGGTCTTTCATTAGGATTGGCTCAGTGGAATGACCGAGGAAAGGTTGATATTTCAGCTAAAGTGTGGAGACACACAGGGGAAAAATGGTCTCGACAGTCTGAGGAATTACCACTGCATCGTGTCATTGACCTTGCGATTCTCGTTTGCAGAACACAACAGCATTTTCGCGAGGCATATCGTTATGAAAAACTTTACGATACCGAAAACCCTATTATCGATCGAGTCGGTATACAGGGTGACGCCATGACAGTAGAAGTATGTACGGACAATGAAAAAATTGATGAGGATATAAAATTATTTAGCCAAGCTCTTAGTGATGATGACGAACTACTAGGTGAACGATTACGTATCTTATCAAGAATTTTAAAAGAGATGGGCTATTAAATAAACATTTATTGACTGCGAAGGGAGTGACAACTATGGATAAGGACAGGCGAAAGGAGTTAAAAGAGGCATACAAGCAGGTTAAGATATTCATGGGAGTGTACCAAATAACGAACAAAACCAATGGAAAAGTATACATTGATAGCTGTCCAAACTTAAAAAACAAGTGGATTACCTTACAAGGGCAGCTTGAAATGGGCATGTTCGCCAATTTTCAGTTACAAAAAGATTGGAAGGAACTAGGGGCAGGCGTATTTACCTATGAAGTCCTAGAAAAGAAGGATGCTAGCGAAGTGAACGACAGGCGTTGGGAACTGAAGCAAATGAAAAAACCGTGGCTGGAGAAAATGCAACCCTATGGCGATAGAGGTTATAATAAACCCTCAAATGATTGACTACGGATACTTTAGACAGATACAAATAAAAACGCTCAGAGCGTTTTTATTTGTTAATTGATGAAAAATTCACTACGCAATTCTTGGATGGGCTTTAGCTATTTTCCTAATTATTTTTCCCGATATACCGGGCCCTACCCAAATGATTGATTGGATCTATAAACAATTTGGGAAACCTTTGGAAATACAGAAGGATAAAATAACTAAAAATGGTTTAATTTATAAGCAAAGCTGTACTTCCTTAGGAACTACAGCCGGCAGGCTTTTTTTCTGCCAGCTTAGATACTTTTAAACGTTTTTTCATGTTCAAGCAGCCATTCCTTTCGCCACAATCCACCAGCATATCCGGTTAATTTTCCATTTGAACCAATAATCCGATGACATGGAATCACGATACTTAACTTGTTTTTTCCATTTGCACTCCCAACTGCCCTGATTGCCTTTTCATTTCCAATCGAAACAGCAATATCTTTGTAGGATCCCGTTTCCGCATAGGCTATTTCCGTTAACGCGTTCCACACTGTTTTTTGAAAGTTGGTTCCTTCAAAGTTGTAGGGGAATGTAAATTCTTGACGCACCCCTTTAAAATATTCATCCAATTGTTCAAAACACTCCACTAATACTTTAGGAGTCTCGACCTGCTTACTATTTTCTGCTTGCTCCCTCTCAGAGAACATAATTGAACAGACTCCCTCGGTTGTTCCCAATATCTCGATTACTCCAATTGGTGATTCATAATCTAATTTATGTAGTTGCTCCATCTAAAAACCTCCATATCAATCGATGAGCCTTGATTGATTATTTTCATTACTTTTCAACTTTCGATATTCACTCGGTGAGCAATGTTTTATGCTGCGAAACACCTTATAGAAATTAGAAGGACTTTGGAATCCAACTTCATAGCAAATCTCAAGGTTCGATCGATCTGTGCTTGTCAGAAGATGTGCCGCTTTATCCACTCGGATTTTTTCCAGATAGCTGCGCGGAGTTTCGGAAGTTTCCTGCTTAAATAACCGTTCAAGATAATAGGAACTTACACCAACATGATTAGCAATATCCTGTAATTCCAGCTTTTGATGATAATGATTTACTAAGAAGGCTATGACATTTCTTACAAGTTCAATATGCGGGGATTGATCTGATTTTGGCTGACATCTTTTACATGCCCGAAAACCGGATTTTTCCACTTCATTAATGTCATGATAGAATTCCACGTTTATTTTTTTCGGCTTTCTTGATCTACAAGAAGGGCGGCAGAATATCTTGGTCGTTTTCACTGCAGTATAAAATAACCCATCATATTTACTGTCACAAACAATGATTTTCTCCCACATTTCTTCGAAAGAAAGATTGATACCAGCCGCCATTATTATCTCCGTCCTTTCTCGTTTAGTCTTCATATAAATGTGAAGTATCTCTAGACATTACTAATTGCTCGGCATTCTTTTCTAAAAAGGCCATATATTTGTCAGATAGTGCATTTCCGAAGCTAAATCGTTTCACTCCTAATTCTCTTAGCTTATTACAATTCGTTAGTCCAGGCAAAGATAATAAATTAAGTGGGGCACTTACATTCAACGTAATTATCTTTATCTCATCATGGTCGGCCAATCCAGGGACAAATATTCCATTTGCACCACTCTCCACATAGGCCTTGGCTCGATCAATGGTTTCTAATAAAGGGTTTTCCCTTTGAAAATAAGTATCCGTTCTAGCGTTAATATAAAAATGTTTATAACCATTACTATCTAAAGCGCTTCTAATTTTTGCTAAAAGGTTACAGAACTCAGAGATTGTTCTTAACCCTTTTTGCTTTTTGAATGAATCTTCAATATTGATTCCCGCAACTCCAACGGCTGCTGTTCTTAATACATTATCAACAATCTCTTCTGTGCTTTCACCATAGCCTGCCTCAATATCAGCAGAGACAGGTATGTTCACATTATCAGCAATGGTTTTGATGATGCCAAGATGTCTTTCAAAATCAATTAATTCACCATCGTCAAATCCAAGCGAATTCGCAATTCCCCGACTCGTCGTTCCAATCGCTTTAAATCCTGCTTTCTCTAATGTTAAAGCGGATAACAAATCCCAAGCGTTTCCTAAAAAAAGGATATCCTTCGATGTATGCAGTTCATTAAATTCCTGTATTTTACTCATTCTAACTCCTCCAAATCATTTATTTGAAGTCATTTTACCAAGTAACTACAATCATTTCGTCCTCATTCTTGCCTTTATGGTCTCCCTTTCTACCCAATTACCATAATTTGTACTGGTCAAAATAAAGGTTTCTGTTATAATTTGTTTGGAATATAATTTAATAGCTAGAATTGTAGGGGGACCGGTGTTGCTGGTTGAGATAGCATCCTTAAGATGTTGACTCTTAGAACCTGATCTGGATGATACCAGCGGAGGGAACATATTCTTAAACAAATAAAATTGTTTGCTTATATGCGCCCTGGGTTCTCCCCTAGGGCGCTTTTATTATGTACATAGGAGGAATAGGAATGAAGAAGTGGGTAATCGCATTATGTTCATTATTCATGATTGCGGGCTGTAACAATTCGAATTCAGCATCAGAATCGAAAGAGAAAGACAAGCACTCTCTGAAAAAAGTATCTGTCGTACTCGATTGGACACCAAACACGAATCATACCGGTTTATATGTGGCAAAAGAAAAAGGCTATTTTAAAGATGAAGGATTAGATGTAGACATCATTATGCCAGGTGATGCTGGAGCAGATCAGCTTGTGGCTTCAGGTAAATCAGAGTTTGGCGTCAGCTATCAAGAATCGATCACACAAGCACGGATTCAGGGCGTTCCTCTTGTTTCTATAGCGGCCGTTATTCAACACAATACATCTGGTTTTGCCTCACCAGCTTCAAAAAACATTGTTTCACCAAAGGACTTTGCAGGTAAAACATACGGTGGCTGGGGCTCACCTGTTGAAAAATCGGTTATTTCTTCCTTAATGAAAAAAGAAAATGCCGATGTAAATAAAGTTTCGATTGTCAATATGGGAGATACTGAATTCTTTACAGCTGTGAAACGAGACATCGATTTCGCATGGATTTATTATGCCTGGACCGGTGTTGAAGCAGAGTTACGTGGAGAAAAGCTCAATATGGTATATCTAACAGACTACTCTGATAAACTCGATTATTACACACCAGTTCTCGCAACGAATGAAAACATGATAAAAGAAAACCCTGATACAGTAAAAGCTTTTGTAAAAGCTGCTTCCAAAGGGTATGAATTTGCAATTAAACATCCATCCGATGCTGCCGACATTTTAATTAAGGCAGTGCCAGACCTGGATCCAAAGCTTGTTAAAAAAAGTCAAGAATGGCTTGCCACTAAATATCAAGATGATGCACCAAGATGGGGCGAGCAAAAACAAAAAGTATGGGAAAATTATGCTACATGGATGTTTGACAATGGACTTCTAGAGAAAAAGCTTGACGCTAAAAAAGCATTTACAAATCAATTTTTACCACAATAAGGGGATAATGAAATGACAAATTCACTGATCAGTATTCAAATCATACCAAAAACCAAAAATGGCGAAAGTGTTATTCCATATGTAGATGAAGCAATACGAGTGATTCAAGAGTCTGGGGTAAAATTCGAGGTACATCCTCTTGAAACCACCATGGAAGGCGATTTACAGCAATTGCTGCAGGTGATCACGAAAATGAATGATCGCATGATAGAGATGGGCAGCAGTAACGTTATCTCCCAAATAAAAGTATTGTACCAGCCATCAGGCATCTCCATGGATCAGCTTACGGAGAAATATAGATAATGATGAAAGTCATAGCGAAAGGGTGGAGACCGTTATTGGTTCTCCTCCTTTTATTCATTGGTTGGGAAACGGTTGCGATTAAATCTAGAGTTCCGGATTGGCTTTTACCCACTCCGACAAAAATATTTTATGAGGGTTTCAATGGTTGGGCTAACTTTTATCCAGATTTATTGTCAACGATCAAATTATCCTTACTCGGATTTGCCTTAGGTTTAGTAATTGGGTTACTTACAGCAATTCTATTGCACTTGCTCCCTTTCATTCGGGAATCGATTTATCCGTTGCTAATCATCTCACAAAACATTCCTATTATCGTCCTAGCTCCTCTTTTAGTGATTTGGTTTGGCTTTGGATTATTACCAAAAATGATCGTCATCACTCTCGTTTGCTTTTTTCCCATCACCGTTGCCGCATTAGATGGCTTTAAGCAAACTTCCAATGAGTTAAAGCATTACATGATTATGGCAGGGGCATCGAATAAGCAATTATTTTGGAAGCTAGAGCTTCCCTATGCCCTTCCTTCTCTATTTTCAGGTTTAAAAATTTCCGCTACCTATAGTGTCATGGGTGCAGTGATTTCCGAATGGCTTGGTGCGAAGGATGGGATCGGTGTTTATATGACGCTGGCCTCCTCATCCTTCCGTACAGATAGAGTTTTTGTAGCCATATTTGCTATTGTGGCATTAAGTTTATTATTTTTTTCTATTATCGTTCTGATTGAACGCTGGCTCGTTCGGTGGCAGTTGAAAGGGGCGAAATGAAAGTGAGTCATCTTACGGTTTCAAATATTTCTAAGCAATTTGATAAGAATGAAGTCATCAAAAATCTCGCATTCACTGTAGAAAAGAATGAGTTTGTCTCGATTCTTGGTCCATCTGGCAGCGGGAAAAGTACTATTTTCAGTCTTATCGGAGGAATCCTCTCACCAGATCAAGGAACCATTCACTTAGATCATCAAGTCATTAACGGAAAACGGGGGTTTATAAGCTATATGCCACAAACCCCTTCTCTCCTTCCTTGGAGAACGATTGTCGAAAATGTATTGCTTGGGCAAGAGCTTCAAGGAAAAAAAGAAAAAGAAGAAGCATTAGAAATGATCGATATCGCTGGACTTGCGGGTTATGAAAATGCCTATCCTCATGAATTATCAGGTGGTATGAAACAAAGGGCTTCCTTTATTCGAGCATTATTAAGTCCTCAATCCATCATTTGCTTGGACGAACCTTTTTCAGCCTTAGATGAATTAACACGACTTGATATGCAAAAATGGCTATTATCAATTTGGGAAGAACATCGAAGAACCATCCTTTTCGTGACACATAATATTGAAGAAGCATTATTTCTATCTGACCGAATTATTGTTTTATCCAATAAACCATCTCAGGTGGCAGCCGAATTTCACGTTCCTTTTTCACGTCCAAGAGAGGAAAGTCTATTTCTAGAAGACGAGTTCTTAGAATGGAAAAGGAAAATTTACTATTCTCTTAAAAAAACAGGAGAGTGATTACGTTGTTAAAAATGATTGATGTGCATATTCATTTGGATCATTACAACGATGAAGAAATAAAAGATATCATTGAAAGGGACTCATCCTTAGAAGCACTAATATCCGTTTCTTTCGATTTAGAATCGAGTAAGAAAAATAAGGATCTTGCCAAAAGATACTCGATGGTTAAGCCAGCTTTCGGCTATCATCCTGAACAAACTCCCCCTACGGAAAAACAAATGGCTGAACTTTTCAGTTGGATCAAGAGCCATCAAAATGACATGGTCGCAGTTGGTGAAGTAGGGCTTCCTTATTATTTAGGAAAAGAACAAAAACTAACGACTCTTCAACGTAGCCAATACATTGAACTTTTAGAAGCATTTATTAAACTAAGTATGGAAGTAGAAAAACCTATCGTCCTTCATGCTGTTTATGAAGATGCACCGATCGTTTGTGATCTTTTGGAGAGATACTCCGTTCCAAAAGCCCATTTCCATTGGTTCAAAGGTGATTCCAAAACGATCCTGCGAATGGCCGAAAACGGCTACTATATTTCTGTCACGCCCGATGTTTTGTATGAGGAGGAAATTCAGCAGCTCGTTCAATCCTATCCACTTCAGCAAATCATGGTCGAAACAGATGGTCCATGGCCTTTTGAAGGACCTTTCACTGGAAAGATGACCCATCCTTCAATGATGAAAGAATCTATTAAAAACATATCCAAAATCAAGAAGCTTTCAATAGATGAGGTATTTCATCACATTTTTTATAATTCTAAACATTTCTTTTCAATTTAAAGAATAGAAAGAAAGTAAGTGGCAGGGACTCACCCGCAGCTTTTCTCTTTGGCCAACCTGTCCGACTTGTGAGCACGAGCGCAAACCAAATCATGGATTTCTTTTTATTACTCTCGGCACCAGCAAGACGAGCATTAGAAAACAATGGGGTAGCGAACAGTGACTGGCACTGTTCGCTATACACTTGGGGGCAGCCACCGCTAATGCACTACATCATTTAAACCTTTTTAACAAATTCAGATTTTAATTTCATTGCGCCAAAACCTTCAATTTTGCAATCAATATTGTGATCCCCATCAACTAAACGGATATTTTTAACTTTCGTACCTACTTTTAAAACTGATGAGCTGCCTTTCACTTTTAGGTCCTTGATTACTGTCACAGAATCACCATCGGTTAAAACATTCCCATTTGCATCTTTGTATACCTTTTGATCCTCATTATTTACAGTTTCTAACTCTAATGCCCACTCATGGGCACATTCTGGGCAAACAAAAAAACTTCCATCCTCATACGTGTATTCTGAATTGCATTTTGGACAATTTGGTAAATTAGACATATCGATGTTTCCTCCATTCATCCCGGTATATTCCTGAAAATCGAGATTTACGTCGATTACGATAGCGAATTGGAATATTATTAGGGAGTTCTTACTATGCTTATATATTGGCATAGTATCGATATATGGACAAGCCCGTCAGAAAAAAAGGTGCCTGACCTCCAGTGCGTTAAAGATTTTACGCATCTGAGATCAGGCACTATTTTGCAGAGACAAGGAGCCTGTCCCCTTGTATTTACAATTCCATCCCATTCAACAAATCTCTCAAAGACCTTAACTCATCAATGTTCAACGTAACACCCTTCCCCATTTTCTCATGCTCAGGTGCCCAATCGCGCAAATCGTATTTTGCCTCTTTTCCATTCCAACTAATTAGATTCAGTTCTTTGTTCCAGCCTTTAGGGGACTGTGATAACGTCCCCATGGTTTCTTTTATTTCAAATTTGATTTCTGCCATTGCTATTTGCCTCCATCAGATTAGGTAGTGGAGATTTAAGATAATCAGCATAGGTGTAATGAGATTGTGGTTGATTTATGCTCATTCCTTTCATCCTTTCTGCCTTTATTTAAATAGTTTTTTAATCAGTTTAAAAATATCAAATGTTGTTCGATTATAAACTTTGTTATAGGCATACTTCTTAGGATTTCTTAGCCATCCATAACCCCTGGGCATTTTTAATCCTGCTCTATGAACAATCTGTCTTTTAATGCTTGTTCTAGCTGAAATTCTTTTCTTCAAGCTTGGCTTTCTCATTCCGAATTTCATACGAGTATCTCCTTAAGGTTCAATTGGCACTCTATTTTCACTGGGCATAAGTTTTGGAAGAAGGGTGTCACGAATATAAAGCAGACGTATTCTTCCAGTGTTCCTAATAATTATGGTCATCTAAAACCTCAAAAATCGCTGATTCAAATTCCTCTTGATCAGGGTCACTATTAATCCAATCTGGACGCACTTCCAAATAACGCCCTAATGCCTTGATGGTTTTCTGTAGAATCGCTTCGTGTTGTTTTTTCTCGAGAAGCTCAACGATTAGTGCGATTGTATCCATATAAGTATTTTCGTCTACAATTTCTATTGCCGCT
Source organism: Neobacillus novalis NBRC 102450 (assembly GCF_001591805.1). Classification (GTDB taxonomy): domain Bacteria; phylum Bacillota; class Bacilli; order Bacillales; family Cytobacillaceae; genus Neobacillus; species Neobacillus novalis. Next base: position 4,181 of record NZ_BCVP01000046.1, on the reverse strand, counting down.
TTAAACCGTTCGATAAGCTTTGCTTTTTCAATCGAACGCTCCATGGTGTTCATTTCTTCTTGATTGTATACAGGTACAGCCACTAAATAGTCCGCTTCTTTATCCAATACAAACTGTAAGCGATGATTTTCAACTACAGGTTTTAAATCTCGCTTCAATTTTTCCTTTTGAATCTCCAGCTTATCAAGGTCTGTTAATTCTTTTGAAAAATAAGCAGCAGTTATTTCAAACATTTCTTCTAATACTGGCAAATATTTTTTCGGAATGTTTTGCTTCCCTTTGATCCACATATTAATATTTTGTTTCTTGATCCCTAGCTTGTCAGCTAAGTCTATGTGCTGCATTTGATACATGTTGAGAATATACTCGAGGCCAATCATTCGCTCACCCCCCACTGACTATTGTCTCGGTCAATTTGTCTTTATTTTACCATATTTTAGTTGACCTTTACAATGTAGGGATAACTCTTTCTTCTATGAAAAAGAGGCAGAAGGTATTAAATCACCTCTGCCTCTACAAGCCTGACACTATTTCAAGTTGATTTCTTCGTACTCTCCACCAGCCCAGCCAAACCCACTTGAAACTTCTAAGGAATAACTAGCAGCATCCTGTGGCAATTCAAAGACTAACTTGCCCTTCTTTGATAGTCCTGGATTAATATCTTGCAAGAAGAAATCCATTGCACCTTTTACCACCATCATGACATTCGAATCGCTCGTTGGCTCAAATTCTCTGCCCTGGTCATCCTTAATTTTGAACATATTGCTATCTACCATTCTAGCTTTTTTATCATAATTAAACGCTTCTAGATCAATAACAACAAACTGGCCCTCAGTCTTTACGGATTCAATAAATTGATTATCAGATTTGATTTCCTTTGTCGTCTCAACATTTAAAACCTTGTATCCAAGCTTGCCCGTTTTCACTATATCTCCGACCACAAATGCCTTCACTTTTGGCTTTTCTGATTGTTTCGTTTCATTTGTCTGTTTATTCTTTGTTTCAGATGTAGTTTTAGTTGTTGTTGTTGCTGCTTCTTTCGATGTTTTGTCCGACTTTTCTTCTCCCCCATCAAGCATCGAACCAATTACCCCAAGAACGATAATTACCCCAACCACTATCATGATAATTTTGCCTATTTTCTTCATCTTTCAATCCTCCTCGTACATTTATTGTCTTAGTCAATAAGTTAATCTTACGATATTTTATTGTCCTGGTCAATATTTTATGTTTTATTAAGTATTTTACTTTGTCGGCATCATTATTTATTCGAAAAAGTTTTAACAAGTTTAATAGCAAAAAAGTATTGAATTCTTTGTATTTTGTGTTTACTCTAGGTAAAAAGCAAGGGGGGAATTGGACGTGATTAGAAAACTAACCGACCAAGATCATCATCAGGTGATCGCTTTTTTAAGTGAGGAGCCATCTATTAATCTATTTATCATTGGGGATCTAGAAACCTTCGGATACTCTTCAGATTATCAAGAAATTTGGGCAGAGTTTGATGAACAGAATACAATGAAAGCTGTTCTTCTAAGGTTTCATCAATCATTTATTCCATATGCCATAGGAGAATTTGATACGAGTGGTTTCATTTCTATCATGAAAAAGTACAACCAGCCTGTTTCCTTATCCGGGAAGTCCGAAATAGTAGAGAAATTCGAAGCCACAGGTGACCTTATACTCGGTAAGAAACAAGTGACCTTCTTTGCAGAATGTCTTATGGATGAATGCCTGAGAGCGGAAGATGTCGAGTATAAAAAGGCTAATATCGAGGATGTCGACAAAATCATTGCACTCCGCAGCTCGATTGAAGAATTTCAAATAAGAAGTGATGCACGCGATATACTTGTTCAGGCGATGGAATCCAACACAGCAAGAACCTATTATACCGCTGAAAATGATGTCATTACTTCCTGTGTGTCAACAACAGCAGAAAATTCGATGTCGGCGATGATTGTTGGCGTCTGTACTCGGAAGGAATATCGCCGTAAGGGGCTCGCAACTGCCATCATGCAAAAGTTATTTAAGGATGTCCTAGACGAAGGAAAAACACTTTGTCTTTTTTACGATAATCCTGCAGCAGGCCGTATTTATAAGCGACTTGGCTTTAAGGATATTGGAATGTGGACAATGTATCGCTGATGATTAATGGGATGAGATGCCAGTCCCCTCGTCCCATCATTATTTAAGCAGCATAATTGGTTCGGTTTACACATATATTTATAAAACATTTTCATAAGAAAGGGGAATCTTTACCTATGGATATTTGCATTTCTTGTGGAAAGGAATTATCAATAATGGAGAGGAACAGAACCGAATGTTGGGAGTGCAGAGATACCACTGTTGAAGCATATACGGAGGATGAGTAAATAGTTCGGATAAAATGTAAATAAAAGCAAAAAGGTGCCTGACACCCTATGGGTGTCAGGCACTACTAATATTATTTCCTCACATTTTTTTAGCTAGTCTTTCTTTTATTTCCGGAATACTGCGTCCCTGTTTTTTTAAATCCTGTATTTCTTTGACTTTGGCTAATGCTTCTTCTCTGGGGAACCGTCTGGTTAGGTTTTCTTGTTCCTGTTTAAAAGGAAGCATCCCTTCCTCAGTATAGAATTTTAGGGTACTGTAACGACTTCCACTAAGACGGACCAGTTCTCCAATAGAGACAAATTCGGAAGCTAATATTTTTTCCATCGAACGTTGACGGGACATTTTCTCCCCCCTGTTATAAGGATAGTGGATATTTTCTTAACCGGACACCATGAACAGGTATTTGATATAGCTTAGCTGAAGGTACGGCTTCATATAGGACATTATCAATCTTGATAAGGGGTACTTCGCCTTCACGTATCACTGTAAAGATATGACCTTTACTTTCCAGCCTCGCTTTTACATCCCGTAAACGCTCCGCTTTATTGGCAAAGAACTCTTCCGTATCAATAAAAATAGATTGGGATCGTTCAATAACAGGAAAAACAAAATTGAGTCCCGAACCTGAAGGGGTGGACATAACTTCCTTTTTTATCTTTAAAAAATTCTTTATTCCCATTTCAATGGTTTTATGAATAGTAATCGGGAAAACCTGTTTAGCCAACGAGCTGCTGCCCAGTAATTCATAGATGCGCTCCGCAACCCGTTTCAATTCATCTTTTGAGAAGAAGTCATGAATACAACCACTTTCCCTTAGCAACCAAAGCATTAGGATGGCTTCGTCTGTCATTGCTCCAGTTTCTAATGTCTCAGCACGAAGGCTTTCCGTCAATCTTGAAAAAACCTCTGAATTACTGCGGTATTCCTTCATTGAGATACCAGCTGTAACATATTCCAAATCACATCCAAGCAGGGCTGGAATTTCTTCCAAAGCATTTGCTTCAGTCAAAGAAACAGCAAAAGCGTTCTCCACCTCTTTCAACACCTTTTTGGAAAGTTTGGTAACTTTCATGAGATAGTGGGGTAGCAGTTCACTTAATATTTCATTTTTACCAAGAAGAGTTTTTAAAACAGATTCTTGATACGTCGTAATTGCTGGAGACCGCAAATCCTCCCTTTTGAATGTCAGGAAATCACCATCCGTTCTAAAGCCGTTATCCAAATATAATTCTAAAATCGTTGCAGCAGCCATACAACGCAAAAATACCTTCTTTGCGTTCGTTAAATGAAGACTATCCTGGGCGTTGAGTGCTATTATGGAAAAGTTTTGCGCAAAACTGAGTTCCTTCATAAACGTCCCCCCTGGTTCATGGTATCCACTTACTACTTATTACTTACCACATATTACTTACGATTTAAGGATATCAAAGGTGGAAAGGATTGTAAATAGGAAAAGGTACCTTTAGTTCCCTTAAGAGTTTTTTTTCATCACCTTTATGAAGGACTTTTTCTCCTGTTCCCTTATCAGATTTGTCCTTCATCACTTTAGAATACGGTGTCTGACGGTTTTAGCCGCTTCTAGCCTTTATAAGCTACCCAACTTCCACTAATCCCTCGGCCTCGGTCGCTTTTACCCCTTATAAGCTACCTAGCTTCCACTAATCCCTCGGCTTCGGTCGCTTATACCCTTTATAAGCTACTCAACCTCCACTAATCCCCCGGTTTCGGTCGCTTATAGCCCTTATACGCTACCCTGCTCCCACTAATCCCTCGGCTTCGGTCGCTTATAGCCCTTATAAGCTACCCAG
>NZ_BCVP01000045.1 GCF_001591805.1 Neobacillus novalis NBRC 102450 | reverse complement strand
TTCGCAGTAAAAATAGGGATTATTCTACCTTAAAATCACAAATTTTCTACTTCCGTGTCAGCTTCAGGCAAGTAGTAAAATATTATCTACGACTTCAGACCTAGAAACCAAGGATCAGAAATCAAAGGGACGGTTCACCGTGTAGGCACCGCGGCGTAGCAGGTACCATCTACCAGATAACAATGCGGAAAAGATGTTAACACGTTAACGGTTATATTACCAATTTGGAATTATAATGAAGGAGAAATACTACTCTTCTGTGACATTGCTTTACTAATTATGAAAGGAGGATATTAAGAGATAGGTTTACGATAATTTTGTAAGCGAATTCAACAATACGACATCTAGGTCAAGATAACACAAAAGATGAATGATAAGAATAAAGGGTATGATCAAAGGAGATGTTTTAATGAGCCAAACTTCACATGCTAAAGATGGATATTCGAAAAGCCCTACAGATTTTAATAATGAACTTACAAATGAAAATAAAGCAATTCCCGGCATTACCTTCCTTGTGGTAATGTTGTGTTGGTTTGGCATGTTTGCAGAAGGTTATGACTTGGCAATATATGGTGCTGTCCTTCCGACATTAATGGACGATCCAGCATGGTCCTTGTCTGCGGCGGCGGCAGGTTCTATCGGAAGCTATGCCCTCATTGGAATGTTAATAGGGGCGGTGTCTGTAGGGACTATTACTGACATTTTGGGGCGAAAAAAGATTATGATCTTTTGTCTATCGCTATTTTCTGTCATGATGGCTCTATCGGCAATGGCACCCTCTCCTGAATTATTCGGATTATTCCGTTTTATTGGAGGGATTGGATGTGGTGGGATTATTCCAACAGCATCTGCTTTAACCATTGAATATTCCCCTCTTAAACGCAGGTCTCTGATGTATGCGATGATGTATACAGGGTACGCATTTGGCGGTGTTTTCTCAGCCTTAGTCTCAATGTTTTTCCTTGGTGAATATGGCTGGCGATTAATGTTTTTTGTTGGTGCAGCACCGATTCTTGCTGTTCCTTTAATGATTAAATTTTTGCCGGAGTCCCTTGATTTTCTTGTAGCGAAAGGCAGGTACGCGGGGGCAACGCGGATTGCGAATCGCTATCATATTTCCATTGAATCGATAAAGGAAAGTCAATTGAATAATAAGCAGGAAACGCAAAGAAAAACGAACAGGGTTGCAACACTTTTTTCAAAACAGAATATTCGGGCAACCTTATTTTTCTGGGTTACTTTCTTTTTGGGTTTATTTATGATTTATGGATTAACAACATGGCTGCCGAAAATGATGAGGGTGGCCGGTTACCCACTTGGTTCAAGTCTCGGACTTTTGTTAATGCTCAATCTTTCAGCGGTTGCCGGGTCTCTTTTAGCTGGTGTCGCAGCAGACCGCTGGGGTTCAAAAAAAGTGATCAGCATTTCCTATTTACTAGCAGGAATTTCCATTGCCTTATTAAGCGTAAAATCATCGATGATCATCGTTTATTGCCTTGTTGGATTCGCAGGTTTTGGAACAATCGGTACAACGCTGATCCTAAATGCGTATATTTCCAAATACTTTGATGCCGAAAACCGGGGTACAGCTTTAGGATGGGCACTTGGGTTCGGCAGGATTGGAGCTATTATAGCACCTATTCTGGTTGGATTATTTATGTCCTGGAATTTTAAACTCTCGACGAACTTTTATGTCTTTGCTTTAGCGGGGATCCTTGCAGCGTTATCGATTTTATTTATACCGAAAAATAGAAACGGAGAAATTTAGAGTTTACTAGGGCTGACCTATAAGTAAATGTTTTCTTATAGGTCTCACGCCCTTTTCATTTTATTTCAAGTTTTATAGAACAAATGCTAAAATCCGGCGCCATTTGAAATGGCCCGGACAAAACGGTTGGTAAATTTTTACCAATTTGGTTTCTATATTATGTGGTACAACTATATTTAGAAATTACTAACATTTAAGTTTCTTATTACTTAATCTCATCATTTTTGTTGTTCATACACATAACCAAATTGATATAATAGTGATTCTTCTCTATGCCTTCCAATCAATTGAAAACCAATCGGAAGTCCATTATTTGAAAAACCACAAGGTACAGAAAGACTTGGGTTACCGGTATAATTCGTTGGAGAGGTCAATCCTAAAAGTGCCTGCCTAACAGGAACAAGTTTTCCTCCAAACATTACCTCCCTTTGATTAATATCGGTTGGCAGTATTGGGAGAGTCGGAGTAACTAAAATATCGACTTCCTCAAAAACTTGATTATACAGGCTTGTTAAAGTGTTTCTTTTTTGCTGTGCGGCAACGTACTCAGCAGAAAGAATTGTCTTACTTGTTCGTAAACGTTCATATACCTCGGGGTCATACTCTGAACCGTGATCTCTTAAATTTTTTTCATGGACAGCATTGGCTTCAGCTTGAATCGTAATGACTTGCTCTCCAGCAATCTCTTCTATACCTTGAATTTCTATCTCTTCTATAATTGCACCTTGCTCTTGATATACATTTATGACCTCGTTTATTGCTTTCGCTACTTCTTTATCAATGTTTCTGAAATAGAAGGAAGGAAGACCGATTACTTTCCCGGAAATGCTCTTTCCTATTAGACGGGTATAGTCCTCTTTTGATTGATTAATAGAGTAAGGATCCTTTTCATCAAATCCAGCCAATATATTTAATAGAACTGCATTTTCCTTTACTGTTTTCGTCATGGGGCCTGCATGATCTAGTGAATTTGCGGTGGGGTATATGCCATACTTACTGATTACACCATAGGTGGGCTTCATTCCTACAATTCCACAGGCAGAAGAGGGAATTCTAATGGAACCTCCCGTATCTGTTCCTAATGCAGCGTTAACCATGTCTGCAGCTATTGCTGCTGCTGAACCACTACTTGAGCCGCCAGTAATTTTATCTGGGTTATGAGGGTTTCGGCAAGGCCCCCAAAAAGACCTATCTCCTGTTGGGCCATACGCAAATTCATGTGAATGAGTTTTGCCGATAATTATAGCACCAGCATCTTTTAATTTTTGTACGACCGTTGCATCATAATCAGGAACAAAATTTTCATATAATTTTGATCCCATTGTTGTTCGAATTCCTTGTGTAAATATGACGTCCTTTATAGCAATGGGAATTCCATGAAACGGTCCTTTTACTTTCCCCTTGCTGATCTCCTCTTCAGCAAGAGCTGCGGCAGCTAAAGCTTCTTCTTCACAAATCGTAATAAATGCATTGTAAATAGAATTTTTATTCTTAATTTTATTTAAAGATTCTTCGACAATTTCTTTAGGCGATATTTTTTTATCTGCCAATGATTCAGATAATGATAAAAGATCCATAGATACCTCCATGTTAGAATCACCGCGGTTTTGCTTAGGTCCCCCTTCATCTTGTGAGCAATCGAACGATCACTCACAAAATGAATTGGTTACATAGGTTGAATTAACTCCCTATTTTCTGGAACTTTTTCGCAGCATAATCCAATAAAGTCTTTTCATACTTCGTACCCCATGCAGCATTATCTTCCCAATATCTAGGCTTCATTGGGAAATCCTCATGCCATGGCCGCGGATCAAAATACCCTAATCCTGGGATTAATTGATCCATATCAATAAATAACTCTACTAAGTTGCCATCCGGATCATGATGATAAGCAGCGATATTATGACCAGCCGTATGCCTTGTCGGACCCCAAACGATTGGGATATTATTTTTCGCTAAAATATCGAAGCTTTTGTATTGGTGGCTGGCATCTCTTAATTCAAAGGCTATGTGATATAGATTAGATTGCCCCACTAGCTTACCAAGATTTGAAACATTCATAACATGATGATCGTTATTACATGTAAGAAAGTTCGCCCGCTCATCAATACGATCAGTAAAAGTGAAATTCAGCACTTCTTGATAAAATGCAGCTGTCTTCAATGGGTCCATGGAACCTAAAGCAATATGACCTAATTTATTTGGAACAATTCCATTTTCTTTAAAGCGCGGAGCCGGTGTGTCCATCTCTGTGTAAAGATGGACAGTAAATCCATCAGGATCTTTCATTTCAAGCATTTCTGGCACACCTGGTTGTGCATCAGATTTTAGTTCGGCGGTGATACCTTTTTGTTGTAAAAGTTTTTTGGCTCCATTAAGTAAAACATCCTTATCCAATTGGAACCCCAAACTTAGTAAGTTACTTTCATTTGTCGGGGTTAAAACGATGTTGTGGTGGTCAAGACCCGAGCTGAAATACCTCTTTCCTTCTCCATCTACTTCCATTAACGTAAATCCTAACACATCAGAATAATAATGTTCCATTCCCTCGATATCTTTAACAGCAAGTTCCACATAACCTAGTTTACTAGGCTTTAGCATATGAAAAACTCCTTTCAATAGAAATTAAAATTAGTTTTATTCAGCTTTTACCTTATTGGAAAGCGTACCAATCTTGCTTACCTCTACCTCTACTTTGTCGCCATCCTTTAAATAAATTTGTGGATTTCTTTTGTCACCCACTCCTCCTGGTGTTCCTGTTACAATAACGTCACCAGGATTAAGAGTAGTGAAAGTAGAAATGAACGCGATTAATTCAGGAATAGAGAAAATAAGCTTGTCTGTTGATGATCTTTGCATGACTTCCCCGTTCAATCTAGTTTCTAGGGTTAAAACCTCACCGTCTTTTATTTCATCTTTTGTTACCATCCATGGTCCAAAAGCTCCGGTTCCATCAAAGTTTTTCCCTGGACCCCATTGTTGAGTTCGAAGCTGCCAATCTCGAATGGATCCATCATTATAACAAGAATATCCGGCTACATAGTCCAAAGCCTCTTCCTGCTTAATACGTCTTCCGCTTTTCCCAATAATAACGGCAATTTCTCCTTCATAATCAAATCTAAAAGATTCTTTCGGAAGAATTAAATCATTTTGATGGCCAATTTGTGAATTAGGCACTCTTAAGAAAATAATCGGGAATTCAGCTTTTTGAACACCGACTTCATCTATATGTGCGTGATAATTGAGACCTACACACACAATTTTTTTCGGATTTGGAATGACCGGTAAAAATGAAATTTGCTCTAAAGTATAGTCGATTTGATCAGTGGAAATATTGATTCCCTCTGCACCACTTTTTTCAATAAAGGATTTAAGATCCTCATATTTGTTATCAAGTCTCTTTTTAAGATCGATCACTCCTCCATCAGTAAAAATTCCAAAACTTTCAGTATTCCCATAACTAAAGCTTGCTAGTTTCATTTTTGAAATCTCCTTTTAGTAAAAAATGATTATATTCTTATTTAGTAGATTTGATTTTTCAGTAGGCTCTACACAGTTTGTTTATAAAATTCTCCTGGGATCGGGCCAAAAACTCTACGATGGTAAAGCATAGGATCTTTCTCATTATTGATTTTAAGATCTATCACTTCGCCAATTAATACAGTATGGTCTCCAGCTTCGATTGCTTTATATGTTTTACATTCAAATACACCCAGAGCATCCTCAATGATTGGTAGGCCATTCTCAGAAAGCTCCCACTCACATGTACTAAATCGGTCAGGATGTTTAGTTGCAAAGGTTTTACAAAGCTCTACCTGTTCTTCAGCCAATACATGGACTGCAAATTTTCCGCCTTCAGTATATGCTTTAAGCGAGGATGATCTGTGGTCAACAGACCATAGAAGCATTAAGGGATCAAGCGAAACAGATGCAAATGAATTAGCTGTAAGCCCTATCGGATTGCCTTCCTCATTCATTGTCGTAATAATTGTGACCCCAGTTGGGTAGTTCCCCATAATTCGCTTGAATATTTCCTGTTTTTGTCCTTTTTGCATGACTTTCTCTCCTTTAAAAAGTGTTATGAATTTATTTAATTTGTTGTGCTGCCAAATAACCAGAAGTACCACTAAGACCTGGACCAGGGTGCGTTGATGCACCGATATGAAACAAGTTTTTTACAGGTGTATCATGCTTTTTATATTTGGAGGTTGGCCTCCATAGCAATAATTGATCAATTGAGGCGGCACCAGAATAGGGATCTCCCCCTACTAAATTGATGTTATATGATTCTAACTCAGCTGGTGAAATAATTGTTCTGTTCAAAATAAGATCTTTGAAGTCTGAGGCGTGTTTGACTATACGGTTTTCAATCCGGCCTACGTAGGCTTCTATAACCTCTTTTGTATATCCGTTGGATGTATCAATCTCCCCTAAGGCGTCCCCTTTCAGTTCCCTTGGCATCTCTAACAACTGGACCCAAAGCGTATGCTTGCCCTCTGGGGCCCTGCTGGGATCTAAGGCCGTATGCTGCCCTACGGCAATGGTAGCTTCTTTTGGAAGCAGTCCGTTATATGCTTCATTTACGGATTGACTTACACCCATAACCCCACTTGTAACGTTTATCATTGCTGCTTTTTTCAATTCGGGATTTTCCCAATTTAACGGTCCATCCAATGCATAATGTATTTGCATGGATGCGTTGCCATATTTATAGTTCTTAACATCCTTCTGAAAAGACTCAGTGAGGGAAATTCCAGGTAATAACTTTTCATATAATTGATGTGGAGTTACATTTGCAAGTACATAATTGGCAAAATACTTCTGCTTTGGTGTCTTGACTCCCATTACCTGCCCATTTTCAACTAGAATTTCATTGACATTTTCATTGAGCATAAATGTTCCATTATTATTTTCGACAACTCTCATTAATGCCTTGACCAGCCGGTCTCCACCGCCTATCGGAATGGGTGATCCGGCTGCTTCAAGGGAATACACTAGAACCTGAAGCATAATAGTACCTGCTGCATCATTTGGTCCAAGTCCTGTATGTAAAATCCATGGCGCAAAAAGTGCCTTGATTAAATCACTTTTAAAATATTGATCTAGTAATTGATCAGCAGATTTAATCATCGTTCCGACCTCTGTTTTAAATTCCTTAACACCCTTTTTTCTTAACGACTTTAGAAGTATACGTATGGATGACCATGACAGAGGTTCGTTTGTCAACAGTTGAAAGACCAATTCAGAATTCCCCTCGAAATTCTTCATTAGTTCATGATATTTATCACCCTCACCAGCCATAATCTGATTAAAAGTGCTTATATTTTTCTCTCGATCTGTAAATAAAACGACACTTTCATTATTAGGCATAATCACCCCTGTCGGAACTGATGTATTTACATATTTAAGTCCATACCTTTCCAAATCTTCCTTTAGTTCAGCAAAAGCCGGACTCGTTACAAACAATGGATGCCAACCTGAAAATACGTCCGTCTTAAAACCTGGCGACGTTAATTCTTCTGTTTTTATGCAGCCCCCTATCCAATCGTTTCTTTCTAGGACTAACACTTTATGACCTTTTTTTGATAAGATCGCTGCTGCAGTTAACGAGTTGATACCGCTGCCAATTATTACAGTATCAAAATTATTCATCTAAACACCTCCTACCACAGCCACTTTAACGGAATATAGGGTATATTGAAATTTACTATGCTATAGGATTCTCTTCCTCTTAGCAATTACTTTACACAACAAGGAAATTTACTTCTGTTAACAGATTAACATTTTTAAAATTATTTCAATCCTCAGCTATTCATCCTTCATTTTGATCACATTCCTTCTATATATAATTTCTGTTCAGTATTTATGACTTGGTAAAATGAAAAATTAATAGAATTCACAAAGATATGTTAATTCATTAACTTCGAAAGTGTGTTTGATATTTTAATATAAAGTTAAACTAGAAAAACATCACGAAAGAGTAAATGTCAGGAGGAATTTCATTGTATACAACTGGTACAGCATTTTTAGAAGCCTTACAGGAAGCAGGTGTTTCCTATATTTTTGCAAATTTAGGAAGTGACCACCCTTCAATTATCGAAAGTTTAGCAATAGCTAAACAAGAAAATAAGGAATTACCAACTTTGATTACGTGCCCCCATGAATTCGTCGCATTAAGTGCTGCACACGGATATGCCCAGGCGACGGGTGAGCCGCAGGCGGTCATTGTCCATGTGGAATGCGGCACACAAAACCTAGGCGGCGCCATCCATAATGCTGCCAAAAGCCGGGTACCAGTATTAGTTTTTGCCGGTGCTTCTCCATACACCCAGGAAAATGAACTAACCGGAGGCAGAAATGAGTTCATCCATTGGATTCAAGATGTTTTTGATCAGCGCGGAATCATGCGCGGCTATACGAAATATGACAATGAAATACGGACAGGGGCAAATGTGAAGCAACTTGTCCATCGGTCATTGCAAATTGCCAAGAGTGACCCGATGGGACCTGTGTATCTTATGGGACCAAGGGAAGCCATGGAGGAAAAAACCGAGCCAGTTACGATTCAAAAAGAATTATGGGAACCTATTTCCCCTGGAGCGATTCATCCACAAAAGCTCGAAGAATTAATTAACGATTTAGTAGCGGCCAAAAAGCCTCTGATTGTAACCTCTTATTTGGGAAGAAATCCTGAAGCAGTGAAGGAGTTAGTACGTTTAAGCGATCGATTAGCCATCCCAGTCATTGAATCTATACCACACCAAATGAATTTCCCTGCTAATCATTCCATGCACTGCGGCTCTTATTGGAACGAACCTAATCAAGTAGACATTCTTTCCGAAGCCGATTTTGTCCTTGTATTGGACAGCGATGTTCCTTGGATTCCGATGAAAAACAAGCCATCAGACAGTGCCACGGTTTATTACATTGATGTGGATCCATTGAAAGAGCAAATGCCACTATGGTATATCCCATCGAAACGTTTCTTTAAAGCTGATTCGTATACAGCTCTAAAGCAATTGAATGATCATCTTGAAGAGCATGGTACGATTGATCAAAAACTGGTATCACAACGATGGAGTAAATATTCCGAATTCCATGAACGCAAAAAGGAAGAACGGCTGCTTTTGGAGCGAGCAGAAAATGACTTTATTACCCCTGAGTACCTCACAGCATGTGTAAGAGAATTGATGGATGAAGATACAATCATATTGAATGAGGGAATAACCAATTACGGAGTGATTTCCAATCACATTGAGGCAAGCATCCCTGGTTCCTACTATGGCAGTGGTGCGGGCTCATTGGGCTGGAATGGCGGTGCAGCAATCGGCATGAAACTTGCCAAACCAGACAAAACAATTATTAGCCTTACTGGGGATGGCTCCTATTTATTCAGTATTCCAGCATCTGTTCATTGGATGGCCAAAAGATATAACACACCATTTTTAACTATTATTTACAATAACCAAGGCTGGAGAGCTCCCAAAAACTCAACATTAGGAGTTCATCCGCATGGAATAGCAAATGCAACACAGGACTTCTATGTAAATTTTGATCCAACGGCTGATTTATCGACTATTGCAGCTGCCGCAGGCGATGCTCATGCTATAACTGTAAAAAAACGCTCAGACTTAAAAAACGCGATAAAAGCAGGTTTAATGCAAGTTAAAAATGGGCGGGCAGCGGTGATAGATGCTTACATTCCACATGTGTATTCGGATAAAAATGAGATTACCTATGTAAAGGAGACTGTAAAATGATGGTTAAAACGGGAATTTTAGAGGAATTGTTAAAAAACATTGTGGACGAGAAAATTGAAGTTGTCGATCTTACGCAAATCCTGAATGAAAATACTCCTGTCATTCAATTACCAGAACCGTTTAAAAATACAGGCGGGTTTACATTCAATCAACTGTCAAAATATGATGAGAACGGACCAGCCTTTTACTGGAATGACTTCGTTGCCGGGGAACATTGTGGCACACATTTCGATGCCCCTGTTCATTGGATCAGTGGGAAAGATCACGATAGTGTCGATACAATTCCGATGAAAAACATGGTGGGTGAAGCCTGCGTCATCGATATAAGAGAAAAAGCCAAGCAGAACCCAGATTATTGTTTAACAGTCGAGGATATTCATTCATTTGAAGACCAATTCGGAGAGATAAAGAAACATTCTTGGGTATTAATCCATTCTGGCTGGGGGAAATTCGCAGACAATCACGAGAAATTTTTTAATGTGGGAGACGACGGAAGACCTCACACACCTGGAATTACAAAAGAGGCTGCCATTTTTCTGGTTGAGGAACGTGATATTTTAGGAGTTGGGGTAGAAACTGTCGGCACTGATGCAGGGATTGCAGACACTTTTGATCCTCCTTTTCCAAATCACTATTTTATGCTTGGAGCGAATAAATATGGTCTTGCACAATTAACAAATTTAGAAAGGCTGCCTGCCAGGGGGTCTGTTCTCGTGGTGAATCCATTAAAAATCGAAAACGGCAGCGGAAGTCCTGTCAGGGTAGTGGCATTGGTAGAGAAAGAATAATACTAAAAGAGGACATCGCGACTTTTTGCGATGTCCCCTTTTTTATCCAAAAATCTAAACACAATTTACACCACTGCGTTTGACAGAGAGTCTTTATTTAATAATTTTTCGATAAGTGCATTTGTGTCAGTAATGAATATTTTTCGATTTTTAATAGATAGTATGCCGTCAGAAGCCCACCTTTTTAATACTTTATAGACTGTTATCCGCGTTAACCCCACATAGTGTGATAATTCTTGCTGGGTAAAGTTAATTTCTTTACTTTTATACGATTCCATTAAATAGAGAAGTGAGTGGGCAATCTGATAGTCTGTGTCGGCACTTTTTGCATTAATATTATTTAAAAGAAGCCTATGTTTTAAAATAAGTGAGTGGGCTAATAAGGCAATGACATTAGGGTCTTTTTGGGTCATCTCTTCATAATCTTTCTCCGAAAAATAATATAAAACACTGTCTACATGACTAATGGCGGTAGAATAATAAGGCAAGTGGTCCATAGTCTGTTCACCAATTAATAGACCAGGTCCGGCAATATCTAATATTCTCTCATTCTTTTCGGATTTTTCCGAAACAATTTTAATTAATCCTTTCTTTACATAATAAAAGCCGGTTCCTGTATCACCCTGTTTAAAGATGATCGATTTCTCTTTGAAGAATATTCTTTTTCCATACGTTATGTAATTTTCCCATGAAAGTGAAATATCGTTTGCTAATGTATTCAAAGGTAAACACTCTCCTTAAAAATAGTGCATTATCTTGAACTATCCAAATTTCACAAAAGCGCTTTCAATCCATTGAGATTTAAAATTTCAATTTTTTGATTTCCCAGTGAGATAAGTTTTTTCTCAGACCACTTTTGCATAATTTTATAAACGGTAATACGGGAAGTTCCAATATATTGGGCTAAGGAAATTTGCGTAATAGGAACGGTGAAATTATTATATTTTGCGTGGAGCTGCACTAGAAAATGGGCCATCTGTTTTTCGTATGGTTCGTTGATCATGGTAACGGTTTCTGCAAGCAATCTGATCTTGCTGCTTAGAGAATTCATAAAAATCCGTTTCGCTTCTGGATGACTTTTACAAATACTTCTAAAGGCATCAATGGAAAAATGGAACAGGCAGCTAGTGGAATCACATATGGCTGTAGTAGAGTAAGGTTGTCCTAAAATGCCCTGCTCTCCTATTAGGAAACCATCCAATGAATAGTCAATAATTCGAACTTTCCCTTCTTCAGAAAGCAGTAAGATATTCATTTTTCCTTCTGCCAAGTAGTAAAATCCAGAAGCCTTTTCCCCTTGCGAATATAACGTTTCATCTTTCGCTAATACTTTTTTATGACCATATTTTAGATAAGGCTCCCATCCATATCGCACACTCTCTCCCACCTTCATTTTCTGTTTTAAGTTTAAAATGGTATGCTGCAAATTTAAACTCTAAAGTTTAACATGGTGAAATAGTAAAAATTTTTTTAAAGAGTATTCAGAAATTTCATTATCTTAAATTTGCAGTCGCTTGCTGTTCTGTTTTACAATTATAATTATATTAAATATTTTGACTTTTCCAAATTATTTGCTTGAAGAAAAAAAGTATTTATTGCGTTCAAGCATTCATTTCAATAGGAATAGAAATAAGTAGGAGGGGAGTGGACTCGTATGATTGCTTCTGTTAGGCGGGCATGCCAAATTTTAAATTGCTTTACACAGGACGATCCTGTACTGGGAAATGCTGAAATTGCAGAAAGACTGGGATTGAGCACAAGTACTACTCATCATCTGATCTCAACTCTTTGCGATGAAGGAGTTTTAATAAGGGATGTTGACAGAAAGTATCGATTAGGCTGGAAGGTTATTGAGTGGAATAATAACGTGATGTTTCAACAGGATTTTTATAATAAAGCCATTCCTTTGGTTAAGGAATTAACAGAAAGATTCAAGGGAACAGCGCATATTGCAATGTTTGATCAGGGTGATGTGGTTAATGTTCTTAGAATCTCTTCAAAAGACTTAGATGCCGTTCCCACCTATCTGGGGTCAAGAAAGCCTGCTTATTGTACGAGCGCAGGCAAAGCCCTGCTGGCGTACAATGAATCTTACCTTCACAAAACATTAGAAAAAGGATTAGTACGCCAAGGCCCAAATACCATTACTGACATCAAAGAGCTGAAACAAGATTTGGAATCTGTCCGCAAACAGGGATATTCTATAAGCAATAATGAAAATGATACATGTACATATGCGGTAGCCGCTCCGATCCAATCCTATTCAGGAGAAACAATTGCATCGGTTAACCTTGTCGGACCGATAAGCTATATGAAGGGACTCCATCGCAGCTATATCATTCAATGTGTTGTGAACACAGCCAAATCCATATCTCGTGAGCTTGGGTATATTGAGGTGAAAAGTGCGACTACGAAATATTCAAAAAAACTGAATCCCCTTTGAGAGATTGTACTTGATAAAAAGTATCCTTAGAAGACATTTTATGTCTATGCGGATACTTTTTTATTACTCATAGACTAGAATCTCCCTTTTTTACAGCATTATTTGAATTTTTTTTAAAATTTTATGAAGGATTTCATCATCTGGAATCCCCTTATCGAAGTACCTTGGCGTTATAAGTATATTGATAGTACAAGGAAATATTAATTAAAAATAGGAGGGAATATAGAATGGGTATCAGAACCGGGGAACAATATTTGAAGGCATTGCAATCACAAAAGCGGGAGGTATGGCTCCGTGGTGAGAGGGTAACTGACTTGGTCAACCATCCAGTGTTTAAACAGCCAATCAAGGAGATTGCTAGATTGTATGATATGCAGCATGTTCCTCAGTATCAAAGTAAAATCACCCATATTTGCGAAGAGACTGGTGAACGGGTGAATAATGGATTTCTAATTCCAAGAGATGGAGAAGATCTTCAGGCACGCAGGCAGCTATTTGAGGCATGAGCAGAATCCACTTTTGGTTTAATGGGCAGAACGCCGGATTTCTTAAATGTTGTTGTCACATCTATGGCAACAAACGACTGGTTTTTCAGGGAGTATGGAGAACGCTGGGGAGATAATATCATTAACTATTACAGATATATCCGAGATAATGATTTATTTCTTACCCACGCCATCATGAATCCACAAAATGACCGGAGCAAGGCTGCCCATGAACAAGGTGATGAATATACACATCTAGGTGTAGTAAGAGAAACTGCAGATGGCTTGATTGTCCGCGGTGCCAAAATGTTAGCTACGCTTGCGCCAATTACGGATGAGGTGATTATATACTCCTATCCAGGCTTTGCACCGGGAGATGAGAAGCATGCCATTTCATTTGCCCTTCCATTGGATACTCCTGGCTTGCGTATTTACTGCCGCGAAGAGACACAAGATGGAACTCGGTCTACATGGGATCATCCGTTAGCATCAAGATTTGAAGAAATGGATGCAGTTCTAGTGTTTCATGATGTACTCGTGCCGTGGGAGCGGGTTTTTATTAACCAGAATGTAGAAGCAGGAAATTTACTTTATCCTAAAACAGGCATCAACCTTCAGCCATCCCATCAATCAGCTGTAAGAGGATTAGCTAAGCTCTCTTTTGTAACAGACGTGACATGTTCCATAGCAGACGCTATTGGTGTGGATGGTTTCCTAAATGTGCAAAATCAATTATCCGAATTAATTCAGGGTGTAGAGTCAATCAGAGCACTTGCACGGATTGCTGAGTATGAGTATAGTATTACAGACCTAGGAGAAGCACTACCAAATCTTGTTCCACTCGAAACCATAAGGGGATTGCTGCCAAAAATGTACCCAAGGGCCATTGAAATCTTACAGACAATCGGTGCTGGTGGACTTTTGATGTCACCTACCGGAGCAGACTTCGTGAACCTCGAAACAGCTGCAGACATGGAAAAGTATTATGTTGGGCGTACAGGTGTCTCATCGGAAAAACGAATTCGTTTGTTCAAGTTAGCTTGGGACTTATGCGGTGAGGCATTTGGTCAGAGACTACTACAATATGAACGTTATTATTCAGGTGATCCAGTCCGAAAAATGGCGATGTTCTACAATGTCCATAAGAAAAGCCATCCTTCTTATCCGCGTGTGGAACATGCCTTGGAAGAATCACTACTTATGTCAGAGGAAATAAAAGGGAATGGTAAACAGCTAGATTGTTAATCATTCTTACAAAATCAAAAGCAGCTCTTATGTAGGAGGTGGATTAGGTGAAAGTACATCAAACGGATAGTCTTACATTATCAGGGTCAGTAGTGGCAATCGGTGCCTTCGATGGTGTACACCGCGGCCACCAAGCTGTTCTTCGCGAAATGGTAAGGACAAGTCAATCAGCCGGGGTACCAAGTGTTGTCTATACATTTAATCCACCTCCTAGAGCATACTTCCAAGGGGCACAAGTACTGACAAAACCGGAAAAAAAGATCCAGCTCATAAAAAGTTTAGGTGTCTCTCATATCGTTCTTGCAGAGTTTAATGAGAAATACCTTCAGCGGACGGCAGCTGATTTTATTAAAGAGTTATCGCAAATGAAACCCAACAAAGTGATTGTTGGCGATGATTTTCGATTCGGAAATCGGCGCTCCGGGGATGTTTCATTATTAAAAGAACATTTCCCGGTCCAATTGATCAATCCAATTTGTTGCACAGAAGGGAAAAGAATCTCTTCCACGAGAATTAGAGAACTACTGATCCAAGGCAAACAAGAACAGGCGGTTCCGCTCCTAGGATGGACCTAAACATGCTTCAGACATTAAAAAAATCCCCACCTAACTATTAATTAGGCAGGGGATTTTTTTTTACTCCAAATCCAGTCATTTATTCTTTGTAGATTTTCTAAATGCCGTTTTTCGATCTTTTAAATGCAAGCGACAAATAGTCCCACCTTCATGGAGGCGGGACTTGATAGTTAACTTGGGCTCTCTGGGTAGATTGTTCATAGGGGCTCTGGTATTGATTAGAAGGGTCAAATGTAACCGGGCATCGGCGGCACGCCAAGGAATACAGAGCCGGCTCCGTCGTACATGCCTTCGCTGAGGAATGCGTGCTGAGTTACGACCATCGCGTCGCGCAGATAGCGCTGCATCGGGTGCCCGTCGTAAATCGCCGCGGTGCCGGAAAGCAGGTAGGCTGACTGAACGGCACGTGCGCCTTCGCGGGCAACTTGAGTGGCTGCCAGACGCAGCATGCTTGTTTGGTCAACTGAGACACCGTCACCCCTTAGGATCGATTCCCAAGCGGAATCAGTAGCCTCATAGAAGAAAGCGCGCGCCGATCTTAGTGATGCTTCTGCCTTTGCAACGGAGATTCGCAGGTAAGCGCGATCGGCCATCTTCGGTGCACCGGTTATGCTAGAACGGCCACCTGCCATCTGAGTAACCTCATCAAGCGCAGCACGGGCTATACCAAGATTGACCACTGCCAATACCTGTGCGGCATAAGCGATAGATGGATACTGGTAGATCGGCTCTTCAACAGATGGCACACCGCCACGGACAAAGGTCCATTCGTCAGAGACGAAGGCATCTTTCACTCGCGTGTCATGGCTACCCGTTCCGCGCATCCCGATTACTTCCCAGTTCTCGACGATTTCCACGTCCTCGGACATGAGCACAGCGGTGATCGGCTTTCCGCCTTCCCCGGTGCCAATACCGACGCCAATAATGTCTGCCCCCATGCAGCCGCTTGCGAATTTCCAAAGACCGTTCACACGCCAGCCACCCTCGACCCTCTCTGCGGGCTGGATCGGATACAGGCCGCCTGCGAAGGCCACGTCCGGTCCATTTGCGTAAATACGTGCGAGTGTATCGCGTGGCAGGGCTGCTAGGTAGAGAGCAGCAGAGCCGAAGCTCGCTACCCATCCCGTGGAGCCGTCAGCCTCGGAGATGGCCTCGATCAGCTTAAGAAACTCCGATGGTGAGCTGGCATCACCGCCAAAGCAACGCGGCACATGGGCACGATAGACACCCAGTTGCTTTAGTTGTTCTACCATGTCCCGAGGCACGTGCCGCTTCACTTCAAATTCTCCTCGTCGAGCGCGGATTTCAGCCAACACACGGTTGAGTAGGTTCTGATTTTGCATTTCAACACTCATAATTCTTTCCTCCCTATATTTGTTTTCATTTTTATTAAGATCACCCTTTTCTATATTCTGCTCAAATCTATTCCCTCTGAATTAAAAGCCGATTTTCCTAACTAACAAGCGTCGCTAGAAAATCGGCTTTATATAGTATTAATCTCTTACTCTGTTTAAACCTCTTGTGTTTCTAAACGCGGTGCACGTACACCCATTCTTTCCAGTCTTGGAAGCACCTCTTGGGCAAAATATTCTAATTCACCTGCATAATCAACAAAAGCAATGGTCATTCCAGAGAATCCAGCCTCATAGAAACGGCGGATTTCATTAGCCACATCATCCGGAGTACCAATAAGCGGAATACTTCCATGCCCTGATGCAAAGCGAGATCTGAAAGTCTGCAGCATTTCTTCGGAAAATGATTTAGCATGCAGTTTTTGAAGATTCATTAAGTTATCAACTGCACCCCAATCGGCATTTTCCACAGCATAATAATGAAGAAAATCGGTTGCTTCTTCTTTAGTCGGCCTGCATACGACATGACTCGTAGTAAAGATGCCTACATTTCGATTAAACTTTTCTTTCGCATTCGTCTTCAATGTTTTAACTATTTTAGCCCCATCTTCCGAACCCATAACACTTGTCAAAACAAAGTTAGAATTCCTTGTGGCAAAATCCCTTCCCTGACCTGATGAACCAGCATTCAAAATTGGGATTGTACCTCGATATGGTTTAGGGTCTCCTTCGACATGCTCTAAGTTGAAATACTTCCCATTATAGTCAAAACGTTCTTCTGAACTCCAAATCTTTTGGATGACGTCCCACCATTCTTGGGCAAGGGCATACCTTTCATTATGATCAGCAGGTAGATCAATACCAAAAACCTCATATTCCGGCTGGTTCCATCCCGCAACAATATTAAGTCCTGCACGTCCATGTCCAATTTGATCGGCGGTAGCCATTTGTTTCGCAACAACCACTGGATGTGTATAGGACGTATTCACTGTCGAAAATATTTGAATCCGTTTTGTAAGAGCAAGAAGGCCGCTAGCCCATGCAATGGGTTCTAATACACTTCCGTGAAAATTTGTTTCTCCCCCGTACCCAATCCAACGAGTGATGGGTAGTAAAAAATCAATTCCCACCTCGTCAGCCAATGTAGCTAAGCGAACATTGTCATCCCAGGAAGCAGACCATCTTTCAGGAATTTTAGTGGCTGCAAATCCCCCAGAGCAATTTGCAGAGAAGATTCCTAATTGAAAGTCCCTTTCAGATAAGATTTTATCTACATTCATCTATTAACATCCTCACTTCCTAAACTATGAAGACAAGTGATAGCGGTCACACTATTATTCGAAATAACTAGTGTTATAGTTTGTCAATTATTATTTGTAAAGGCCCGGCTGTGGAAGTTGGAATCCAGCTGTAATAGTCTTGGACTGGCTATATGCATCTAATGCCTCTTTATTATGCTCTCTCCCGACTCCGCTATTTTTGTAGCCGCCAAACGGTGCACCTGTCTGGAAGTTAAAGTATTGATTGATCCAAACACTTCCTGCTTCA
This sequence comes from Neobacillus novalis NBRC 102450, assembly GCF_001591805.1. Classification (GTDB taxonomy): domain Bacteria; phylum Bacillota; class Bacilli; order Bacillales; family Cytobacillaceae; genus Neobacillus; species Neobacillus novalis. The sequence goes on along the minus strand of NZ_BCVP01000045.1, from coordinate 19,674 downwards.
AGCTTGTTGGCAGTGTCTAATGCTCTTTCAAGGTCTTTCGTCATGATTCCGGCGGCAAGGCCATATTCTACATCGTTTGCCATTTTAATCACTTCATCGACATCCTTCCAGCGTGTTACCGTAACCGCTGGCCCAAAGATCTCTTCTTGTGCGATTCTCATTTTGTGATCTGCTTCAATAATCGTTGGCTCAATGAAATAGCCATGCTCATAACCAGGAACAGTCACACGATTTCCACCATAAAGAATTTTTGCCCCTTCATTTTTAGCAATTTCAAAATAGTCTAAGACTCGTTTCCCCTGTTTTTCATTGATAAGGGATGCTAAACGTGTCGAACGATCTGTCGGAGGACCAATTTTAATTTCTTTTGCTCTTTCAATTAATTTTTCAATAAATTCATCATAAATGTCATCATGAATGAAAAGCCTAGAACCTAGAACGCAGCTTTCTCCATTAAAGAAGGTATACCCTAGAGTCGCATTTTCTACTGCAGGATCAATATCTACATCAGGGAAGACGATGTGTGCCGACTTGCCTCCGAGCTCAAGTGTAACTGGAACGATTTTATCACCTGCTGCTCTACCAACTAAACGGCCTACACCAACACTACCCGTGAAGGTAAGTTTATCGGTATCTGGATGATCGATCAGAGCTTGACCCGCTTCTCCCCCAATACCAGGAACTACATTCACAACACCTTTCGGAAGGATATCTGCTAACAGTTTGGCAAATTCCATCACCGACAAACAGGCATCTTCCGCAGGCTTTAATACCACAGTGTTACCAGCAGCCAAAGCCGGAGCCACTTTTGCCGCTGTCATAATCATAGGCACGTTCCACGGAATTATTTGCCCACAGACTCCAAGTGGTTCTTTCTTTGTGAGTAAGTATCCATTTTGAACGGGACGGGAAGCGCCTTCATAATAAGTGATAATGGCGGCTGCGAAATAACGGAATTGCGAAATGACAAGTTGATAATCCAAATCGAATTCATGGAGCGCCCTGCCTGTATCCATACATTCAATCAATTTTAAACGATCTTGATTTTCCTCGATTACATCAGCAATTTTGCTAAGCAGTGCTGACCGGTGCTCAATCGTTGTGTTCGCCCAGCTTGGAAATGCGGCTCTTGCCGCTTTTACAGCGCGATCAATATCCTCTTTGCCACCGCGGCCAATTTGAGCAAGAACTTCTCCAGTCGCCGCGTTCACAGCATCAATATACCCATTAGCAGGTTCTACGATTTCTCCATTAATAAATGGACCATACTTTTCATCAAATTTGATTTCACTTGGTTTAATTTGAATCGTTGTTTCCATACCTACATCTCCTCCAAATTAATATCATTTTTTTCCATCTGCCATACCTTAGCTTCGTGTCTTTTTTCACCAAGATTGTCTATCATTATTAAGTTTAAATACATTATAAACATTCGTAAAATTTCAAATATGCTAACAAATTAACATATTTTTCGTTTTCCTTTCGAAACCCTAGGAAAAAAAGAGGGCATTGCCTCCTATTAACTGTTTACATTAGTATTTAGTGATCCAAGATGATCCTCTTTTGTATTTGTTACCGAATTGCTTGAAAGATTTTTTAGAAAAGCAGTTCCTATGGAGCCAATAATTGCGGCTACTGCTACATATACTCCAATAGAGTACAAAGTGCCTGTGGAATGGATAAGATAAGCACAAACCATCGGGGCTATGCCTCCAGCAAATACAGAAGCCACTTGTGTGCCTAATGCAGCTCCACTATAACGCAGCCGTGCTGGGAAGGCCTGGGCTACCAATGCTGGTTGTGCACCTGCTTGGACATTGTGTGTAAAGACAAAGATAATAGTAGCTATAGCAATGATGATGGGGGCCTTTGTATTAATGAACGCAATGTAAGGAAATACCCAAATGAGATTTGCAATAATACCTGTCATATACAAGCGCTTAATTCCTACTTTATCAGAAAGATATCCGAAAAACGGGATAGTGAAACACATTAAAAAGCTTGTAAAGGTGTTTAAATTAACCATATAGCTTGGACTAATAGAAAAACTGCCTGTAACATAAGAAATCATAAAAATAGAGAATACTGAATTAGGAATATGCTCAGAGAACTTTGCCATTCCCACAAATAAAATTTGTTTTGGGTAATGCTTTAGTACTTCAAGAATTGGTGTTTTAGCCACTTGGTTACCCTCGGTGACACGTTGAAATGAGGGTGTTTCTGTAATCCTTTTTCGAATAATTACTCCGGCTATTAAAAGAATAAAACTAATTAAAAATGGAATTCTCCATCCCCAAACATAAAAACTATCTCCGGTTAAAGATATGCATAATCCCACTGCACCGGAAGATAATAACATTCCTGCACCTACTCCCGCATTTGGAATACTTGCAGAAAACCCTTTTTTCTTTCGGTTACCCCATTCCATCGACAATAAAATCGCTCCAGCCCATTCCCCTCCTACACCAATCCCCTGAAGTATTCGTAGAGTAATCAACATAATTGGAGCCCAAATAGCTACGGTATTATAAGTAGGTAATAATCCTATTAAAGTACTGCTTATACCAATTATCCATAATGTAATGACTAAAGCATTTTTTCTCCCAATACGATCACCAAAATGGCCAAAAATGGCTGCCCCTAAAGGACGTGCAAGGAATCCAGTTGCTAGAGTAGCAAAGGATAATATTGTCGCCATATACGGATCAGTGGTTGGAAAAAATAGCTTTGGAAAAATTAATGCAGAGGCAGTAGCGTACAAAAAAAAGTCATACCATTCAATAATCGTTCCAACTGTAGATCCTAGTAGAGCCTTTCTAGACATTTCCTTTTGAAGCTTTCCACTATTATCCTGTAACGTTTCGTAAGACAAATTCCTTACACCTCCGTGTTCATATTTTAAAATAAACTTGGTATCCGTTGACAACGATTCAAAATTTCCTGAATATTTATCCCACCCTATATATAGGTCATTATAATAAATCGAGGGGACGACAATATGCTAACCTATTAACATATTGGACTTTTCCTTTATAAACCAAGCGATAAGTGCGATGCAGATATTCTAATTCGAGTTTCGACCCTTATAGACGGGGCTATTCAATTAAAAACCCCGTCTATTTTCTTAATAAAAAGAGTTCTAATAAACAAAATTCCTTTTTAATATTAGGCGTTTACATTAGAACCCATTGGTTCCAATATATTCTCTTTTTCAATAGTTGAAGATTCAGTACCTGAATAATTTTTCAGTAAAATAGTACCTACAAAGCCAATAACTAAAGAAAGTACTATATAAACCGCAACAGAGTATAGGGTTCCAGTTGTATGAATAAGATAAGCACAAACCATCGGAGCTATCCCTCCTGAAAATACCGCTCCTAATTGGTAACCTAATGAAACTCCGCTATAACGCAATCGCGCCGGAAAAGCTTGAGCTACTAATGCTGGTTGAGAACCCGCTTGGATATCGTGTAAAAAGAATATAATGATAGTAGCAAGTAAAATTAATATTGGTTTCCCTGTATTAATTAACCCTATATAAGGAAATGCCCAAATCAAGGCTGCAATAATACCCACAATATACATTCGTTTAATTCCAACCTTATCAGAAAGATAACCAAATAAAGAAATAGTAAACATCGATTGCATGCTTCCGATAGCTATTACATTAACCATATAGCCTGAACCAATATGAAAATTATTAGTCACATAGGTAATCATAAAAGTAGCAAAAATCGCATTAGGAACATGTTGAGAAAACTTCACCATTCCTACATATAAAACCTGCTTCGGATACAGTTTGAAAACTTCTAGAATTGGTGCTTTTGCGATTTGATCTCCATCGGTTACACGTTTAAATTCGGGCGTTTCCGAAATTTTTGTGCGGATCATAACTCCGACTATTAAAAGAAGCAAACTACATATAAATGGAATTCTCCATCCCCAAACATAAAAGGTATCTCCCGTTAAGCTAATGCATAAACCCACAGTAGCTGATGATAATAACATACCTGCTCCTACACCAGCATTTGGTACACTAGCTGCAAACCCTTTTTTCTTACGGTCTCCCCATTCCATTGAAAGTAAAATTGATCCAGCCCATTCACCCCCTACACCAATTCCCTGAAGTATTCGCAGTATAATCAACATTATGGGAGCCCAAATTCCAACCGTACTGAAAGAAGGTAACAATCCCATAACAGTACTACTTATCCCCATGAGCCATAACGTATAAATTAATGCTTTTTTTCTCCCTATACGATCACCAAAATGCCCGAATATAGCAGCCCCTATAGGACGTGCGAGGAATCCAGTTGCTAAAGTAGCAAAGGATAACATTGTGGCTATAAATGGATCGGAATTAGGGAAAAATAGCTTTGGAAAAACAACAGCGGAGGCAGTGGCGTACAAAAAAAAGTCATAAAATTCGATGATGGTGCCGAAAGTTGATCCTACAAGAGCCCTTCTAGCCATTTTCTTTCGTGATATTCCATTTTCTACATATAAGGTTTCATTCGTCAAATTCATTACACCTCCAAGTGTTTTGCCAAAAAAGTATTTTTCACCTTTTTTAAACTTTACGAACCATTTATCTACATGCTTTATTAAACGCTTTCATTTTACAATCAGTCATTCGGAATGGTAATGGTACTTTCTTTAGGTGCTGTGATATACCCTAAATGATGTAATAAACCAATAAATTTTTGAAGAGTTTCAGTTTGATATTGGTCTAAATTTCTTCCATCAAAATCGTAAAAGCCTTTTTTTACTTTTAATCCGATATTTCCGCTTTTCATACTCTCTTCAACAATTTCTGGCGGTGCAAAACGATCGGACTTTAATGATTTTTTTAAATAATGGCTAGCGTAGAAAAGAGTATCTGCCCCTCCCCAATCAATAAACTCCAAAAGCCCTAAAACTGCGAACCGTAGTCCAAATCCAACACGGGAAGCTTTATCAATATCTTCAATAGTGGCTACACCTTCTTCAACGAGCCGGGATGCTTCATTCATCGCAAGAGTTTGAATTCTTGGAACGATAAATCCAGGGGTAGGAGCACACTTAACGGGCACTTTTCCAACGCTTTCAAGTAGTTGAAACATTTTTTCAAATGAATAATCGCTTGTATCATTACCTGGGCTTACTTCAACAAGCGGAATCAAATATGCTGGATTGAGCCAATGCGTATTCAAAAATCTCTCCTTATGGGTAACAAAACCCGCTAGTTCATTTACGGAAAAGGTAGAAGTCGTCGAAGCAATCAGTGTGTCTTCCTGCAAAGATGAACAAATTCGAAAATAAACATCTTTTTTTACTGTTAATATTTCGGGAACGGCTTCAAAGATTATTTCTGCTTCACGCCATATGTCAGATTGTTCATCAATATGACAAACATTTATTCTATCTATAATGGGATTAATCATTTCGTTTGGGAAAACGTGTGCTAAAGCTAGAATCTCTAATTGGCTCTTTATTTCAGCTAAGGCCGTTGACTTTAATCGTTGAAATTCCTCATTATTTCGTTTTTTTATATCAATTAGTTTTACCTGATGGCCATGGTATGCAAATGTCAAAGCAATACCTCTTCCCATTCGACCCGCACCGGCTATAACAATTGATTTTTCAGATGACTTCATAATGACAGAACCCTTTCTTCAATAGTTCTTTTAACTCTTCCTTTGTATTGGAAGCAAGCCCGAGATTCTCCATCGTTCTTCCTGTTTGACGCAAGTCTTCTCCGACTACGGCGGAACCAATGGAAAGCAACCCTTTTGCAGTAGGCACGGGAACACCTAACCATTCTCCGATTGAAACAAGAAAGGCCAGCCCGCAAGCAACATCCTCTCTCATGTAGCGGTGTGTTTTTAACACTATCGGTTCATACCAATCCCCGCCATCCACAAGCTTTTCATGAGCCTCATTAGCATACATCCATTCTTCTCCCTCAAAATTATAATGATGATCGAGAGGAAAATGGGGTTCGCAATATTCTAACGCTTCACGGATTTTTATCCTTTCTGCATCCAGTGCTTTATGAACATTTCTAATAGAAGCTTGTGTTCCTTCATTGTGGATATCCCATTTTTCAAAATGTTCAATCGGACCAGCGTTCATTAATATCAGCGGAGGATGAATAATTGGACCTGCATTCATTAATGCTCCGTCCAGAGCATCTTGAATAGGTTCAATTGATGGAAATGCTTCTCTTAATACCGAAAACACCTGCTCGGATTGTTCACTTGGAAAAACACCAGTTGGCAGCCGCGTAGCCCGAGCAGAAATTGAAACGGTTTTTTCGTCGCATTTTCTTGCTAAATAAGGTAATGTTCCCGTTTCTGCAAAAGCTACTTTAGCTTTACAGCCTTCTTCCGCGATTTCTTTCGACATTAAATAGCTGCCAAACGTTCCAGGGGGTAAAAATATCACTTGACTATCTTCAAGAACATGCGCTAATTGTTTAGCTAACGACCGCTGGGAAAATGCGGGTAAAGGAATAACAATTAATTTTGCCCCTTGAACCACTTCCCTTAAATCAGTACTTGCTAACTTTAATAAAACCGTTCTTGTACCTTTATTGCCCTTCACATTGATTGATTGTTTTTCAATTACCTCTTGAAAGGCCTTTTTGTTTCTTCTCCACATCCTAACTTGATGTCCCTGTTCTGCTAAATCTGCCGCAGCTGCATAGGCTCCATTACCTCCGCCAATTACCGCAATTTCCATTTAAACTCCCCCTGGATTCTTATTGAAAATAGTTCAATCCGCTCATCTAACCTCGTTCAGTACTTTGATCATATAATTCTTTCAAATACTTTTTATCAGTTTGTCCCTTTAACAACGAAGTCACATAAATAGTTCTACTTGGGAAAAACAATATCTTGTCCTCTACCAGTTTATTTTTTAAACTAATAGGCTTAAAATGATTATTTCCTCTTCAAGTGACAGACATCGTTTAAGGTAATGAAACGTTGGTAATACTCTTTCTATTTAATTTCTTCATCTTTTTACAGAAGAATAAATTACTATTTTTCCAAAAGGAAAAACGGTCGGCCGATTGATGCTTCTAAGCGGATATAACGATCTAAACCAGCTTCTCGAATGGAATGGGTCATATTTGTAACGGTTTGCAAGTCTGGGATGTTATAAAGAAAACAGGCGTGCCAATGATTCGGACCGGCATGTCCTGCGGTAAATATATCCCGGTCAAACGTTCCTAGTAATTCGGATCCATTCTCTTTCCACTCTTCAAGGATCTTATTAAGCTGTGGTAATATTTCCTTTTCTTTTTGCTCTTTGGATGTGTCGAACCATCCCGTTGATTCAAATGTAATAAAAACCCGAAGTGGTGATGGAATTTGTGGTGCTCCATGTTTAATTTCTTTCATATTGTTTATTCCCCTTTCTTTATTAACGCATTAATAATCCGCCATTAATATCGTAGGTTGCCCCCGTAATATATCCAGAATCCTCTGAAACGAGAAAAGCAGTCAATTTTGCGACTTCTTCTGACAACCCGAATCGTTGAACAGGAATACCTTTTTTCATATTTTCTAACTTTGATAGATCCGCTTTATATAACTCAGGCGTTTCAATGGCAGCAGGTGCAATGGCATTCACTGTGATACCTTTATCTGCTACTGAACGTGCAAATACCTTAGTAAGTGCTATTTGGCCAGCCTTTGATGCACAATAATGGGCACCGGATGTCAGAGGACCGTTTTGACCGGCTAAGGAAGATATATTGATAATACGTCCCTTTCCTTGCTGCTTCATAATCTCCAAGACAGACTGTGAGAAGAAGAAGGTTCCGCCAAGATTTACCGATATAATTTGGTTCCATTCCTCCTCTGTTATTTCCTCAATAACTGTTTCCCTTCTAACACCTGCGTTATTGACTAAAATATCAACTCTTCCCCATGCTTCGATCACAGTATTAATACAGCTTTTAATATCACCAATTCTAGAAACGTCAGCTTGGATAAACAACGAATGGTCATTTCCTTGTTTCTCCCTTATAGAATCAAGCAAATTTTGATCCACATCTACAAAGGCTACTCTTTTACCTGTAGATAAAAGCTCATTAGCGATAGCCAGCCCCAGCCCTTGACCTGCACCTGTGACAATAGCGGTTTGATTGGTAATGATGGTAATACACCTCTCTAACTTTGAAACTATTTTATTTTTTCGCTAGTTTTCATTAAAGCCTTATCTTTTAAATAATAACTTTCAAATTCATCATTATGTTCACCCAATAATGGTGGCCTTGAAGATATTTCCCATGGTGTATTATTAAAAATATAAGGAGCTCCTGGATAGATAAATGATTGATTTAGTTCCGAATGTTCAACTTCAACGAAGGCCTTACGATCTTCACTCAAATGTGGATCTTGAAGCATTTCTTCAGGTGCCCGGACCGGAGCCCATGGTAAATTAATACTTTGTGCATAATGGAAGATATATTCTGACTCATGTTCTAAGCAGAATTTCTCTAATACATCGCATACATTGTCCATATTGGTTGCACGGAAATAATCGTCAACATACCTTTCATCAGTTAATTCTCCTTCCATCCCTTTGGAAGCAAGCCAATTGACCAATTCCCTCCAGCGCTTTTCATCGAGATAAGTATTTAAGCAAAGGATATAGCGGTCATCTTTACATTTAAAAATCCATCTGCTTGATTTATTTGGTAAAGCATGGCGGACTGTATGTCTTTTTACATGAGTTTTCTGATATTCCCAATATGGAAGGGAATATTCAGTTGACCCTGCTACACATTCATGAACGGCAATATCTATATGTTGTCCCTTTCTTTGTCCCATTTCCCTGTAAAATAATGCGCTTACAATTCCAATTGCCGCAAAATATCCTGCTATGTTCGCTGCCTGACCCCCTGTCGGAGCAATTGGCGGTGCATCTTCTACATCATCATAACCATTAACGGCCATTACTCCACCGATTGCTAACTGAGTAAGATCAGACATTTTATACTGACTCCACGGCCCCGTTTGACCGAACGGTGTAATCGAGCACATAATTAATTCCGGATAATCACTTGATAACGTATCATAATCAAGGCTCCATTCTTTTAAAATACCAGGAGTAAAATCTTCTAGCACCACGTCAAATTGAGCTAATAATCCAGTAAACTTTTCTCTATCTGATTCCATACCTAATTCAAGGGTTATTGATTTTTTTGACGTGTTGTAATGCCAAAAATATAGGCTGTTGTTAACATCTGGTTCATCCCTATAAAAAGGACCAATATGCCTAGCTTCCACTCCATTTGGGGATTCCACCTTGACAACTTCGGCTCCCATGTCTGCCAGCATTTTTCCTGCAAACTGGGTTAATTGATCCCCAACTTCCAGCACTCTTATTCCTTCCAATGCTTTTTGCATAAAACATCATCCTCCTTACCATAATGGCCGGACAACTTTAAATTCATCCTTCGGCATATCGTTTGGCCATAAAACACCTTGTTCATCCAAAACTTTTATCTCTTCCTTGCTATAACCAAGCACTTCACTTAATACATAGTCATTGTCTTCTCCCATTAGAGGTGCAGTTTTATGCAAATAGGGCTGTGTTTCTGACATTTTAATTGGAAGTCCGATAAGATTTCGTTCACCAAGTAATGGATGTTTAAGTCTTTCGAATAGGCCTCGCACCTTTAATTGAGGGTCATTTTCCATTAAGTCTTCATTCATTTGGACAGCCCCGCATGAAATACCATGGTTCTGAAGCAGCTCCATTACCTCGAATTTATTTCTTTCCATCGTATAAGCCTCAATATTCCGATCAAGTTCGTCCTGATGGCTTACCCGGCCCTCAAAAGTATCGTATTTTTCCTCCATCGACCATTCTGGATTTCCGATTGCATGTTTAAAGGTGCTCCATTCTTTGTCCGAAAATATGGCTATCGTACACCAGTCATTGTCTCCGCCGCCAGCGCAGCGGTAACTGTTATGCGGACAGCCAACTTTACCACGATAATTATTTTCGCGATGGTCTTTGGATGTGACCGAGCGATTACCAGGCGGGAACCCGGGTCTTTTTGATGATCTTTTATTCACAGTAAAATCTAATAAATTTGCCCCAGCCAATGGTAAACCTGTCTCCACTTGTGAAATATCAATATATTGACCTTTTCCTGTTCTTTTTTTATGAAAAAGAGCAGTCATAACACTAAATGCCCCTGTATAGCCTGCTATAACATCCATAATGGAGTAGCCCCAGCCTGCAGGATGAGTTTTCGGCATCCCCGAAATAAACGTCATTCCGTTTAACCCCGCAGCTGTCGGACCCCATGTTCCGTAAATTTTATGCCGGCCGGTGTGTCCCAAACCGGATATACTCATATAAATAATTCCTGGTGAGATTTCTTCCAGCGTTTTATAATCCAGACCCCATTTTTTGAAAACACCTGCGCTAAAATTCTCTAAAACAACATCTGACTTTTTTAATAATTCGTGGATAATTTCCATACCTCGTTCTGATTTAACATTAACCGTAAAGCTTTTCTTCCCTGCATTTAAATTATTAAAGAAGGCCCCATTATTTAGTCCCGGCTCATCATCTTTAGCGTACATTGAGAATCTCATCGCATCTGGGGTTTTGGGCCATTCCACTTTAATCACTTCTGCACCAAATGCGGCTAAAATTCTTGCCGTAGTAGAGCCTGAAACACTCCAGGTAAAATCTAATACACGAATTCCTTTTAGAGCTTCTGCTTGGTTAGTCATGTAAATTTAACTCCTTTCTGAAGGCTTCCAATTTACCAAAGTGATATCGTCATTCACCTTTTCAAACGATACTTCCATTTCCATCCCACAATGAACAACGGAAGGATCTACCCCAACTGCATTGCCTAACATTCTAACGCCGCCTTCTAACTCCACAACGACCATTGCAAATGGGACTTGGGTTTGAAAGTATGGAGAAAATCCTCTGTAAACGACGTTATAGGTATATATCTCCCCTTTTCCCTCAATTGGGACCCAGATAAGTTCAGCTCCAGGAGAATAAGGGGAAAGAAATCTTGGTGGCCAAACTTTCTTTTTTGTTACGGTACATTCTTGAACAACTAATTTTCCGTTCCGAGTTGCTTCCCAAAACGGAGAAAATAAATCCCAATCTCTATCACTTTCACGAGTGGGTAATGGCCGATACAAATCCTCTGTTGCTTCCATATGAAAAACTTCCTTTCCTGAATTTATCCATAGATTAATTGTGTAAAATGGCAATGGAACCATCACTAAGATCTCCGTAACCGGTAACGAGCCCAATTTTTGCATCCTTAACCTGTGCCTTGCCTGCTTCCCCTCTTAATTGATGTACAGCTTCGACGATATGGTTTATTCCACAAATGTGTGCTTGTGAAAGCAGCCCGCCATGTGTATTAATTGGCATTTGCCCGCTAAGACTGATCCGGCCGCCTTTTACAAATTCAGGCGCTTCCCCGCGTCCACAAAAGCCCATTTCTTCAAGCTGTCTTAGCACCATAAAAGTAAAACAATCGTATACTTCTGCGAAATCAATATCATCATGCCTTACACCTGCCATATCGAATGCACGTGGCGCAGCATGAGTAATTCCCATATCAAATATGTCAGGCCTAGTCACTATATCATCCGGGTAGGTAGGATGTCCTTCCGCGATGCCTCCAATATAGATGGGCTTTTTAAAACGATGCGCATTTTTTTGCGAAGTGACAATGACCGCTCCAGCTCCATCCGTTTCTAGCGAACAGTCAAAAAGACGAAATGGATGTACAAGCAGTGGAGAGTTTTGGTAGTCCTTTTCTGTCATCGGACGCCCTTTCATATAGGCTTTGTCGTTTAATTGTGCATGTTCCCTGCAAGTCATAGCGACAATCTGCATCCCCGTTGGATCGGGATTAAATTCGTGATACCATCTATTCGCATGAAGCGAATAATAGTGCAATGGTACACTCACGCCATAAGGGTATTCCAAGTTATCACGATATTCAATGTTTGGCATAAATTCATTGTTTAAATCTAATACACTGGTATCACCTGCCCCAATCCTTGGACCTGAATAGCCCCTTTGACCGGTGGATACAAGAACAAACTCGGCAACCCCTAAAGCAACAGCCATCGCAGCACTTTGAATAGCTGCAATATAACTGGCCCCTCCCATTTCAAAACGACCGCTATATTTTAGTTCCTTCATCCCTAACCCATGAACAAACTCTTCGTGCCGAATATTAAACTTCCAAGGAGATATAACTCCGTCAATTTCTGAGGAATCAATCCCCGCATCCTTACAAGCATTTAAGGAAGCCTCAATACAAAGCTGTGCTAACGATTTATCAGTTCCTCTTACAAATTCTGTTTCCCCCACACCAATAATGCATGCCCTATCACTTAGTGAGCGTTCCAATTTTTTCCCTCCTATTATTTGCCCTCTGTGTATTTTGGGATAATTTAGACTTTTCTAAATTCAACTTGTGATATCACTTTACCATCCCTATTTTTCCGATTCTACAGCACAATAGGTTGGTAATTTGAAATACTTTTGTACTATTTGCATAGTTTTTATACTTAATCTTCTGATAATTCTGGTATTATAGTAGAAAATACGTTCCAAGGAGGTTCATTATGGCTGTTAAAGCTAAAAGCATAACCTTAAAGGATTTAATGGATGTTAGTACGAAAGAGGGGAACTTTCTTCAATCTAAAAAACTGTTTATTTCCAGTGCTGATGCTTGGGGAGCTTTGCTCAAAGATTTAATTACAGCTTTAGGAATCGACCGTGCAAAGCGCTTTTTATTTCGTTATGGTTATCAATGTGGGAAGCACGAAGCCTTGATGCTGCGGGATATGTTTGAATGGGAAAATAAAAAAGAATGGATATTAGCCGGTGTGACCATGCATAATCTTTCTGGAAGATCATCATCTCGCCCTTCAAAAAATATAATAAATACAGAAACGGGAGAATTTGATGTACAAGGATATTGGTATAATTCTTATGAAGCAAATCAATATCTCCAGCACTTTCCAATTCATAATGAGTCTATCTGCAACTTCTTACAAGGTTATGCGAGTGGGTATTGTGGTACTTCTTTAGGCAAAAAAGTTTTTTTTAAAGAAGTAGAATGTATTGGTAAGGGGGATGCTCATTGCCGGTATGTGGGGAAAACCCTTGAATTGTGGGGAGATGATATTCCTTGGAATGTGGTTGACTATGCACAGGAGGATATCGGGAATGAATTAGACCTAGCTTACAAAAGAATTGAGAACCAAAGTAAAATTCTTGAGCGAATCAATACTTTAAATAACCAACTTACACAAATCGTTCTCCAAGGAAAAGGGCTTAATGAAATAGCTCAGATATTAGGAAAAAGTCTAGCATGCGGTGTAGTCATTTCCAATCAATATTTCGAACCCTTAGCTGAATATGGACAAATACGCAATTATTCTTTAAAAGAAATGATAAATAATATCTCCAAACTGCATTTACTTGACCGAAAAAAGATGGATAGAATGCTAAATGACAGAGCAACTATAACCCTTAACTCTATAGAAAATTTAGGATTTCCATCCTATTTGATGATTACTCCAATTGTTGCCCAAAAAAATAAATTCGGCTATATCTCCATTATTTCTGACTCTCACGAATTTAAGGCCCATGAATCACCGTTTATTGAAAGAACTGCCAATATTTGTGCACTTCAAATACTTAATGAAAAAACAGTTACCGAAACCAAGCACCGAATGAAAGAAGAATTGCTTAATGAAATATTACTTCAACCAAACCAAGATTCAACTGTTGCGAAACGATTATCATATTTGGGTTATAATCTTAATGAACCCCATTATGTCTTTATTTTTCGCTTGCAAAGTCCTTGTAAAGATGAATCATTTGCCCTTCAAAAAGAACAAATTGGAAATATTCTTAGAACACACTCCTCTCATACAGAACAAAAGATGTTAGTGTCTAACCAATTTGGACAGGTTTATGCCCTTATTCCTGAGGAACTTATTAAATTCCGTGGCATAGGTGTGTCAAAATATGGACAAACAATTTTAAAAGCAGTCAAACAGAAGATTCCCAATTCACAGATTGCTATTGGAATCAGCAACTTATGCAGTGGCATTGTTAGCTTTCATCAGGGTTTTAAACAAGCTGAAAAAGCACTAGATATCGCTCGAATAAATGATCAAAAAGAACAGGTTGTTTTATTTTCAAATTTGGGTTATCTTTCAATTTTATTGGACGCTAGAAAACCAGAAGAATTAGAAGCATATGCAGAAGGAATATTAGGCCCTATTCTAGAATATGATATCCGAAAATCCACTGAACTATTAAAAACCTTATATTTTTATATAAATAATGAATGTAATCTTCATAAGACTGCACGTCAAATGAGTTTATCAATCGGTGGGATGCGCTATCGCCTTTCCAGCATTACCGAACGGTTTAACATTGATATGACGAATTCTAGTACACGCCGTGAAGTTCAATTAGCATTGGATATTTACCTTTCAATTGGTAAATTAACGAGCATTTGATCACTTTTTTAAAAACCCCCAAGGAAAGGGGTTTTTTTACATTTAATTTATAAAGGAAATGTTAACTAATTAACGTAGAAATAGGAGGAAGTTCAATAAAATTAAAATCAGTAATTGTCTAATTTTTCAAATTACTAAAGGCGTATTAAAAATTTGAGTGCAGGCAATTTTACTAGATTATACAAATAAAGGGAGGAATTAAGCTGTGGGGATTCAAGAACCAGGTCACAATTTAAAAACAAAAATGGACGACCATGCATTGGAACAAGTTCCAGAAAATGAGAGGAAATCTTGGGTTCAACTATCAAATAATGCGATGGGTATTTGCTCCACCTTGCTTATTATGCTATTTGGTGCATTGACAACTTTTACTGCTGGTCTAGGCTATGGACTTCTCGCTGGTATTATTTGCCTTATTATTGGAACTACTTTCGGAACGTTGCTAGGCAATATTGCGCGAAAAGAAGGTTTATCCAGCACTGTTCTTACTCGGAAGTATGGTTTTGGAGTGAAAGGTTCTGTAGTTTCGTCATTAGTGTTTTGTTTTATGATACTAGGAATGCTGGCTTTGGAAAATGCCTTATTATATCATGGTGTTCTATTCTTCTTTGGCCTTGAACCATCAATCTTCAATGCAATCCTTATTTATGGTCTCTTTACAGTATGCTGGGTATTGCTATCTCTTTTCGGCATAAAACTTGTTTACCGTATAGCTTCGGTAGCCATAATTGGTTTTTTAGGTGTTTTAGTATATATAATCATTGATGCTACAGTGCTTAACGGTAACTCAGTAGGCGAAATCCTTTCATTTGGTTCCCAATTCAGCTCTTCAACAGGAGTATTTGAATTTATTGGCGCTGTCAATATTTTGATAGGTGCTACAGGAGCCATGACATTGGTGAACGCCGATACCAGCCGCTATGCCCGAACCAAAAAAGATGTATTAATGATTAATATATTCGGAAATTTGATGCAAAATATTGTGATGCTGCTTGCAGGAGGTATCGTTGCCTATGTAGGGATTGAACACGTCATCCAATACTATGTGGCCAATAACGGCATGACAGCAGATCAAGCTCGGGCAATTGCCTTTAATGATATGGCATCCTTCTTTATCATACTCGGAGGGGTAGTCGGGTTTATATTAATGTTTTTAGCGAATGGAAAAGCGCAGGTACTCAATACGTACAGTGGTTCTTTAGCACTCACCAACCTTTTTTCGGCTATTGGATGGAAGGGTAACCGCGCCATTTTTGTGGTTTTGACTAATTTTGTGGCGCTGATCATGATTTACGGTGACATCCTTGGTCTCGTGGAGAGCTGGCTGGATGCCCTTGGAGTATTAACGACCTGTATGGCAACGATTGTGATCGTTGATTATTATTTCGTAAAAAGGAAAATGTCTTCAGAGTCGAATCTCATTAAAATAGAGTCGGTCAATCTAGCCGGAATCCTTACACTTATTTTATCTTCCAGTACTGCTCTCTATCTCAGTACCGCAAAGATTTTTCCAATACCTTTTGTTGCTTCGACTATTTTAAGTCTGATTATTTATCCTGTATTGAGAATGTACGTATTTAAACAAAAATCAACCTTGGTTCCACATACTGATACCAAACTGCAAGGGTAATCAACCAAACGGTGACTGAAATCCAGGATTTCAGTCATCGTTTTTAAGATTGAAAATGAAATTTTATTAAAAAAGGGGATTCGATTATGAAGCATTCTATCGCAGGAAGTTTCTATAGAATCGCATATGGGGAACATGGAGACCAATTTGGTGACTTGAGAGTACCTGAGGGTATTGGCCCTTTTCCTGTCGCCATTGTTATTCATGGAGGTTTTTGGAGAGAAAAGCTCAAGCTGGATCAAATGGATCAATTTTCTGAAGCCTTAACCGCTCAAGGCATAGCAACCTGGAACATCGAATATCGCCGAGTTGGACAAGAAGGTGGCGGATGGCCAGGAACATTTCTAGATGCATCGCAGGCGACTGATTTTTTACAAACTATTAATGAATCCTATCCAATTGATTTAAACCGTGTTGTAACGATTGGACATTCGGCTGGGGGACATCTTGCCTTATGGCTTGCTGGACGACATCGACTCCCTCAAACAAGTATTTTAAGAAGAAACGATAAGCCTTTGGGCTTAAAAGGAGCTATTAGCTTAGCTGGTGTTTGTGACCTAAAGCTAATGTACGAGGTCCATCAACTAAGGGAATTAGCTTCTGGAAAGAATGAGAATCCAACAAGAGATTTAATTGGCGGCGATCCAAGTGATTTTCAAAGTCGTTATACAGAAGGCTCTCCCATCACCCTCTTACCTACCGGCATACCAATGACACTAATACACGGTTCACTCGACATAAATGTACCTGTTGGTATTACAGAAGAATTTGAAAAAGCGGCTAAGGCAGCAGGTGACGACGTTACAGTTCATTTAATTTCAAGTGCAGAGCATTTTAAAATTGTGAATCCGGGAACAACTGAATGGCAGAAAGTATTAAATGCAACTTTAAAATTACTAAATTAATTTATCACCGCCAAATTTGAAATAGCCGTGATTCATTGCATATTTATCCTTTTTCATCATGACAATACGAATACATCTGAAATGAAAGTGTTTGTAAATGGGAAAAATATAATTGGGTTGATGAAGGGAGATTTATTATGGTTTCAAACTATGTGCGTAACGTTATTGACGGCAGTAAATTTAATCGGTACCATTTGGCTATTCTAGTAATATCTACACTTATCGTTGTATTTGAGGGGTACGATTTAGTGGTATTCGGAAGTGTTGTACCACAAATCATAAGAGAATGGTCTCTTACTCCTGTCGAGGCCGGAATACTTGGTAGCTATGGATTACTAGGAATGCTAATAGGTTCTATTATTTTGGGGTCACTAGCTGATAAATTCGGGAGAGTAAATATTCTTATAGTTTCTGTTGCATTGTTTAGTGTTTTTACATTTTTGATAGGTCTTTCAACTAATACAACACAGTTCGCTTGGTTCCGGCTGATAGCTGGATTAGGTATTGGAGGGGCAATGCCTAATGTGCTAGCACTTGTAAGTGAATATCTACCTAAAGCTAGAAGAACCACTTTGATTGCATTTACAATGACAGGTATGCAAATGGGCGGAATGTTAGCTCCTACCCTGGGAATCTTTCTTATACCTTCTTTTGGATGGCGTCCATTGCTTTGGGTTGCACTGGTACCTTTATTGCTAATTCCTTTAATTTATAAATATGTACCTGATTCTTTAAATCTCTTAGTTACAAAAAGAAAGAAAGATAAGCTTGAAAGCTTATTGGAAAGAATTGTACCTGGTATAGATCGTAAACGTATTATTGCCGAAAAATCTGAAATATTAGTACAACCAAAGGTGTCATTACCAGATTTATTCAAAAATAATTTAGCTCTAAGTACAATAATGCTTTGGATTATCTATTTTATGGGTCTACTAATGATATTTGGATTAAATACATGGCTTCCGTCTTTAATTAAGGAATCCGTTCCTAGTTTGCAAACAGGTCTTGCCTTTTTAATCGTACTTAATGGAAGTGCGATTCTTGGAACAGTCGTTTTCGGATTACTTGCCGATAAAAATGGTGCAAAAAAACAACTCATTATTATTTATGTAGCAGGCGCAATCGCTATATCTTTACTTGGTTTTACAACTAATATCCCGCTTCTTTACCTTTTTAGTGCGATAGCAGGTATCTGTACTACCGGGGCTCAAAATCTATTAAATGCATTTACATCACAATACTATCCTTATCACATGCGTTCAACAGCTCTTGGGTTCGCAAACGGTGTAGGAAGAATTGGTGGAATAGTTGGTCCGACATTGGGAGGAGTTTTATTATCTCTAGCAGTCCCTTCGCAATTTAACTTTATCGCATTTGGTATCCCAGGTGCCATTATTGCAATTGCATTAATATTTGTCTCTACCAAAAAAGAATCAGGAAATACGTCTTGGGTAAAAGGAGCCGGACAATTATCCGAGCAAACTAAGTAAATTAAGTATATTTAATAAAGGGAATCTCACAGCCATTATACCAATCCACAGCTTGGATTCCCTTTCCTTCATTCAAGAAATAACATAGAAAGGAAGATGGAAAATGGTTGATACTCAAATAAGAGTACAAAGGAATGTAGTTTATGGAGAAACGGAGCAGGAAAAATTAACAGCGGATATTTACATGCCCATCAAAGGCGAAAACCTGCCTGTTGTATTACTAATTCACGGTGGTGCCTTTCAATCGGGCTCAAAGGAAATGTATGCAGAATGGGGTCCTTATTTGGCACAGTCTGGGTTTGTAGCAATGGCAGTCAATTATCGCTTAGCTACTTCAAAATATTCCACTTGGCCCAGCGTAATAGATGATATCCATCAAGCAGCTAACTGGTTGGTGGGCAAATGCAGCGAATTTAATATAGATCCTCTAAAAATGGCTGTTATTGGGGATTCTGCTGGTGCCCATATCGGTAGTATTTTCTCCTTCCAATCACAAGCACGTTCTAGCTACAAAATTCAGGCTTGTGTGGGTGTTTATGGAGTATATGATTTAACACATCCTGGCTCTAGCCGAGAGGCACAAATGTTTCAAAAATTTATCGGTAAACCTATTAAAGAAGCCTCAAATGTATATAAAGAAGCCTCTACCTATCACTATATAGAAGATGTGATATCAAGCCCTACTTTTGATACAGACTTTTTCCTGATCTGGGGAGATTCAGATATCGTAGCATCACCTTCTCATTCTGAGAACTTAACTAAACAAATGCAGGAATCAGGTTTGAATGTAAAAACCCTAGTGTATCCAGGTCAGGGCCATTTTTGGTTTAACCTTACACCAGGCTTAGAAGGTGGAGCACTTAAGGATTTCCCAAACAAAGATGTTGCGCCAAAAGTAATACAATTTTTAAAGGATAGCGTAGATTCCTCTGTGATTGGTATTCTTTCAAAACAGCAGATTCAAAAGTTAATAAACCTGCAAAATACAAAGGTAAACGCAAAGTAGTATTTGTTTGAAAATATTTTCAAATGAACCTTCACACACTCAAGGTTAAGTATGTTAACTCCAAAATAATTTTAATATTCTAATACCTTTGGTATAATATTAATTA
>NZ_BCVP01000044.1 GCF_001591805.1 Neobacillus novalis NBRC 102450 | reverse complement strand
TTCGATAAAAAAAGCTTGATAGGGTATTATTCCTATCAAGCTTTTTTTAGAATAACGAGATTGCCTGGTAAAAGGCAGTGACGATTCTTTCGAATAGCATTTCGCTCATAATCGCGATCGTAATACATGTTAAGACATACGTTAGTATAGTCCCGTAAATAACATCTAGCCCATCTTGAGTTTCCTTCTTGAAGCTGGCAATTACTAGCGTTGGAACGACAATCAAGGACGTTGAAAAACCCAAAACAAGGAATAAAACAAAGATTTTCGCTTTCAACAGTGACAGGACAAATCCAATAAGCAGAATGGCTAGGAATGGAATAAGGAATGAGCCAAATCTTGAAATAACTTCCTTATAGGAAGCATTCACCTTTGCTAGCTTCACGGCAGCAAAACTAAATGTCGCCACTAATAGAATAAAGATCGCATAGGCAAACGTTGGATAAATGACCGTTTCTGTAAATGGCGGGCTAATGTCAAGTGTATTGCCCCACATGCCGCTGAGGGAAGAAGTAAAGCTTTTAATTCCAAAGTAAAGCATTAACGGAATAATTAAAGAATATAAAACAATGGTAATAATAGCATTGGTAAAGTGTTCTTCCCCTACTGATTTTGAACTGGCATAAGGCTTTTTCAAAACCTCCATGAAGTAGCCAAAATACATTTTGGAAATATTTTTAGCGCCCTCTAAATATTGGTTTGGCTGTGAGTTCACTTGCTGAAAGCCTTGGGGATTACCCTGTTGGTAACCCTGTGGATTACCCTGCTGGTAGCCTTGCTGGCTTGTATAGCTTGGCGCTTGATTCATCGTTGGCTCAGCTGTTGGAGCGGCCTCCTGGTAGGCAGCGGTTTCTAACTTTGTCCCACACTGCTCGCAGAACTTCCCTCCCTCATTTTGATGTGAACATACTGGACACTGCATCTAAATCTTCCTTTCTCTAGTAAGTTGTGAATAGGCAGTAAGCCTCACATTTCTTTCATTCTATAACATTATAATAGAAATATTCACCCTTTTGTAACAATTTTTACAAATTTCCCAGACTTTTGTCCCTGAACTGCTGTGGTTATTTACAAAAGATACCTTCCAATTTATACTTTATAATATAAAAATTAACAGCGATAAACTATATGAATAGGAGATTGGCTAAATGAAGCGTCTTTTTTCCATCATTCTCTTGGTCGCGGCAATACTCATTTTATCAGCAACAAATCCTCAACGTTCGGACTATCTCGAATGGATTAATCACAAGACAATCGATAAATCCTCTTCGCTGCTGGAAAAAGGCATTCTAACACTTGCCGGGAAATCCATTTTTGATGCAGGAACCACAAAAGAAGATTATTTTATTTTTTCCATCTATAAAACAGATTTTTCCGAGGTGGGAATGGGAAAAGTCACTTCGATCGGGATTTTCAATCATTTTATCCCGCTGTCAGGCACTGAAGAATAATAACAAAGGCCGGTCCCTTAGAAAGACCGGCCTTTGCTATTATTCAACTTTTTCAATCTGGAAGACGGGGACGCGTATTTGTTCACCATAATCATCGGTTATGTTTGTGTAGCTAGTAAACGTTCCGATAACGGTATAATCCCTGTAGATCATCAGTGTTGATTGTCCCTTTAGCAATAAATACGTTTTATCCCAGCGTTCGGTACTATAGTTATAGGTTTCCGATAAGGTTACTAGGGCACCGCCGCTTTGATTCACTGTCGTGTAGGCAGTGAAGCGGACCTTTTTCCCGTAGTACTGGGCAATATCCTGTACGGAAATATCGACGTAGTCTACTTTTATTTTTGTAAATTGGTAGTCTCCATCGCTGCTGAGCTCATAGTAGGCCAGCTGGCCAGCTCCGGAACCGGTTGGATTATCGGCTAATAAACTATATTTCGATTCAACGGTAAGGTTATCTGCTTCGACATCCAGAATTTTCTCCATCGAATTGGTGCGGACTTCATAGGCTATATAACGATGCTTCCGTTCCGAAGATTTTGCCTCGATGTAAATAACCGGATTGTCGGCTTTACTCAAATTGCTCTGAAATGTGAGCTTACTTATCATCGGTGAACCCTGAAGACTTCCTTCGGTCACTACCATCGCCTCTTCCCCCTTAAGCTTGCCAAGATAAATCCCGCCGTCTTTGGAGATGGCCGCAATCACACTGTCTGCTCCCCATTTGTTTTTCGCGTTCACGAAATGAGGAAATTCCTTTCCAGGATTCAGCCGCTGGAGCACGCGAATCGGTTCATATTTATCCCAGGCGAGGTTGGCATTGGTGAGAAGCTGATCGGTATTTTCTAATGGTCTCAAGGCTTCATAAATGCTGATGGCATCCGCGAACTTATTGCCCGCGACGAGTTTCTTCGCATCGGCCAGTAAGTCAGTCTTTGATTTTCCGATAAATGGAAAAACTTTTGCCGTTCCCATGCTTGCAGACAGTCTTTTCACGGTATTTGCTTGCTCGGCAAAGGTGGAATAATCCTTCTTGGCAAGCGCCGAAGAAAGGGCATTTACTAAATGGCGGTCAAGCGTGTCCGTAATCCAGCGAACATCAATTGAAAATTTGGCGAGCATCCCGAATTGGCGCTCCCCCTCGACAGTAATATCGACAACCGGAGCGTTTGCTGCGGTTAATTTACTCATTATGGCCGCGTAATAGTTGTGGAAAGCAGTTTGGATCTCTTTCGTTTTTTTAGTGTCGCCGCCGTAATATTCAGCAGGCACCTGATTCAAGCTGTTAAAAACCTCTTCCTCCTCAGCACTGCTCTTTGGCGAATAATTTTGCAATTTTGCGAGATTCGTCTGCTTAATCTCTGAAAAATAACCAAGCATATCCTGATCAAGCTTCGTAAATGCGACCATTTCTTCATACATTTTCTTTTGAATTGCGGTGCCTGACACCCATTTTTTCCGGCTTTCTTGCCAGCGATTGTACATATCAACAAGTTTGTCGAGGTCCTGTTTCTCGTAAAAACCTGCAGCTTTTTCATCTAAATCTTCGATTACTTCGCGAATGGGTGATAGAATCGACAGCTTTAGATTAATGTCCTGATTATGATCTGTGACCACTACATTCAGCTTGGCTGCCCGGAACTTCTTTTCTGCGGCTCGTAAGTTTCCAGCGTTATATAACTTTATTGCTTCCTTATAGGTATTGATTTTTTCATGGGCCATGATAATTTTGCCACCGACAAGCACGAGCAGAAAAATCAGGATCAGTAAGAAAAAATTCCGAGACATATTCACTTTTTTATAAACCGTCAATTTAAACATGGCGCTTGTGTCCTTTCTACGAAACAAACCGCTTGAAATCGGGGTCGTAATTGTACTTCATCGCAACCAAATGCTTTGTCTTTTCTAAAAGACCGCCCCAGTCCACTTCGGGGTTGGAATAGAGAATATTGCAAAGCCGAAGGACACGTTCCTTTGGAAAGTATTCAAGAAACTCCTCGATAAACTCGGAAAATTCAACGATGTACAGCTTCATTCGTAACGATGTCCCGGCAACAGTCATGAGCGAATCCATCCCGAAGTCGATGACAATCGCATCACGATAGTGGATAAAATAGGCGATGCACTTCTTTGTAATCAGCGTCCGATTGATTCTTAATACCTCAAGGGCATAGTGCACAAAATCCTTATCATAAGTTGAAGGAATAAGCGGTTCAAGCTCAAGCTCCATATCACTTCTGAGGATAATTTCGTTTAATACCATCACGCGGCGGATTTTCACTTGATCACTATAAATAAAATCGCCAATCTCGCGGAGCTTTTCATAGGCGGGAGCAAGCCGTTCCTCTTTGACATCCGCTTTAGCAAGCTCACTGTCAAACTGGATGCCGGATTGAATTCTTTTGAAATCGGCCCTGAGGAGCCTTTTTAACTGGGTGAAAAACTCACTTTTCATGAAGACGAACGTCAGGATGACATAACTGATGCAAAAAATTAAACCGGCGATCAAGGAATAATACAATGTTTGAACTGTTGGCGCTGCCACAATGCCAATACTGACAATCATTAAAATCCACATTGCTTCGGTAAGTAAACGGTTTTTAAAGATCGTTTTGACTAATCTTTCGATGCCAACATAAGCGCTTCCGCATTTCGAGCAGTTCTGATCCTTAAGGACGGAATAGCGATTGCATTTTTTACACATTTTCAGCTTTTGATAGCGATATTTCGTCCGCTTCTTTTTGGTTAACTGGACGGCCTGTTTAGCCAATGGAATCACCTTCATTAAGCATAATCACTAATTCGTCGTCAATCCCTTCGAAGTCGCCGCTGTTTCGTTTATTTTTGAATAATTTATACGTTTTCCAGATAAGGATTACAACTAGAATACTAGTAAACACAATACTATAAATACTCATTCTGATTCCTCCTATTCGGATAAATACCAGCTATTTTTCGGCAAAAAGTTACATAGATTTTCCATTAAATACATTAATTTATATTATAATAGGAATTTTTTATTATATCTAGGGAATTATTGTTTGGGAATATTCTGGCAGTGGTGGTAAAATGGGGTTATCACGCAGAAACTTGTTACTTTTGCGCGAAAAAGGAAACTGCTGGTGGGGGTTGCACACAGATGTTAAAAAAATGGTTTAGTAGTTTGATCGTCATCGCTTGGCTTTTCGGCAATTTAAGCTCCATAGTTGTACACGCCGCAAGTCCATTAAGTTCCACATCGAGAATGGAAGGGATGCTCGTAGTTGATGTTAGTAACTCAATGAAAAGCAGCGACCCAAACAACATCAGTAATGAAGCGATGAAGATGTTTATTGATATGGCCTCCCTAAAAGGAGATAAGATTGGCGCCATTGCCTATTCCGATGAAGTCATGCGTGAAAAGGCGCTTGTCAAAATCCAGTCCGAACAGGACAAGAACGATCTGAAAGAGTTTATCGATTCAGTTGAAAAATATATGTATACGGATATATCCACCGGGGTAAAGGAAGCCGTCAAGGTGCTGGATTCAAGCCACGAGCAAGGATACTTTCCGTTGATTGTCGTCTTGGCCGACGGCAACAATGAACTTGACCCGAAGAAACCGAAAACGGCGAAACAGGCAGATGATGACCTAGCCAAAGCGGTTGCTAATGCGAAGGCCAAGGGATATCCCATCTATACGATTGGCTTGAACGCAGATGGCAAGCTCAACAAGGATGTGCTGACAAATGTCGCCAAAAGCACGAACGGGAAATTCTTTGAGACAAGCTCAGCGGATAAGCTTCCAGCGATCCTCAGTGAGATTTTTGCAAATCACTTAAAGTTAAAAATTGTCCCCGTTAACCAAGTCGTTGGCAACGGGCAATTCCAGGATATCCAAATTAATGTTCCCAATGAGAATGTTTTAGAAGCCAATATTTCGTTAATTTCAAGCGCTCCGGTTGAAGTCAAGCTTATCGACCCTTCCGGTAAAGAACTGGCCATTCCCTCCGACCAAGTCCTCTTGTCGAAATCGAGGACGTACTCGATGGTCAAGCTGATGAAGCCTGTTCAAGGCGATTGGACACTGAAGGTTAAAGGGGTTCCAAAGGATAAAATTGATATTAATCTTGTCTTTAACTATGACTTGCAGCTGAAGCTCGCCCCGCTCGCCAAACAGAGCTACAAAGCTGGCGAAACCGTCAAGATTGGCGCCTTTTTTGAAGATAACGGCAAAGTGATTAGCGACAAAGATATTTATCAATCCATGAAGGCGACTTTGTTTGTCAAAGACCTCGACAATGGAAAAACAGAGAACTTCGCCTTACAAACGGATGATCAGGGCTTTGCAGGCCAATTCAAGCTTGGGAATGCTGCAAACTATGAGGTCGTAGTCAAGGCCGAGGACAATAGCTTTTTCCGGGAGTCACCGCCGCAAAAGATTAGCGTTCTAAAGACGCAGGCGGCACCTGCTGTGACCAAACCAAGTCAAACGGAGGATGATAAACCATTCCCTTGGCTCAATGTCATCCTTGCTGTCATCGGTGCCCTCCTGCTCGCGGCCCTTGTTTACTTCCTCTTGGCAAAAATGAAAGAGAAAAACCGCGGTTTTAGCGGGCAAATCGTCATCGAAATAAAGGATGAGGATACAGGCGAACGCACCAATCCGCAATTTAAGAAATTGAAAGGCTTTAAAGGCAAATTCCGGCTCCATCAGCTGTTGTCGCTGTCGCCGGAGATCGCGGAAACCGAACAAATCATCTTCAAGCCGGCTTCCGGTGATACCTTGATGCTCGTCAATAACTCCGACTGCACGATTGAAAAAGGCGGGCGGGCGATTGATGCGAAGCGCGGCCTTGATGTGAAGAAAAACGACCGCCTGCGCATCGTGTTAAAAAAGGTTAATAAATCAGTCTATATCGAGTATATAAGTTAAATAAACAGTAAAGGGTGTCAGGCACTTACGAGAGGTGCCTGACACCCTTCACAAGCGAACACACCAGGGAGGAATTTTTGCATGAAAGCAAATGTCAAAGAGCATATCCAGCAATTAGATGTTTCCTTAGGCGGAGGCATTATTTCGGAGAAAATCCGCGTTGATACGATTGATAATCCAATGCTCGTCATCGGCCTCGGCGGCACCGGGATTGATGCCCTGCTCCGGCTGAAATATCAAGTAAACCGCCGTTTCAAGCTTCCCCAGGATCCATTATCGAAAAAGAAAAAGGAAAAACCAAATAATATTGAGTTCCTGGCATTTGAAACGAACGAACATGACCGTAACAAAAAATACAATGGGGTTGGCCTAGACCCGAACAAAGAATTCGTTCTGCTCTCCAACCCGGAAATCGGCAGCCTGCTTTCAAATCGGAGCACGATTGAATCCTATAT
Source organism: Neobacillus novalis NBRC 102450 (assembly GCF_001591805.1). GTDB lineage: Bacteria > Bacillota > Bacilli > Bacillales > Cytobacillaceae > Neobacillus > Neobacillus novalis. Next base: position 31,773 of record NZ_BCVP01000044.1, on the reverse strand, counting down.
TAAGGAATGGTTATCACCAGAGTTGTCGATTACCGATGGAATCAGCGGCGCTTCCGGTGTCCGTCAAGCTGGACGCTTGCTCCTTTTTACCAAAATCAATCAAGTCGTCAAAACGATTGAGAAAAAGATTGAGGCTGTGCTCGAAGGTACCGGAAAGCGGTTATACGTCTTCCTCCTTACTGGACTTTCCGGCGGTACCGGGAGCGGCTGCTACCTCGATATTGCCTATATCACTCGCGGCATTATGGAGCGTAAATTTGGTCCAACCGGTGTCGATAAGGTCAGCATGCTTGGCTATTTATTTACACCAGATGTGAATTTATCAAAACGAGGCCTAAGCTCGCACACCGCCGAATACATTGAAAAAAATGGCTACGCTGCCTTAAAAGAGCTTGATTACTGGATGAACTGTGATGAAAGAAATGAGCGCTTCAAAATGAAATATGGGAGCATCTTAGAGGTAAATTCACCAATGCCGCCATTTAATCTCTGTCACTTAATTTCCGGAACGAATCTTGAAGGCAAATGGCTCGAGAATGCGTATGATTACTGCATGAATGTCACAGCTGAAAATATCACCAACTTCATGGCCAGTGAAGAAAAGCAATCAGGCGAAGAGTTTGCTATCCACGACTATATCAGTAATATCCGTACCAATATTGCGGTCATGCCAAAGCCATATGCCGCTAACTATCAGTACAACATTATCGGCGCTTCGATGGCCGAGATTCCGCTCGAAGAAATGACAACCTATATCGGCTATAAGCTGTTTGAAAAAATGAACACGATGTTTGATGCTGGTCCCGACCAGGCGGAGGTGGAGCAATTTACCGAACGGCTCCGGATTGACCCAGATTCTGTCCATCAGCGCTTCAACGAGCGGGTCCCGGAACCATTATCTGGCTTTGAAAATAGCGACCGCTTCTCTTACAACAATGTGATTAAAACGTCTGTCATCAATTTAGATGAAGAGTTAGAGCGGGAATTTTTAGTTAAGGCGAGAGAAGAGTACCGAAAATGCAAAAGGCAGCTTCCTGGCGAAATCATGGAAGAATTCCGGCGCCAAATTGAGCGCTTGTTCCTTCACCCGAAAAAAGGGCCGATTTTTGCATCGCGCTTGATTCACTCAAACGATGGCTTTTGTCTATTAAAAACCTTACAGGTATATATGGATGGCCTGCGCGACCGCTTAGAGCGGCTGCCTAAAGCAATTCAAGGGGAACAGGAGTATGCCCTCAATCGTCTTGAGGATGCAAGAAGCGCCTTTATTTCGAAAGAGAAGAAAAAAAATGCCTATATCGAGGCAAAGCTGAATGAAGTGTATGCGAAAGCTGAAAAGGCGCGGATTGAGGAAATGATCGAATTCTACGAGGATTTGTACCAGCTCCTCAATAACCAGAATAACAAGATTTATGAAGTGTATAAGGAAATTCTCGAAACGCTGAAAGGTATTTTTGAAAAGAATGCCGATATTCTTGTCGATGGCGAAGAAGTCAGACTGGAAGACAATGTCACCTATTATTGGCATTTAGTCAGTGTCCCGGATGTCGCCCGCGAAATTCAGCGGATGTTTGATTCCAAGGACGGCGAAATCCTCGTGCAGCAATGGTCGGAAATGCTCCTCGAAAAATCGGCCTATTGGGTGAAGGAATCAGATGTAGACGTTGTCGGCACCGTTTCCGAATTCTTGACTGACCAGTTCGGTGAATTGATTACCAAGTCGATGGAAGACTTCTTAAGGCTCAAATACGGCGAAGAGGAGCCGATTGACAGGATTATTGAAGAGAAAATTGCAGCAAGGCTTGATCGTGATGCCCTGCCGGTGTTCCATCTTGCTAACAGCACCGGCCAGCTTCACTTCCCTGAGTGGGGATTTGTCTCCGTTCCCGTGAAGGCACCGAAGATCTTAGCCGGGATCAAAAATTTCCAGAAGCATTCAATCAGCCAATCTCACTTCACGGTGAAAGAAAGTGAACTGAAAAACCGGATTTTCTGGTTGAACACGAAAAACGGGATTCCGTTGTTCGCCTACTCACCGCTGCCGATTTACGAAAATTCGTATGAAAAAACGATTTTAGAAAAAGAGGGCGTCGGCCGCCACCTTGTCCAAACGGATAAGGAAAACTGGGCCTACCTCCCGTCACCGATTCCGGAAAGGTCATGGGGAGATACGTACGAAAACCAGCGCGTCAAAGCGTACAATGCCAGTATCCGCGCCATGTTTGATCAAGCGATGGAATTTGGCACGATCAGCGAGAAGAATTCCGATCAAAACACCAGTGCACGCTTCTCGTGCAAGTTTACAAAAGACGTAAACCTAGAGCAGTTATTTGCGGCGCATGAAGTGGATGCAAAACAGTTAGACAAAGCAAGTCTTGGGAATTTGAAGCAAGTCCACCGCCAGTTGAAAGAAATGATGGCCGGTGGAATGGAATCCTCTGGTGCCAGTGATATTTTCGGCAGTACGAACTTGGAGATGGCAAAGGAAAACTTCATCCGTTCGCCGAAGCTGATTGAAAAGGTGAAATTGGAAGTTAGAAAGTACAGCGAGATTCGTGAAAAAATCGCAGAGATTGAGCAATTTATTGCCTCACAAAATGAAAAAGAAGCATCGTTAAATCAGTTCATCCAGGCCGTTTACACCAAAACCATCCGTAAACGCGGCGCCCTTTATGTCTTCGATAAAGAGATTGAGGAAGATGCCTGGGAGCCATTCGTTAACCTAATGAAGACAACGAAGTTTGTTGATTTCGAGATTTTTCAAGCCTTTAAAGGGTTAAGCCCGAAACAGATGGACCAGCTTGAAAAGAAATCAGAGCGGCGCAGCAATGACTTAATTAGTCAAGAAAGTGCGGCGGAGCTGACTGCGGCATTAGAGGAAATGGCGGCGGCGTATCAAAAGGAGAAAGAAGCCCTTGATTACGACTACAAGGACCTTGTCAACGGTGAAGAACTGTATAGCTTCTATAAAGAAATGATGATAAAGGTTAATGACATGCTACGGCAATTGAAATCATAATGAAATGAATACAGATAATGGATTAGGCCACATGCGGGATTTGCTTGTGGCCTGCCATCTTATCATACCCAGCTTGGGGGGATCAGCTTGCGAGAACTTCTACAAAAGTATGCCAACACCTATGCTAACCAGCTTGAGAAAATGACACTAGAAGAAAATGAACAGCGTAGTGTCAACCATCCGATTGTCTTTTTATTTTTGGGTGATGATGTCAAGGATGCGCTCCAGTCGGTGATGACGATTAATGAACAGAAATGGCATAACAGCTCGGGTGTCTTATATTTTCACGCCCATCAAACAGACACCATTACGGGGGATAACCTGTTATCGATCCAGATACCCGGCCATGGACTTGACCGCAAATATAAACGCAAGGGCATTTACGATGCCTTTTACCGTGATGAAAATTTGCTGATTGAACTAAATAAAACCTTTCGAAAGCTTTCGTCAATGGTCGCAGAATACGGCAAGGTTTATTCTTCCTTGCAAAAAGTTAATGTTTGTGTGGTGACGGCCATCGACGACCCTGCTAATATCCTGATTCAAGAATTTACACTGCTATTGAAAAGTATTCTCCAGGAGTCGTTTCGACTTGTTGAGGTCGATTTATATGGATTGATCAAGGAGAAGCAGGACGGCGATAACTTTGCCCTGTCTGCGTCGCTCGGGATTAGTTTTTTCAACGAATTAGATTGCTATCAAGCCGATGCATACAGCTTTGAAAAGGACATCCAGCTGACAGAGGATCACCTGAGACTGCCGGTTAGTCACCCTCCTTCCCCACTCTTTGATCTGGTCTATTTATTAAGCGACAAAAATGAAGATGGGTTAATTTCAAGTGATGCCGGTATGCAAAACTATGAGATTATCAGCAATCTCAATCTCTTAAAAAACCGAAAAATGATTACCGACTACCATGAAAAGATGGACAGCTATAATCATCAAGATTTCAAAAGAGGCATAAGAGGAAATTCAGCGGAACCGGTTTATGCTTCCGCGGGCTTTGCGAAGGTGAACCGCCCCAACAAGGCGATTGCGCTTCAAGCGGCAAGTCATTTTTTCAATGAAATGCTTGCATCTTTAAAAGCTTCAAGTACGGAGCCATTTGAAAAAGTACTCAGCCTATTCGGTTTGTCCGAGGCGTCTTTTCAAAAATACTTTCATACTTATTTGCCTTCTGCCGAAAAACTAGCAGACATGAATAGCTTAATGGCGGTCTCCCATTCTTATCAAACCGTCAAAAGAATGTCTGTTAAGGAAGCGGAAGAATATTTGTATGAAGGCGGTACGGAAGCCTTCTTCGCCGTCAACTTTGAAGAGCCTGTTCATGATTATTTACAATCGCTGAACTTAAAGGAGCATATCGAGCACAGCCTCGCTGACAATGTGATCAATCATGAAAAATACGGCTTATATTGCGCCTATTTATGGACCGCCCCGGATTCTTCCCCGTCTGAGGTGAGTGTTATCAATGAAATCCAAAAACGGCTCCGGAGCACAAAAAACGACCGCTTAACAGCAGAAGCGGAGCTCGAACAGCTCTACCAGCAAATGGTGGATAGCTGTGATTTCAAAAAGAGCTTCCTCCCTTTTGCCGATAAGAAAAACCTAAACAGTTTCTTGGACTACTTTTTCGATGCGGTTTACGGGACAAAATACGAAATTCTCAAGCTTAAGGTAAAGCAAGCAATCTTAACGCAATACCTAGAGGTGTTAGAAGCGAGACACCTGTATATCCGTAAGAAAATGGCGATTATTGACGAGGTTCAATCCTATCTGAAGCAAGCGGCGCTTGAGAGTCTTTATGATGCCGATGATTATTTGGATCAAAATATTGCCGAATACTATGCAGATATTATTAGCGCGATAACAGCTAAATTGAAGGAAAAACGTGGGCCAAATTTTCTGATGGATGAGCGCTTCTTCGGAAACCGGCTTTCCTTGCTTGAAAACGGTGCTGCGGCCTTGGTAGAAAGAGTCCTGCTCCTGTGCAATCGCGATGTGTTAACGCAGGATGAATTCCATCGCAGCTTTGAAGATGAGCTGTTAGAGCGGGCCAATGTCATGACGCGCTATGACAACCGCGATGTTCTTTCCAAAGAGGATTTGTTCAAGCAATTACATGCACGCCTGCAAGAAAATTCGGCGATTCATATTGAAGTTTATAACTATACACAAAAACACCGCTACGAGGAAAGGTACTTCTTTGGCGATTTTTACAGCAAATTCATGAAGTTCGCCTTAGAAAAGGAACAGGAAACAAGGCAGTTCAAGGCGGGCTGCGCCCATGAGAAAAAATCAAGCGGCATTGAAAAGTTGGCGCTAATGGGAGGCTTCCAGCTTAAAGACTTAATGTACTACCGCAACGGTCAACGATACTACAAAGCCTACTGCGAAAATGGTTATCAGTTCCATTCGGAATCCGTGAAAACCAACTCTATTTCTTAAGGAGATTGTGAAGATGCCCGTCCGAAAATTTAGTTTCCTCTTTTTACTATTTAGTCTTATTGCCGGATTTATCGGTGCTGTGATTGGCGAATGGTTATTGGATTCCTATTACGGCGTCTGGCCCAATATCCTGTTAATGGGGGCCTATTTCGGCCAGCTGGCCTTTATTGCCGGCCTGCTTGTTCTGTTGGCAGAAATCATTAGCCCGGTCATTAACGGCCGGAGCTGGCGCTTAGAATACTCAGGCCTATCTTGGAAGTTTCTTGTTCCGTCGACACTAGTGATGCTGTTTGGTGCCGGACTTATTTTTCAATTCTTATATTCTCTTAATTTCTCAAGTGTCAAGCCGCCGGACGATATTGTCATGGTCATGGATATTTCCGACAGCATGAATGAAACCGACCCTGGCCGCGAAAGCCTGAAGGCTGCTGGTAAGCTAATTTCAAATATGGAGCCAACTCATCGTGCTTCGATTATTTCTTTTAATGAGAAGGCCTCTACAACAAAATCGATGTTTAGCATTGGTGATCAACAAGAACGGACCGATGCCATCGACCAAATCAATCATTTGGAATACAGCGGGGGGACTGATATTGGCCATGCCTTAGACACGGCCATTCACGAGATTGATGACAATCAAAAGTCAGGCCGGAAATCAATGGTGATTCTGTTTTCTGACGGCTACAGTGAGCTCGACCTCGATGCGGTTGCCAAGCCCTATCAAAGCAAGGGTATCATCATCAATACAATTGGGATGAGCGAAATTGACCGCGGCGGCGCTCAGCTCCTGAAATTGATTGCATCGCGTACGGGCGGTTCGTTCTATGATGTCAAAAAAGCCGATGAGTTAACAAATGTGTTTGAAAAAATTTACTTAGAAAACCAGGACCGTCTGCTCGTAACGGAACGGCACGGTTTGTTTAAAGACAGCGTCTATCTCGCTGTGCTCCGTGTTTTGTTGATGACGTTAATCGGCGGACTGTTTGGTCTTTCGCTCGGAATCGTGTTTGACAACCGTTATCTGGCAAAAAGCTATGGAGTCACTGGGTTGATTGCCGGACTATTGGCCGGGCTTGTGCTTGAGCTTGGTTTGCAGGATAGCCTGATGTCAGGATTCTCTTACCGCATGGCCGCGGCGATATTATTAACTGCGCTGACTGCCCTCGGGACGATGATCATCCCGATTCGCGAGAAATTTGCCGGCCGTCCAGGACGTCACCCAGGCGGGTCTGATGTTACCGTTCGTGATACGTCCTCGAAAAGAAATCAGTATAACAAAGGATTTTAACACGCTTACGTTTTAAAGAGTTGGAGGTGATATTCGGTGAACTGGGAACCCATTACTTCCCCTGTCCAGGAAATAAAAGACTTACGCAAGGCTGTCCGCGATTCTGAGGTTCATCTCACCTGGTTTTGGTCCAACGAGATTGACTTTGTTTATATTTATAAAGCTCCAGCCGATGGCCTCCGAGCAATCAGCGAAATCACGGAACAGGATTTGATTCTCTACACGCGCGAGGAATATAAAGCAAACCAGGGGTATCTTGGCAGAATCGATTGCGTCGGCACGTGTGCCTTTCGCATTTTCCCTTGTCAGAAACGGGATGGCAAGCTTGTCATTTTTAGTCAGGAAAACGACGAGAATCTTATTTATATTTCGGGCTCGAAAGCGAAGATTTATTTTTCTATCACCTATAAAAATAAACTCTTTCAGTCTCGGAAAAAGGTAAAAATATCAATCATGTCTGAGCTGGAGCTTGATAAAGAACTGCTCGTATATGTGAAAAAAAGCGGGGGCGTTCCGATCTCGATTGATGACGGTACGGTCTATCCGTTTGTGCGCAGCTTCCCATCAGGGAAAACATTGGCACCGGAAATTGAAATCGACAAAAATGAGTTTATTCGTATCTTTTTTAGCAACGGAAGGACATCAGCACAGTATTTCGAGCTGATTCCTGAATAGGGGGCCCTTACATGTTTGCATTACTTAAACGAATCTTTGAAAAAAAACAACCGCCGAAAGAAAGATTGCCATTTTACGATATTGTCTGTCCGTACTGTTTTTCAAAATTTCATCATGAAGACGTCGTCTTTCGTGCGGCCCACCATCGTGACGACGATGAGGCCTTAGCCCTTCAGGAAGATGAGCTACTAAACAATTACCGCGAGAAATTCGGGCTCGCCCCAATTGATGAACTTGAGGCAATTATTTATCCGTCACTGATTCCAGAGGAGAATAAAATTTATTCTGACCGTGTTCTTATGGGTGTCTCCGATAAATATACGGTTGTGACTAGGAACCGCTTATGCCCGGCCTGCCATAACGACCTTCCGGTAACCGCTGGCAAGCATCCAAGCAATATTGTCTCGATTGTTGGCGCTACAAGCGTTGGAAAATCGGTTTACATGACGTCGCTGATTCATACGCTGCAGCATGTGACCGCAAACAATTTCGATGCGGCCTGTATTCCGCTCGATAATGAAATCAGTAAGCGATTCCGCAGAGAGTACGAGATTCCGCTTTTTGAAAATGGAAAATTACTTAAATCGACGGAAACAACGAACCGGCAGGAGCCGTTTATTTTTCAATTTGTCTTTAAGGATGAGGAGCAGGCGCCGCTGACACTCGTATTTTTCGACGTCGCTGGCGAGGGTATGACCGACAAGGAATACATCAAGCTTCATGCGGCCCATATCAAAAATTCAGCGGGCATTCTCTTCCTCGTTGATCCGATGCAGATTCGCGCCATCCGTGAAAAGTTGATCCATCAAATGGGTGAAAATCCAGGCAAGATTGTTGGCTTGGCCGATGAACCGCGCGAAGTCGTAATTTCGCTATTTGGCGATTTCATTGCCCATCTCGAACATAGTAAAACCGATATCCCAACCGCCGTCGTGTTAACGAAAAGCGATCTCTTAAATGCCCTAAAACACGAGGATGGTGAATATATCCGCAATAACAGCAATGTTTTTCATAATGTCACCCATCGGGGCTTTCTGAACCTCGATGAATATGAAAATATCAACGGCGAAATCAGACGCTTCCTGCAAAAGGTCGATATTCCATTTGTGAATGCCCTTGATGTTTATTTTAAGGATACCTCCTATTTTGCAGTGTCCGCCCTTGGAAGCAACCCGGTCGACCAGGAGGTCAGCGGTATTATTAGTCCGATCCGCGTTGATGAGCCGTTTATCTGGCTGCTTTATAAGCTGGGGTATATTGAAGGGAGAAATGAGCAGTGACCGATAAGTTCATTCAACAACAGATATATACCCGGGAACGGGGCGGGATTTTCCACGCGACCGACGGCTATGACACGATTGCGATTTCCTCGGGGCTTGATAAAGCGTTTGTGAAGAAGTATTTGCATCCGTTTTGTATGTATCATGCACCCAAAACATTAACCGAGCGCGGTGAAAAGGACGCTTCCCTCTATCCAGAGGCTGTGACGATTTTTCAGCCGGAAACCGGTGAGCTTGTAATCGGTCAGTCCGTGTTCGTGCCCGCCGATTTCACCGGACAGCGGAGTACCTTCTTCATGCATAATTATATTATTCCAGTAGGCATGAAGGATGACTGGATTAAGCATCCTAGTAAGCTTTTTCAACTGAATGACTTTAAAACCTCCTATGATGTCGGATTGGGAAAAGTCCTGGCGGAACGGGAGACTGTTGGCCATGGCGGGAAGGATATTCTTTCCGTGAAAAATGACCTTCTTGATGTGTTAGGGATTACTGAGATGAATTTTAAGCAGCTATTGTTCGCGGTGATGTCGTCGATCGCCGGAAAGAAAAAGGTATTCATTTCGCTTGGCGTACCAGTGGAGGAATATTCGAAATATGCATTGAAGTTACTAGAGCTGATCTATCTGTATTTACCGTATTCCCACCGGCGGAAATTAGGGGCGCTGACTTTTTCGAGTGAGCCGGCTGGAAAAAATTATCTGCATGTAATGTTTTATGAGCCAGGCACGTTAAACGTCGCCGATCGTTCGATTGAAAAGCAATTTATCTTTGATTTTGCCGGCGGCGGCCGCATTTCCGGCGTTGAGATTGATGGCCAGGAGCATGAGTATTTGGACTTTGCCCTCCATCATTTCTCTGAATCGAAGCGGATTGATGAGTTTCTTGCGTTCGCAGAGATGGCGTTATCTGGCTTGGGCAGCGAGCAGAAACTGGAATTAGCAAGCTATTACCAGCTAACGGCTATTTATTTAACGCTGAACTATGGCGATCTCTCTTTATATCAGAAGAATAAAATTGGCTTTTTACATAGTTTGCTGAAATTTTTCCAGGCTAAAATTGAAGCGAAACCAGAGTTGGTTCAGCTGTTTTTGCAGCTGTTAGCGGAGGAGAAATTAGCGGCAGATCCCGGGTCAGCCCTCGATTACATCGGCGCGGTCATTGCCATCAACGAATCTTTACGCTGCGATGAGGCGCTCACCTTCATCCTTGAGACGCTTGAGTACTATCAACATGACCCGTTGTTCGATAAATTATGGAAAGCGATTGAACAGGACAAGCTCTGCCATGAGGCGTTATTGATGTTTATTAACGAGCATCGAGATTATGACGTCCTCCTTGAGCTGTATCTTGATAAACGTTTTAAACCGCTTGTCAGCATTGAAGACATCCTTAACGAGCTGAAAATAATGCTGGGTTCACCCTATCTTTTGAGTATCGAGAAATTTAAAACGACTGCAATTAAAAAAGCCATCTCCGCAATCAGCAATGAAAAGAAGCCCTTTAAGGCGGTGCTGGCCGTGAACGACTTTAAAATCGAGCATCAAAGTGTTCCGTTTACGGAATTCAAGAACAAATTGCTGGCCAATGTTAAGATGGCCCTGTTGCGTTCGATACGATTACGGGACATTTCCACAGAGGACATTCTATCGTTTGGGACAATTTTTCCGAAAAAATTAAATGTAATCGACATAAAAGATGCGAAGGTTAAGAGTAACTATCAGGTTGCCAATGTCCTTTACCAGCTCATCAGCAGCCCGTCTCAAGCGGATTTGATTAATTTAAGATTGTTAACTGTTGTAGAACGCGAAAATCTGCGTGATGTCCTGTTGCGGATATTACGAAATAATCCTGCTCCTGAACAAATTCCCCTGCTGTTAATTGCCTATGGCTCGGAATATGATGGGGTTGATTATCAAGGGATATTCGAACACCTGGTAAGGCACAGTAATGACAAGACGACGCTTTCCTTTATTCGTGAGAATGCAAGACTGGTTGAATCTGACCCGAGCTATAAACGGTCACTAAGAAAATATTTAATTTCGCATCCAAAATCGATTTGGAAAAATAGAGCGCTGCGCAATGAGCTGAAGGAAATCAAAAACTACAGCCTTCAAAAATTGCTAAAGGACGTTGAAACCGAAACGGCCAGCCCGTTAGTTAAATTTCTGAAAAGGAATGGCTTGAAATTGGGGTTGGCGATTGTCATCCTTGGCGGCGTCGGCGGCGGGACTTGGTTTGGACTTCATTTGTTGTTTGGGGAAGAGGCAAAACCTAAGGTTCCGAAAACGAGCGAAACGGCAGCGGCTGCTAAAAAGAAGGAACCTGTTGAGGAAAAAAAGGAAGATGTTCCGATCTCTTTGGCGGACTTTAAAAAGGCGATTGTGGGTGTGGATGGTAAGTCTTTTGATATCACCATTGAAGGCAGCCAGGTGAAGAAAATCTATGGACAATTTCAACCAAATGGTGAGCAAAGTCTATTTTTGATTGATAGTACTGACCATTCATGGCCAATGGATTTAGGCTCATATTTCAATCCCAGCCCTTTTGATCAAAATGGGATGTTAAGAGAGGGGTTTTCATTTTCTTCTGCTGAATATGATTTAACAGGCGACGAAATCCCGGAAGTAGTCATGGCGGCTAGCAATGGAACCTCGGAAACATATGTCTGGGTTTATTCCATTAATACCGATGGGCTAAAGCAAGAGCCGGCTATCCTCAAACCGATTTATACGGTTAAAGGACAACAGGATGTAAAGCTCGCTGACAAAAAGCTTATTCTACCAATCGATGGTCAAGATATAGTCCACGAATACTCAAGCGCAAGCAAAACATTTGAAGAGCAAAAAAACAATCAATAAAGCTGGAACATGAAAGGCGATGGAAAAATCCATCGCCTTTGTTATTTTTTAGTGTCCGCCCCAGACGGACAAATGTCCACGAGCGGTGCCTGACACCCTATTCTTCAACCCTTCTTCTTCTGACTACGATTGCGCCGCCTGCTGTTAGGAGGAGTGCAGCCCCGGCGATGGAGCCGGCGAAGAGTGGTTTGTTTTCGTAGTATTTGACGAGTGCACTCTTTTCAGCGATTTCGAATGATAGTGTTGAGGTGCTTTCATTCCCCGCTTGATCGGCTGCTAAAACTTTAATTTTATACGGCTTAATCTCTTTAAGCGTTGTTTTGATCACTTGAAAGCCGTCTCTTGTTACCGCCTCACCAGTAAATGGCTCGCCATTTACGGTAATGGATTTAATCGTATCCTCCGGATTATCAAGACGGATTCCGACCTTAACCGCTTCGTAGTACTTCTTCTTTTCCTTCACGCCCTCGTAAATGACCTTTGGCGGGGTTGTATCAATAATAAATTCAACACTCATCTGCTGAATATTCCCGGCCTTATCCTTCGCCTCAATGAAAAGGACATGCTTCCCTTCCGTTTCAATTGGCATTCCGATTGTATAAGGCTCACCGTCTAAAGTCAGGGAAATAATATCATAGTCACTCAAGTCCTCAATCAAAAGGCCCGGGATGATGTGCTTATTAAAATACTGATTGGAAATCGGCTCCTTAAAGGTAATCTTCGGTGCCGTTTTATCAATCGTAAAGACAACAGTTTGCTTACTGACATTTTTCGCTTTATCGAAAATGTTCGCTTTTAATACATAATCGCGTTCGTTTTCAAGCTCTTGGCGATTGTTAAATTCGCCGCCATTAAGGGTTACCGTTGAATGACTCTCATCTAAATTCTTATCGGAGTACCTTACCCATGGCGTGATATTCTTATTAAAAAAGCCATCTTTTACCCCTGAAATAGTTATTTCCGGTCTTGTCGTATCTAAAATAAAGCTAATATCTAACGTCGCTTCGTTTCCGGCTTTATCCTTGGCAAGAACATGATAGTTGTATTCCATTTCTGTTGCCGCCATTGGAATATGGCCATTGATATTCGCTCCGCCGTTTAGCGTAACAGAGACAATCGTATCTTCAGTCTGATCCAAGACAAATTGCGGCGTGAAAATCATATTAATATACTCTCTGTCTTGAATCACGCGATTTTCACCCTTGAATTTAGCCGTAATCACTGGCGCCGTTTTATCAATCGTAAATTTCACCTTACGGCTAAAGCTGTTGCCTGCCTGGTCAACTGCTTCGACCATGACTTCGTATGTGCCTTCCTTGCTAAATAAATGACTGAGCACGGCCGTATCACCGTTCACCCGGAAGCTTCCGGCATTATAGCTGCTGCCATCCCTTGTCACCTGAATCGTGTTCAGTTTCAGGTTTTTATCCTTGATCGTTACATCCATTTGCTTATCGGTATTATAGTAGGCATCTTGTTCTACCCCATGAATCTCAATGGTTGGCTTTGTTTGGTCAATCGTAAAGCCAAAGGGCGGAATCGTCGAACGGTTGCCGGCTTTGTCTTTCAAACTCAGGGCAATTGTATAGTCACCGTCCCCGCTAAGTGTCTTTGCCAACAGTGCCTTGACTAGTACGCGGCCTGTCTTGGTGAATTCGTAGCCTTTCGTCCATTCCCCCACTGGAACCTGCACACCATCTTTTGTTATCTTAAGATCGATATCCTCTACGGCAAAATTTCGATCTTCAAGTGCAATCGTGATTTGCTTCGGGTCAGGATAATAATGATGCTGGTTCGGATTAATGTCTACCCCGGAAATGGTCAACTTCGGCGGCGTTTGGTCGATGATGAAATCCCTGACCACTTTTGCGCCTTTATTGCCAGCCTTATCCGTCGAAGCAAGCGTTACCGAATAATCGCCATCCTCACCGAACGTATAGGCACCGACACCTGTATCACTTGTTCCGGCCTGAAGCTTGATGTTTCCAACCTTTGAAAAAACAGAACCATCCTTCAGGACTGTTAACTCATTACCCGTTATATCGATGTTCGGATCGGTTATTTTAAAATTGAAGCTTGTATTTTTATTAAAATAAACCTTGCCAGAAAATTCAGGATCGATGGATAACACCGGGGCACTGTGGTCAATTGTGAAACCAATCGATTTTTGCTCAGCTGCATTCCCTGCCTTATCCTTGGCATCAACTGTAATGAGATAATCGCCTTCATTGTCTACAGCATCTGCCGTAAAAACAATCCGGTAAGTGGCCCGCGTCGAGCTCTGGGTCCAGGTTCCGCTGATACCCTCCGCCTGTTTAAACAAGGTACCGTCTTTTTTCTTAATATCAATCCTGACATCGTTCGTCTCAAAATTCGCTTGGGGCTCATCGACGATGATGGAAACCGTTCCAGACTGAGCGTAATGCCCTTTATTAAACTCTGAGCTCAATTCAGTTGCCACAACCGGGGCCGTCGCATCAATCGTAAATTGAACAGTTTGTTCCACTTCATGTCCGGCAGCGTCTTTCGCTGTTACAGTCACACGATATTCCCCGTCATAGCGGCTATCGGCTTTTTCATTCGTACCAAACGGAAGTGCCAGGGTGGAAATTTCAGCTGTATTCTCCCAGTTGGCGAAGCGCTCGTCCTGATAGGCCGCAAATTGACCGTCTCCATTCCGTTTTTCTACCTTATAAGTAACGAGATTGGTTTGATAATTTTTTTCCTTTACTTGGATCGTAACCGTACCGTTTTTAACAAAAGCACCCGGTTCGATTCCGGTTAGGGCCACTTCCGGTGCTCCGGTATCCACAACAAAAGTTAGTGGTCCGAACGATTCACTATTTTCTAACCCGTCGGCCGAGCTTAAGGAAAGTTGATAATCACCGTCAGCTAATATCATATCTTGTTTTAACACAGCAATCGTCCCTGATTGATCTACTATCAGGGGCACTTTTTTATTGTTGATTGTCAATTCCGTTTTGCTTATATCTAAAGTCAAATCGGTAATCTTGACACTAAGCTGTCCACTGGCATAATACTGTTGATCCGTTACGGCCTTTCCATCGATAAGGACCTCAAGCTCAGGCTTTTGGCTGTCAATGGTAAACTGAACCGTTTTCTTCGTTTTATTGCCGGCACTATCGCTTGCTAAAATCGTCAACTCATAAATGCCATCTTCGAACTCTTGTTTTACGGAGGCCGTCTTGCCATCTGCAGAATAGTCCAGATTTAACGACTCGTTTTCAAGCTTGCCGCCTATCGATTTCTTTTGCAGGCTCACTTCAGATGCTTTCGGATTAAGCTTAAGATCTTCCGATATGTTGATTTCAACCGCTTTTTTCTCGTTATATTTCTGCTGGTGCTCCACTCCTGTAACCGAAATCAACGGTGCGGTTTTATCAATTGTAAACGACAGCTGATAGCTAAAATCCTGGCCCTGATTATCAGTAATCATAACCGTTCCTTCGTAATAACCTTCTTCCTTCAAGGTAAGTTCGGCTTTTCTATACTGCCGCCAGCCAAGATGTTTCGGGGTAAAATCGATTTCCTGTTCAAAGCGTTCGCCGTTATGCGTCCGCACCAATGTGGCAACTGCCTTTGTAATGCGTCCGTCATCCTCAAACAAGATCGTGACATCCCGATTGTATAACCCTTCTTTCTCGACTCCAGACATTTTCGGATCGCCTTTATCAATCGTAAAGGTAACTGTTTCTTTGTCGCTTTCGTTGCCGGCTTTATCGACCAGGAAGGCCGTTACACTGTATTTCCCGGAATCGGTAAATGGAACCGTTCCTTTGTTAGCGTTTTTCTGATCCCAGCTAATTTCAGCCGGCTGACCTTGCCCGTCTTCATCATCCGTAACAACGAGAACAGAAACATCTTCATGGAAAAAATTCTGCTCTGACACGAGGAGATTTAACTCAACCGGATCAGTGTAGATCGATTTGTTAATGCCGGAGAGCTTGAGTTTCGGCTTTACGGTATCTCTTTCAATGCTGAAGCTTGCTCGCTTCCCTGTGAACCCCCATGTATTGTCGGAAAAATCAACAGTTACATCTAACCGGCCATCTTTTTGGGAAGGCAAAGAAACCTCAACCTTATACTCTCCTTTAAAAACAGCATCCTCATTGATTTTGCTTACCTTAATGGTGTTTGCCGCTTTTCCATCGTATGTTGCGCCGATGGTAAAGGGCTGCACGACATCTGCAGGTGCTGGTGGTTGTGGCGGTGCTGGATCTTCTGTTCCCTCATCGCCAGGCGCCGGTGCTGGGGCTTCTGTTCCCTCATCGTCAGGCTGATCAATGGAGCTAAGATAGTTTTGATAATCCTCTTTCAGGTCGATTGTAAAAGTCGCCATGTTTTGCTGGTTCGTAAACCATTCCGGCTTTGGGTCTTTATCGATATCCCACGTTTTGCCGTTCAGCTTTATATATCTGCTCGTCTCGTTTTGTGATCGTACATGGTTGGTAAACAAAAGCACAAAGCTGAGCATGATGATGGCAAAGCTAATCCATACGAACCATTTATTCTGCTTATAGCTTTTATTAATCAGTTCTCCCATCTTATTAGTCTCCTTTTATATAGCTGCATTCGTATGAACGATGACCACATCTCGTTCTATAATAAATTTGCTTTCTGAAGCCGGTCCCGTTAATACGGAAGACCCCTTTATCTCTTCATCCAACAGCACTGTCTCGTCAATCCCAATAGCTAATAATTCCGTTTCTGCTGCAGCTTCTTCCAAAAGCTCCGTTTCGTCTGTATCAGCTGCTGCCCAAAATTCAGGTACCTTGGTATCAGCCGCAGCCAAGAGTTCGGTCGCATCTGCATCAGCCTCAGCCAAAAACTCGGTCACATCTGCGTTGCTCGCTGCCAAAAGCTCGGCCGCATCTGCGTCAGCCGCAGCCAAAATTTCAGTCGCATCTGGATCGCTCGCTGTCAATAGCTCGGTCGCATCTGCATCAGCTGACGCCAAGAGTTCGGTTTCGTCATCGGCAACTACTGCCAAAAGTTCCGTTGCATCAACCTCACCAGAGGCCGCTACTTCCAATTCGACATCGCGGCGGGGCTGAATCTCCCGTGTGATTGGTTTAATACTCTGTTCGCGTTTAGAACGGGAGTGGGCCTTCAGCTTTTTGACCCACTTGTGGAAACTAAATCCGGTTAAATCCTCGATCACTTCTGAAATATTTAATTTGATAAAAAGAATAATCGAGATCATGAGCGAGAGGATGGCACCGGCAAGGCCGCCATAAAAGATTGTTTGATATTCCACCTTTATCCCCCCTGCCCTACCAGATTCAAATTCATATACCTTTTTCTCAGCTTTAAGAAGCCCTCATCCTTGACAGCATCCTTTAATTTCGCTGACTGCTCGTATACCTTTAAGGCGTGCTCATAATTCCTTCGTGCCTCTTTTTTCAGCTGCTCGATATCAAGCAGCAAGTTTCCTAGTTTAATATGAGCATTAAGACTCGCGGGAAACTGCTTGATTGTAAGCTCAAATTGTTCAATCGCCTGCTCAAACTGGCGCATTTCCTGATAAATCGTCCCGATTTTAATCATGTACTCCTCTTGATTTATATCATCACGAGCCTTAAGGAGATTGGTGTAATGGCGGATTGCTTCCTCAAAGTCGGCAGTGGCTTCCGTTTTATCCTCCGAATTAATGCCTTTGCTGTAATAGGCCTGTGCTAATTTCAGTTCAAAATCACGGGCATATTTGTCAGCCAGGAAATCATTATCCACGTTCGATAACACATTGTTGGCCCTGTCGATCAATTGAATCGCCCTTGTGTTCGCATTCGGAATTTGTGCTTTATACGATAAGTAAATATTCGCTAACGAATTGTAGTTGGCAATTTTTTTAGCATCAATGCGCGCTTTATCGGTGAATTTTTCAAAATCGTCCAAGTCATTGGCAAACTTTTTATAGTCAATATTTAAACTCCCCATCGTTGTAGCTAAAGACCTGTAGTACTCGACCTCCGGCTTGGCCTTTACCTCCACCTTGTTAAAAAATTCCTGGGCACGGAAATAATCCTTTTCGACATCGAAATACGTCATCCCTACTTTGAAAAGAACCTCGTTATTTCTGTCAACATTGCCATAGCCTTCATCGATATATCGTTCAATATTCGAAAGCCCTTTTTCTGCTTCCCCTCTACGAATATAAATATCTAGTAAATTGTTATAGGCCATGGCCTTGCTCTTATCTAGCTTAATGGCATTTTCAAGAATTTTAATCGCATCCGAATCGCGGCCGTTTTGGAGATAGCCGTTTGCGTCATAAATTAAACTCATATAATCCTGGAGCTGTTCATTCTTCATCCCTTTATAGCCCATGACAGAGGTCGTCGAAAATCCGAGGAACAGAACGGCCGGAATCAGGAAGACAGCCATTTTTTTAAAAAGCTTCCGTTTATAGCCCTGTGTTAATTTGTTGATATTCACTAGATCATAGGTTAACTCTTCACAGCTTTGATAACGATTCCCTGGCTCAGCCTGGGTACATTTAGAAATAATATGTTCAAGCCCCTCCGGCAGGGAAGAATTCCACGTTCGAATCGGCTTTAATTCATAGGGCGGATCATTTATGGTTTTTCCTGTCACTAAATGGTAGAGGGTCACACCTAAACTATAAATATCGGTTCTCGCATCGGTCTGCGCACCAGATATCTGCTCGGGAGCGGCATACCCTTTTGTGCCAAGGTTCGTGGTATCAGTCGTATTTTCTGTTTTAAACTCTCTGGCAATCCCAAAGTCGATCAGCTTGATTTTCCCCTCTGGGGTCAGCATGATATTATCGGGCTTCATATCGCGATAAATGATCGGATTTGGTTTTCTCGTATGTAAGTAGCTGAGGACATCACTTAACTGTTTCGCCCAATCGATGACCTCATCAGCGGAAGCCGTTTTCTCTCGATGCAGCTTCTCTTTCAGCGATTCACCTTCAATATAATCCATCACCACGTAAATTTCGCCTTGGCGGTCAATAACATCATAAATGCGCGGCAAGGCGCCGTGGTCCAATCTTTTTAGCATATTCGCCTCAACGACAAGACTGTTGACAAGTAATTCGTCATTCTTATTGGCGCGTTTGCGGATATCCTTTATGACCAGCGATTTCTTGAGCCTGTTATCCATCGCAAGATAAACAATACTCATACCGCCGCGGCCGATTTCTTTTAAAATTTCATAACGTTCATCAATAATGGTGCCGATTTTAATCAAGATACTTCACCCGCAGTTACTTTCGTTATTAATACGGAAATATTATCTCTTTCCATGCGTTTCTTTACCAGGTCGACCAGCCTGACAAGCGTTTCCTTCATTTGCTTCTCTTTTGAAAAACGGTCCGGTCTGAGACTGGTGAATATCTCATCCTCGCTGACTTCATGGTAAAAGCCATCCGTGCAGAGCATGAACAGATCACCTTCTTTTACTTCACCTTGTGATATGACAGGCCCAAGCTCCGGTGAGGCACCGACACATTGCAGCAGGACATTGCGGCGCGGATCGATTTTCGCTTGCTCTTCGGTAATATTGCCGCGTTCAAGCTCCCGGGCCACTAGCGTTTGATCGTTTGTTAATTGAAAAAGGTCGTCTCGAATACGGTAGGCTCTGCTGTCGCCAACGTGTAAAAGAAAATACTTGGAATCAACGATCAGTAACGCTGTGATCGTCGTTCCCAGCTTAATCTTCTTCTCATCCCCGTACGCTAAAATTTTTCGATTCAGCGCCTTTACATTTTCCGCTAATTGCTGCTGGATATCCGTTTCAATTTGCTCGATGTCTGACAAGAGTAACTTGGGAAGCTCCGATTCAAACCAGTCCGACACCCCCTTGATGACGGTGGCACTCGCCAATTCACCTTGGCTTAGTCCGCCCATACCATCGCAAACGGCAAACAGACCGATTCTTCCTTTAGGCGATTTTGCTGTTTTAATTAGCAAGGCATCTTGATTCGTTTTCTTTTTAATTCCAGCGTCTGTATGATAAGCAATTTGAAATGACATGCATTCACCGCCTTTCTTAAGCGAATTATTGAGTTCAATCGGCGAATTACTGAGGTCTATCAGCGAATTTTCCAGTTCAATCAGCGATTTTACGTATTCTATCGGCGATTTTCGCAGTTCTATCAGCGAATCTTATTTTCGCAGTTCTATCGGCGAATCTTAAAATACCTTAAAAATAAACTCTTCGTTGGCAAGCGTGATGCGGTCGTCATGCTTGATTTTCACCTTTTCATTCCGGGCGAGCTTGATATCGTTGACAAAGCTACCGTTTGTCGAGCGGTTGTCCTTCAAAAAGTACTCGCCATCCTCCGTTAGGATGTGGGCATGGACACGGCCGACCGCTTTATTATTCGAAATATAGTCGACATTCTTAGCATCACGGCCAAGCTTAAATACATCCTTGATAATCCCGATTTTCTCGCGATTCGCGACAGTTAATAAGAACGGCTGGGGAGCATCGATTCCCAGTGTAGTCGTGCCTTCATCGGCCACAGCTAAAACGCGAGATTCTTCGTCGGCCACACCTAAAACGGTTGTTCCTTCATCCTGATGTTCAATTTCAACGAAAATTCCCTGTCCATTTTGGTGAACGACATTAATTTGAGTCGCAGCCAACGCAGCCGCCACTTCCCCAGCGGCTCGCGTTTCACCGAGCTCCGTTCTGGTTACCCGTTTGTATTGAATTTCTTCCTCAATTTCAAGCTTTTGGCCTGTTTGCTTGTCGTGCGTCACACTCCGATTATGTGAGACTAGACCCTCATTTTGATCTTCAAGAAGAACTTCACCTTTGCCTGGACTATAGAAACTAGCCTTTTTACCGGCGGGCTGCTTTTTTGCCTGCCTTGAAGGGGAGCTTTTTCCGGTGGAACCACCAGTTGGTTTTTTTCCCAGAGGTTCCCTATTTCCATCTTGCGGCTGGTCAGACTCGTCAGGAACACTCGCAAGCACCTCTAGCGTTTCTTTAAAGTCCAGCAAATCAATCTCCTCAGCCTGTACAAGGTAATTATGAATTTTCATAAAGAAAGACAAATCGTCCTTCTCGTCATATGGTGCCATCCAAAGTAAACTTATTAAAAAATCCTTTACGGTGCCGGTTTCATATTGGTTATTTTTAATCGGCATATAGAAAAATAACGGTCTTCCTGATAATGGGTCGATATAGATATATCTTTTATCCGCGACAATATTACCCAGCTGCAGACCGATTTTTTTTGAATGAAGAAGGGTTTCTACTATATCTATTAGAAACTTGTGTAACCGTTCCTTGGAGAATCCTTTAAAAAATAGCGGTCTGATATTTTCCCATGCAGACAAATCATACCTAAAATAAACATCCTTCTCTTTTTCGATGACAACCATCGACAGCAAACCAAAGACTTGGCTATTTTCCAGCAAGCCAATTTCATTCGTGGCCACTCCTACATCGCCGTCCACCTTAAAAAATAAATATTCACGGCAATTCTCCACATTTAAATTCATTTGTTTGATCAAGGTTGTCCGACCCCTTTTGTTGGATTCCTATTAGCATGGAAGGGCAGCTTGCTCATAGCAGCCTTTGCCCTTCCATGGATTTACCGATTACTTAAATTGACTGGCGTTGTTGTTAATCGCCGCTTCTGTCGCATCGTAATTGGTGACTGTCACATCCAAGAATTTCGAGTAACTTTCCACCACGTCACGATAGTTATCAAACCGTGCCGAAAATGCGTTGAAATTGGCACGAATCGTATTGGAAGCATCACTATTCCATGTCTGGCTCAGCGCATTCATTTCTTTCTTAATATCTTGTAATCTAACATACAAGTTGTTGTTTAAATTTCTGATTTGGTTGGCTGTTTTACTAACCTCACCAAGTGAAATTTTTACTCCCTCAATCGTCATTAGCTCCACCCCCTTGTTTTAAAAAACACCCATTAGTTGCAAAAAAAAATTAGTTCGATAATCGTTTTGCACCGCTAATAACCTCATTTTGCGTGTCGCGATACGTTTTTGCTGATGTCTTCAGGAAATGAGAGAACTCATCCATTTTCGCCTTCATTTTCATGAAATCATCGGTAAAGCCTTTGATCTGGGTCACGTAAGCAAGATTATCTGCCCCTTGCCAAGCAGCACCCATTGCCTCAACTTCCGTAAACATCTGTTTATAGAGCCTTTCATAATCAGCGGCCTGCTGATCAATGCCCGTTGCGGCCTTTTCAAGCTTCGCCGGATCCACCATAATTGATCGTGCCATTACATTCACCCCCTTTCAAATTTAGGTATGCCCCTTAGACTGCATGCGCTGGACAATTCTCAAAGAATCGATACTGCCCCTTTTTCTTACATTTTTCTCAATTCATGAATAACCGCCCGGTACTTCCCTGCCGCGCTTTGCAGGCTTGAAGCACAATTAACGGCACCTATCCCCTTGAATTCCCGGTTAATACCTTGCGAGATATCATCAAGCTCCCGGGCAAGCACATTAAGTTCGGCAATAATGCTATCAATCTTATTTTTCACCTTTGCATCCATAGAAACACACCCCTTAAAACTAGCGAATTGCTTCTGCTTTTCTCAGTAATGCCGCCTCGCCTTTTTCCAATAATTCCATTGTCCTGTTAAGATACTGGATATTATCATTGAGTTTGAAATGAAAGGTCGTGAGCATATCTGCCTTTAACACATGCCCCAAATCCAACAGGTCGGCATCACGATACAAACTATCAATCATGCTGTTCATGTGCTCCGTTCTTCGCTTTAATGCTTGCAATCTTGAAGAATAGTAAGCGAGCCTCGAAAGATCGACTTTTAGAATTGGCTCTACTGCAAAACCGTGACCGCCGGTAAGTGTACCCCATAGCAGTGAAGCAAACGATTTTGCTTTATCGATGAATCGGTCGAAAAACTGGCTTAATTCCTGCTTTAATTTCTGCGAAACCTTCATAACAGTAAAAATATAGCGAAGGCACTCAATTTTGATTTGCAGCAGTTTCTCATCAAGTTTCTGCTTCATATCTGCCGCTTTTACCAAAGTAATAATCATCATTTGGAACACAGCATGTTTGACCGAAGCAATCGCTTTATCGGTAAGTGCTTCAAAGGATAACGGAAGCATAATTCCGGAAAAAACAAAATTTCCGCCCATCCGGCCGTTGGATGCCCCGTCAGATGCCCCAATGAAGTTTCCGTTTTCATCAAACTCAACTGCCTTCAAGTCATGGGCATCGAGGGCAAGAACACCGTAGGCAAGAACTGCCGAGAGCAAAGCCAATTTCCCCATCTTATTCTTTGTTTTTACCGTCTTGTTGACATAGGATACATGCCCTAGCTGTGAAACCGCATCGTCTTCATGAACGATAAACATATTCCGCTCGCTTTTTAAAATTTCCTTCTGTTCCTTTGAGAGAATCCACCAGTTAAGCGGAGCGCCATTGACAACATAGGATTTGAGTTTTTCATCTTTATTGAAATAATTAACTAACACATAATTGGCTAAATTTCCGCCTTTGGAGTGACCAATGACAAAGGTATCACCCTTGGCTCCTAGAATAAAATCTTCATAAAATTTAGCCGCTTCTTTTTGTTGCTGGATTTCCTGGCCGATACCTGCTTCAATATTGGAGCTCCAGTCTGTCGTGAAATTCAGCGGATTAAACGGATTTTCACTGCCTCTGAATAATGCGGTAGCATTCCCTTCATCATCCTTCAAAGCATAGCCAACAAACCCGGAAGTAAACTTTCCATGGAAAACCTCTTTCCATGATGGGTTGTTGTTTTGGTAACCTGTTAATTGAATATTTGCCAGGTTGCTGCCTTTTGGATCGTTAACATATTTCAAAATTGCTTGAAAGGACTCATTATCTTTTAAATCCCCCTTTGCTTCAAGCATCCTAGGAAGTAAAGATTGGATATCAGTATGGATTTCCGGATCAATTGATATCGAGCTTGGTATATCTATGTAGGAAAACTGCAGCAGTAAATATTTCTCCTCATCTGTTAATTTAGATAATGACATCTCATTACTCCTCAGCTACCTTATAATATTTCATTAATTCTTCCGGATTATGAAAATTATATCGATCATCAACCATTAAATAGCCGTAAACCTGCGCATCTAAGTTGGACCAAGGAAGATTATTAACATTTGAGGTTCTAATATAATCGGCCATTTTATCTTCAGATTTGTCAACAAATCCCACAGAAAGAGTACAGTATTTTGTTTGTAAATTTTTTATCACTTCAAAAGCCTGATATAATCCAGTACTGTATTCATCTAAGTTAGGTTCTCCATCCGTTCTAATCGCAACTTCTAAAACAACCATAAGTTTATTGTTTTCATTTTTAATATATTCATAAAGAGATAGGTCCTTAAATCGAGCATCATCCTCTGAGGAATTAACAAAAACCCGATAAATGCTCTCTTTTGGCAGATATTTTTCTAATTGATCATTCAAGCTTTTCGTTAGCTCATCACCCCAAATGGCAGATATATAGCCATCATAATAATGAATCTCTTTTGACTGACTTTGTCCCGCCTCAAAAATTTGTTCAGGTTTTCCCTCTGGATAAACATAGAGCTTATCTCGCCCATACATATCGGGAAACAGGAGACTGCCTTTTTGTTTACCTTCGACAGCAAACTTTTCACCGTACTTATCTTCCAAATAATTCAAAATCTTTCCTTCTGAACTCATGCAACCCGTTCCTCCTATCACTACAAGGATTAATAGGATGATCATCATAATCCTTTTCGTTATTTTCATCGGACACCTTCCTAACCAAGTTCTTTTTTTAAAAAATTCATAGCAGCATCAGCTTTGTCCCGTTTTTGAAGCCGAGTTCTTCAACAGTGCTGTTAATATTAAAGATTTCCCCTGTGTGCCGGTTGCAAAGAATAGTCTGTTCGGTTCCGGTAAAATACCCTTCCGACAATTCGGTCATCGTATTCGCTAGTAACAGCACAAGTTCGTGAAGCGGGCTTTTGAGCGGGAGGAAGGTATCAAATGACTGTTTGGCAGCAGGGATAAACACTTCCACTAACACCTTATCCATAAATCAATTCCTCCTCACTCACAGCTGCTGAAGATAACAGCTTCACTAATACCGGCTTCCCTTTCTTAATCACATAACCAAAGTCGTTCGGTATTTCCTGATACATCTCGCTAGTGGTCTTATTTGTCTTTAATACATATTGATCGGTTATGCCGCTGCCAACCCAAATTCCATCGTTTTGCGAAACCTGAGTTTTAAACCAGCTTTCATAGGAAATCGAGTTGATACGGTCAGCCTGGTCGCCAATGATAAGATGGACGGCGAGCGAGCTGCCCTTCTCTAAAAACACTGTCAGCTTATCCTTGCCATCTGCTGATAAGCTGTTATTCATCTCGATGAACGAATCAATCACACAGAAAATAGGTTCAAACACCGGCGGCTTCACGCCGTCCGCGACCGCATCCTTTGTCGTGTTATTGCGGTAGACAAGGGTGTTAAATAGATACACAACCGTCTCTTCGATTGGATTGGCCCCGGTCACATAGCGATAGTTCCGGTTCGAATCTGTTCGAAAGTTATGAAACGGGTCAATCGCAATCACTTCACTCTCCCCGCTCGCCGCAAGCACTTCCGCTGCACCTTGGATAAACTCAGTGCATTCTTTATCACTGCTGCCGGTAAGCACAAGATTGACTAATGAGTCGCTAAAGTCATAATAAGAAAGCGCCAGCGAGTTTTTCTCAACCGCTACTGGTACTTTCCCTGGCTGAGTGGTTTTCAGTTCGCCGGCGGCAAAAAAGTCGCGATCGACTTTTTCCGGAAGAATTGGAATCCTTCTTGCCCTCGCCTTATGCCAACCCTTGCTTTTCTCCAAGCAATAATTCGTCATAAAGCGATACATATCCGTTGTGTCATCGGTTATCAGAGCGGTCTGGAATTCATACACACTGCCCGTTTTAAAAATGCCTCGTCCTTTATATTTCGAAGGATAGACACCGTCAACACTGCCCAATACACCTGAGTATTCCGTTGTGTCGTTCAATTGCAGGACTAACAGCTGCTTGAAATTTTGCAGCAAACGATAGCGGATAGCTCCTGTGTTTGCCGCAGTGACGACAAAGTAAATGCCGTATTTGAGTCCTTCGCGCGTCAAGAAAGAAATGGCTTCTTCATAATCTTCATACATCTCCGAAAAAGCAGCGTAATTATGAATCACGACAACAATCGAAGCGAGCGCTTGATTGGCTGTGCGATTGTAAGTGCCGAAATCGCCGCCATAATTAGAAAGTAACTTTTTCCGGCGTTCGATTTCCTTCGTTAACATTTTAAATAAGTTGGTAACCTTCTCGCTTTCATGAGACAGCACGACATCACCGACTTGGGGCGCTTCCCGGAACCAGCTTAATGTTTCACTGCTAAAATCTAATAGGTATAAATGGACCTCTTCCGGTGTGTGCTCTTCCATAAGTGAATAAATCATGGTCGCCAAGAAAGTGGTTTTTCCGCTCCCAGCGACACCATAAAGGACGGTGTTCCCTTCCGCTGTTAACGGCAGTCTCAGGATGTGCTGGCTTTGATTTGCCGGGTCATCGTACTCGCCAATCAGCGGATTTAAGGCAAAGCTTTGCTCTTCGGTCACACGATATTTTTCATGCAATTTTTCTAAATAGATCTGACTTGGAATTGGCTCGAGCCAGAGTTGTTTCACTTTAACCTGTTCTTGAGACGCCAAATGGGCTAGGTAATTCGTGATTTCATCTAATTGCTTCGGCGGATTCTTCATCAGCGTGTTCCGTTTGTCAATCCGGGCGCTCTTTAGAACGCGGCCGAGATGATCGATGACAACGATGCTGTCATCACGGCGAGTATCCAATTTTTCCTCTGGATAATACGGCGCACCGCCCCAGGCTGACTGCCCGAGCATAAATACTTCATTAAATCCGACTTGGAGGTAAAAGCGCCCAGTTGTCGAGAGCTCGGCAGCATCCGGCCGCTTAATGACCTCCATGCTGTCCGCCTTCTCCTGCACTTTCAGGCTGATTCTAAATTTGCTGTTGCTCCAAATCTGGTCATCGACAACGCCCGATGGCTTTTGCGTCGCGAGAATTAAGTGAATCCCGAGGCTGCGGCCAATCCTGGCTGCACTGACAAGCTGTGCCATGAATTCCGGCTGCTGCGTCTTCAGCTCAGCAAATTCGTCAGAAATAATCAACAAATGCTGCAGCGGCTCGGTAACCCGGCCTTCCCGGTACAGCTTTTGGTATTTATAAATATCGATATTGCTTTCATTGACCCGTTTGCTCGTTTCGCTAAAAATCGCCTGGCGCCGCTTCAGCTCACTTTGAATTGAAATCAGCGAACGCTTCACAGCGGCTCCGTCGAGGTTGGTAATTGTCCCGGCTAAATGCGGCAGGTTCACAAACGCATTCGCCATGCCGCCGCCCTTATAATCGATTAAAATAAACGCCACTTCATCCGGGTGATAATTTACTGCGAGTGACATAATAAGCGTCATGATAAACTCACTTTTCCCGGATCCGGTCATCCCGGCAATCAGTCCATGCGGACCGTGGAATTTTTCATGGAGATCGAGCTTGAATAATTCCCCAGCTTGATCGACCCCGATTGGTGTTTCCAGTGTTTTTACCGGATCATTTTCTTTCCATTTTGTCAGCACATTTAGATGCTCAATCTTACTAACACCAAACATTTCTAAAAAGGTAAGCATCTCCGGCAGCGTATACGCCTTATTTAATGAAGAAAGCTTGATGTTTGCAAGCTGAATGGCAAGTTTCTCCGGGTCCTCCTGCAAATAGATATCGGGGCGAAATGCCGTATATTGTCCCGTAATATCATCTTTATCAAAAATCTTTGCCGTGGTGTCGTCCAGTTCAATGACTGCTGAACATTCCTTAGGCAAATTTTTCAATTCATCATAAAGGGTAATTAGACTAAAGCCGATGCTCTGGTTTGCTTTTAACATCATCGTAAACATTTCCGCTTTTGCTGCTAAATTTTTATCCATTGAAAAAATCACGTAGTGCGGTGCAGCTGATTCGTCCGCTTGCTCCAGCCGCTGGGAAAGTTCTTTTTCAAGTATAGCTGACAGCTCTTTTAATTCATTGGCATCAGTGGCCATAAAACGAATGGTTTTCGTATCATCCCACACATGTGGCAGCCATTTTACAAAATCCCACATGTCCTGTTCTCGTTTATCGTAAACAAACACCAATTTTAATTCATCATAACTATGTAAGGCTGTTAATTGAAAAATCAGCCCCTCGACAAAGTCCTTTACCTGTTCCCTGCTGCCAATAATCCCGCTGACCTTTTCCTCTAAGAGTGAGAAAGTGACGGGTACATCCGTTAAGACCTTAGGCGTATCTGCCAGTTTATAGAGCTCTGCTTGCAGCTCATCATCCTCAAGAGTAAAGCGTTTTTCCGGAAATTTAATGTCAGCATTGAGCGGCAAATTACCAAGACCTAAACGCAGCTTTAAAAAGTCATTCTGACCAAGGGTCCGTTCCCACAGATTTCGCTGCCGCGCTTGAATTCTGGCGACACAATGCCCAATCGGGACATGGTTCTCATGCAGAATCTCGCTTTGCCGCTTCTGTTCTTCTTCGATGACCTTCGCCATTTCCACTAAGTAGGCGCGATATTTTTCCTGTCTGATTTTTTCCCGTTTAATCCTGGTCTTTTTCTCATGCCGTTTCGTTAAAATCGGCCAAAGGATCGTCCCCACCAACATACTAAATGACATTACCAACATCGGCATTGCTTGCATGATGTTCCCATTTGTTGACATGACATTTTGTAAAGTAAACAGACCCATAAACAAAGAGGCCATTCCCATTGTGAGCGACGGCCCTAGTAGCAGCATCAACGGGGTTTCTTCAGGGTTCGCTGGCTGTGGCGGGGGATCAATTTTGATTTCTGACGTAGCGATTTCTCTTTTAAAACGAGGAGAGCGGTAAAAAAGCTCATCATCTGCCTCCTCCTGTTGAAATTCATCTAGCTCTTCCTCTTCCGTTATGGTTGGCTGTTCGGCAGCAAACGGCTGAAACGCATTGCGCTCCAAAAGAACTAGCTGATGCGGGTTGTTTAACGACAGCAGTTTCCCGTTGTAAATAATTTTTAACCCCATTATGTAAATACAATCGCCGATTTTAAGGGTATGCTCCGTTACCTTTTCCCCGTTCACATAGGTGCCATTTGAACTTTTTAGATCACGGACGACGGCTTGGCCGTTCTTGTCATATTCAATGACACAGTGTGAATTGGACACTAATTTATTGGCAAAACAAATTTGACTGTCTTTCGACCTGCCGATTTTTACCTCATTTGTGGTAACGTAGTGCTTTGTATATATATATTGATCTTGTTTTGATGGCTCGGCATATAAAAGTGACGGCTTTTCATTTTCACGCTTAATCGTATAGGTTTTGAATGGTTCCACCGGCTGCTTGCTTAGCTTTTGACCCTCGGCATTGCTTATGTACGCATATTTATTGGACTTTATGAACCATTGTCCGTCTTCGGCCTCAACCGCCATCAGCTCGATTTTGCTGCCACCCTCATCTTCCGTAGAAAGGACATACCGGCCCGTTACCCGCTCCGGCAATACAAACGTGAGTGCTTTTTTGCGGTCAAATAATGTTAAGATCACTTAAATCTCTCCCCGATTTGCTTGTATCTATTACCGTATAAAGTGTATTTTCACAATGTGTATAGGTTTAATGGAGTATTGAGACTGTTAGTTCCTAGCAGCAATACCCTCCAATGGAATTATGTTTATGTTAACAATTGGGATTCCTAAATTTTTACTTCTTTATCATATCATTTTTTTAATAGGGCTAAATTCCTTTACTGATAGGACTAAGGGACCGTTTTTTCGATCCCTTTGTTATATAGAGGGGGAGGGGACGAGAACCTAAATATTAGCGTAATAAGTAGCATAGTAAAAATGATTTCTGATCTGATTTAACTGAGAATAATTGATTGAAGTAACCCCTAAAGGACATTTAACATCAAATACCCATATTTTCTGTAAATCATCAAGGACAATATCTATATTGAGTTCATGGGTGTACTGGAATTTCTCCTTTTTGATTTGCACCAAATGCGAAGCAAATTGAAGAGCAAAGTGCTCAATATTTTGTTTTATTTTGGTGTGGTTTTCCCCAAACTGTTGTTTGAGAAAGGAATCAATTTCCTGAGTAGATCCACCAGAGCTCATATTGGTAATAATACTCCCTTTGGGGGCAATTTTTGGGTATATGGAAGTTACTGTCCATTCACTAAATAAATTTTTCTGAAGTTGTAATTGAAGGTTATAGCTATTTCCGTCTGTTGTTTTACATAAAAGGTAAGGCTGAATAAAGAAGCGTTCCTCTGTCATTTTATGTCTTATTAAAATTCTCAGCTGTTCAGGGTCTCTCTCCAATAGTTGTCCATCTTTCCAAACAAAGCATGTCCCCTCTTTTCTTTCAACAAGAAACATGTTTGCATTGTTGTTTCTTTCATATAGCTTTACGATAATTCTCTCGTATTCACTTAAAATATCAAAGAAATGCCCGGAAGTTTTAATGGTGTAAGATGGGATTAAATTTTGGTTAAATTGAACTTCATTCTGTAACGTCTCATATAAATCAATCCAGTTTTCTAGAGGAAAATTTAAGATGGGGATGCTCCTTTTTAGTTCACGTAGTATGGTCATTTCCTTCTTAGAATGCGAACTTAAATTATAAATAACATCTGGAAACGTTGTATCCCTTTGTCTCCATTCTCCGTATTCATAAACAAATCCTCGAACAATCCGTTTCCTTATATCCACCTGTGAAGGAGTGAAATAAAAGATATCCGCACTTTCTGCTTTTGCAATTACCCAATAAGCATACAATGGACTATATTCATTAGGATTCTGATGATGATGCAATAAACCAATTCGTACCAAAATTTATTCACCTCTGTTTTTCTAGGTTCACTTTTTCATTGTATGAATTGTTTAATCCTTAAGATTGTACAAAAACCTATGAGCACGAAAACTATGTAAATTTTATGAAATACTCCAATTCTTTTACACTGGTTGTAATTTGATTAAATATCAATGAATTGCTTGGCCAAATTGTTGCACAATAAGTGTGCAAACATTTTATTTGGAGGTAGTTACGATTGAAAAAGTTTATTCTCGTTTTAATAGCTGTATTTCTATTAACAGGTGGCTCATTTGGTATCGTATTTGAAAAAAACAAAGTGAATGCAGCACCAATTATTGGTCCAAATCAAACAGCCGATCAAATTGCTGATGCTATCATTAAAACAGGTGTTAGTTTAATTGGAAAAGCAACATACAGTCGAACTGAATATAAAGCAACATATCCCTACAAATTTTCTTGTGCGACTTTTATTGATTTTATCTTTAAACAAAATGGGGTAGATTTAGCAACTTATAATGAGGACTACATGTTAAAGCTCGGTGTTCCTGTCAATAAAGAACAGCTAAAAAAGGGAGATTTATTTTTCTTTGATGTGGACAAGACAGACAGCAATCCAGCCGATCATATTGGAATTTATATGGGGTCTAACAAGCTTCTACATATGGCTGACCCGACACAAAACATTGTGATATCAGATATGTCCGCTAAACCTTACTACACTGAAAATTTTGTCGGAGCCAGACGTGTCATACCAAGCTATATGCCTTCAAGCCCGCTTTCGGCAGCGGATAAGATTGTAAATATGGCTTACACCTTACAGGGAAATGTCACCATAAGCAATAACGTTAATAATCCCGCAACTAAAACGTTTACAAACGGGGGGATTGTAAACTACATTTACGGACAAAATGGAATCACTCTTGGTACCAACAACGTTAGCGAGCTCGTTAAAAAAGGTACCTTTGTGTCAAGGGCAAACCTTAAGAAAGGGGATCTTGTATTTTTCACCAACACAATTGGTTCAAATACACCTAATATCGTCGCCATTTACGGTGGAAATAACAAAGTTATTTTCACAAATCCAACTCAAGGCATAGTATCCAGGGTGTTGTTTTTTCCTTGGTACGACACACATTACCTAACAGCGCGCCATGTGATCAAGTAATATGGTTATAGATGATTGTACTTGGGATAAAAGAAAAAACAAAAAAGGGCAGCTATTCAGCTGTCCTTTTTCGTGCCTGGCAACGTCCTACTCTCACAGGGGCGCA
>NZ_BCVP01000043.1 GCF_001591805.1 Neobacillus novalis NBRC 102450 | reverse complement strand
AGATTTATCCATGGGGCGAGGTCAATAAATAACCACTAGCATGAAATAGATACCATTTTCCACTAATCAATTGCCGGTTTGTCATCATTGCACCATTAGCGGTCAAATAGTATCGTTTGCCATTTACCGTAATCCAGCCGGTAGCCATCGCACCTGAAGAAGTAAGATAGTACCATGTTCCTTTATCCTTCAACCAGCCGGTGGCCATTGCTCCACTTGGCTGTAAATAATACCACTTTCCACTGACCTTTTGCCAGCCGGTCAGCATTGCTCCACTTTGGTTTAAATAATACCATTTGTTAGCATCTTTCAGCCAGCCGGTTAGCATTTCACCATTTTTGTTTAAATAATACCATTTGTTAGCATCTTTCAGCCAGCCAGTCGTCTTAACACCGCCTGATTTGAAATAGAACCACTTTCCGTTCTCTTTTACCCAGCCGGTTTTTGCTACAGTTGCTGGACTTACACTTTGAGAAGGTGGCACAGTAGTTGCTGGACTATCACTTTGTGAAGTTGGCGCACTTACACTTTGAGAGGTACCATCATACATGTTGACAAGCGTAATCCCTGTATAATAAAACTTTAGAATTTCTTCATACGTTTTCCCGGCATCGGCCATGTATTTGGCACCCCATTGACTCATGCCGACACCATGACCATCACCAAATCCCTTAACAGTAACAATATTTCCATCCGCATCGATTTTATCAACCAAATAGCTCAACATCACCCGGTTTCCAATCATCGTTCTTAAGGTGGAGGCATTCACATTTGAAAAAACAACTCGCTGCGGTATTATTTTCCCAGCTGCGTCGACATTATCTTTTGCTAAATAATCTATCGTTATGTTTCCTTTACTGACACGACCGCCAGAACCAGGACTATGAAGCGAAAAATCAGAAATGGAAACAATTTTAATGTCTTTGTTTGTATAGCCGTTATTGCTTAACCATAATTTAATATTAGTGGTTATCGTTACGTCCATTTCATTGGTTGCGGACCACCATTCGGCCGACTTTGATAAATCCTTTGAAGTAAGATCAATTTGAGTTTTACTGAAGGAAAAGTCCCAAACCGTCTTTGGATCATAGCTATCATTTTTTATTGATAAATAAGAAACGGCTGGAGATCCCCATGCATTAGCATTGCTTTCAGTAATCCCCCCATTGCTGGCCGAATAAACAGCATCGATAAGGCGGCCATTAACTTGGGCGGCCTGCCCTTTCGTTTCATCGACCGCTTTTGTCGTATTTGGCGTCCAATTATAGCCGCCGTACACCTGATAGGAAATCGTATCATCGATCACACCGCGATTAAGATAACCTAGCGCGTATGTCCTTGCGGCTACCGCTTGAGTTTTTAAGGATTCAATATTCCAGGAAGGATACATTTCAATTGGCACAACCCCTTTTAAATAATCTTCCATCAAAACAGAATTGACCGGTCGGACAAATTGCTTATTTTCGATGGAAAAATCAAAGCTGCCAAGGTACAAACGATTATTAATTGAAAGTTGGGAATTAGCTTTTTGAGGCAGGACAGAAAAGGTTTCAAATGAATTCAGAAAGCTTCCATCTTTATAAAGTGATAGTTTTCCATTAACCTGCTTTAATAGATAGGTGCTGCCTGATTTTAAGTTTAAATTCGGGTCAATCGTAAGATAATCACCATTCGGTTTTAAGCTGATTTCCGTTTTGTTTCCCAAAAAATTGATCAACTTCACTTTTACGAATGGCTCTGGCTGAAGTGCAAAACCATGACCAGCAGTTAGCAAAGAAATAAGTAAGGAAAGAGCTGCGACTGTAAGCAGGATTTTTCTCACTCTATGTTTCCCCTCCAAAACTATTAATCGTATCCGTTACTAGGATAATCATATAGTAGTAGTTTGGCAGTCAACAATGGAATATTATTTCCAATTAATGATTATAACTTATTTCCATACTCAATAACTGCCGCGTAATCGTAGGTAGAATTATTTCTACAGTGGTTCCCACTTTTTCCTTACTTTGAAAGGTGAGCTTACCATTATGACTTTCGATAATTTTAAAGCAGGTCATCAGCCCAAGGCCTGTCCCCTTTTCCTTAGTAGTATAAAAAGGCTCTCCAAGTGTGGAAATCCGATCCTCCGGAATCCCAACACCTTGATCGACAATCTGAACAGCAATATGACCTTCGCCTTTTGCCATTACTTTAACCTCAATAGTTCCACCGACCGGCATGGCTTCAATTGCATTCTTAAGGAGGTTGAGAAAAACCTGTTTTAACTGATTTTCTTCGCAGCTAATCATTGGCAAATCACTTTCATATTCGACAAAAATCTGAACATTTTTCAAAATTGATTGACTATTAAAAAACGTTACCACCTCTTTTATTAATACCTTTACATCTTTTTCTACTAATACAGCTGCCGACGGTTTGGCGAGAACCAGGAATTCACCGACAATTTCGTTGATTCGATCAAGCTCAGATAACACAATATCATAGTATTCATCTTGAAGATGGTCGGACTTGAACAACTGAATAAATCCTTTTATCGAAGTAAGGGGATTCCTTATTTCATGGGCAATGCCTGCTGCCATTTGGCCGAGCAAGGCCAGCTTTTCAGACTTTTGTAACAGCTGACTCGTTTGTTCTTTTCTTTCAGTAACATCTTTTCCAATCGATAGTATCGCCTCTTTTCCGCCAAAAACAATGGACAACGAAGAAACTTCGAAGAAAAACACTTTTCCATCCAAACGCTTTGCCTTGTATTCAATGGTATTTACCGGCTGTTTCGCTTTCTTTATCTGCTTAAATCGTTCCATTAAACGATTTTCATACTCAGGAACAATAAAATCAGTAATATATTTACCGATTACATCCTCTTTTTTTGTTGCACCAATCATGGAAACAGCCGCATGATTTGCATAAAGCAGCCGATGCTCCCCTGTAACATAAACGGGATCAGGCAATGAATCTATTAATTGTTTATAGCTGTCTTCACTTGCACGTGCATTTTTTTCATAGAATCGCGCCTTATCATATTGCCAGCCAACAATCCAGGCTATTACAGTGAAAAAAACAAAGTCTAACGTAAAAAATGGCTCATTATGGATGAAGTGCTGAAAGATGGTAAATAGGATGGAAATTAACACGAGAATAACTTGTCCGAATATATTCATTTTTTTGTCCTCGATTGTCCTCGAAATGGGCATATTTACTAGTATTAATTCGACTAAATTCTGCTTTTTCCTTCACTAGTTTTTATTTTCCTGAAATTTTATCCGGGAAGGAACAGAGGTTATGACGATGTTGGGGATATGTCTATACACTCCTGCATATAGACACATAGACTATCTTGTATGAAAAATGGATGAGGAGAGATAAATAATGGAAAAAAAGCACTATGTAAGTCCTAATGCCATGCCAAACCAACCGATTGTAAGTTCCAATATTATGCCAAACCAGCCCTCTGCTAATATCATGCCAAACCAGCCATCTGCTAATATCATGCCAAACCAGCCTGTTTTCCCAGCTAATGTCCCAAATATCCCTTATATCGCACCACAAGTTTATCCGCAGCCAAGTTGTTATCCGGTTCAAAATCCTTGTTGTTATCCAATGTATGACCCGTGCTGCCCGCCGCCAATGTATAATCCGTGCTGTCCACAGCCAATGTATGATCCATGCTGCCCGCAGCCGATGTATAATCCATGCTGCCCGCCCGCTTACAACCCATGCTGTTTTCCGATGTATCACCCTTGCTGCTAATTATTATTAAGGGATGGCCGCCAAGATTACTGAAAAAAATCCACCTCAAGGGTGGATTTTTTTAGTTGAGGTTAAAAGAAATCAATTTCTCTCAAAAAGCTGCCTATCACCTGCAAATACGCTTCCGGTTCCTCGATATATGGTAAATGGGCGCTATTCTCAAACACATGAAAGTTTGAATCAGGTGTTAAACTGCTGTAATATTGGGTAGTTTCCGGGGTTGCCTCATCAAAACGCCCGCATGTGTATAGAGTTGGGCAACTGATTTCCTTTAACCGAGATGTACAATCGAATTCTTTCAGATTGCCAAGCACCGTGAATTCAGACGGACCCCACATGATATTATAAATTTCTGGGTTGCGATAATGTGAGCCCTGTGATAAATGTTCCGGTTTTGGGATTCTGCAAACGAAGTGTTTGTTAAATACTTCAATTGCCGCCTTAAATTCCTCAGAATCGGTTGTACCATCCTCTTCACAACGTTTGATTATTTCTTGTGTTTCCGCCGGCAGCTTCTGCAGATTGCGTTTTTGGTCTTGTTCCCATAGTGGGGCGCTAAGGCAAGGACTTGAGAAAATAACACTTTTCACACCGCTTGGTTTCGTTAAGCAGTAAGCAGCCGCAAGCGTAGTCCCCCATGAATGGCCTAAAATATGTACCTCATCAAGATTCAGTTCTTTTCTAACCTTTGCTAATTCTTCCACAAATCGATCAAGCCGCCACAGTGACGTGTCTGTCGGTCTGTCCGATTTTCCGCATCCTAATTGATCATAGAGAATAACCGGGCGGTCTTCCGCTAGCGCTTTCAACCCTTGCAGCGAATAGCAAGACGAACCAGGCCCCCCGTGTAACACAATAACAGGTGTACCAGCTGCCTGTTTATTAAAAAGTTGATATGCGACCTTGCCTCCAGTTACCTCAATATAGCCCTCTTGCAGCACCGTGGTTTCCCCCTTTTACATCCATAATATCCAATTTTACCATAACGTGCAGCAACACGGATAGATTCTTTCCCCGCCATTGAAGAAGGAACTGCGATTACATACAGTTCCTTTCGTTACAATATCGCTATTTATTCTTTTTACTTTCTCTTGCAGCTCTTTTTCTCGCTTTTTTACTTAATCCTAACTCTGCACCAAATTCGGTATCGCTTGCCTTTGCTTGACTTCCCCCAGTATGCGGCTGATTTCGATTGTTATTACGGTTTGTCATTGTCCTTCCTCCTTCTTATGTATTTAACCCTGTGAAAAATTTGGCATAAAAAAAGCGGCCGTTTTTCAACTTCCCCTCTGAGATGCGATGTATTGCTCTTTAAATAATATTTAATTTGAGAAGCCTTCCTAACAGCAGCTTACCCCTTATCCTGCTTAATCCACTGAATAATATTCCAATTTTTATATTTTTAGCCTATTATTAATAAAATTAAAAAAGGCAAGAACGATTTGTCCTTCCCCTCTAAAAAGAATTTACATTGTTGGTTCATTTCCTGAATGATTTCTAAATAAATGGACGATGAATGTACCCAAGAATACAGCGATTAACATACTAAAAAATAGAACTTCATTCATATGGAATCCAAATGCAGCAATAATCATTTTTACTCCTATTATCGCAATTAGGATAAACGCGGTTGTTTCAAATTCAGGAACTTTTTCAATTAATACCAGGAATAACTGGGCTACCCCGCGCATCATTAAGATACCTAGCACTCCTCCCAAAAACAAAACCCAAACCTGATTTGAAACGCCAAACGCCGCAATCACACTGTCAAAACTAAAAGCAATGTCCATTAGTTCAACGGTTAAAACGGTTCTCCAGAATCCCATCTTTTTATTTTGAACTCCATCTTCCTCTTCATTTTTTTGAAAAAAGTTTTGGAAGACAATCCATAGAAGATAGTGCCCGCATACAATTTTGATCCAAGGAATGTTGATTAACGAAACACCTAATCCAATAGCGACAACCCGGAAGAAATAGGCGCCAAAAATGCCATAGAACAGTGCCTTCCTACGTTGTTCCGATGGCAGATGCTTGACCATCACCGCTAGGACGAGGGCATTATCAGCAGATAATAATCCTTCAAGTATAATAAGGGTACCAATTATTCCCCAGCTCGCAGGATCCGACACTACCTTCTCTAATGTCTCCAGTGAAAAAAATGTACTATAACTATTTATTATTTCTTGTAGGAGTTCCATCCGCAAGTTTCCCCTTTCCATTTATGTACTTTCCCTTTTATCCGTTTGTTCCCCAACAAAGGAATCAAGATTAAAAGGTAAAAGAACAGGTATATATTTTTTCCAATTTGAACATACAACTTGTACCGATATTACACAGAGAACGCCTCATTGATAGGACACTCTACTTTAAATGTATGTAAGACGATTAAATATATGAACCAAAAACAGATTTTGGAATGTACTTGTCTTTCTTCCTTATTAAAAATATATTCTTAAATAAAAAACACACTATTTCCAATGAAATAGCGTGTTTTTGCAATAATTAACCGGTTTAAATTTCATGTGAAGTATTCCAATTTTGCATGCGGAAAAAACTTTTCCATATAGGAATAAAGGTGACTTTTTATCTCCTCTTCTTCCTCTTTTTGATAAATATATTTGCCGATACCGTATTTCCCCCATTTATATCTTCTAGCTGACTCATCCAATTCTAATTTCGTCATCGGATAATTTTTTTCAATCACTCTCTTTGCAGGCTTCGTGAACCTATGTTGAATGAACTCAAACGTAATATCCTTCCTTGCTTCCATCGGTAACTCGGCATCAAGGCGCTCAAACATATGATAGTAGCCTTCCTCCCAGCCTTCATGAAGGTAAATGGGGGCAACGATGAATCCTAGAGGATAACCGGCTCTAGCTACTTTACCAGCTGCTTCGATTCTTTTAGCTAATGGTGATGTACCAGGTTCAAAATTTTTAATTACATAATCGGCATTGACACTAAAGCGAAACCTTGTTTTTCCATTATGTTTTGCATCAAGTAAATGATCTACATAATGAAATTTTGTCACAAAACGCAGCCTGCCAAGATCCGTTTTCCCAAAGTGTTCGATCGCCCTCTTTAACGTATGCGTAAGATGATCGAGGCCAACAATATCCGAAGTACATGAAGCTTCAAACCGTGTAATTTCAGGGGCACGTTCCTCCATATACTGATCGGCCGCTTCCAAAATCTCATCCACATTGACGTAGGTACGAATGTAAGGCTTCGATCCCATCGTTGTCTGCAAATAACAATAATGACAATGCCCCATACAGCCAGTCGCAAAAGGAATCGCATATTCCGCAGAAGGTTTCGATGTATCGAACTTAAGTGTTTTTCTGATGCCAACTACGAGTGTTGACTTTGCAATCCTGTACCTTTGAAAATCAGTATCACCAGGAAGATTTCTGACTTGATTATGTGAGGTGGTATAGCGAATTTCCACATCCATTTTCTCGAATTTTTCTTTCAGCTCCTGACCTAGCGGATATTCCAAAGCTTTTGGTTCAAAGAAAACAAGCTGCGGCGTAAATGGTTTATTCATGTTGTTATCCCCATTCTATTCATACCCAAAATACTGTTCAAAGGCGTTTAAGGCATCGGCTTCGCTAGAGTAAATAGCCATTTCGTTAGTTAAGGGATAATAAGTTTCATACAGAAAAATAGCCAGTTCATTGGGATTCTCCGGATTTTTCACCACGGCGGCTTCCTGTATATTTGCTACATTTTGGATATGAGGATTGCGATAAAAGACGTATACAACGTCTCCCGGATTATAGGAGGTATACTCTTGATTTATTTCCATATCTTCACCTTCCTATTTTTTTCAGAAAAAAACACAAATAATTTACGATTATGAAGAAGGCTTGTCCGATCTATTTGTCAACCTCTCTACGCTCTGATCCGGTTGACCATAGCCAGTAACCTTCCCTGCATGCTCTTCATGGTACTTTGATCCTGAACCTGATTGATTGTCGAATTGCCCATTTTGTTTATCACGGTTTGTCCTTTGCTGATTTGACAAAATTAGCACCTCCTTTGTTCATTAGGATTTGTTACATCCCATAAGTTATTCCAACCCTTATAAAAAAGACAAAATATCATTTTCCAATACCTTATTGGTGGTAAGTATTTTTTTAAAAATCTAGTAAAGAATAGTAACAAACCTTTTAAATATTGGAGTGAAATGAATATGATTACGTTGCAAACAGAAATTGAGGGAAAAAGGGCTTATTTTGGGGCAGTTCGCGATATCTTTCATTCAATGGGATGTAGTTTTTGCAGTAATTTTGATTATGACCAAGGGAAATTTGATGCATTGTTATATCGTGATGGCGGAGAGTCTATTTATCTAAGAGTTCCTATATATGTTTTAGATGGTGCGTTAGATCATACTAATGCGTTGATTGAATTTGGAACACCATTTGTCATCAAGCATGTCGTCAATATTGGATTAGATCATGATGAAAACTCCTTCGTAACTGCCACCACAGGGCTTGAGCAATTTCAAGCGCCATTGGATAAAGACGGCTACATTTATGATAAAAGCAGATGGGAGAAAGCCGGTAATGAGGCCATTCAACAAGTGTTTAGTTCAATCAATGGATACCTATTAAGTTCCTAATGTTGCTTACTTGAAAAAAATAAACGTGAAAGCACCTGTGAATCAGGTGCTTTTTTATCATTTTGCCACCACGTTCCCTGGTCTTTTTATTCACCATTCCACCTCACCACCAGATAGACGTTTGACTCCCCGAATCGAGGCGATTTCTTCGATAAGTTGCAACATCGCAAGGTTCTTCTTTTTTGCTTCAATCATAATATCAAAGTCTTGATTAAGCCCTTTTGCCATTTTCAAAAAAGGAAGGATGAAGTCCAAGGAGACAAAATCTGCATGTGAACGATAGGCTTGATCTGATTTTGGCGAGGAAATATGAACCTTTGGAATCGTATTCCATGTGTTAAAGATCCGTTGTAAAAAAAGCGAAAGGTCAACTTCCCCCTTATTCGCCATATAGTGGTGATAATCAAGAATCATCGGTATCTTTTCTTTTTCACAAGTAACCAAGGTTTCTTCAACATTATAGGTTTTATCATCATTTTCCAGCGTCATTTTCCTTTTTATTTCGTCTGGTAATTTTTTTATATTTTGATGAAAACGTTCTAATGATGTATCTTTATCTCCGTAGGCACCGCCAATATGAATATTGATAATCCCTCTCTTCAATGCCTTCATTGCCTCGAGCATCTTATAATGGAAGTCCATATCCTTCACAGCATTCATGGTCACTTCTGTGCGCAGACTCGTGAAAAGGGTAAATTGATTAGGATGAAAACTCGGACGAAGTTGAAATTGGTCGATTAATTGTCCAAGTTCTTTCCATTCCGTTTTGAAAGGTGTAATGAAATCCCACATCACTTCCGGATGAGTGGCTAAGGGGACAAGTGAGCTTGAAAACCGATATAATTTTATTTCGTGCGCAATATTATAGTACAAAATTCTTTTTGTATGATGTAAATTTTGTGCCGTTACCAATTTGAGTTTTTCCATACGTTCATTTTTAGGAAGAGCTGCATACCGGGTAAAAGTTAAAGTTTTTGAAGGGCTTGCATCCCATAAACCTAATGCAGTCGCCACGTATCCAAAACGAATCTTCATCATTGTTCCCCTTACATATTATTCAATTTTATAACAGTAAATAGAATAAAGGTAAACACATTAATACAAACCAAATTGGATGATAATTAAGCTCTGTCAAATGCTTTTGGTGGTGATTCCATCCACCCTTTTTCAATAAAGATATTAGCTCCGTCATCGACAAATAAGCCAATGTTTATGAGAGTTCTTCCATATAACATTCCTATATCTCTTCTTCCGTTTACCGCAAGTGAGTTTCCAAACGACCTGATCTTCATCGCGAACATATCCACTTTATGAAATAGCATAATTTTAGCGGAAAAAGGAGGATATGTAGACGTTGTAACTAAATGGTCTATGTATGACGGTGATGGCAAGCTTTCAATGTGAAGTTTTTCCATGTACTGTTTTACCGATTTATCAGTCATGTCCAACCCCCGCTTTTACAACGCCTTAATCTTTTCGTCTTTACCTGTCTGGTAAAAGCCCAATAATAATGCCTTACTAGTTGTGTTATTCTCAATGTTATCGTAAGGTGGGTAATTTCTAATACGTGTAATGGTCTGATATCTCCAACAAAACCATTTAAGTAACTTTGCTTTCTAATAAAGTCATTTCAACGGATGTTAGAGGTTGGGTTTCGTCTAATTTTTTTGTACTTAAATTAATTGGTTTTAATATATCCATTGGGTTTTTAATATCCATCAGCAATCCCCTATTCCTCGTTTTTTTTGATTAGGTTTTCCATTAAAATATTCATATATACCAACTATCCTGTCCGATTGTTTAAGTTCAAATCCAACAGTCATACTTTTCCTATTATAGATATCAATAAAAAATGACTACCAAATTGTATACTTTTGATAGTCATTTTTCTTTACATTTTTAATGTTTGGGTTAGGTAATAATGTAGATTTACCAATACAACCGTTAATCATTACTTACTTTCTCTGCTATTTTTTCGAACGAATTTGACAGCGAATCCATAACAAATAAAAACACCTCAGATGACATAGTCATCTGAGGTGTTTTTTTAATCCTTTTTTAATTTAGATAAATCGGTTTCCTCACCAAATTCAGTAGCATAATTTAAATTTCCGGTGCCTTGGCGATTTACTTCATGCTCTTCACTCCGACTTGGAACAAAAAGCAGGCTTATACAAATCAAGCCACTTAATCCAACAAGAGAATAGATTACTCTTGACAAAAAGGCACCTTGTCCGCCAAAAATAGCTGCAACTAAATCGAATCTAAATAAACCAATTAATCCCCAATTGATTGCTCCAATTATTACTAGCACTAAGGCAATTTTGTGTATTAATCTCATGATCCTACACCTCCTTTTTCTTAACTTTTACTATAAATACGGTTTAATGCAAAACAAATAAATTTTACTTCTAAGTAGGTATCATGAAGACGAGTACGGATTGTACTCGCCTTTATCTCTAACGGCGGTGTTCTACAAGGTCAATTACTCCTAATACCACAT
Organism: Neobacillus novalis NBRC 102450; assembly: GCF_001591805.1. Classification (GTDB taxonomy): domain Bacteria; phylum Bacillota; class Bacilli; order Bacillales; family Cytobacillaceae; genus Neobacillus; species Neobacillus novalis. The sequence continues at coordinate 30,549 of NZ_BCVP01000043.1, read as the reverse complement.
GTGCTAGACCAAAACCGAAAACAGTATTAGCTACCATTTTATTCGACCCGCGTTTTTGCTTTAATGCATACCCTGTCACAGATACTGCAGTGCCTAAAGCAGTTGGAATTAAGCCTTCACGAATATTCATCGCAATTCCCCCACATCGTCGTTAGTTGGTGTCTAATACACCATCCTTCATTCTTTCCAGTGAAGCGAGAATTATTCAGCCCATCATTTTTGAATAAATACTTATTCCTGGTTAATATGTTCCATGGCAGCGAATACTAATGTCTGAATTAATGAAAAATAGAAATGGAGTTGAATTTGTGGATGGAGATTGAAGCAAGGAATTCTACGGATGCAGCCCTTCATCATTATAAAATGGGGATGGGTGTATTTACTCAAAAGATGCCGAAACTAGCTGAACAGTATCATTCTTTTACAGAGGAATGTTTTAAAGAAGGAGTTTTATCTCAAAAGGAGAAACAATTGATTGCCCTAGGGATTAGTTTATATTCACAAGATGAATATTGTATTATTTATCATGTAAAAGGGTGTCTTGACCAAGGTTGTTCTGAACAAGAAATTTACGAAGCAGTTGGGGTGACGGCAGCCTTTGGCGGCGGAGCAACGATGAGTCAGGCGGTTACTCTTGTCCAAGAATGTATGGAAGAATTAAATCAATTGAAGCAATAATAAAATACGAAATGACGGGCAGCCATCTTTATGACTGCCCAATCACATTATTGATCAATTACGGATTACTTCTTTCTCCTTTAATATCCTAACCCCATCCATTCTTTTCTTTGAAGGCCAAAACGCCCACTGTCCAAATATCGAGGTAAGAGCAGGAACCAAAAATGGTCTAACAATAAATGTATCTAACAGGATGCCAATTGCTGTTATCGTACCAAAGTGGACAAGAACTTGTATCGGTAATGTGGTCAAAACAGTAAACGTTGCAGCCAAGATAATCCCGGCAGAGGTAATAACGCCGCCCGTTTCCGAGACTCCTTCTTTGATTGCCCTTTTCAGCGGCATTTCCTTACTTTTCCTCCAAATACTCGAAATCATGAAAATATTATAATCCTCACCGAGAGCTACAATAAAAACAAACGCATAGAGCGGAATAAAGCCTTGAATGGCTTCAACGCCAAAGCCATAATGTAAAATGATCCATCCTAACCCTAGCGCACTAAAATAGGACAATAGAACGGTACCAATTAAGTAAACAGTAGCTATGATCGAACGCAAATAGAGCAAAAGTAAAATGGCAATCAGGCCAATAATAAGCGGGATCACCAGGGATGAATCAGCTTTCGTTGTTTGTTTTGTATCATACTGTTCGGCCGTCATTCCTCCAATCCATACGTCGCGGTCATCACCACCGGATTGCTTTATGAATGACTGTACATCTTTTTTAAGTTCCGGTATATGGGCCATTGCTTCATTGGAATAGGGATTCATATTTAAGGCAAGTTCGTATTTGACAATGCTAGAGTCCTTTTCACCTTTCACAGGGTTGGAAACCTCAGCCACAAAAGGTAAATTCTCTAGTTTTTCCTTCAAGTTCGCTTCCGAACCACTCCCTTTTACAATCACACTAACCGGCGCCAATTCACCAGGATTAAATTTCTTTGACAATAGGTCAAAACCTTCACGTGACGGCATATCCTTTGGGAAGGATGAAAGGGTGTCATACGTTGTTTCCATTTTTGTTGAAAATAGAGCGAATACACCTAAAATGATAAGGGTTATAGCCGCTACTCTCCAAGGCTTATAGCTGACCACTTTCCCAACATACTCTCCTAAATTCGCTTTGTCCTTTGGCGCTTTAACTACTTTCCCTTTTTTAGCAGCCCATTTCACCGTCATTTCTTCAGTCCGTGGAACAAACGGATAAAACGAAGTTCTGCCAAGAATACTTAGGAGTGCTGGAATGAGTGATAAACTTGCGGCCATCATGATCAAGATGGCTAAACTAAAGGGAATCGCAAATCGATGAACAGACCCATAATTTGCTACTAGCAATACCAATAAGGATACGACAACGGTTAGTCCACTCATAAAAATCGCACCTGAAGAAAGTGAAAACGCGCGTCGAATCGCTATAAATTTATCCTCCTCCTCCCGCAAGTTTTTTCGAAATTGTGCAATTAAAAATAAGCAATAATCCGTTCCTGCACCAAATAACAAGACAGTCATTATCGAGATAGCTTGCGCATCATAATCAATGACACCTTCTTTGCCTAATACGCCCAAAATGGGACTAATCAGCATATATGCCATTCCAACCCCAACAAGGGGAATCAGCGCCAAAATGGGTGAGCGATAAATAATCAGTAAAAAGAGAAGAACAATCATTACCGTACCAATCAATAACGAAAGATCCCCTTGACTAAATAATTCGGTGGCATCCACTGCTACCCCTGCTGGGCCTGTTACCCTTACCACCAAATTCTCCTCATCCTTCAGACTCGTACGAAAAGGATCTTTTGGAAAAATTGATTTTGCAGTCTTCTTCAACTCCCCTAAGCGAGCTGATATCTCTGCTGTTTCTAGGTTTTTATCAAAGACGATCGGTAAAACAAGCGTTGTTCCATCCTTTGACACTTGATTTTTTAAAACAGGAAGCGGAATGTCATGAAAAGGAGGAACAAACGTACCTTTAATCGGTTGATCTGTAAGCTTTTTCGTTAACCCTTGGATAGAAGCAAGATCATTATCTGATAGACTACTTGCCTTGTACCATGTTAATAAGGCTGGGATCCCTTTATTTGTACTAAATTCCCTATCGATTATGTCGCTAGCCTTGGTAGCATCTGTTTCTTCCAAGAAAGTGTCAGCTCGTTCGTTCTTTTGTGAATTCGCCTGTGGCAACAATCCGTTCAATGCAAGTATGAGCATTATCCAAGTAAATAAAGTGATCCATCGTCCTTTCCTTCCACTTATAAATGCTCCATACCGTTTGGCCAAGCTTCGGATCATGTTTTTTCATCTCCCTCTCTCTTCCTTATCAGTTGATAAGTAATAAGCAAAAAAGAGGTGGCTCTTTTTATTAGCCACTTAATCCTTCAATAATGATGGTAACAATTAAATTCGATTTTCTTTCAGCTTCTTTTTTCCTCTCTGCCTCACTCGAGATCCGATAGATTGAGGTCTGCAGGAATGATTTCATTAAATCAAGGATAAAATAAGCCATTTCCATTACACTGCTGTTAAGAGTATCCAGTTCACGGATTTCCCTATGTTTAACTGCATCCTCAATCATCGCCACAACAGGATGTAAATAACTATCCAGCCACCACTTTCGGATTAACCCCTGTGACTCCTCATTCATTTCATGCTCGATATCATGAAACATCTGTGACAAATCCTCTTGATGGTTTGTTAACATATACATCGAAATTTGAAATAAACGATCTCTAAAAGAGATTTGATGCTCATTAATATGATGTAGAGCAGCCCTAGTTCGATCCATGATCGATCGAACCACTTCAATATAAATCATTTGTTTGTTTGGAAAATGATAATAAAGTGCCGGCTGAGTGACATCGCACGCTTCAGCAATTTGTCTAGTAGTTACCGAACGATAGCCGTACGTCATAAATAATTTTTGTGAGGTATAAATGATTAATTGTTTTGTTTCTTGCGTCGTATAGTCGTTTTGATTACTTCTTCTAGCAGCCATTTTTAGCTAATCCCTTCATTACTTATCAACTGATTAGTTATATTTTATTATAAAATACCCAAAAAATGAAATCATTTAAAAAAATTAATGAAAATAAAACAAAAACGACTAAAGATCACTTTTTTAGTCGTTTTTGTTTTAGCGCAAATAATGAGATAAACACTAGTTTTATTGAAAGATTTTTTGATAAAATATGAGAATATTCACTAAAAACCAATTTTGAAAAGGAGTATGATCAATTTGTCTATTTCATTAAAAGGAATAACGCAAGAAAACTGGGAGGAATGTATTCAGTTAGAGGTTGCACCCCACCAGAAATCATATATTGCCTCAAATGTTTATTCATTGGCAGAATCAAAATTTGAGACATCTTTTGTACCGATGGGAATTTACTTAGATAATAGAATGATAGGATTTCTTATGTATGGAAAGGACCCTGAGGATGGGACCTATTGGATTATCCGTTTCATGATGGATCAAACGCAGCAAGGAAAAGGTTATGGCAAGCTGGCACTAGCACACACGATGAATTTTTTAGCAGCCCTGCCTGATTGCAGCCAAACCATCATTCTTGGAGTAAAGGAATCAAATACAGCTGCTTTACGTCTTTATCAGTCATTCGGCTTTAAAGATACCGGCCGCAAAGAACACGGAGAGCTATTGTTAGAATACATTGTTCGCTAGGCTTTATGCCCCAAAGCTTAAAATGATAAACAATTCAGTTAATACCCGTTAGACTGCGTTGCTTCTCTTCTATTTAGTTGGATTTTAGGGAAAAACAAGTGGGACAAGCAGACTGTCCCCATGTCCTTGAATAATTTCATTTCCGGATTAGAAAAATAAAACAGTGTGTTGCTGCGAACATTGTGATATCGGAATGAAAGGATCTAATAATATGAAAAAAACTTTTGTGCTTGTATTTTATTTGATTTTAAATATGCTCATGATTTTCTCTTCTGTTCATGCAGCCGGAAATAATCCCAGTAATATTTATACAGTTAATTCTGGAGATACTTTACCGGCAATTGCAAATAAATACGGTACATCTGTAGAAGAGTTAAAAGGTTCCAATGGATTGCTATCCGATACATTATTAGTTAATCAGAAATTATTTGTTCCGATTATTTATGAAGTTGCTGCTGGGGATACACTTGGGAAGATTTCAGCAGCCTATAATTCTTCAGAACAGACAATAAAGACAATAAATGGACTTTCAACAGATCAACTATATTTAGGGCAGCAATTAATGATTCCTCCTAAAAGAATGACCATGCAAGGACAGTATATTCTTATGACGAAGGAGGAATTTAAAAATTGGTTATTTCATAATCAATTTAATCGAAAAATAACGTTAATCCAACATCATCACACGTGGTTACCGTCCTATAGGCAGGTTAATGGTTCCAATCATTTTAAATTACTGAAGAGTATGGAGAATTTTCATATTAGAGAAAGGAAATGGAAGAATATCGCACAAAATATCACTACCTTTCCGGATGGTAAAATAGCCGTTTCCAGGCCATTTAACAGCGCTCCCGAAGGTTCAATTGGGATAAAGGCAAACATTACTGGAATCGCTATCGAAAATATTGGTAACTTTGATATCGGTCACGACGTCATGACTAAAGAACAAAAGGAAACGATTGTAGAGATTACGGCTTTGCTTTGTCTTAGATTCGGGTTAACACCTTCCATTGACAGTATCACGTATCATCATTGGTGGGATTTGAAAACGGGCGAAAGAGTGTTAGATAACGCTCCTGAATATTATGTTAAAACATGCCCCGGCACTGGATTTTTCGGTGGTAATTCTACAACAAGTGCAAAAAATCATTTTTATCCACTTGTGTCGAGTAAAATGCAAGAAATTTCAGCTGCTAAGCAGTGAACTTATATGGATTATTCTTCCTATACACCAGCCGCATTTGTATATTCGGGGTGAATTTTTCGATTCGCTCTTTTTTAGGGAAGTACTGTCTTCCATTCCCTATCTCAATACTTGATATTGCAAGAGTTAGCCGCAATAATAGAAAATATAGATGGAGGTGATTAAAGTGATCGTAGTGACAAAAGAAAAAATTGAGGGCTACAAAATTGTCGAAATAAAAGGACCTGTATTCGGACTAATTGTTAGAAGCAGAGGGCTTGGCGGCGATATTATGGCAGGCTTAAAATCCCTTGTGGGTGGCGAAATCAAGCAATATACAGCTATGCTTGAGGACTCTAGAAAAGAAGCATTAGACCGTATGATTGTAAACGCAACCCAAATGGGTGCAAATGCGATTGTGATGATGCGATTTGATTCAGGTGAAATTGGTAAAAACATGAGTGAAATTGTGGCATATGGAACAGCTGCTGTTGTGGAGAAGGAATAATGAATTTCATCATCGGTTTTTACATTCTAGAAATTATTGGTGCAATCATTTGCATTTTACTTGGATATTTTATTTATGATAAACGGTTTAAACGCAATCACGGCGTAAAAGTTCCCAAAGGTTTTGTTTCGACAGAGGAAGTAAATATTGACCCTGTGTCGGGTGAAAAAACGAGAGTGTATTTCAATCCCGAAACAGGTGAACGTTTTTATAGAAAAGAGAAGTAGTTAGCAAACATTAAAATGTTCACTTACAAGTCTAGCGTTAGAAAACGACTTAAACATATAAAACATCGGTTAGAAAACCGATATTTATATGTTTTTTTAGTTCTTTTCTTTTGGTACTCTTCCCATTCCCCCTAGTTATTTCCATACTCTATGACGCCGCATTAAAAGTGTATCTTTTACCACTTACACCGATATCTCTAGTTAAAACTCAAATTTTACAGGTCTTAAAAATAAATCTTCTAATGTTTCTTTTGCATTTTTATCATCAAATAGAATCTCGTATATCGCACTACAAATAGGAAGTTCAACGTCATACTGTTTGGATAATTCTCTTAATGCTCTAACGGTAGAAACACCTTCTGCTAATTTTCCAAACCTTTCCCCTTCAACAAATGCTTTCCCGAATTTCCGATTATGACTATGCTCTGAGAACAAGGTTGCTTCATAATCTCCTAGGTGACTTAATCCATAAATCGTTATATCATTTCCACCCATTGCTCTAACAAGACGGGAAATCTCTCTTGTCCCCCTGGCCATAAGGGAACCTTTTAAACTGCTATAATTGAATCCATCTAACATTCCTGCTGCAATACCCATGACATTTTTTGTGGCTGCGCCTATTTCATTTCCAATCAGGTCTTGCCCGTAATAAAACCTAATTAAATCACTACTAAACTCTTGTACAATCTTTTTCGTTATGTCAACATTTTCGGAACCAATAACCATACAATTAGGTATATGATTTACAAAATCTTGTACATGCCCTGGCCCTACCCATACTGCAAGATTTATTTTTTTTCCAATCTCTTCACCAAATACTTGAGAAAGTCTTTTACCACTAGCAGATTCTAAACCTTTCATACATAAAATGAATGTTTTACCATCTATTTCATTTATTGAACTTAATTGATTTGCAAATGAACGTAATTCTTGAGCACTAATAGAAATGATAATCATTTCAGCAAATGAAACCGCCTTTTCTAAAGAATTACATAATACTATATCTTCTGGTAATGGAAGATAATCATTTTTTCTGGTTTCTTTTAATCCTATGTAGTTTCTTGAGTTTTCTCTTCCCCATAACATGACATTATGTCCAACTTTATGAACATACCAAGCTAAAAAAGTTCCCCAACGGCCACAACCTAAAACAGATATATTCATTATTTCGCTCCTCTAGTTTGAAAAATTGAATTCACTTAATTTTACATTAAATCATCCTATCTATGTAGCCATATCATCCATTTACGTTTATTATCTCGACACAACAAAAAAGAAAACAACAAAATGATAGAAAAGTCACTTCAATATACCTAAACTGGCTTCAAAAAATTTTCTTTCCCTAAGACTGAATCTCCTTTGATATACTATTCATAAAGAATGATCATGAATATTTGAGGTGCCAGCATGAAGAAAACAATTGGGATATTTGCCCATGTGGATGCAGGAAAAACGACATTGGCAGAACAGCTGCTTTTCCATACAAAGGCCATTAGGCAACGAGGCCGTGTCGACCATCAGGATACCTTCCTCGATACGCATGAAATTGAAAAACAACGAGGCATTACGGTATTTGCTGACCAAGCGATGTTTTCCTTCAACGATTCTGATTATTATTTAATCGATACCCCTGGGCATGTCGATTTTTCCCCGGAGATGGAGCGAGCGATTCAAGTGATGGATTATGCGATCGTGATCATCAGTGCGGTTGAAGGAATTGAAGGTCATACAGAGACAGTCTGGCGACTATTGCGAAAGCATCATGTACCAACCTTTTTCTTTATCAATAAAATCGACCGGGTCGGGGCTGATTCTCAGAAGGTCTTGGATGAAATTCGCGCCAACCTCACTAGCGATGTCTTTGACATGACCGAGACGTTGAACAATGGGGATATGAATGAAGCATTAATCGAATTTATCGCAGAGCGAAATGAATCCCTTTTTGAAACATACATGGATACCGGGTATCATTCGAAACTTTGGCTAGACTCACTGAAAGTGCTGCTGCGGGAAAATCAAATTTTCCCATGTGCCAGAGGTTCTGCATTACAGGATATCGGAATCGAAAGCTTTCTTGAAAAATTAGACTTATTAACACCAACGGATTATGTCAGCGAGGAGCCATTTTCTGGACGCGTCTATAAAATTCGCTATGATGAAAAAGGGACAAGAATTACGTTTATTAAAGCCTTAAGCGGGACATTAAAGGTACGAGATGAAATCAGTTACGGGGATGGGGATGATGGGCTTTTTGAAAAAATTACCCAAATCCGTTTGTATAATGGTACAAAATATAAGACGGTCGTCCAAACTTCAGCCGGAGATATCTTTGCCGTAACTGGATTGACTTCGGCTTCTGCCGGTGACGGTTTAGGAACACTGAAGGAAAAAGCCGATTATGAAATGGTATCTGCGTTAAAATCTAAGGTGAGTATCGATCCTTCGATAAATATAAAAGAGGTATTGCGGTATTTTAAAATGTTGGATGCCGAAGATCCTGCCCTGAACGTGACCTGGGTAGAACGCTTGCAGGAAATCCATATTCACGTAATGGGAACGATTCAACTGGAGGTGTTGAAGCTCATCATTAAGGACCGCTTTCATCTCGATGTGGAATTTGCCGAACCAGAAATCTTATACAAAGAAACAATTCGTTCTGCAGTAATTGGATACGGTCATTTTGAACCGTTAGGGCATTATGCGGAAGTCCATCTAAAAATAGCACCCTCACCTAGAAATAGCGGCATTTCGTTTGAAACTGTCTGCCATACCGATCACTTGCCTGTCGGAACGCAGAACGTAATCCGTCATCATTTTTTTGAACGGGATCATCATGGGATTCTAACAGGCTCCCCCATTTCGGATGTAAAAATCACGTTACTTACTGGACGATCCCATATTAAACACACCTTTGGCGGCGACTTTAGAGAGGCTGCCTATCGTGCATTACGGCAAGGGCTGGAGAAAGCTGAGAACATCCTGCTCGAACCGTTTTATGATTTTAAGATAAAGATAGATTTGGATCATATCGGTAAAGTGCTGACCGATATTCAGAAGGCACATGGCAGCTTCAACCCACCAATGACGGAAGGAAACAAAACCATTATAACTGGGAAAGTGCCAGTAGCCACCTTCATGAACTACGGTCCAGAATTCGCATCACTTACACAGGGAAAAGGCCTGCTGAATCTAGTAGTTGGCGGCTATTACCCCTGTCATAATCAGCCCGAGGTCATCGCAAGAATCGATTACAATAAAGAAGCGGACCCAGAGTATACATCGTCTTCGATTTTCTGTTCAAAAGGCCAGGGTTATTCAGTTTCGTGGGATCAAGCGGAAATGGAAATGCATTGTTCTAATGTAATTACATAATCAGTCTAAAAAGTCTATAACTTTATTAGGCTGATTGTGTTGGCCACCAATGGGGTAAAGATTTCTTTTTCCACTTAACAAGAACGTATATTCTGGTATAATAGCTATATGGGATTGTTGATTAGCTGATATAAAAACATGGAAATAGGTGGAAAAGATTGAAAGGAACAGCACATATTGCGATTGGAGCATTAACAGGCTTAATAATTGCAAATACATTACAAACGGAACCAACTACTACCCTATTATTAGTGGGTTCGGGAGGAATCTCCGGATTAATCCCTGACCTAGATATTGACGGGAAATTAAGTAACAAAATTACCATTCCTCATAAATTAATTCGAACAGCAGCCCCATTTATCGGTCTTTTCATGATGATTTATAGCTATTTGAAGGGTATTGATACGGAAAAGTGGCTGGGAATTGGCGTTGGAATTGGAATAATTGTGTTTTCTTCCTTTATTAAAAAGAGGCATATGCTGACCATTACAGGAGCCGGAGTTTTGGTAGGCGGGCTTGCATTACAAGAAAATTGGTTATGGCTATTAGGTGTTTTTATCATAATGGCTTCTCTAGTTCCCCATAGAAGTTATACACATTCAATAGTAGGACTAATCTTTTTCGGCGTGATTGCTTATCAATTTGAAGCATCACTTAAGATAGAAGGAGTTTTTATTACTTGTTTGTCAGGATACTTAAGTCACTTAATAGCTGATATGAAACTATTACCTTTTAATAAGCGTGGAGTAAGATTCTTTTCACCTTTTTCCACAAAGGAATTTTGATGGAAGTTGCCAAGGTAATAGTACGCCGTCGATGCTTTCTTTCTGTAATATTACTGTCTTTAAAACATTCTAAAATAAGGGCTTAATTAGACGATTCATTCAAAAAATCGCAGCATAAACTGAATAGTAGCTAAAGCAATATCATGCATTACCTCTTCAATTGCTTTATTTTGCGCTCGGCGGAATTAAGCAAAGAATAAAAACGAAAAAGCCCTAAAAAAGGGCTTTTTTTCCTTAACAGGAAGTTAATTACTTTTCATTAATAAAAACAAGTTGCGCCAATAATGATTAACAAAATGAACAATACAACGATTAAGGCAAAACCTCCGCCAAAACCGAAGCCGCCACCGTAACCATAGCCACCGCCGCAGCCGCAGCCGCCACCGAATCCTCCGTAACCGTACATACATCTCCCCCCTTTCAATAAGGTATTAATTGGTTACCAATATCCTGCGCCCATAAAGGACGCACCAATTATAATGAGAAGGATAAACAATACAACCACTAAGGCAAAGCCTCCACCAGCTCCTACACCGTCCATTTCACATTCCTCCTTTGCATTGACTTAATACAAAATATGTTTAATTTGAAAAAGTGTAAGGGCTCTTCCAAGTGGGTCTTTGGGGGTTATAGGTGAAAAAGGGGCGGTGGCGGGGCGGAAAGTCGCAAAAATCGAACTAATTTATTGATTAAATAATTTTACTTTATTTTTTTCCTCATCTAAATAGCTGGCGTAAACAATTTTTTCAAAAAAAAAAATAAAAAAAAATAAAGCTGCCGAGGCAGCTTCATAAACGTATGTTCCAAAGAATTAACTAAAGACCAGCTCTTTTTCACTTAGACCAAGTGTCTCTGCTGCTGTAGTATGAATCTCATGCAGGAGCTCTGGGTTTTCCATTAGTGACACGCCATAAGAAGGAATCATTTCTTTGATTTTCGATTCCCATTCTTTCATATGTTGCGGGAAGCATTTATTCATTACCTCAAGCATAACGTGAACAGCAGTAGAAGCACCTGGAGAAGCACCTAGTAATGCTGCGATCGAGCCATCCGCGGCTGTAATCACTTCCGTACCAAATTGAAGTGTACCTCTGCCGCCAGCTTCAGTATCTTTGATCACTTGCACACGCTGGCCCGCTACTACTAAATCCCAATCCTCGAGCTTAGCCTCCGGGATAAACTCACGTAACTCTTCCATGCGCTGTTCTTTCGATAACATAACTTGCTGTATCAGGTATTTTGTCAATGGTATCTGTTTTGCTCCTGCCGCCAACATAGTTAAGACATTATTCAGTTTTACGGAAGTTATTAAATCCATATTTGAACCGGTTTTTAAGAACTTCGGTGAGAAGCCGGCAAACGGTCCAAATAGCAACGATTTTTTATTGTCGATAAATCTTGTGTCAAGGTGCGGAACCGACATTGGCGGGGCTCCCACCTTGGCTTTGCCGTATACTTTTGCATGATGCTGCGCTACAACTTCCGGATTGTTACATACCATAAATAGTCCGCTTACCGGGAAACCTCCAACATGTTTTGACTCAGGAATGCCGGTTTTTTGCAGTAAATGCAACGACCCGCCACCACCGCCGATAAAGACGAATTTTGCCCGATGGCGTTCGATGGCACCGGTAGCCATATTCCATACTTTCAATTCCCATAAGCCATCCTCAGTGCGTTTAATATCGTCAACTTGATGATTGTATTTGATATGAATATTCTGATTCTCTAAGTAGTCGAACAATTTGCGCGTTAAAGCACCAAAGTTAACATCCGTTCCAGAGTCGATTTTGGTTGCCGCTATCGGTTCATTCAATGTACGGCCTTCCATGATCAGCGGTATCCATTCTATCAGTTTTTCATGGTCATCGGAAAATTCCATCCCTTGGAAGAGGGGATTATTTGATAGCGCTTTAAAACGTTTTTTCAAAAAAGTTACATTTTGTTCCCCTTCTACTAAACTCATATGTGGTAGTGGCATGATAAATTCCTGCGGATTACGTATCAGCTTGCTGTTTACAAGATGAGACCAAAACTGCAGTGAAAGCTGGAACTGTTCATTAATTTTGATCGCTTTGCTTATATCTAACGATCCGTCTGGTTTTTCAATAGTGTAGTTAAGCTCGCACAGTGCAGCATGGCCCGTTCCCGCATTATTCCATTCGTTAGAGCTTTCCTCTCCTGCGTTTGCAAGCTTCTCAAACACTGTAATTTCCCATTCCGGTACTAATTCTTTCAAGAGTGTCCCTAAAGTCGCACTCATAATTCCGGCGCCAATTAAAATAACATCTGTAGTAGTTTCGCTGTTGCTCATTTTTATCAACCTTTTCCCCTAATATTTGCAGAAAAGATAGAGGTGTCACACCAAGCTAAGGCGCGACCTAGTCACACACCTTTTCTATCTCAATTATAACTCATTCATAGTGTAAAACAATTATTTACAGCTTCATATATCTACTATTATATGATAATTTAAAATTATTTAAAAGGTGGAAATAGTAATAAGTACCTCCACGTATCTTAGAAACAAACATAAACCAAAGCCTTAACCCGGCTTCTTGCAAGGGTCAAGGCTTTGGTTTGCCGTTACCAGTGGACCGCCACCCACTAATTTTCGCCTTTACTTATCTTAGTACGCCCTGAACAATATACTAAAATTGGTACCTGACCCCCGGTGCGTTAATGCATTAACACACCGGGGGTCAGGCACTAAAGTTAAGTATTTTTCGAATTAATAAACTACAAGTTTTTAATCATATTGTACCAAATAACCCCACCATGCTTAGAAGTTGAAACACCTTTGTTTAGGTAGCCATGGTTTTCATAGAATTGTATTAAGTCCGCCTTACAAGTAAGTGTATTCGTTTCACGTCCTTTTGCCTTCGCTTCTTTTTCAATATATGAAAGTAACGCGGATGCCACGCCCCGTTTTTGAAAATGCGGTGCCACTGCTAATCCTAAAATACTTTGATGACCGCCAGACACCGGATTTACCTTTAAATCACTAAAGAGGTCGTCCGTTATATATGCTTTTTCAATGACGGGCCCATTGACCAAACCAACAATCTTGCCCTCTACCTCAGCTACAAAGAAACTATCAGGAATGACTTGGATGCGCTTTTCGAACACTTCACTCGGTGCAGCCTCTTCTTTTGTAAAGCAATGCTGCTCGATGACTACAAGTTCAGATAAATCTTCCATTTTTACATTTCGTATTTTTATCATATCCATCATTCTCCCCAGAAAAGTAGTTTCATAAAGATGATTTTTTATATTCAATTAGCCAACAATCACGATATTTTCCTTCATGGAACTCGTGTTTCGGGAGTAATCGAATCTTTTTAAATCCACACTTTTCATAACATGCTAATGCGCGTATATTCGTTATTTGAGGATCCATAATCACCCGAGTTGTTTGTTTCTGCTCAATTAAATACTCCACCATTGATTTTACAAGTAATGTTCCAATTCCTCTGTTCCAATAATCCGTTTCGCCTATGAACTGGTCCATACCAAAAACTATTTCTTTCTCATCAAAATCATCTATTTGATAAATCTGTATGTATCCGATACTTACCACTTCATACTCGACCAAACATCTAACAATGCCATTCTCCCGATTATAAAACTTCTTGTTTACTTTTTCCAAATCAAACGGATTGTCCCGCCCTTCATAATATTCAAGAACGGAAGGGTTCGAAAGCCATTTAACAAGTAAATGCTTGTCCTCAGGCTGCAATTGGCGCACTTTTATTCTTTCTTTTTCAAATAACAAATACATCACCTTCCTTTTGATTCAGCTAGTCTTTCTTAAAATTAATAACTATTTTTCCCTCATTGTTAAATAGCTTAGACATAGATATATTATTCCAACACATAATATAAAAAGCTCATTTTTAACTCCCAGTGCCCCATAAGAAATAAAAAAAGAGATCACAAAACCAATTCCAAGTACTAAACAAAATCCAGTATAAAAAATTTTCCATGCTTTAATTTTGAGCTTAAAGGAGCCCATTACAGTGATTAAACCTATAAGAAGAAGGATCATTAGTATGATCACGGGGGAACTGTCAGTTGTGGAATTATCGTTTCCTGTATTTAATGCTTTTGATAAAGCCATTCCAATGAAAGACAGGATACCGAATCCTATTGCTGCAAAAATTGTCAACGAGCCTACGATAACGCTTAAACTCTTTGTATACCTATATTCTTTCATTTGGTCACCTCTTACCCTTTTTGTGATCTTTTAAAATTTGTGCTTTGTTTGTATCTGTAATTGTTAAAAATAAAATGGCTCAGGTCAACTATACCGGCCATTTCTTAAATCTCTTTTCAAAAAGTTAATCAATTGACACTTAAAATTCACCCAAGCCATTTTATTGTAATCCATATTAATATATTACTAGTTCCATAATTTCCCTTACCTTCACCAAAATTAATACAGTGGGGTCCTTAATTTTTTTTCTAGATTTCCTCCCCTATACTATCCTTTCCATATTCGTTCAATGGTTACTTTGTTATCTTCATTTTTTAAAAGAAATACATCTGGGTTGCTAAGATTTCGCCAATCCTCAAATCCAAAATCATTATTAAAATACTTTAATAGTAAGGATAGTATATTTCCGTGGGTAACAATGATGGTTTTTTTAGATTCACTATTAAAAACTTCCTCCAACACTTCTACTATTCGTTTCATGGCTTCTTGACTGGATTCGCCGCCTTCAAATTTAAGTTCAAGATCATCAAAGGTTGTTTTCAGTTTTTCAAACCAATCCGAAAGATTAGTAGTGCTTAGGACACGTTCGATTAATCGTTGATCGGTCTTAATTTCAATATTTAATCGCTGGGCAAGCGGCTGTATCGATTGAATTGCACGCTTATATGGACTTGCAATAATACGGTCGATTTTCCTATCAGACAAAAACCAAGATAACTCTAATGCTTGTTTAAGGCCTCTTTCTGTAAGCTTTGCCTCAGGTGGCTGACCTTCAGCCTCACAATGCCTAATTAGATAAATTTTCTTCAACAAAATCACTCCAATATTAATTCTTTCCATTATGCAACTTCATCTAGGATGCTGCTTTCGGAAAATAAACATATACACACCGGTTACGGAACTTCCAAGAAAGAAAAAAAGCATGAACAATAAAGTTAGTAATGAAGCACTCTTGGACAATGGGTCAATGTTTGCATGAATAGCGTAATAATTTGCAGCAAGCTTGCTGCTTACGAGCATTATAACTACCCCAATAATCCAACCTATAAAAATGGATACTTTTTTCAAATATATCGCCTCTTAGCAATAAAAGTAAAATCAAATTCAATTTAACTAAATATTAACATAATTACTTTCATTTTTTTCAAAAACTCCATTTTAAAAAATAGGCTCTGTAAAAATTTAATGTTGATAATTTTAAAATATATTAATTACCTTCCCAATGATAGATTAGTTGGACAACACCAGAAGAGAACGTTCTTGTATTAACCATTTTTAAACTCAACCTCTGTTTTATATCAATAAACAACGGTTTTCCTTCTCCCAAAATAACAGGGTGAATAGATAATCTAAATTCATCAACAATCCCTAAATTGATAAAAGTAGTAATAAGACTTGATCCTCCATATAGCCAGATGTCTTTACCAGGCTTATTCTTTAGTTTTAATACTTCTTCAAGAATATTATCCTTTATGAATATCGCTTTATTATCGGTCTCCTTTTGAGTTTTGGAAAACACATATTTTTCTTTACTATGAACTAATTCCCATATTTCTTTTTCAGTATCATCAATAGCTTCTGGAGTAAATTGTCCCCATAAATCGTAGCTTTTTCTTCCATATAAAATAGTATCAATTTGGTTTAAGAAATTAATAAACTCCATCTCAGAGTCCATGATGCACCAATCAACTTCTCCATTTTTCCCTTCAATAAATCCATCTAAAGTAACTGCTAAATCTAAAATTATTCTTCTCTGTTTTACGTTATTTGACATAACTCTTCCTCCCGTTATCATTCAGATATTTTTACTCTAACAAGTTGCTGAACGCTTTGCCCACCTTGCCACCCGAATGTCTGTTCTTATGTTCATAATATCAAGAATTCGAATAGGTAGCAAATATCAACACATATCTTTAACAGAGCCAAAAAACAAAAAAATGGCGGATCCATTTCTTCCGCCATTTTTTTCATAAAATTTATTAAGCTCCTGGTGGACGATTTTCGAAATCATAATCGACCGGTTGCGGAGCAACTCGGGAGTGCTGCAGTGCTGGTGTGTCCGGCCGAGCGATTTAATAGACGGCGGCACCCACGATTTCCGCGGTTTCTTGCAGCTTGTTTTTATCAATTTTATCAATGGTATCGGCCGGCGTATGATACCATGGCTCAAGCGGTGAGTGAATGAATAATGCTGCTGGAATTCCCAGTTCATGGAATGGCTGATGGTCACTTCGTCCCAACTGGCCATATGGCACGGCTTCACCCATTGCTGTTCTAACACCGGCAGCGGAAGCGAGATCAGTGACTAAATTTTTCTTACCATCAATCGTATACATGATTAATCCGTTTGCTTTGTTATCACCGCCGGCATCTTTACTTCCAATCATGTCCATTTGGAAGTGGGCTACAATTTTATCCGCTTCTGTATCACTTAACGTACTTGCATAATGGTAAGATCCTAACAGGCCTTTTTCCTCGGAACCAAATGTCACGAAACGCAGCTCCGTATCAATCGGCATATTGCCCATGACTCTGGCTAGCTCAAGGACCGCAGAGACACCCGAAGCATCATCATTTGCCCCTGGACCACCTGGAACAGAATCATGGTGCGCCCCAACCATGACAATCTGGCCGGTATCTTTGTTTTTATTTGGTTTCATTTTGGCGATAACGTTGTAGGAAGTTCCTACTTTATACCCTGAGCCTGTTACTTTTAAATGCGCTGTTACCGGGCCACTTTTTAGCTGCTCTGCTAGGGTAGTACCCTGGGCCCTCGTAACCGTTACCGCCGGGATATTTTGTCCTGGATCCGCAACTCCCACATTATTAGCAGTTCCGGTGTTATTATATAAAATAACGCCGACTGCACCTTTTTCTATAACATTTTTCACCTTGTCAACGAATGTGTTATCGCCGCGCTCGACTAGGGCAATCTTCCCTTTCACCGCATCCGGGACGGTACCCAAGATTGCTTTACCAGCGTTCACGACTTCCGCCGTTACTTCACCACTAAATGATCCGGAAAATACGTATGGCTTTAGATCTTGGCCGCCAATTTCTAAAACGCCACTTACATTGGTTCTCACCACATCATAGAAAGCAAAAGGCTGCAGTTCCGTTTCATACCCATACTTCTCAAACTGTCCTTTTATGTACTGTGCTCCCTTTAGTTCCCCCGGGGTACCTGCCGTCCGTGGCTCCTTTGACAATAGGGCAATCGTGTTATACATGTTGTCTGCACTAATTTTTTTGATAATTTTGTTGTCAAACGCTGAGGCTGCATTTGAGTTTGGGGCCTCACCTGGTCCTTGTGCGTATGCTGCATTGACGCTTAGGACTAACCCTGCCGTTAATAAAACTGACATCATTTTTTTACTTACTCATTAAATCCCTCCTAGTTTTTTATCGTTTGAAAACGTTTCCGACTGATTATCGACGATTTTAATAGTTTAGTAAACTTCATTGATTTTACAAAAAGAAACAATAATCGACGTTAACAATTACCTTTTCACTATAAATATAGGAAGTATAATGTAAAACTATGTTGATAAACCATGAACTAGTTAGAAATGATAGGCAGAAGTCCCCAAACGCCAAAATTCACATTTTGTAGGTATTTAGCAGCGTGTTTTGTAAAAGGCACTAGATTTAAATTAATAGGCAGAAACCACATGAAATTGGTGAATAACGAATGATATAAGAGTATTTTACCGATAATAGCGTTTTCATCGCATTTCACAAAATTGTCACATTGAGTTATACTTTCAGGTGGTAAAAACGGACCCGACTTTCATGAGAGTTGAAAGTCAAAAATAATCCTAAATAAATGAGGTGTTACTTGTTGAATGTAAGTACAATTAAATATGAATGGTTCGGAAATATTAAGGGTGATATACTTTCAGGCACCGTTGTTGCTTTAGCATTGATTCCAGAAGCCATTGCCTTTTCAATTATTGCGGGCGTGAATCCCATGGTTGGTTTGTATGCCTCCTTTTGTATTGCCCTTGTAATCGCTTTTGTTGGCGGCAGACCCGCGATGATTTCGGCCGCTACTGGAGCAACAGCCTTATTAATGGGCGGGTTAGTTAAAGATCATGGATTACAGTATTTATTGGCCGCCACCATCCTGACAGGGATGATCCAAATTATTTTTGGGTCAGTAAAAGTAGCGAGATTGATGAAATTTATTCCTCGTTCGGTTATGGTGGGTTTTGTTAATTCATTGGCGATATTAATCTTTATGGCGCAGCTAACCCATTTTAAAGGGCAGTCATGGGTGATGTACGCAATGGTTGCGGGAGGATTAGCCATCATTTACCTTTTCCCTCGGATAACCAAGGCTGTTCCTTCCCCACTTGTTGCCATTATTATCATCACGATTATTTCGGTGGCAACGGGAGCTCACGTAAATACAGTCGGAGATTTAGGACATTTAAGTCAGTCCTTGCCTTCATTTTTTATTCCCAATGTCCCTATTAATCTAGAAACACTAAGAATCATTTTTCCTTATTCACTTGGAATCGCTGTTGTTGGCTTGATAGAGTCTCTCTTAACCGCTCAAATTGTCGATGATCTGACGGACACGGGGAGTGACAAAAATAAAGAGGCGCGTGGTCAAGGGATTGCCAACATTGTTTCAGGATTATTTGGCGGTATGGCTGGCTGCGCCATGATTGGTCAATCCGGAATCAATGTTAAGTCAGGCGGCCGAGGAAGACTTTCCACTTTTTGGGCTGCTGTATTTTTATTAATCCTTATTATTGCCCTGAATGATGTCCTTGTTAAAATTCCGATGGCTGCCTTAGTAGCTGTCATGTTCATGGTGTGTATTGGTACGTTTGATTGGTCTTCATTGAAGAAACTGCCGATTATGCCTAAATCGGAAACTGTCGTTATGGTTGTGACAGTCGTGACTGTCGTTGCAACGGATAATTTATCGATTGGAGTTTTCATAGGGGTAATCTTGAGTGCGATTTTCTTTGCCTCAAAAATTTCAAAAGTAGAGATTAAAACGATTTCGAGAAAAGGTTCATATAAAAAGATTTATCAAGTATCAGGACAGCTCTTTTTTGCGTCTGTAACAGATTTTGTCAATCAATTTGATTTTAAAGAAGATATAACAGAAATTGATATTGATTTCTCAAATGCCCATCTTTGGGATGACTCTGCTATTGGTGCGATTGATAAAATCGTCCTGAAGTATCAGCAAAATAGAGTAAAGGTGAATCTGATTGGGTTAAATTTAGATAGCACTAAACTTCTTGGCAGACTTTCTGTGCATACCTCTCCAAGTGCACTTAAAAAAGTTTCAAATCAGTAAAATGTGGAAAACACGCTGAATCAACTCAGCGTGTTTTTTGTTTCAGTCAACCAAAAAATAGCCAAACACATTGCAATGACGACCCACTTAAAGCAAAAAGTATAGAAAAGAAACCTTTTCGTTCTCTGAATATAAGATTAAGAATTTATTTATTTGGAAAATGATTACATTCTAATCTTTTAAGGATAACGGAAGAATAAATAGAAAATACTACTTAAATGGGCGGATTATTAACGTCAGAGGGAGCTGCCATGTTCAGTCAGATAATAAAAGCTGTACCCAATTTATTTACAATCGGAAATTTATTGTGCGGTGTTTTTTCCATTACCTTTAATATGAGTGGCTTTTGGGAAGTAGCCTCCGTTTTTATCTTCTTTTCGGCTATTTTAGACCTTCTTGACGGAAGGGTTGCCAGGAAATTAAAAGTAAACAGTGAATTAGGCGTAGAACTGGATTCCTTAGCTGATATTGTTAGTTTCGGAGTTGCTCCTGCACTTCTATTTCATTCGATAGCAGCCCCATCCATTTTAACATCTATAGCATTTATCCTTTTCCCAACCATGGGAGCATTACGATTAGCAAGGTTTAGTGTTAAACCAACCATTGGGTATTTTAAAGGATTGCCTATTCCTGCCGCTGGATTGCCATTAGCTGGTATGGGATTCTTTTCATATAGCAATGCATGGATTACTTTAATCCTCGCTCTCTTAATGGTAAGTCCAATAAGGGTTAAAAAACTTTAATTTTATCCTTTGTAAAAGCTAGCAGTCGCGTGATCTGCTTTTGGAATGACAAAATGACGTTCATGGCCATATTCTTTTTGCATAAAAAATAAGCCAATATAGACAGGATTTCTATAAAACCTTGTCTATATTGGCTTAATTATTTTATAAACATTATCTCCATTGAATCGAGCCAAACTCACCATGTGGATGGTTTTGGAATTTAAATCTTTTATATTCATTTTCCAGTTTTGAAAGGGAAAATTCGTAAAGTTGTTGATCCTCTTTTACATAAACACGAAAGAATATCAGTTTATTTATAAGTTTTTGTCTCTTTTTTTCAACATCCTTTTTCATTAGAACCACTCCTTCACTATTTATAGATTCTTTTCCTTTACATTTTCTTTAAGTAGCTCCAGAAATCTGTTAATCCCTTTTATTAATGAGCGAATTTATTACTATTACTATAAACTTATAATTCCTATCTGTAAAGTATGAATTAAAATATAAATCCTTATTGTTTAACAGAACTATAGTAATTATTTAATAGAGATCTCCTATGAGGTCCCTATATTTTTAAAAAAATGGTTATTCTACTAGTGGCCGCATAATAAATTGATTCTTCCCCCTGCTGCAAAAAAAGACTCAACCTAAAAAAATTAGATTGAGTCACAAGAGAAGCTTGAATATAGAATTGAATTTTCCTCGCTATACGACCCTTCGACTTGAGATCGTTTTATATCTGCTAAAGATTTGAAATATTCTACGCTTGATGTTTCTTAATCAATTCAACAAACGTATTAACAAAGGATTGTAGGAATTGAACAGTATTTTCATCTTTTACTTTTCCGTTTTCATCCAATAAATCTGCCACATTACCAATATAAGCTTCTGGTTGTTGAAGGATTGGCATATTGAGGAATACAAGCGACTGACGTAAATGATGGTTTGCACCGAAACCAGCTAAACTGCCAGGAGATTGGCTGATAATCGCGGCTGGTTTGCCATCCCATACACTCGCTCCATAAGGACGGGAACCTACATCCAAGGCATTTTTTAATACAGCTGGAACAGAACGGTTATATTCCGGCGTTACAAATAATACAGCGTCAATTCCCTTCATTGTGTTACGGAATGCCGAATAATCTGCCGGTGCATTGTTTTCATCATCGTAATCCTGATTATATAAAGCAAGATTTCCGATTTCGACAAATTCCGTTTCATATCCTGCAGGGAATAATTCTGCCACATGTGCTGCAAGTTTTTTTGAAAATGATTCTTTTCGTAAACTACCATGTAAGATCCCAATTTTCGTCATGTAAAATCATCCTTCTTATTGAAATTTATTTTTAATTCAAGATAATTGTATTCAAGATAAATAGCATTGTCAAACAAAGCGCCTCACATATTTGAAGATTCCAAAATCTATTATCTTTTGCTTCCGAAAGTTTAGATCCCAAAAAACTTCCCGCATATAATTTATCCAATAACAAAAAATCTATACAAAAAAAGTCCCCTCTCTGCCTCTTTCAAAAGAAGTACAAGAACGGGCGAATCACTCGGTGTTACTGGCGGGGACTAATTTCTTCATTATAATCATTTTTAAACAAGTAAAGGGCACTTAAGTGTGTAAAAAGAAAAAACTCCCAAATTGAAACATTAGGTTTCGATTTGGGAGTTTTATGCCTTTATTAATCTTCAATTGGAAACCATCCAGGTCTGTTGACAATCGCTTGCCAAAGAGGATCTGGCACAACAAGACGAGATTGAGCGTCATTCTTTAGTTTTGTTTCAATTTCAGACTCTTTTCCTTGTCTAACCTTTTCAATCCAATCAGGGTCAATAATTAGCTCTCGTCCGATTGCAATCATTGAAACACCAGTTTCAATCGCTTTTAAAGCATCGTCTGCAGTGTAAATGGAGCCTACACCAATCACCGGAACAAGATCCCCCACTCTCTCCTGAATAATTTCAAGGCGAGATCGGGAATCTTCCACACCACGTCTTGGCGTTGACCAGAACTCCGTTACCGAAACATGAAGGTAATCAAGCTCTTTACTAGCCAAAACATCCACTAAGGCAAGAGTATCTGCCATGGTAATTCCGGGTGTTTCAGGCTCTTCTGGTGAGAATCTATATCCAACGAGGAATGGCTGTTTCGCATTTTCAGCTACTACCTTTTTCACTTCATCTATAACGGCAATTGGAAAGGATAATCTTTTTTCCAAACTTCCACCGTACTGATCTTCACGTCGGTTGGAATGTGGTGAAAAGAACTGCTGAATTAAATAGCCATTCGCTCCATGTAATTCAACCCCATCAAATCCAGCTTCAATCGCTCTCCGGGTAGACTCGCCAAAATCACGAATAATGGATTGAATTTCTGTTGCACTCAAAGCGCGGGGAACTTGATGGGATACTGTACCTTGTTCTGCCGGAACAGCACTAGCACTAACAATTTCTCCATTTGGAACTAACTCTGGCGGACACATCCTGCCGCCATGGAAAATTTGCAGGACTGCTTTCGCTCCTTGTTCTTTAATGGCAGAAGCTAGTCGGCGTAAACTTGGAATCAGGTCATCACGATCGCTTCCAAATTCACCATGAAATCCTTTTCCGTTAGCTGTGACATATGTACAAGCTGTGACAACCATTCCGACTCCATTTGAACGGCGGCTATAGTAAGCTACTTCCTCATCTGAAACTGTACCGTCTGGATTTGAAGACCAATTGGTCATCGGTGCCATAACGACACGATTATCTAATTGAATTCCGCTGCGCAAGTTAATTGGCTGGAATAATGGTGTATATTTTGGATTCATAATTCTCGACCTCCGCATTTTAGTAAACCCTTTTATCATACTTTTACGATATAAAAAATGCAGTAAATATGCTTAATAATAGTAGAGTACCTGTATAATTTTTCCGGTTGTTGCACTAACTATTCTTCAACAAGGCAAGCTAACTATAGATTATCTTTACTCCATTAATGGGTGCTTCTAAAGTGTTGTAGTTTACGTTCATTTCTTGAATAAGATTGCATTGATTGATATAATCACTCCAACCAAAAAATTATGATGAACAGCGAGGTGTACGAGATGAATGATGTAATTGGCACAATCCTAAACCATCGTTCAATCCGTCATTTTGAGGACAAGCCATTAACTGAAGAACAAATAAGGACGATTGTTTCGTGTGCACAAGCAGCTGCTACATCAAGCTTTATTCAGGCATACTCCATTATCGGTGTTAAGGATCCTGTTAAAAAGAAGAAATTAGCAGAGCTTGCCGGAAATCAGGAGTATGTGGAAAAGAACGGCCACTTTTTTGTATTTTGTGCTGACCTATATCGTCATACCCTTATCGGGGAGAAGGAAGATAAAAACGTGGAGGCATCACTTGAGAGTACCGAAAAATTCATGGTCGCTTTAATTGATACCGCTCTGGCTGCACAAAATGCTGCCATTGCAGCTGAATCACTTGGATTAGGAATCTGCTATATTGGCGGCATTCGCAACAACCTTGAAGAAGTTAAAGGAGTTTTACATATTCCAGACCGTGTCATCCCATTGTTTGGACTGGCTGTTGGATACCCAGCTAAAGTAACCGGTCAAAAACCAAGACTACCTTTTGAACATGTTTATCACGAAAATGGATATGAACAAAATAAGGAAGTTAATTTGCACCAGCTCGATGTTTATAATGAGATCATCGCAAACTATTATCAGCAAAGAACAAACGGAGTTAGAAAAGATCACTGGACAGAACAAATGGCTGCCATGCTTGAAAAGCAGACTCGCATGTATATGAAGGAGTTTATTCAAAAAAATAAACTGGATTTACGTTAGAAATGTAAGCTATTTGTAAGAACAGCGGGATTGCCCCCTGTTTGGTTTGTTCAATGGTTAAAAATCAAAGGACTAAAACGTATTGAATTTGATTTGAAGCGATGGGTGTAATGGCCGTAATACGATAACCGATACTGAGTAACTGCGATAAGGTTTCTGCGCAATTCTGCCTTGGCGGCTCAATCGGAGCGTGGAAACTTTTATAAAGAGTAATTACCTGATTATTGTTTGTACAATGAAGCAAGATAACATGTCTACCAGTCCATGCTTGACCGATCATTGGTTGTGTTTGATATTCCCTTATGTTTCTCACATTGAACACCCTCTGTAATTGATACAATAGTTTATGAATATGACCTAGTCCATTGTTCTTAAACAAAGCAAATTGATTTAAGCGAAGGGAAAAGAGTCTGAAATTGAAACAAAACTAAAGAAAGACACCGGGTCTCATCTTGTTGTGCCAGATTCCTCTTTGGCAAAAGATTGTCTGCAGACCTGGATGGTTTCCAATGGAAGATTTAAAAAGACATAGAAACTCCTAAATCGAAACCTAGTTCTAGTGTTTTAATTTAAGAGTTTCTACTTTGTACTTACTTAAGTGCCGTAAAGCCTCTAATTTGCGTTTTAAGCCATTTTGACGACATAATTTTTATTTTAGGAGGGATCAACATGGAAGTTTTTGAAAAATATTTAGCAGGTATCGATAACCCCGACCACCGCGACCGAACAGAGGAAATTTTGGCGTGGGTTGCTAACCATTTCCCAAATTTGGAACCGCAAATCAAGTGGAATACGCCAATTTTTTCCGTCCATGGCACATTTATCATCGGCTTTTCCACAGCGAAACATCATTTGAGCGTTTCACCCGAAGAAGCAGGCATTGCGCACTTTGCCGATGACATTGCACAAGCTGGCTACAGCGCTACCAAAGGCTTGTTTCGAATTCCGTGGAATAAGCCGGTAAATTACGAATTACTTGAGAAAATGATTGAATATAATATTCAGGATAAAGCAAAATATAATAATTTTTGGAGGAAATAGGAAAAATCAGATAACACTTAGAAAACCTGTGAGGGCTTTTTAGGGCTCCTGAAAATTCTTACTCCAGAAATGCGCCCATTAATTGAAGAAGGACTTACTCAATTAAAAGATTCTATATCTTAATAAGATGTTTACAGAAAAACACAAAATAATTTAAAGAGGATCAGTAAGATTATTTAACCGATTTACCAGCAGTTCTTTCCATTCGTTAGCCAATTCTTCAACAGCCAATATTCTTTTTATCCCTTCGACATCCTTTTGCTTATGAAAATAAATCTCATTTCCATATAGAATGGATACCTTTTTTGGATGTGACTCCAATAATGAAATTTGAGAATCGTTTCGGACAATACCTTCTTCTAATACACGACACAAATAACCTGTAAAACCCGTTTGTACCATCCTTTTTAGAAGAAATGGATTATTCGTTCTCTTTGAAATTGTGCTACACGGGATTCTACCTTGAGTTATTTGTATAACAGCTTCTCCAAGACGAAAAACGTCCCCAATATAAACATTTTTTTCCAACATATTCGTTACAGTTAAATTCTCACCGAAAGTTGAGGATGGTAAAGGATTCGCAAATTCTTTTTCCCAAAGCAAATAGTGTTCATATGGGTATACACATACGGCACGGTCTGGACCTCCGTGATTCCGTAAGTCCGCAACTCCATCTCCTAGAAATCCATCTTTTGTTAAGTGAGCTTCTTCAATTGTTTGTTTGCAAATTCCTGTATCCATTTCCTTATTATTCTCGAACTTCATTTTTTGGGGTAAGCCAATTGAAAAGTTTTTTAGTTCTATAAGTTTACTACTTGTCACTGTAATATGTACCCACTTTCTATTATTATTTTTTGTTTAGTATTCTTTAATTTTATCATTTATATTAAATTTATTGTTTAAGATTTTCAACAAAAATAGCGTTAAATCCTTGTTGGATCAACGCCCTGGATAAGTGAAGAATGTTTCGTGATGCAAGGCTCATTTTAACATCTTACATACTTGCGTTTAAACCAAGCCTTCCTTTATTGACCTCTTTTTGAATACTTTCGTAGGCATTTAGGAAACTGCTTCTTTTCATGTTCCGTTTGACTTCTACTGTACCTATTGCCTTTGAAACTGCAATATTGGACAAGCTACAATAATATTTATTTTTCATATAAATTTATTTTTTTAAAAATTTTTCCGGTAGTCAAAAGAGCGTTCCTCCTTATTAAAGAAACGCACCCTATAGTTTAAGTATATTTCTTCACAAACTTGTCTTTTTTAAATTTCATTCATTACAAGAATACTGCCCATATAGTTGAACAAAAAAGACTGAAATTGACCCAAATGTAAAAAATATCTATATTACAATCATTCAGAGCATCGTAACTTAATTATTACTATTTATAAACTCATTTATTTTTTCCTCTGTCAATAAACCATTTTAAGATTCCAATTATTAGTATGAGGAGTGGTATTCCCTGGATGAAGAGAAATCCTGCCCAAAAATTATTTGTAGTGCTGGTCGGGGAGTCTGTTGCCATTACACCAATAAATAATGCCAATGGAGTGGTGATTACATTTAATCCTAACCCAATCATAACAAATGATAATTTTTTTCTTTTAATCTTCGGTAATCCAGCCGCCCAAAATAAAGCTATTGCAAAAGCAATAATAACTATCGGAAGTCCGATGAATATCAAACTCTCCAAAACCTCTACCTCCTAATCTAAACGATAGCCCATCCATCCCCCTATCCTGGAAAGATGAAGATGGCATCTACGATAGTATAATATTAACAAAATTTAGTATTTAGAGGAATTATTTTAATTCAACCATCCTGCTTTGTTAGTTAAATAACGATAATAAAAAAGGACCGCCGATAACAGCCCCCTTGTTGTGAAACTAAAGCACCCGTTAGTCGAATAAGACACTTTGGATCTGAGTGCTGAAAAATTATAAAAAAGTTATATCATTCTTACAAATTATATTTCTTAATAAACCGCAACGTTAGTTTCAATGATCCAAGGGTATTGACATGTTTATTCATACATCATAATCCAATATTTTTCATTTGGATTACCCTCTTCAACTACCTTTTTCCAACCATTCCGTTCATAGAACTTCATCGCATTCTGGTTCTTAGATACGCACTTTAATTTCAATGGACGATTCATTTTCTCTATAGAAGCATTAAGCAACTGTCCACCAACACCCATACCTAAGAAGTCTGGGTGAACAAATAAATTATGGATAAAATTATCGGGTAAGTACAAAGAAGCGAAACCAAGGATGTGATTGTTCTCCTCGGCTAATATGATATGCTCTCCCACAGTGTGCTTATCAAAATCTTCCAAAATCATCTCTTCGGTATTTTCCCAAAAAAATGTTTTACTACGTGATTGCAAATACACATTTCTTAATTCTGGATAGTCTAACTCATTTGCCACTCTAATTTTCATGAATTCACTCTCTTTCCTTACTTAAACTAATTATTGCTTTTTTAAGTTATTACCACTGAAGGTAAAATAATAAATGTTATCTAACACTATAATATCATTATCATTAGGGAATCCTAGAATGTTTAACTATAATCATAATCACAGCTAACTAGTTGTTCGCGCGTCATCAAAAATTGGTGTATGAGGAACTTATGTTTATTTATATTTTTCATACACTGATAATTGCAGAAAACAAAGGCATTTTTTAAATTAAATTATTAAATATCCAATAAGATGAATTTTCATTACAGGGATTACTGCAAAAAACGATCATCAGCAATGTACATTTTTAAAGAAGAAAATCGTTGGATAAGAAGTTCATAAAAATGAATAGCTCTTACTTGTTCTAAGTGAAACAGCGCAACTTTTTTATAAATGGTACGACTTAATTTTAAAGCCACATCTTGTATTTTCGTGTGCGATTTTATGCGCCAATAACATTTTTATCAAAATCAAAAAATTAGGGAACTTCATTTGAAGTTCCCACTTTTATGTCACTTTGCTCTTCAGCTAAAGCCCCAGTTAGTTTAAGTGAAAATCTTTACAATCTTTTTTTACCTTAACAAAATATAATCCCTTAATGTGTAGGGACATATCAAAAAGACTCCTTCTTAGTACATTTTTCATTATTGGTTATCCACCTTATTCTTTTGTTTTAACTCTTTTAAAATTTCATTTAAAAGTTCCTGTGCTGTGTAGGTATACTTTACAATTCTGGTGTGAATGAAAAATAATATTGTTAATATTCCTACAAGCGCGCCAAAGATAATACTACCAAAGTATGTAATATGAATCTCCCCCTAAAAATATATTTACAAGGAAAATTATATAATAGGTGGAACATTATGGAAATAAATAATTTCGAAGATACAGATACTTCGGAAAATAAACCTCCCTAATCGAATAGAAAAAATTACATTACCTTACTTTTGCAGCACTTCCAATAAACCAACAGCCCGGGGTCATTGATAATATTGTTGAATAAAAGCTAATAACGATTGTTCTACTAAACTGCCAGTTAACACAACAAGAAAAAAGATGCAGCAGTAACATCACTTTTGTTTTACTCTTGCACCGATAGCTTAAGAACACTGATTCACAATCTTCTACTTGTGGTAAATTCCTTCCTTTAATATTAGGAAGGATTTATTTCTAATTTTTACGTTCCTTTTTTATTTGTAAATTTAAAACAAATTGATATAAACCAAATAGAATCGCTACCGATATTAGAGCAATTAAAGAATGCTCACGAGGAATCGTAAAATATACAATTGCCATTGCAAGGACGAACACTAGGTAACCCCAAATAAAACCTTTTTTAAAAGTCATTTCCACTCCTCCTTTATAAAAGTATAGCATATTAATTTGAAAAATTTAACAATTGTTTATCTGAATATTAATGAAATTTAACTTAAAAAACTTAGCTTATGTGAGGTAATCTAAGCTCGATTTAATTGGAATATTTTTATGCCCGTTTATTCACGGATATGCTTATGAACTTGCTTTCTCCTTATATTGAAAAAGATTTACATAACTATTATCAGAAAGCAGCGTAAAACCCCTAACTTCAGATATGGGGATATAAGCTGTTTTTTTATTTTTTGAAATGGACAAATACTTTGTATTCTATCAACCTATTTGATATAATAGGAACATAAGTTCCTTTTGGAGGAGGTGAAAAGAATGTATAGCGCCTATAAAATACAAATCCATTCCGACCATGAACTATTCGAATATTGCGATTCTCTCTGCTTCAAAGCGAAAAATTTGTATAACATTACGAATTACTACGTTCGACAGGTATATACAGCTTTAA
Source organism: Neobacillus novalis NBRC 102450 (assembly GCF_001591805.1). Taxonomy (GTDB): domain Bacteria; phylum Bacillota; class Bacilli; order Bacillales; family Cytobacillaceae; genus Neobacillus; species Neobacillus novalis. The sequence continues at coordinate 668 of NZ_BCVP01000043.1, read as the reverse complement.
AGGTAGAAAAGAAAAATGAAAATCAACTACAAGCTCTGATGGATATCGAAACACATTTACCGATAATGAATGAAATTCGACTGAAACATTATGAAAAGGAAATGGAAAAGCCTAAGAAAGTAGATAAAAAGGGCAAAGAAATCGAACCGAAGCTAAAACTTTTTAAAATGCCCAACGAAGAAAAAGCATTCATTGGGTATAGTTTTGTAGAGGCTTTATTTAAAGTCATGAAGCAGATTGATTACACTTCCATGCCCTCACAGTCTAATCAACAAACGATGAGAAAAGTATTTGATGATTGGAAAAGTTTCTTTAAAACATCAAAAAAGTACAAAATCCATCCAGGCTGCTTTTCAGGTAAACCGAAGATACCAAAATACAAATCAAAAACAGGCAGAACAACGTGTTATTTAACGAATCAAATCACAGAAATCAAGGAAGGAAATGTTCTCAAGTTACCGGGAACAAGCCTTCAACTGAAATTAGGAAAGGTAGCCCGTTCAGAAGGGAAGCTGCAACAGGTCCGGATTGTACCTTCCTATGGTCAATATGTTGTGGAAATCGTTTTCAAAGCTGAACAGAAAGAAAGGGCGATTGTAAGAACAGCTGAACAAATCAATCAATTCATTTTTGAGCCGAAAAAAGTAATGGGTATTGATTTAGGAGTT
>NZ_BCVP01000042.1 GCF_001591805.1 Neobacillus novalis NBRC 102450 | reverse complement strand
CTTCGTAAGCCTCCTCTATATACAATAGCCGGAAATTCTCCGCCTATGAATTTTCATACCTACACAAAATCAACAATAAATAATTTATAAAAGTAATTTTTAGCCTGGAGGATTCATATTTCACAATCTAGACAAAACTTTGTTGCAAATATGTGAATAACATCACAAACATCTTTTTTAACTTGGATAAAGTGTTAATATATAAGTGTAGTAAGAAACAAACAAAATCTTGTGAAACAGTGAACAAACTAATTTAATCCTAAGGGGATGGAGTATTATGTTAAATCTTTTAAGAAAAAATAATATTGCTGCAGGGGTTTTAGCAATCATTCGTATTTATATTGGTTATCAATTTATACATGCAGGTTTTGCAAAAATAACAGGCGGCGGATTTGATGCAAGTGGGTTCTTAAAGGGCGCAATCGCTTCTAGTACAGGAGAACACCCAGCAGTTCAAGGCTGGTGGGCAGCATTTCTAGAGCATATTGCATTGCCAAACGCTGATCTGTTTTCTATCTTAGTGCAATGGGGCGAATTATTAGTCGGTATTGCGTTAATCCTAGGCCTTCTCACAAACTTTGCAACACTAATGGGATTGGTTATGAATTTCTCTTTCTTGTTCAGCGGCACGGTTAGCACTAACGGTCAAATGATTCTATTAGCGTTCTTCGTCCTTGTTGCAGGAGCAAATGCAGGCAAATTCGGCTTAGACCGATATGCAATGCCTTATGTACGCAAATACTATACTGTTAAAGGTAATCATAGAAAAGGCACTACCGTTGCTTAAATACTAGATAAATAGTCGAGGAAAGGCATTCGAATATTAACTTATTCGGATGCCTTTTGAATTCCGGTGCCTGTCACCGCCCGAATAATCTTGTTTCACAGCAGTGTTCCACGGAATAACTCTTTAGGGCTACCAAAATGATTTTAACCAGAAAAAAACCCAGGGAAATTACCTTTGATATTTCTGGCCTTTTCTGTTTATGGATTCCAACTTTACTCCCCATAAGTTGCACAACCGGCGCAATGTTTTTCTAATGTATAAAGGGCTTGAAATGTCTTTTGGTTATTCCACCAGCCGATGTATGTCGAATTTAGTGGGACGAGGGGACAGGCTTCTTGTACCTGTTTATTTGACTTGGGAAAGGGTAAGTGTTAAATTTACCTTACGACCGTTCGGAAGGATGGATAATATGACAGCAGAACAAATAAAAAAAGTTTCTTTAAAGCACTTCGCAAAAAATGGATATGAAGGTGCATCATTGGCACATATTGCCGAGGATGTAGGGATAAAAAAACAGTCAATTTATACTCATTTCAAAGGGAAAGATGAACTGTTTATTCAGCTGTGCAGGGATGCGAGTGAAAATGAAATAAGATCTGTTATTAATTTTATAGAGTCTAATCAGACTCGACCCATCAAGGATTTCTTATACGATTTTCTATTGCGAAGCATAGACCGATATGGAAAGAATGTTTCAAATAAATTTTGGACTCGTACTTCTTTCTTTCCACCGAATCATCTCAATGAGTCGGTGATGAATATGGTTAACCAATATCTTGATAAGTTAGAAGAGCTATTTATTCACATTCTTAAAAAGGCTGTGGCGGAAGGAACAATTAGTTCAATTATTGGTGAAAAACGAGCAACTGCTGCATTCTTAGGGATGTTAGATGGAATATTGGTAGAAATGGTATATGGAGGTCCAGAACGCCTAACAAAGAGATTGGATGCTTCTTGGTATGTTTTTTGGCACGGTCTTTCAAAGGAGTAATAATATTTATGGGAGGAAAAAACGATGAATCGAAATTGGGTATTAGTCCTACTGGCTGGATTTATTGAGGTTTTGTGGGCAATAGGATTGAAGCATGCTAGTAATTGGCTTACTTGGGCTGGTATTGCTCTACTTATATATATTTCATTTGTTTTACTATTAAAGGCAATAAAAAGTTTACCTGTTGCTACAGTTTACGCAATCTTTACTGGAATAGGAACGGCTGGGACCGTTGTTGTGGAGATGGTGGTATTTGGAGTTGCCTTTAGTTGGATGAAAGTATTTTTTATTCTCTTACTTCTATCTGGTGTTATAGGTTTAAAACTTGTTACAAATGAAACTAGTAAGAAAGAAGGTGCAGCGTAAAATGGCCTGGGTGTATCTCATTCTAGCTGGAGCCCTTGAAGTAGTCGGGGTTACAGGAATGAATAAAGTAGCAAAAAACAATAATTTACAAGCATATATGATACTGCTCCTTGGATTTATATTTAGTTTTAGTTTTCTAGGCTTAGCTATGAAAACCCTCCCGGCGGGAACAGCCTATGCCGTTTGGACTGGGATAGGAACTGTAGGTGGAACGCTAGTTGGAATGCTTTTCTATGGGGAAGCAAAAGATTGGAGACGGATATTATTTATAGGTCTGATATTAGTAGCAGTTATTGGACTGAAAACGACTACGTAGATGCTAAGATTTCAAATTTACAAGACAATGATTATTACCCTTACAGAACCTGAAAAAAGTAAATAGTAGTCGATTCAACAGACCCACACCTTTGTGAGCAACCGAGATCCACAGCCATTTGTCCAATTTGTTAAACATTGGGCATTCCAGCATATTTAATCAAACGTTTATTTAGTTTTCATGGAAGGGAATTTTGTTTAGATTTGTCGTTCAGGTGTGCTAAAGGTAAAGCTGAAATCAACCGGTTGTAAAAACTGAAATATACATCTAAAGTTTTGTCGGGAAAAAAGAGTCAGTCCTCCGCCGCTTTAAGCATCGGGGGACTGACCCACTGGCCCTAATGTCTGCAGCCTTTTTGGGACTATAGTCTCAATTCCACTAGAAAAACATGCCCGCCTTTGCCCCGCAAATAGTGCCTGACACCTAATTTGTGCCACGTGCCGTGAAAAAACGGTTATTGGTCCTTTTTATATATTATACTATTGAAGTTAGGTATTTTCTTACATCCGATTCCTAAAGTATAAGTTCAAAAAAATTGGAAGCCGAAAAGGCAGCTACTAAAGTTATGGCAGAAGCAACAGCATCTGCCATGAATAGATCTTATGGCAGGTGAATGTATTGAGTATGATTAAATTGAATGTTAATGAAGTCATGCACGTTAATACAAATATTGGACAAAATATCGTCAAACTTTCGGAATCTAATAATAGATTGTCATCCCTTTCACAAACGATTGATGCGCAAGTTTTGGCGCGGAGAAATATTGGTGCAAGAATAAATACTGCCTATAAATCTTTAATCGAGGTAGAAAAAGACCTTAGGAGTCTCGTTCAATTCATCAATGAATCTATGGACAGGTATTCTTCTGCTGAAAACCATTTATCGGCCAAGGCATTGGCGCTTCTTAGCTCCTTTAATAAAAATGCCCAAAATGTGGATATGAAGGGTACACAGAAATCTACGCCCACTAAAAATAGTGAGCGATGGGATCGAAAAGTCGCTGGTATCCTGGCGAATTCAGAAATTGGCGCCGCAAGGGATCTTTTAATCGAACTGCCGAAAGGCGCCTTACCAGTCTATTATAAAATCCCCGGATTTAGGATAGACGGAAAATATATGAAGATATTAAACAGTGAAAATTATAAAGGCGGCGAAGGTTTAGCAAGAAGATACACATTGAATAACCTGAAGGCTGGCAAATATCCGAACGCGTTGAAATTATATAATTTGAATCAGACCGTCAGTAATTTAGCGGTAGTCTCCAAGTCCCTTCCATGGATGACAGGGGCTGCCGCAGCCTACCAAGAACTAACCACGCCAAACAGCATCTCGACAGAAAGAAAGATTAGTAATGCTGTCATCACGGGAGGAACTACTGTTGGTATTGCCATTGGAGCAGCAGAGGCGGGGGCTGTTATTGGAGGGGCAATTGGCTCTGTAATTCCGGTCGGAGGAACGATTGTCGGAGCGGTAGTTGGTGCTGCTGTTGGAGTTGGTATTGCCTATGGTGTAGATAAACTTCTCAATTGGAATTTTATCGGTACAGAAAAGGATAAAAAGTCAGTGATGAGTGTTGTAAAGGATTTTTCAGGCGATCAAGTTGAAAAGGCAGCGAAAGCCGTTGGGGATTGTGTTAGAGGAGCTTCAAAATGGATAGGCGGATTTTTCCATTCTGAAAAACCTGCAACAGGAGGCTAACAGGCTGATAGTAAATAACATGCCGGAAGGAGAACAAAAGATGAAATATAAATTTTCCGCAATTGAAATGGCCCTGTTATGTTCCATTTTTCAACATCCCTTACCATTAATAGTAGAGAATTCGTTTGGAAATGTCTCGGAAAAGGATATGTGTAAGGAGTGGGAGTTCTTCCTTAAGGATTTCAAAAATCGTGGATATTTTACAGTGGATGATACCGATTATAGTATGCGTGTAGACGAAACGCTTACCGAAACACTCATGTGTTGTTTTCAGGCTGATAAAGTGGTGTCACTGCTTGAAGGTGAACAGATAAACAGTGCTTTTTATCTCACTTCAGGGCAAAATGTGCTAATAAAGAAAGTGAGTGGACAATATGAAGTAACCCTTTTTGAAAATGAAGAAGAGTTTAGCGAAAGCTTCTTAACGGCAATCCATTTGAAACAAAGCGAGAACACTCTGGAAGTTCCCCCGTTTCATTTTCAGTTAGCAGCAAAACAGTTTGAAAAATTACTTACATACTATGAAAAAAATAAAAATGAAAAATTGAAGGAGATATGTAAGGATAATTTTTCCGAGTGTAAAATGATTCTCGATTATATCCATTTACATGATTCTATGATTATTCTTACTGAATATATCGGAAAACCTTGTACAATCTTAACAAAGTTTCATTGTTATCTTGGCGGAATCAGTTTCATTAAAAGCATTTATTCGGAAGATGGAGATCACGTCGTTTTGGCCCGATATCCTTTTGGGGATTTACCCAATATTCTTTTCGAAACGGAGGTGTAATGAGAAATGAATCTCCCGGAAACGAAATCATTGCCTGCAGAAAGGCGTTTATATCGAAAAAATGTCCTGTTTATGACGATTTTTTTCTTTGCCATTAATGCCTTTGCAACATTGGCAAGCTATCAGTTCTCTTCCGTCGTTCCAAAATGGATAGAATACGCATCATTTGCCGTTTTTACAGGAAGCTTTGCGATGTTTATTTACGGCTTTTGGCTTCGTTCTCGCTACCAATTAAAGCACCAGTTTGGATTCTTCACTTCGATTTTTTTACTATTGATGAGCATTCATTTTTACCTCATCTCAAATATCAGTTATCTGGCAGACCAGGGTGCCGGCAGGATTGCAGAGCAGGTAAATTTTCTAAGATTTTCACTTGTAGAATATGTGATTGCTGTTGCGTTATTATCCTTGTTAATCTATATCTTATCATCTCCGAAACTTTTATTTAGAAAGAGTAAAAGTATCAAAGGGTATGTAGCAGCGATTGCTGGAGGCATTTGCTTAGTAGTTGTGACCTTCGCTGGAATGCTCATGGTTAAAGATGTCTTTTTTGTCCAACCTGAAACAGTGAAAGTACCATATGAGTTTTTAATGGCTTCTGTCATCATCGGGTTTGGCAGTATAGCGGTATTCATTCTTATTTATCGTTCAAAAAAGTGGGGGAAATAGAAATGGAAAAGTATTTACCAATTGGTTCTGTTGTCCAATTAAAGAGCGGCACAAAGAGGATTATGATCTATGGCCGAAAACAGCAGCAATTAAAATCGGAACAAATATGGGATTATATTGCCTGCCTCTATCCTGAAGGAAACATTAATGAAGAGTATATGTTCCTATTTAATCATGATCAAATTGAGAAAGTCTATTTTATTGGCTTCCAGGACGAAGAAGAGCTTGCATTTCAGAAGGAACATTTAAACATTCTAAAGTAAGAATGGATTCCGGTGCCTGTCGCGCCCCGAATGTCAATCAAACGTTTGATGGGTATTTCATATGGGGAAATGGGTCGGAATTTGTCTGCGGTGCCTGTAATAGGTCCATCTGTCATATAAGAACGAGAAAGGTACCTTACAAAACCACCCTGCACCGATATGAGCAGGGCAGTTTACCTTTAATCACAGCGAAATGACTGTACTATGATCTCGCATTCATCCTGTTGGGCAGTTCCTGTATGGACTGGACCACTGCATCTAGCTTGGATTCAATCCGATAGAGCAGATAGAGGGTCACCACAATCGGGAAACCGACCTGGCTGATGAATGAAATGACTTCTTCCACGAGAATTCGCTCCTTTCTTCATTTAATTTGATGGATAGAAAAGGCCGGCATCATACGAAACCGGCCCCTTCCTTATTAAACAAGTTCGTAATCCGTTACATTGCGGTCGATGACTCTCGCGCCTTTTACAGCTGCCAACTTACCGCAGCTGTTGTGAAAACTCCCGCTGTAATAATCTGTTCCATCGATAATTTCACGAGATCTTCATTAATCGGCTCTTTTGGATTATCGATCGAAATGTTTGCCGTCTTGCCAAATTCTGTGCCGAATTGTAATTCCAATGTTTTTGCCATTTCCGTCACCTCCGATCATCAAGATTTCACTAAGCCGAAGATTTAAGCTAAAATCTCCGTACTGTCATTGCGCCCCACTTTGTTTAGCGTGTCTTTGCACAAAACTGAGATTGCCTGTGCAGCCTGAAACAACTGGTCAGCCGTTGCTTCTTTTTTCACATTGCTAAACGTTTTAGCTTTGAAGATCGGATTTCCTTCGTCATCCATCCCCGCTTCAAACACCAAATGAAGCTTTGTTCCTTCTAATAACGCTAGAGCCATTGTCGCAACCTCCTTTCACCTTTTATTTATGGTTACACCATATCAGCCACATACGACATGTTTTCAGAGACTCACGACATTTAATGGATATTAATTGAAAATCACCTCGAGTCACGAGAACTTACGGCGTATTTTCCGAAACTTTCTCTGAATAATTTCTAATAATTTCCCCTGAACAAAAATAAATAATGTTCTAAAAAATTTGTGAATATGGTAAAATACGCCTATATAATAAGTGATGGAGGGTTATTAAATGAGTGATATCGTTTGGGGGAGTCCAGCTAGTTTATTTTGTTTAGGTTTTTTCTTTGCAGGGTTGGGAGTTTTTATTAAGCTTTCTAGGATATCTAAAAAATAATTAATAACTGCAAAATTCATTGCAGTTTTTTTATGCTTCAATCCTGACAAATTAGAAAAGCCGATAATACATTTACATAGGTTAGTAGAGAGAGGGGTGCTCATGATAAAGAATTTAACTATTACGGCTTTACTTTCATTGGTATTAACTGGATGTGGAGGCAATCAAACTGGAGTGCTTGATACATCTAAGTTGGAAAAAGTGGAATACGAACATCTCACGAAGGAGGGTGAAAAAAAGCTTCCGATTCTCTATGATGCTCCCTCTTTAAAGGTAGGCAGGAATGCGCTTCCCTATGAAATGAAATTACCTAAAAAATTCCCTTTTAAAGTGTATCGATATGCATTCAACATCCGGGATTTGAAACACGACGGAAAGCATCTACGGGCTACCTTTGTTGCTGATGTTAAAGATGAAAATGCCAAATTTCAGTTTAAAATTGAAGCAAGCCATCCTATTGAGAAAAACAACTTAATAAATGTGACTGAAATAAAATTGGATGATAAGGTCCGTGGAGAATACAAAGGCAACACATTGTACTTCCAATTGAAGGGTGTCTCCTACAAAATTATCTACTGGAATGAAGAAATCTCGAAGGAACAACAACAAAAGGAAATCATTGATATGGCTAATGAGATTATATATAACTAATGGGACATGGGACAGGTTCCTTGTCCCGATTTTTGTTTAGAGATCCAAGGACAAATCGCAGTCTTTCTATTAGGGATCAGTCCTTCTTAGTCTGTATGAGGGACTAATCCCTTTAATCTATTCTAGTTTAAAAAATTCATAACAATTTCACTTTTTGTGTAAGTTCTAGTTGTTCAATAAATGGTAATAGACCATGGGGACGGTTCTGGTGGCACTAACCTCAATAATAACCTTGAGAACCATCCCTGCGAAGTTTGATTTAATTGCAGTGCCACTATCACCCCTCGAAATTTGTCGAAAGTTAACTGAGCTAACTAAAATACAAAAGCCCTTCAGATTTTTGAGGGCTTTTGTTATGGGGAATATAATGGTGCTAGGGTTTACCAATGGAGTTTTAGGGTCAGACAAACATGGAAACCAAGGTTTCCACCGCAAAGTATGGAAATAAGCCAAGTTGTTTAGAACTATTAATTTAGATTTCAGTAATTCGGCTTATTTTCAGTGTAGACCCCCACCTGCAGGGCTAAATACAGGGGCTTTACCCAGTTTATCCAATGCATTTGCCCGTACTTGTTCGAGTTTCGCAGTCCATTCATTTTGTGTGGCTGCTGGAAGGTAGGTCGGAGCAGAAAGCAGGGAAAACCAAACGATGGCTACACCCACTATTTGAATGTTGTTTCCCATCCAGCTCGATTCGGCAATCCGTCGAAAGGGTGGTTGAGGAACGAAAAAGGAAAGAAGCAAACCGCCGACTAGACCGCCCAGATGAGCTGCAATGGAGATGTTTGATACGGCAAAGGTAAAGTTGTACAAGAATATCACCGTTAATAGACAGAAAATTTAAAAGGTGTAAAGTAGTTTACAGAATGGAACCGCTTTCAACTATTACAATATTAATTAAGAAAGATATACCTTTAAACGCAGTTACCTAGAAGTGACTGAAAAAAGTTCCAATCGATCGATATCCATTATAAGGTATTTGTTATCCTTCTTTTGAAGGATTCTCTCGTTTTCAAGCCGTTTCATTGTATACGCTACGGTCACACGCGAGGTTCCAACCAAATTGGCAAGCTCCTGATGGGTAAATCCGATCTTGATCAAATTTCCGTCTTTCGTTTTCACTCCATACGTATGGACAAGTTGCAGGAGTGTGTAACATATTCTTTGTACGGCAGAGTAATTGCTAAGCATCGTGGTATGTGAAGCCAAAATCCGGTTCTTAATATTCATGATCATCATGATTTGCCTTGCAAGTTGATGATTGTCTTGAACTGCAGCTTCAAAGGCAAGTTTTGAAATTTTGATAACGGTTACCTTGCTTGCTGCGATGGCACTTGAATTGTAGGAGGAGAAATGGAAGGCTCCACATTCTCCTAGGATCCCTTTTTCACCCATAATCGCGATGGTATTTTCATCGCCTGAGGGTGAGGTTAAAAATAGCCGGACTCTGCCTTCAGCCACAATGTACACATATTCTGCAGAATCATCCTGGTGAAAAATGTATTCATGCTTTTTAAACGTTATTTTTTGGCCGATTTGTAATAAAGGTTCCCATGAAAAAGGTAGATTTTCGATCCAAGGAGATATCAATGATTCGTTTTTTATTTTCTCCAAAATTATTCACCTCAAATGATATGAAAGAAGGGACTATGTATGATTTTTCCATTTGCAAAAGAAAGAGAGCAATTTCCCATCTTAAATGAAATGACCCAGTTATCAAGCTGTTCCCAAAGTGCTATCAGCATTCCTGTAAAAGAAGCCATGAACGAATATATGGATAGCTGGAGCAGGGAAGGGATGGATTGGATGGGCTGGATGGAAAGGGTTGAGCGGGCCAAAGCCTCATTTGCTAGCCTGATCAACGCTTCTCCGGATGAAATAGCTGTATTGTCTTCTGTATCAGAGTGTACTTCATCTGTTGCGAGTGCACTGACGTATTCAAAAGGACGTCATAAAATTTGTACAACAGAAATAGATTTTCCATGCATTGGACATGTATGGCTTGCCCAACAAGAAAGGGGTGGGGAAGTTCAATTTATTCCGGGTGAAGATCATAAAGTGCCACTAGAATATTACGAAAAATATGTCGATGAACAAACGGTCGTTACTTCTATTCCACATGTTTCCTATTATAACGGTTTTAAACAGGATATTAAGAAAATTGCTTCAATTGTTCACCGGAAAGGTTCCTATTGTTTTGTTGATGCCTATCAATCTGCCGGGAGTGTGCAAATTGATGTAAAAGATATGGATATAGACTTTCTTGCTGCAGGTTCACAAAAATACTTGCTTGGAATTCCTGGGATTGCTTTTTTATATGTGAAAAAAGAAGTTGCCAATGAGCTGAAGCCAATGGTGACAGGCTGGTTCGGCAGAGTGAATCCCTTCGCTTTTGATATTAAGCTGCTCGATTATGCAGATGGGGCGCGCCGTTTTGAAACAGGAACTCCGCCCATGATCAATGCCTATGCAGCAGATGCGGCCATTCAAACATTATTAAAAGTTGGAGTAGACCATATCGAGACATACTTGCAAAAACTATCCCAAACGGCCATTGCGCATGCTAAAGAAAGAGGGTTGATCGTCGCCAGCCCGGAAAATATGGAAGAAAAAGCATCTAATACAGCGATATTTACCGGTGAGGCAAGCATCTACGAAAGAAAGATGAAAGAAAGGGGCTTTATTGTATCAGCGCGAAATGATGTCATTCGGATTGCTCCTCATTTTTATAATACAGAAAACGAGGTTATTGTGGCAATTGATACTTTAGCGGAACTAGTGAGAGATGGAAAATAAGGGCCTGATTAAAAAACATACTGTCGATATTTTGAAAATTATTTTTGGCACAGCCATTATGGCACTCAATTATTATGTGTTTTTGAAACCAAATCATATTCTAGCCCCGGGACTCGGCGGCATCGCTATCATCATTGCCCAATTTGTCCCGCTTTCACTAGGGGTGACTTATTTCATATTGAACATTCCTTTATTCTTTTCAGGGTTTCGCTTTGTTGGAGGGAGATTTGTTTTATACAGTTTGTGTGGAATGTTCTCTTTGTCTATATTCCTATTTTTATTTGATTTTTTGACAGGCTTCCATCAACAGCTGATCGGATCGATTGTTGGAGGAATTTTAAACGGCGCTTTTCTAGCCATGGTGTTATTAGTAGGAGGGTCTACAGGCGGGCTTGATATTGCGTTTGTGGTAATTAATAAATTCTGGCCAAGGTTCTCCATTGGCAATGTGATGTTTGTCATTAACGCAATTGTCGTCATTGTATCAGGTCTCTTGTTTGGTTTTGGAAGTTCTATCTATACGATCATCTCCATCTATTTAGCTGGAAAAGCACTCGATTTCTGTATGAGGCAAAAGGAGCGAAGCACTGCTAACATAGATAGTCTGTCTAGTTAGTACGTAAAAATGAACAGATTTGATTATATAAAAAATACCTCTGCTTGCGCCGTCTTGTTGATTTTATAGAAACAATGGATCTTTATAGTTGAATCTTTGTTTTTTTTTAGTCCACTTGCAGTCCGAAAAGCTGTAAAAGAACTTATTCTATTATACGAGAGAGATGTTAAGGTTTTATTTGCATTAATTTTTCCGAATATTGCCAAAATTAAGGGGGTTCGAAAGTGAAGGATGACATCGTTGAAAGAGAAGCAGGGCTCCATCGTGGGTTGTCAAAAAGCAAGCTGACAATGATCGGTTTGGGTGGAGCGATTGGTACTGGTTTATTTATGGGTAGCTCCATTGCAATAAATTATGCTGGTCCAGGAGTGATTATTAGCTATGTGATTGCCGCCTTTATTGCCGTAATCATGATGTTCAGTTTATCCGAGATGGCGGTTGCGTTTCCGACCCCCGGCTCATTTGGGGTTTATGCTGAAAAGTTCTTAGGAGGCTGGGCAGGATTTGCCTCCAGGTGGACGTATTGGGCCGCTCAAGTTATTGCGGTTGGCGGAGAAGCTGTCGCGGTAGGTATTTATATGACCTATTGGTTTCCTGGTATTCCGGTTTGGGTTTGGACTTTAGGATTTGGTACCATCCTTATTTATGTTAACTCGCGATCTGTCGAGAATTTTGCCACCTTCGAATATTGGTTTGCCATGATCAAAGTAGTGGCGATTGTTGCGTTCATCATTTTTGGTGTCTCAACGGTGCTGGGAATTGGAACCCCGGCAGTTGGATTTGAAAACTTTACACACCATGGTGGATTTCTACCGCACGGATTTAGCGGTGTCTGGATGGCTGTTTTAATGGCTATTTTCAGTTTTGTCGGTGTAGAAGTTATCGCGGTCACGGCAGGAGAAGCGAAAGACCCTCAAACCGCCGTTCCGAGAGCAATGAAAACAATGGTATTCCGGCTTATCATTTTCTACTTCCTTGCTATATCCATCATGCTTGCGGTAGTGCCATGGATAGATGCAGGGGCAAAAGAGATCACACAGAGTCCTTTTGTAAAAGTATTTGATCATATTGGATTTACTTATGCTGCCGGGGTCATGAACTTTGTTGTTCTGACTGCCGCATTATCAAGTATGAACACAAATCTTTATTTAACTACTAGAATGATTTTCTCTTTGTCACGCGGTAACTATGCTCCTCAATCCTTTGGAAAGCTCTCAAAAAGTGGATCACCAGTTAATGCATTAGTTCTTTCAAGTATTGGCATTATTTGTGCCGCCCTAATAGCCAAATTCAGTCCAATGGCATATAACTATTTATTTGGAATTGCCTTATTCGGCGCTCTATTTGTCTGGTTGCTCACTTTGCTCAGCCATTTGCGTTTTAGAAAACAATGGGTTAAGGATGGCGGACATAAGCTCTCCGTTCAAGCTCCTTTCTTTCCAGCTTTGCAAATAATCGGTGTTGTCTTAATAGCTGCCATTCTTCTCACAATGGGCATAAGCGAAGATTGGCGCGTTTCCTGGATAGTCGGCGTTCCTTGGCTCATATTTCTGACCATTGTATACTACAAGAAATATAATCCTAGAATTAAGGTGTCTGATCCCACGTACGGTGAAGTGGTAAAGTAATAAAAAGGTACATGCCCCCACCTATGGCGAAGTAATAAAGTCCGGTCTCTTTTATGAGCCGGACTTTATTTGGTGCTATTAGTGATCTCCAATATACTTAAATGAATACATATGTGTTTTCGTTAAATCAATGACTTCGTGGATAAATTCCTCTTGGGTTATTCTGAAGCCATCTTGAATCCAATTGTGAAGGAGTCCGTAAAAGCCATAGGCAGTATAGCGTTTAAAATAATCCATATTTACTGGGATATTGTTGATTGTTTCGAAAATAAATTGTTCTTGATAGATTTTTAAGATCGTTTGCGGGAACCGTGTGTGTAACCCTGGTAACGTGTCATCGTAGTTAATCAGTTCAAAAAAATTCCGGTTTTTATAGATATAAGAAACGATATTAAAAGATGGTGCATGCAGCGTGGCTGTATAAACTTTGTGACCAGGTACATGTGGTTTACCTGCTGAAGCTTCTAACCCTTGAAGCATGGAAATAAGTAAATCTTCAGCTAATTCAACTTTATCCTGGTAATGGATATAAAAGGTACTGCGATTATAAGCGGCATAATCGACAATGTTTTTTACAGTAACGGTATGGTAACCCTTCTCTTTTAGGAGCTCAATCAATGCTTGCTTTAAATGTTCTTTTGTCCGATTTTGTCGCCCTGATGTCGAATTTTGTTCGTTATTCATGAAAAACCTTCCTCAAAATAGACAGATTTACTGTAAGTGTCTAACGAGTAGACACTTTATGATATCTTAATGATTGTTAAATGTGAACAGAATAGTACAATTAAATTGTGAACAAAATAGTACAGATGATAGATTTGTCTATTATTTTTCACTGGAATGTGGTAAGGGAATTTTAATACTAGGAGGATCTTGGAATGGAAAAATTACAAGACAAAGTCGCCGTGATAACCGGTGGAGCATCTGGTATTGGGGCTTCTGATGATTCTTCATTTATGACTGGCAATAGTTTAACGGTGGATGGCGGGTATACGGCTCAATAATCAATCATGGGGATGCAACTTTTGTTTAAAGGTTGAAACAGTGAATGGTTCTTTGTCATTCTAGCTTTGTGAGATTACTGATACAAGTAGGAAAAGTTGACTTACGCTGTCATATATCTTCAATTTGAGAATTTTTAAATCAGGATAATTCAAGGGGATATTTAATCATAAGTTATTTATCGTTGCCTTGATTAATATAAAGGAGGAAATTTCCAATGAGCAATCGTTTTGATGGGAAAGTGATCGTAATTACAGGTGCTGGATCTGGTTTAGGCCAAGCCTCAGCTTTACAAGTAGCAAAAGAAGGTGCAAAACTTTCACTCATTGATTTAAACCCTGCTTCATTAGAAGAAACAAAAAGTAAAGTGTTAGAAGTTGCACCAAACGCAGAAGTGTTGCTTATTACTGCGAATGTGGCAGATGAAAAAGCGGTTGAAAACTATGTAAATGAAACAGTTGAGAAGTTTGGGAAAATCGATGGTTTCTTCAACAATGCAGGGATTGAAGGAAAACAAAATCTAACAGAGGATTTTGGCACTGATGAGTTTCAAAAAGTAGTTAGTGTTAACTTAAATGGTGTGTTTTATGGTTTGAAACATGTATTGAAAGTCATGAGAGAACAAGGATTTGGCTCTATTGTTAATACTGCTTCTGTTGGCGGAATTCGTGGGGTAGGAAACCAATCAGGTTATTCAGCTAGTAAACATGGCGTGGTTGGATTAACAAGAAACTCGGGGATTGAATACGGTCAATACGGAATTAGTATCAAAGCCATTGCACCAGGTGCCATCATGACACCAATGGTTGAAGGTTCATTAAAACAAATGGATCCGGACAACTGGGAAGAAGTGGGAAAACAATTTGTTGAGCCAAACCCAATGAAACGTTTTGGTAAACCTGAGGAAGTAGGTTATTTGGTGGCATTCTTACTATCTGATCAAGCCAACTTCATCAACGCAACCGTTATTCCAATCGATGGCGGGCAATCTTATAAATATTAGGATCTGTTATTATTCATTGTTGATTTTCGTGGAGGTATGAATATTCATAAGCGGAGAAATTCCGGCTAATGTCTATAGAGGAAGCTTAAGAAGCCGATATAAGCGGAGATATTCCGATTAACTGCTCTAAATTAGGCAAAATCCAACGATTTGGAACATATAACCGGAAAAACTCCCTTTATTATTAAGGAAATAGGGGTATTTCCCAATTTAAACGGAATTTTTCCGTTTATTTTTCAAACACAGTGAAATCAACATTCACTTTTAACACAGCCAAATATTAAGAAGTGCTAAGAGGGTTCACCAACTGATTTTTACTAAAAAATAGGAGGGTTATCATTATGATTTTTGAAAACAAAGTAGTTTTAATAACTGGTGCAGCTGGCGGTATTGGTATTGCTGCTGCAAAAGCATTTGCAAAAGAAGGTGCAAAATTAGCGTTAGTAGACCTGAAGAGGGAGCCGTTAGAAAAAGCGGCTGAGTCTGTGGATGCAAAAGATATTTTATTACTTACTGCAAACGTTTCAAATGAAAATGAAGTGAAAGAGTATGTTCAAAAGACGAAAGATCACTATGGGCGCATTGATGTTTTTATTAACAATGCTGGCATTAATGGTGAATTTAAAAATATAACAGAGCAAACAGAAGAAAACTTCAAAAATGTATTTGGAGTGAATGTAATGGGCGTATTCTTCGGTTTAAAATATGTCCTTCAAATTATGAAAGAGCAAAAGAGTGGTGCAGTTGTGAATACAGCTTCTAATGGCGGTCTATTAGGTGCCCCAGGAATGAGCGCATATGTTGCATCCAAACATGCTGTCATTGGTTTGAATAAAACAGCAGCACTCGAAATGGCCGAATATGGGGTTCGTGTAAATGCAGTTGCTCCATCAGGTGTAAATACAGAAATGATGAGAAGAATTGAGAAGAATGCTATGGGTGAAAGGGCAGAAGAAGCTAGGGAAGCATTTGAAGCATCAGTTCCTTTAAAGCGATATGCAACTGCAGAAGAAATTGCAGATTTAATGGTATTTTTATCTTCTGAAAAAGCATCATTTATTAGTGGGTCTTATTACAGAATCGATGGTGGACAAGGAGCTACGTCCGTTTAATATAGGTTTGATTAAATCGAGGTTTTCCAATTAGGGATGAGTCCTTCATAGAATAATGAAGGACTCTTATTCATATTTTGAGCCTCCAAATACGTAACATAAGAACGCCATTACCATGAGAACCTTCCCTGTGGTTCGTTGCAGTCTTTATGAGATTGTGATATAGTTATCTTCGGTAATCATTTAGTTACCTTGGGTAACTAAAATAGGGGGATTTAGTTTGGAAGGTTATTTACAGCGTTTTTTAGCTTTATATAGACCGGTAATTACGAGATTGAACGAGCTGATGAGTACCTATGGCATCACGTATTCACAATGGATTGTCATTTATCATTTGAAACATCGTGGGGCTTCTACATTGGTCGAAATTGCAGCTCGACATGAGGTTGAAAAACCAACCATTACAAGACGTGTCAAGAAATTAATGGATCTTGGCATCGTTGAACAAATTTTAGGTAATGATAAACGGGAAAAAATTATTCAATTAACGGATATAGGCGAGAACATTTATCGCGTTGTACGTAAAGACATCACAGAGCTTGAATTTCGTATAATGGATAACATTCCAGAGCATGAACGTAAAATCGCTTACGAAATTTTCCCGAAAATCGATGGTAATCTTAAGAATGAAAAGGAGCTTCATTAATGCAACATACGAAATTATGGACAAAGGATTTTATTATTGTCTCACTTATTAACTTCCTTCTCACATTAGTTTTCTATTTACTCGTTGTAACCATTGCGACATTTGCGATTGATGAATATCATGCAACGGTGAGTCAATCTGGGCTTGTTAGTGGTGTATTCATCATTGGTGCACTGATTGGCCGCTTCATCTGCGGCAGCATTATCGATAAAATTGGGCGCAAACGACTATTAATTATGGGTGCTTTTTTATTTATTGCGATGACAGCACTATATTTCGTGCATCTTGGCATCGGCTTTTTAATTTTATTGCGTCTCCTTCACGGGATTACACACGGGATGGCAAGTACAGCTGCTGGTACAGTTGTTGCACAAATTATTCCGGCGCCGCGCAGAGCAGAAGGAATCAGCTATTATAGCATGAGTACAACGCTTGCTACAGCGCTCGGACCATTTATTGGTCTTTATATGCTGCACAGTACAACCTTCCCTGTTATCTTTACATTATGCTTAATTTTAGGTGTCATTAGTTTTATGATCAGTATCAGTTTAAAAGTGCCTGTTGTTATCAAAAAAACACCTGCACAGCAAAATGAGAAAAAATCAGGCATCTCCATTAAAAACTTTATCGAACCAAAAGCGGTGCCAATTGGGATTATCATCTTACTTCTTGGCTTTGGTTATTCAAGTGTTTTAACTTACATTAACTTTTACGCAACAGAAATTAATCTTGTTACAGCCGCAAGTTTCTTCTTCCTTGTCTATTCCATTATCGCGCTTGTTTCACGTCCGTTCTCAGGGCCTTTAATGGACAACAAGGGCGCCAATATTATCATGTATCCAGCGTTTATTTTATATGCGATTAGTATGTTTATCTTAAGTGTTGCGGGTAGCAGTTGGGTACTTCTTCTTGCCGGCGCCATTATGGGTCTCGGCTTTGGAAACATGCAATCTGCTACACAAGCAATTGCCATTAAAGAAACGCCGCCAGCTCGAATGGGGCTTGCAACGTCAACCTACTTCATCTTCTACGATGCAGGACTGGGTCTTTCACCATATTTACTCGGTTACATTACGCCCTATACAGGCTATGCGAAGATGTATGCGATTATGGCTGTGGTCATTCTTGTAACTGGCGTGCTTTATTTCTTCCTTCATGGGTTAAAAGAAACACGTTTTCGAAAATTAGCACACTAAAAAAACTCGAGTAAATTCTCCTGTCTCCTTGTCAAGTAGACAGGAGGATTTTTTTAATTCCGGTGCCTGTCACGCCTCGAATTATCTTGTTTCACAGCATTGTTCCACGGAATAACATTACACCACCCCCGCGGGTAGGCTTTCGCCAGCCGAACGGTTAAGGTGAATGTTAATTGCGGTGCCTGACACCACCCGATTCGGAATAGGATTGAACCACGCAATCGTAATTAAAATTGCTTAATAGCATTTAGAAAGCGTTCCACTTCTTCCTCAGTATTATATGGAGCAAGTCCTGCCCTAATCCAGCCTCCGCTCCCGTTAATTCCTAAAATATCACCCAGTGTAGAAGCATAGAAATGACCATCTGCGACAAAAATCCCATGTTCTTCTGATAATCTTCTACAAACCTCCTGCGGTGTGTATCCGTCAATGGTAAAGGCAATCGTAGGTGTCTTTGGTACAGAAGCATCTGCTTGATATAGGGTGACCTTGTCCATTTCAGCTAAACCTATTCGTATTTTATTTGCTAGTTTATTTTCGTAGGCTTCAATTTGCTGTAAACCAGATACAATCTGTTCCCTCCGTGTTTCTCCTTCCCCCAAACTCGCAATGAACTCGATTGCAGGGGTAATTCCAGCGATTCCTTCATGATTTTGTGTGCCGGTTTCTAATTTATCTGGTATATACGTTGGTGCTGGTGCTAGTTTAAAAGGGGTTAAGTTTTCAAACGCATTTTCTCGTATGACGGCTATTCCCACATGCGGGCCAAAAAATTTATAAGCTGAACATAATAATATATCAGCTCCCATTTGCTCTCGATCAATAGGAATATGTGGTGCAGCATGAACAGCATCAACAGCAACTAATGCACCCACAGCTTTTGCTCTTTTTGCAATTGTCTCAACATCACTGATTGTCCCTACTGCATTCGAAGCAAGACCGACTGCAACAAGGCGGGTATTCTGATTGATAATTTCATTCAAATGATCTAATTCTAATGTTAATGTGTCAGGATTAACCTTTATCCATTTGACCGTTAACCCTTTATCTTCGGCCATCGTCAACCAGGTATCAACATTCGCCCGGTGGTCAATTTCAGTGACAACAATTTCATCACCCTTGCCCCAATTCCTCCCTAGTGCACGGGCAATCGCAAATGCTAACGTTGTCATATTTGCACCAAAAGCAATTTCCTCTGGCTTCACATTTAGAAAATCACCAATAATTGCTTTTGCATTTGCGATAATTTCTTCTGTCTCATGGCTTGATGGAAAGGAACCGTGCAAATTAGCACCGCCATTTTCCATATATTTTGTTATCGCATCAATCGAAGACTTGACGACTTGTGAACCTCCAGGCCCATCAAAGTAAACTGCTTCCCATCCATTAAATTCTCGTTTTAATGCTGGAAATTGACTGCGTACCTCGTTAATTGGAAAAGCCTTTAATTGTTGAGTCATGTTATTTATTCCCCCTTTCACTTATTTGATCACCCAAAAAAAGTTTAAAGCAATAATGCATTAGAAATCGGGCGAGAGCACCACATACATCAAGTACCATTTTTGCGTTATTGATATCATTTTACCAAAAAATTCAGAACTTTTTAATAGATATTTTTCCAATAAAATAGTTTTATGGGAAGTTTTTGGAGGCTGAAATCATGTTTATTTCAACTTATCCAAATGGAATAGAATAAGTCCATGGAAACGGTTCTGCCGGCATTTATTAGGAAAATAACCATGAAAACCGTCCCTGTGAAGTAGTTGGAATAGTCCGAAAGATAGATTGACATTGGAATGTAAGCGGTTTACAATTTCGGTATATAATTGGTTTCATGTGACTAGATGATACTAGGCATGGAAAACAGAACGAGAGCATTCTCGGTCGTTTTTCATGCCTTTTTTATTTGAAAAAAAACCAATTATAGAAAAAATAAACGAAGGAAGTGTTGCGATCAGAAGGAAAAGCCGATCAACAGGGATTCAATAGTCGAAATATTCAAATTCAGGAGAAAGAAGGGAAACGAATTGAAAAAAAGGCTTTTGCTTAATCTGGTGCTCATTTTTGTTGTGCTTTTTAGTACAGTCATTGGAATGAAAGCACCGCCCGCTGCTGCAAATGAAAATGCCCCAATCGAGTATGAAATATACCCTATACCTCATCAAGTAACCTATCATCAAGGTTCGACTAAATTAGACAAAACCATTCAAGTTATCTACGATGACACCATTGATTCCGTAACGAGAAAAAAAGTAGAAGATACTTTCAAAGAAAATGGTTACCCGGCTCCGACCATTGGGACGCAGGTAGCGGATGATAAAGTTAATGTATTGATCGGTACGAAGGGCTCAAACGGCCCAGTGGATACGTATGCTGCCACTAACAATACGAGCCAAGATATGGACTTTTCGAAAATTGATGCGTATCAATTAGACATTCAAAACAATACGATCATGATTTTAGGAAAAGACACGGACGCCAGCTTCTATGGTGTGGTAACGTTAAACGCCATCTTGGCCCAAGCTTCCGGCAAAGAGGTACGAAATTTAACGATTCAAGACTATGCCAATACAAAAATTAGAGGATTTATTGAAGGGTATTACGGAATTCCATGGAGCAATGAAGATCGCATGTCGTTGATGCGGTTTGGCGGTCAATTTAAAGCGACATCCTATGTATTTGCACCAAAGGATGACCCTTTCCACAGAGAAAAATGGGCGGAAGCTTATCCACCCGAAAAATTAGCAGAAATTAGAGAAATGGCACAAGTAGGGAATGAAACGAAAACTCGTTTCGTTTGGACGATATCTCCATTAGCTGAAGTGGCCAAGATCTCGCAAACAGGCGGCGACCCGATGCTTAAGCTTCAGGAAAATACCGCTAAGATGCTAGCAAAATTCGATCAATTATACGATGTAGGAGTTCGACAATTCGGCGTTTTAGGTGATGATGTCGGCAGTTTGCCACGTAATTATGTTGTCGCATTGATGCATTCCGTTTCAGAATGGGCAAAAGCAAAAGGCGATGTGTATGATACGTTGTATTGCCCCGCCAGCTATAACTCAGGCTGGGCTTGGAATCCTGCCGAGTTGAATGACTATGAAAAAGGATTCGATAAAAATATTCAAATTTTCTGGACGGGGTCAACTACTTGTGCTCCGATCAATCAGTCGACCATTAATACCTTTAAAAACAGCAGTAATGGTGGCGTAACACGAAGAGATCCATTATTCTGGCTAAACTGGCCTGTCAATGACGTCGATATGTCGCGCGTATTTTTAGGAAAAGGGGAAATGCTGCAGACTGGCATTCAAAACCTTGCTGGTGCGGTGACAAACCCAATGCAAGAAGCAGAGGCATCGAAAGTAGCGATTTTTGCCGTTGCTGATTATGCCTGGAACACAGAGACGTTTAATGCCCAAAAAAGTTGGGAAGATAGCTTTAAATATATCGAACCTAATGTGGAAAAGGAATTGCATATTTTAGCAAAACATATGTCTGATGCCAATCCAGGCGGCCTGACCCTTTCAGAGAGTGAGGATATTAAGAGTTTGTTAGATACGATCACGTCTAAAGTAAATAGTGGCAGCACGTTAAAAGATTCTGCACCAGAAGCAACTGCTGAATTGCAAAAGATATCCGATGCGGCAAATGAATTCTTAGCAAAAACAAAAAATGCTAACCTGAAAAAAGAGTTAGAGCCATTTGTCAAGGCATTGAGAGATATGGTTCTTGCTGATATCGAGTTTATTAAAACAGATATCGCGATTGAAGATGGTAATAAAGCAGACACATGGAATCATTTTGGACAAGCAATTGCTTTACGTCAGCGAAGCTTAGATTACGATCGTCTACTTATAAGCGGAACCATGAAAGCAAAACCAGCTGCCAAAAGGTTACAACCATTTACGAATAATCTGGAGAATAAAATCACGCCTAAGGTGGCAAAGTTTTTAGATCTTCAGAAAGCGGAAACGAAAGCAAGTATTTTTACGAATGTAGATGGATATAAAAAATTGTCGATAATAGAAAAGCCAGAGATAACGTCTATTGATGGTACAACAGATATCACACTGAAAGAAAATGAATATGTGGGGATTAAGTTAAGCCGAATAAAAGATGTTATCGAAATCGATGTACCAGCAGTGGATAGATTAACTCTAGAATCATCTTTAAATGGTATCGAGTGGAATACAGTCGAAAACGTGAATAATCGAAATGGCGCAAGATACGTAAGGTTGATTAATAAAAAATCTGAAGCCATTGAATTTAGCTTGGATACATTTAAGGTGACATCCTATGAGGTGGAGCCGAAATCGCTGCAAGATACGAATCTTACATTCTATCAATCATCACCGCTATCTCTTTTAGATGGTAATTTAGCAACGCATACTTGGACGGATAAAGCGCAAAAGGCAGGAGATTATATTACCTATCATTTAGGTCAAATTATTTCGCTTACTAGCTTAAAATTATATGTGGCAGAAGGTGAAAAGGATTTCCCGCGTCATGCTGTTCTAGAAGCTTCTTTGGATGGCAAAGAGTGGAATACCGTTATGACCATCGGAAACCAGGACGGTCCAAATGAAGGGGAAGTAACGGATCAGGATCGTATTGGGGATATTTTCGATAAACATGAGGCGCCATATCGTTTTAAAGAAGTGAGAGATTTAAATCAAAAGGCAAAATTTTTACGGTTTAAACTTACCCAAACTAAAGTGGGGACAGGTAATTGGCTTAAAATGCAAGAAATCGTTATTAATGATGGCGAACTATTCCCAGAAATAAATGACCCTACCATTACAACAGAATCCATGACTAACATTGGTTTTGGTGTTAACAATATCATTGATGGCAAATTAAGTACAAAGTTTAAACCAGCAGGAACAGGAGCTGGAGAAATCCTTTATCATATCGGGGAAGTGGGAACAAGGGTTACTGGTATTACCATTTTAGAGGATCCAAGTAATTTGTCCGGAGGTACCGTTTCCGTAAAAACGTTAGATGGTTGGAAAGAACTTGGAACGATTACATCAGGATACCAATCCTTTAATACGAATCTAATTCAAGACATATTAGATCTGAAAATTGACTGGACAGAGGGAAACACTCCGTCGATTTATGAAGTTAAGGTTGACAAAAGGGACGGGAATATTTCCGAATTCATTGCTTTATATAAGCAAGTAACAGAATTAACAAGCAGTGACTATACAAAGGATAGCTGGAGTCTTTTAGAGTCAGCTAAAGAACTTGCAGACAAAGTTCTCCAAAGAGAAAATGCAACTCAAACAGAATTTGATGCGGCTTCGATTGCATTAAAGAGTGCATTAAGTCAGCTGAAGAAAGTAGCGGATAAATCGCAGCTAGATGCCAAAATTAAGGAAGTTAAGGCACTCGATTCAAGCTTGTATACAGCAGACAGCTGGGCAGCGGTGGAAAAGGCTCTGACTGATGCCGAAAAGGTATGGAGCAAAGAAGATGCGACCCAATCAGAAGTAGACCGGGCAGTAAAAAGATTAGAAGCAGCCACGAACAAGCTAGTTGGCAAGCAAACAGGCTGGGTATTAGATAAGGGCAAGTGGTACTATTTTAATAGTAACGGAGAAATGCAAACGAAGTGGGCATTCGTTGACGGTAAATGGTATTACTTAGACGATGGAAACGGTAAAATGCAGGTTGGTTGGGTTAATTCCAACAAAAAGTGGTACTTCCTAGCTTCCAATGGAGCCATGCAAACCGGATGGGTGAAAGATGCCAACAAATGGTACTTCCTAGCTTCCAATGGAGCCATGCAAACCGGTTGGGTGAAGGATGCCAACAAATGGTACTTCCTAGCTTCCGATGGAGCCATGCAAACCGGATGGGTGAAGGATGCCAACAAATGGTACTTTCTAGCCTCTAATGGAGCCATGCAAACCGGTTGGCTACTATCCAATAACAGGTGGTATTTCTTAGATTCAACGGGTAAAATGATGACCGGCTGGGTGTACACCGGGAACAAATGGTACTACCTATTCCAAGATGGTAAAATGGCCGCTAACACAACCGTCCAAGGATATAAACTTGGGGCAGGCGGTGCTTGGATTAATTAGAGAAGCATCGTTCCGGTGCCTGTGTCACGCCTCGATATTTGTCGAAGATTGATGGAATTTTAAGGGCATATACCAGACCCAACTAAAGTTGTGGATGCTATTACATTATGGTCTCAAGGCTGGTCTCGAGGTTATGAATACATTATCGATTAACAGTTTATTATTGGATCTCAGTTAAAGAAAGATCAGATTGACGAGGAAGTTCTAAGATTAGCTATAGAGGATAGTAGCTTATGATAAGGAAAGGAGTAATAGTCTTTGATTACTGCCACCAGGAGCGGAGAGTTTGAGTCGGACAAACCTCCTTTTGGATAGATGAATATAAGTCAATCATACTCAAGAGGTGTATAAGAACCGCGAAAAAATACAAGATAATATTCTAGTTGAAGCCCCTTTCTAGGGGCTTTCTTTTATTGATTATTAAGCTGGAGTAATTTGATTAGAATATTGCAGATTCTGAAATAAAGTGAAAAAATAGCACAATATTTCAAATTCTCCGCTGGATTAAAGTTGAAATAGGAATCCGAAATAATGTGCTCGCTTACAGAAATGATGAATGTCTTTTTCACGAATGCCCCCCTTTAAAAAATAAGAAAGTTAGTTTATAGAGTTTGTCGCTCATTACTACAGAATAATACAGGTTAGTTCAAAGTTTCCAAAGATTGAGGGAACAGATGGTTAATTGCAGTTAAACTTAACCAAAAAGTTTTTTAGGTAAAAAAAAAATTATTGTTATTCTGAAAACTATGTGTTTTAATTTTAATTAGAAAGAATTTTCACCCAATTGAAACCGCATTCATATATGGCTTTTTGCAATACAGCATCAAATTAATACATAAGACTAATTTTCATAAAGGGAGGTTTTTCTTTGTCAGAGCCGCTTCTTTCAATTAGGAATTTAAAAACTTATTTTTCTCGAAAAGGGAAAGAGGTGCGTGCAGTCGATGGAATTGACCTCGATGTATTTCCGGGACAAATTGTATGCATTGTCGGTGAATCAGGGTCAGGTAAGAGCATTACGTCATTATCCGTTATGCAATTGATCCCGAAACCTGCTGGAAAAATTGTCGATGGAGAAATCTTATTCGAGGGTACGGACCTATTAAAACTAAACGAAAGGCAAATATCAGATATTAGAGGAAATGAGATTTCAATGATCTTCCAGGAACCAATGACTTCCCTTAACCCGGTGTTGACGATTGGTGACCAAATATCTGAGGTGCTTCTACGCCATCGTTCGATTACGAAGCGCAAAGCTTTGGAGCGTGCCGTCGAAATGCTTCAATTTGTGGGTGTTCCTCGTGCAAATGAAATTATTAAAGAATATCCTCATCAATTATCAGGCGGTCTTCGTCAACGTGTCATGATTGCAATGGCGATGGCGTGCGAACCAAAGCTTCTGATTGCAGATGAACCAACAACTGCACTTGATGTTACCATCCAAGCCCAAGTACTTGAATTAATGAAGAAAATGAGAGACCAATTTAACAGCTCGATTGTCATGATTACACATGATTTAGGCGTAGTTGCTGAAATCGCTGATCACGTTGTCGTCATGTATGCTGGTCAGGTCGTTGAATCTGCTGATGCGGATTCGATTTTCGAGGATACTTTACATCCCTATACACAAGCATTACTTGCTTCGATCCCTTCAATAGAAGAAACAAAAGATGTTCTTTATTCGATACCTGGAACGGTACCAGATGCATCTGATTTTCCAATCGGCTGCAGATTCGCAGGACGTTGTGAAAAGGTACAATCATCCTGTCTGGAAAAAATGCCCGAACTCAGGGTGGTTAAACCTGGCCACTTTGTCCGTTGCGATCTCGTTTAGTTTTAACCTATGAGGAAAGGAAGGCCAAAATGAGCGTTAATTTATTGGAAGTTCAAAATGTAAAAAAATATTTTCCCATTACTGCAGGCTTAATGTTAAAAACGGTCGGGAATGTAAAAGCAGTTGATGAAGTCACGCTCACCTTAAAAGAGGGTGAAACATTAGGAATCGTCGGTGAATCTGGTTGCGGGAAATCGACCCTAGGCAGGATGATTATGCGGGTTCTCGATACAACGGAAGGGAAAATAATTTTTAATGGTCAAGATATTACCAATCTTGAAGGGAAAAAGTTAAGAAGGATCCGTAGTCAGTTCCAGATGATTTTTCAAGATCCATATTCTTCATTAAATCCGAAGATGAGTGTGGAACAAATTATCACCGAGCCCTTTTATGTAAATGGAATTGCTAGTTTAAAGGAAGCAAAGAAAAAGGTGGGCCCCCTACTAACAAGGGTAGGTTTAAAAGAATCGGATCGTACGCGGTTTCCACATGAATTTTCCGGGGGCCAGAGACAACGGATAGGTATTGCTCGAGCATTGGCATTAAATCCTAAGTTAATCGTTGCAGATGAGGCTGTTTCGGCGCTGGATGTTTCCGTTCAATCTCAGATCCTAAATTTAATGATGGAACTTAAAGAGGAGTTTGATCTTTCCTATATTTTTATCTCACACAATTTAGCTGTTGTTAAACATATCAGTGACCGTGTGGGGGTGATGTATTTAGGGAATCTGGTGGAAATAGGCGATAAAGATGAACTGTATCAAAATCCATTTCATCCTTATACAAAGGCACTTCTTTCGTCGGCACCTGAACCGAAAAGAAACGTAAAGAAAGAAAAAATCATTCTCCAAGGGGAAGTTCCAAGTCCTGCAAATCCACCGACTGGTTGTCCTTTTCATACAAGATGTCCAAAAGTAATGGATGTTTGCAAAGAAATTCGCCCTGTATTGAAGGAAGTAAATCCGCATTATTCAGTTGCCTGCCATCTATACCAGTAAAAGGAGTTTACGAATATGATTGAAAAAATGACAGTAAAAGTAATCGATCCAGTAAGTAAAAGCTGCTATACAGCATTGTTAAAAGAAACCGATGATGGGTACAAGGTTGAACCGATTGCAATTTCTGAAATGGGGACGGAAACAGAACTATTTTTAAGCCCTGGTTGGATTGATTTGCATACGCATGTTTTAGATGGATTTACATCCTTAAGTGTTACGCCGGACGAGGCAGGATTAGGCAAGGGGGTACATTTGGTGGTTGACGCCGGCAGCGCAGGAGAGGCAACATTGGAAGGATTTCGGAAATATGTTGTCCCCCAGTTTGAGACAGATGTTCGTGCATGGCTAAATATTAGTTCCATTGGCTTGGTCCATTTACGAGAGGTTTCTGACCTAAGCCTTATCAATGTTGACCGAACCGTTCAAGCCGTTCGCGACAATCAACCGTTTATCTGCGGGATTAAAGTACGTTCAAGTGGGGCAATTGTGGGAGAAATGGGGCTTCAACCACTGAAGCTCGCAAAACTAGCTGCAAGAGAAACAGGCTTGCCTCTGATGGTCCATATAGGTGAAGCACCACCAGTTATCGATGACGTTCTTGACCTTCTCGATGAAGGGGATGTCATCACACATTGTTATCATGGGAAAATTGGAACACCTTGGAAAGCAGATGGATTTCCGGTGAGTGCATTGGAAAAGGCTATCGCCAAAGGGGTGAAAATGGATGTCGGGCATGGGGCAGCAAGTTTTAGTTTTGATGTGTGCAGACAGGCCATTGATAAGGGGTACACGCCATTTACGATAAGTACCGATTTGCATATCCGAAATATAAATGGGCCAGTCTTCGATCTTGCTACAACGATGACAAAACTTATGTATTGTGGAATGACACTTGAAGATGTCATTGCATCTGTTACCGTTTCCCCGGCGGAAGTGCTGGGATTAAATGAATGGTGCCAACTTGACGGTACGATTAAACACGCTACACTGTTCCGGATAACCAATAATCCTCACCCTAATCGAGAATTTCGCGATTCAAAAGGTCAAATTTATCAATTGGATGAAGCAAT
Source organism: Neobacillus novalis NBRC 102450 (assembly GCF_001591805.1). Taxonomy (GTDB): domain Bacteria; phylum Bacillota; class Bacilli; order Bacillales; family Cytobacillaceae; genus Neobacillus; species Neobacillus novalis. Next base: position 15,769 of record NZ_BCVP01000042.1, on the reverse strand, counting down.
TGTTCCAGCAGGTGTCATTACAGCCAAGGGTTTCAAATCGTTGTAGGCAAGTTGAAAAAATATATTTTCATAAAAAAGAGGAGTGTATTATATGAAAAGTAAAGTATTGGCATTTTTTCTAATCGTGTTTCTGGTGCTTGCTGGATGTACAAGTTCAAAATCAAAAGATAATTCAACCGCTTCTTCTGAAAAAAAGCGAGATAGCTTAGTAGTGGCACAAGCGTCTGATGCGGGTACATTGGATCCGCAAAAACAAGGGAAAATGCCGGATATGAACATTTTAATCAATATGTTCGATACCTTGCTTACACGTGACGAGAATAATAAACTTGCACCCGGTCTTGCAACAGAATGGAAAGCAATTGACGATACAACCTGGCAGTTTAAGCTTCGTAAAGATGTTAAATTCCATAATGGTGAGCCGTTCAATGCAGAAGCAGTTAAATTTAGTATCGACAGGTTAAATAATCCGGATACGAAATCTCCAATTGTCGAGCTTAAAACTGTAAAAGAAGTTGTTGTTATTGATGAATATACGGTCAATCTTGTCACAAGTGCTTCAGATCCAATTCTCCCGAATAAAACGGTTCTATTTGGCGGTGTCATGGTGCCTCCGAATTATATTAAAGAAAAAGGCGACGATTATTTTGCCCAACATCCTGTAGGTACAGGTCCATACAAATTTGTATCTTGGCAAAAAGACCACCAAGTGGTGATGGAAGCGAATCCCGACTATTTCCGTGGTGCACCAAAAATGAAGAAATTGACATTTAGAGTTATTCCAAATTTAGCCGATATGGTTGCGGCAACGAAAACAGGAGAAGTTGATATTGCGACAAGCTTAACACCGGATGTTGCTACTCAATTGAAAAGCGATTCCAATGTTAATGTTATTTCTACCCCTTGGATCCGGACTTTTTATATGGTAATTGATACGACGAAAGAAGGACCAATGGCGAAAAAAGAAGTTCGTCAGGCAATGAATTATGCTGTTAATGTGAAACAAATTATTGATACGGTCCTTGGCGGCCATGCCCAGCGGGTGGCGACGATTGTACCTTCGCAAAACTTTGGTGTAGATAAGTCCATTAAGCCTTTTAAATATAATATTGAAAAAGCAAAGAAATTACTTGCTCAAGCAGGTTACCCAGATGGTTTTTCCACAGAGATGGATGCAAATAACTTAGATGTGGATATTGTCCAGGCGATTGCAGCTGAACTTGGAAAAGTGGGAATCAAGGTTAAAGTGAATTTAATGGATGGTGCAACGTTAACCAATAATATTGCTGCTAAAAAAGCCTCTCCACTTTATTATTTAGGGAATACTGGTTGGACGATGGATGCACTTAGTAACTTCCAATCCTACATTAAGAGTGATCGCCGATATAATGCTTGGAAAAATGCAGAAGCAGATAAACTTGTTGATATTGAAGAGCAATCGATTGATTCTAAAACCCGTTTAGATGCGTTTTCACAGATTCAAAAATTGCTAATAGATGAGTCACCATATTTATTTTTGTATCAGCTTGATGGTTTGTATGGGATGAGTAAGGATGTAGAATGGAAGCCAAATGTAATGGGTGTACTCAATATGTACAATGCCTCCATTAAATAATCAAATCACACAGGAGGTGAAAGCAGTTGTTTTCATATATACTTCGTCGATGTATTTATGCAATCTTTGTTTTATTAGGAGTGGCGACAGTAGCATTTTTTATTGCTAGATTAACAGGTGATCCTGTTGCAATCATGTTGCCTCCTGATGCAACGGTTGAGCAAATGAATCATTTACGAGCACAACTCGGTATGGATAAACCATTGGTTGTTCAATATGGAATGTTTATCTGGGACTTGGTTCATTTTAATATGGGTGAATCCATAAGGTATGGCGAACCCACGCTTTCCTTAATTACAGAACGGCTGCCAGCAACATTGGAGCTGGCAGGTGCATCCCTTATTATCGCCTTAATCGTAGCTATTCCAGCTGGTATTATTTCTGCGATAAAAAGAGGAACATGGTTTGATAGATTGGTAATGTCCGTAGTATTAATTGGTCAATCCATGCCTGTATTCTGGGTAGGAATCCTGTTAATTCTCTTATTTTCGGTAACATGGAGACTCCTGCCGACAGGAGGAATTGGCGGTTGGGAACATCTGATCATGCCGGCATTCGCACTAGGATTGCATATGATGGCGTTGATTACCAGGTTGTTACGGTCTTCCTTAATTGAAGCATTAAGTTCTGATTATATTCGAACAGCAAGAGCTAAAGGGTTATTCCCTCGAAAAGTGATTGGCAAGCATGCGCTGCGAAATAGTTTACTGCCAGTTGTAACAATTGTTGGATTACAAATTGGAGCCCTTTTAGGGGGATCCGTTGTAACAGAAGTGGTGTTTGCTTGGCCGGGTGTAGGTCAAATGATTATCCAAGCAATTAATAATCGGGATTTTGCCTTAGTGCAGACAGCGATTATTTTACTAGCTGGAATTTTCGTTATCATTAATCTGATCGTGGACTTACTTTATGTTGTAATCGATCCACGCATTCAGTACAAGTAGAAAGGAAATCGCTATGATAAGTATTTTGAGAAAAGGCAACATAGGTAATCTCTTTAATTGGTTTTCAATCATTATACTTGTACTGTTTGCCATTATCGCGATTATTGCACCATTCATTTCTCCGTACGATCCGAACGCTCAAGAACTTACGGCACGATTAAAGCCTCCTGCATGGATAGATGGTTCGGTATCTGGTTATTTATTGGGTACAGATAATTTAGGGAGAGACTTATTAAGCAGAATCTTATATGGATCCCGTATTTCCATTTTAATCGGCGTGCTGGCGGTTATCATTTCAGGGGTTATCGGCGCTGTAATTGGTTTGCTATCGGGTTATTATCGGACAGTCGATGCGATTATGATGAGGATTGCCGATATACAATTAGCTTTTCCTACTATTCTATTGGCACTAGCTATCGTTGCTGTCCTTGGTGGCGGAATGATGAATCTAATCATTGTCTTAGGTATTACTGGCTGGGTTCAATATGCCAGAGTTATTCGGTCTGAAGTACTCAGTATGAAATCAAGCGATTTTGTGGTAGCTGCCAGAACAATTGGTGTTAGTGATGGCAGATTATTATTCCGTCATATATTACCAAATATCCTTGCGCCCATCATAACCATTGCTACTTTCCAAGTGGCATCAACCATAATCGCAGAATCCTCGCTTAGTTTCCTAGGACTTGGTGTGCCGATAAATATTCCGAGCTGGGGAAATATGCTAAGCCAGGGTCAACTGTATATTGGTTCTGCGTGGTGGATTTCTCTCTTCCCGGGAATAGCAATCATGCTTGTGGTTCTAGCAATCAATATTTTAGGTGACTGGATCCGAGATTTATTCGATCCAAAATCAAAATAATAGGAGAATACGATATGACTTGGTCCTATGCAACAAACTTTCTTTGCGACCGTTGTAGTTCAGAGTTTTCGTTATCCGAGTCTTTGAACACCTGTCCAAAATGTGGCGGATTACTTGAAGTGCAATATGATTTGCCCAAAATGAAACGGGAACTTTCCCCAAAAATGTTTGCATCGCGTGATACATCCATATGGCGTTGGCATGAATTTTATCCTCTAAGGGATGCTGCAAATGTGATTTCACTTGGAGAAGGCGGTACATTGCTAACACCATCCATATATGCTGGTCCGAAACTAGGATTGGAAAACTTATATTTTAAAAATGACACGCTGATGCCAACGGGAAGCTTCAAAGATCGAGGCTTTAGCCTTGCGATTAGCTTTGCAAAGGAACTAGGCATACACCGTGGTTTAACCTACAGCTCCGGTAACGCCGGGGCATCCTTTGCGGCATATGCTGCACGTGCTGGAATTGAAGCAACTGTCTTAGTAGAATATTTAGCAAATCCTGTGAAAAAAGCAACGATTGGATTGTATGGTGCAACAATGGCTACACTCCATTTTGAAAACATGACCGAAATTACCGATATGCTGGAAAAAGGAGTAAAAGAACTAGGACTCTATCAATTTGTCAATTTCATTAATCCCGTTAGACATGAAGCGATGAAAAGCTATGCTTATGAAATTAGTGAGACACTAAATTGGCAGGCCCCCGATGTGATGGTTCATCCCGTTGGAACCGGAGGCGGTATTTGGGGAGCGTGGAAAGGCTTTTGTGAATTGCATACATTAGGCTGGATTGAAAAGTTGCCAAAAATGGTGGCGGTTCAACCGACTGCTACAGGGCCGATTACCCGGGCTTTCCAAAGTGGATTAAGAAAAGCAGAGAGGTATGGGGATTCGACGAAAACTATTGCTCAAAGCATTGCAGGAAATGCTCCGATTCAAGGCGGCGAGAGAGTAATGAACGCTATTTATGATTCGGGAGGATTTGCAGAATCAGTGACGGATGATGAAATATTAGAGGCAATGAGGTGGCTAGGAAGAGAAGGAATTTGTGCTGAACCTGCTTCCGCAGCATCTCTTGCAGCAGTAAAACGTGCTGTAGTGGAGGGACGTATTAAACCTGACGAACGTGTAGTTTGTGTCATTACTGGAAGTGGTTTGAAACAATCTTCCGCCGTGCAAAGGGCAATCCCTGAATCGATGTTAAGGTTAGATGCAGATTATAATCAACTAGCGAAATTATTGGTCGAGATTTGGGGTCACTGATTGGGGGATTCTTGGTGGAAAAAATCAATCCTGTTATTGCTAAATTAATCGAATGTATTTCCCTTCAGACACCACAGCCACCAGGCAACGTAGAACCTGTTGCTGCGTGGATCGAAGCCTGGGTGAAAAGCTTTGGAGCAAAAGTGGAGCGTCAGACTGTCGAACCCGGTAAAGACAACATCATTGCTACCCTTGATTTTGGTCCGGGCCCATCCTTACTTTTCAACTCGCATATGGACGTGAATAATCCAACCGGTCAGGTTTGGTCGAATCCCCCTTTTGAACCTAAAATCGCTGACGGCCGTCTATACGGATTGGGTGCTTGTGATGCCAAAGGAAGTCTTGTTGCAATGATTACAGCAATGGAGCACCTTGCACGAAACAAAAATGGATTACAGGGGAAAATGATTTTAGCAGCAGTGATGGGGGAAGAAGCTGGAGGAATAGGAAGTTTACACTTGGTGGAGCAGGGGATTGAAGCAGACGGGGCTGTCGTCGGAGAACCAACGCAGCTTGGGGTTTGCACGGCACATAAAGGGACTTATATGAGAAGGCTAAGGTTTCGTGGTCGTGCCGCACATTCCGGTAGTCCTCATTTAGGTGTGAACTCGATTTTGCATACCGCCTATTTTACCGTGGAGTATGAGAAATTAAAGAATCAACTTGTAAAGTGTCCACATCCGCTTCTTGGACCACCAAGTGCAGAAGTAACCATTATTCAAGGTGGTACTAGACAGAATACCATTCCTGGCAATACTGAGATCATTATAGATAGAAGACTTCTGCCTGGCGAAACGCATGCTAAAGCGGACGAAGAGCTAGAAATGGTGTTAGCCAATACGAAGGATAAAGTTTCAAGTTTACATGTAGAAGAAATCGAAGTGGTTGTAGCGACGGTTCCTTCCGAAACCAACCAGTCAGAAGCCATCGTGAAAGAAGCATTGGCGGCTGTAAAAAATGTGACCGGTAATGCTCAGCAACCGAAAGGCTTCCCAGCGGGTTGTGATATGAGCAAGCTGGTTACCATTGCCGGTATTCCAACCGTAGTCGTTGGACCAGGAAGTTTAGATCAGGCTCATGTGCCGGATGAATTTGTAGAAATCACACAAGTGGAGCAGGCAGTTGTTATCTATGAACAGATAGCACGAAAATTTTTAAGAAGGTGATAGTTATGGATAATATTTCTACACTTCTAGAGAGGGCAAGGGCGGTTCGGGTATTCTCTGGTGCTGTTTTCATTTATGGAAATTCAAAAGGGATAACGGCAGAGGGAAGTGTTGGAACACTAGCCTGGGATGGCGAACCAGTTGAGAGTAATAGCTTGTGGGATTTAGCTTCCGTATCGAAACCACTTATCATGCTTTCGTTGATGAAATTAGTTGAACAAGGTGAAGTTTCTCTTGATGATCCAATATCTTATTTCTTGCCATCCTATTTGGGTACAAATAAAGCGGACATTACCTTGTTTGAGTTATTAACCCATACAAGTGGAATTCCGGGGCAACAGCCATTGTACAAACAAGTAAAAACACCTGAGGAAATGAGGGAGGCAGTTCGTCAATTGCCACTTCGCAACAAAATTGGTTCAACCGTTGAATATACTTCACAGGGTTATATGATACTAGGAGATATAATTGAATCTGTGACAGGAAATAGACTGGATACCGGTATGAAGGAATTAGTTTTTGCTCCCCTTGGGATTGTGAATACGATGTTTAATCCACCGGAGCAGTACATTAATCGAATGGCTGCTACGGAATATTGTTCATGGCGAAACCAAACCATCCGCGGAATGGTGCATGATGAAAACTGTGTAGTTCTTGGAGGAATTGCGGGTCATGCTGGATTGTTTGGAACAGCAAAGGATTTGTCGATTATTTGTCAGATGATGTTACGGATGGGCAGAACGGATAATGAAGAATTCTTAAACCCATTAACCATTAAATTAATGACGGAAAATCATACAAAGTCTTTGAATCTAGCAAGGGCACTTGGCTGGCAAGGAAAGGATCTAAAAGGATCGCCTGCAGGAGACCTTTTCTCTCCAACTTCGTATGGACATACTGGCTTTACTGGAACAAGTTTATGGATGGATCCAGAGAAGGATGTATTTGCCATCCTACTGACGAATCGGGTCCACCCAACTCGTGAAAATGAAAAAATTAAACGAATTCGCGCAATCTATCATAATTTAGCAATATTGGATATGCAAAAAATAGAAAATAAGGTAAAATAAGGAGGGTAAACAGTGAAACAAGCAATAAAAACAAAAAAAGCTCCTACTCCAGTAGGATCCTATTCCCAAGGCCTACAAGTGGGTAATCGTATCTATGTGGCAGGTCAAGGGCCCAAAAATCAAGCAACTGGTAAAACTCCTGTCTCAATTGAAGAACAAACAGAGCAAGTATTAATGAATATCCAACACATTTTGGAATCCGCAGGTTCTTCATTAAATGACGTTGTGAAAGTGACAGCACACTTGGCTGACTTAAAGGATTTCGCTCAATATAATCAAGTATATCAACAGTTTTTTTCTGAACCGTATCCGGTTAGAACGACAGTTGGTAGTCAATTAGATAATATTCTCGTTGAGATTGATGTTATTGCGGAAATCATGGAATAATTTCTTAACCTTCCCTTTAAAAAATTTATATCTTGAATTGAGTGATGATAGTGGAAAATATTAATGATGAGCTTGATTTTCTAAAATCAGTTATCAAGGGGATAAGTGCACAATTCGGTGAAAATTGTGAGGTCGTTTTGCACGACTTAACCGGAAATTATGAGAACTCAATCGTGGCTATTGAGAACGGCTACATAACTGGTCGGAAAATTGGCGACAGCGGAACAAATTTGGGGCTAGAAGTTTTACGCGGAACCGTCAAAGATGGTGACCGATATAATTACATTACGCATACTAGTGGTGGAAAAATTTTACGTTCCACTTCCATTTATATTAAAAATAGTAATGGGGATATTGTCGGGTCTGTTTGTATTAACTTCGATATTTCCGATTTAATCATGGTCGAAAAAACACTTAAAGCAGTTACCATGCATAGCTTGGAAACAGATGTAAAGGAAGTATTTGTACAGGACGTAAGCGAACTTCTTGAGTACCTCATCCAAGAATGTCAGAAGGAGATTGGAAAACCTGTCGTTCATATGACGAAGGAAGACAAAGTTAGAGCTATTAAATTTTTGGATAAACGAGGAGCGTTTTTGATCAAGAAAGCTGGGGATCAGGTTTGCCGATTCCTGGATATTTCCAAATTTACTTTATATAGTTATTTGGATAATGGCCGAGAGTAAAGTCGTACTTTAGCATTAAACAATGAAAAAGATTTTATAAGTCCAGTTGGTTTGCCAGTGATCTCATTACATATCTGTAAGGAATCGTATAAGAGTAAAAAGCGAAGGTACTGCCCAAAATGTTGGGGGTACCTTTCGTTTTTTTTGGAGTGGAGTAATTGCGATGCCTAGTCACGCCTCGGATTTTGTCGAAAAGCTTCGACATTATTCGGGCACTTTTAATTCATGCAGCGGTGACTGACCACTTTTGTAAATACCACCCTTTTCTTAAGGGTATTGGAGTTGAGGTTTTGCAGGTCATTTTAATCGTGCTTCGATCTCCAATGTTGGGAAGTAAACACCATATTCATTTGTTTCCTTTTCATTCCGATTCATTCTGATCGTTCCAATATTAACATAGGTTATAGTTAAGACCTCCCAACCTTCATGGTTTAATAATTCATCTGATAATGTTGGAAACCGCTTTCTAAAATTTTTAAACAAAAGGTTGATTTTTCGGAAAATTGTCTATATAATTCGTATTGAAAGCGTTTTCTGAGGTGGATTAGGGTATTTTTTTTACGGTATTCGGAAACCGGTTTCCGAATGAGTAAGCAATAATTTAGTTTTTAGGATGAACTGCACTCGAACGGGGAGGTGAATGATACAAAAATAAGATGAATGGTTATTTTTGTAGCAGCAATCCACTTGTAAGTAAGGATTAGCGAAAAAATAGTAGGGGGAATCTATTTTGAAAAGCTTAAAAAAATTAGCCGCTATTGGATTATCAGCAGCCCTTGCCTTTTCATTAGCAGCATGTAGTGGAACGGAGAAGGCGTCAACTGGTACTGATAAAGGTAAAAGCAGTGATAAACAAGTTACATTAACCTTTTGGGCGTTTGGTGCGACTGGATACGAAGATTTAGCCAAAAAATATGAAGATGAAAACCCTAATGTCAAAATTAAAGTAAGAGCGGCTGAAACGGCAGAGCATCATGACGCCTTATTTACAGCTTTATCTGCTGGAAGTGGGGCACCGGATATTACGATGTTGGAAATTGACCAACTTGACCGCTTTAAAGTAGCACAAGATCGTTTTGAAAACTTATATGACCTTGGTGCAAAGGATATACAAAATCAATACCTTGATTGGAAATGGAAAACAGGTGAAAACAATGCTGGTGATTTCCTCATTGGCTTGCCAACAGATATCGGTCCTAAAGCCTTATACTATCGTACAGATGTATTTGAAGCAGCCGGTTTACCAACAGATCCAGATCAAGTGGCTAGTTTAATTAATTCGCCAACATCCTTTGAACAAGCTGGACAAAAGGTGAAAGACAAAACAGGAAAGCCGTTTGTTGACAGTATTGAAATGGCCTTCAGAGCATATTTAGATGCTGCGCAAGAAACCTTTCTCAATCCAAAAGGTGATCTATTGCTAGAAAAAGATGGAAACGCTGTTAAGAATGCCTATGATTATGCCGTGAAATTAAACAAACTAGGCATCGTTGGGAAATTCGAAATGTGGTCGCCTGAATGGGCAAATGCGGTGAATAAAGGTGAATTCGCTGCCGAATTAGGTGCTGGCTGGTTAAAAGGCTGGATGGAAGGCAATGCGACGGAAGCGATTGGGAAATGGAAAGTGGCTACACTTCCATCTGAATTTGCTGCAAACTGGGGCGGCTCTTTTATCGCCATTCCAAAAGAAACCAAACATGCGAAGGAAGCCTATAAATTTGCCGCATGGTTAGTTTCTCCAGACAATCAATTAAAATCATTCCAAGCCAAGGGGCTTTTCCCATCTGCACCATCTGTTTATGATATGGATGCCTTCAAGAATAATAAAGATGAGTTCTTTGGCGGGCAAGCTACAGCGCCAGTATTTGCGAAGGCTGCGCAAGATATCAATGGTGCGATTTATAAAGGGGAAAAATACTTCCCAATTTATCAGGAAGTGCTGAATGCCTTGAAGAATGTTCAAAATAAGGGAGCGGATCCAGAAAAAGAATGGAACGCAGCAGTTAAGCGTTCAAAAGATCTATTAAAGCGCTAATTTTACAAGTTTACTAGAAATGGAAGTGGATATGGTGGCCATTAGGGCACCATATCCTACTTTGAGAGGAAATGGGGTGTGAAAATGGATCCTGTGAAAGTGAATACCATGAGGAATAAGGGAAAGGTAAGAAAGAAAAGGTACATGTCGGAGGAGAAGAAAGACATGATTTCCGGCTATTTATATATTGCCCCTTTCTTTATTATTTTTGCCGTTATTGGGTTATATCCTGTACTATTTAGCATTTTTTTAGGGTTCCAAAAATGGAACGGCTTAAGCCCGATGACGTTTGTGGGATTCGCTAATTTTAAAATTGTCTTAACAGACCCGCTTTTTTGGAAATCGGTATACAATACCATTGTCATTGGGCTCATGGGGACGGCCCCGCAATTAGTTTTCGGAATCATTTTTGCTTATTTGTTGAATCTTGCCTTTCTCAAATTGAAAAACTTTTTCAGAGTCACGATCTTCTTGCCATATATCACATCGATGGTGGCTGTAGCCCTTATTTTCAGTGTCCTGTTCAGTGATCACGAATCCTCTTTAGCCAATTATGTATTAAGTTTGGCGGGACTAGATCCAGTGAATTGGAGCAGTTCGGAATGGGGAACGAAAATAGCGATCTCGATTATGGTATTTTGGCGATGGGTGGGATATAACACCATTATCTATCTTGCGGGTATTCAAAGTATCCCCAATGACTTGTATGAAGCAGCCACCATCGATGGGGCGAATAAATTTCAACAGCTTCTGCACATTACCATGCCGATGCTGAAACCATTTATCGTCTTAACGGTATTCACGTCGACGGTTGGGGCCCTGCAGCTATTTTCTGAACCGACCGTCTTCTTAGGAAATAGCGCGTTTACGAGAGATGAAGCGATGACCATCGTCATGTATTTGTATCGGGATGCCTTTAAATTACAATCCTTTGGTACAGCATCTGCCACCGCTATTATTCTATTAGTGCTGATCACAGCATTCGCAGCCATTAATACATTCTTAACCTCAGGTATGGGCAGGAAGAGGGGGGGAAACAAATGAATCAATCGGAAAAAGGAAGAAAATCATCCGTTGGAAAGATCCTTATTTATGTACTTTTAGCGATTGCTTCGTTATGTTCGCTATTTCCGTTTTATTGGATGTTCGTCATGGCCACAAGGCCCAGCTCTGCCTATAACTCCATTCCGCCCACCATCGTGCCGGGGAATTTGTTGGTGGAAAACTTTAAAAAGGTCCTCGATCATATCGATTTCTTTCAGGCCATGTGGAACTCGTTTCTTGTTTGTTCCATTGTGACGATTGTTGTGTTATTTATCAGTTCATTAGCAGGATTCGCTTTTGCGAAATTTAACTTTCGCGGAAAAAATATTTTTTTCACTGCGATCCTCTTAACGATGATTATCCCGCCGCAATTAGGATTAATCCCACAATATTTCCTGATTTCTAAGGTTGGCTTACTTGATACATTACCAGGTGTAATGATTTTGTTCTTCCTCAATCCACTGGGCATTTTTCTCATGAGGCAATATATTAGTGGATCTGTACCTGACGAGTTAATTGAAGCAGCAAAATTAGATGGGTGTTCAAACTTTAAAATTTATCGCAGCATTGTGCTTCCAATTATTCTACCGGCCTTCGCAACATTGGGGATTATTGTCTTTTCAGCTGCGTGGGGAGAATTCTTATGGCAGTTTACGGTACTAAGAGATCCGGAAAAGTATACGATTCAAGTTGCCTTAGCCCAATTAAGCAATACACAAAATGTGGACTTTGGCATGATTTTATCTGGTGTATTCTGGGCAACCGTACCATTGTTGATTATTTTCTTATTATTTAATCGTTTATTTATTTCAAGTATCACGGATGGTTCGGTGAAATAAGCGCTCAACCCATTACCATTGCGATTGGTTTCAACTATTAGTAAGCTAACAATATGCATCTATTATTTTGAGTGAGTTAGAAGGGATGAACATGAATTTAACAATTAAAGATATCGCGCACATGGCAGGTGTTTCCCAAGGCACTGTCTCAAAAGTCATAAATAACTATGAGGGAATTAGTGAAAGTACGAAGAAACAAGTTATGGATGTCATTACCCGAATGGGCTATGAGCCCAACTTTTCCGCTAGAACACTGGCAACGAAAAAGTCCAATCTGATCGGACTAATCTATGCCGGGAAAATTAATGTCGATATGACACATCCTTATTTCAATGAGGTCATCTCCTCATTTAAAAAAAATATTGGGTTACTCGGTTATGATATTTTAATGTTTTCGAATGAACGCTTTCAATCGGATCATGGCAGTTATTTAGCACGATGCCGGCATTTCCATGTCGATGGCTGTTTGGTGATTGCCGGGGAGGAAGTGGAGGAGGCCATCTATGGTTTGGCCAAGGAAGGCATACCTTGTATGGGAATTGATATTGAGTTAGAAGGGCCTAAATCAAGCTACATCATGACGGATAACATTGATTTATCGAGAAAAGTAGTTGAGTTTTTTTATTTACATGCGATCAGAAAAGTTGGCTATATCGGAGGCAAATGGGATTCAGCTATCTCTCATTATCGAAAACAAGGTTTCTTCGAAGCCATGAATCAATTTGGTCTTGAAATTAGAGAAGAATGGATTCAGTATGGTGACTTTCATGAAGAAAGCGGCTATGAGACCATGAAGAAAATACTCCAATCCAAGGAGTATCCTGAAGCTATTTTTGCCACATCGGACATGATGGCGCTTGGTGCCATCAGAGCGATAAAAGAAGCGGGGCTTCGCGTTCCCCAGGATATTCGAATTGTGGGATGTGATGACATTGCCGCCTGCCGCTTTAGTGACCCAAAACTGACGACGGTTAAACAAGATAAAGAGAAATTCGGGAAATTATCCGCCTATATGTTGAATGATTTAATTAATGGTAAGTCCCAATTAAAGCCTGTCTTGATTGACTCCGAATTAATGATCAGGGAGTCATGTGGAACGCAGGTGCCGTAACAATATTTGAAAAATAGTGGGCGCTTTTTAATAGGAAACTATTATTAAAAGATATAAAAAGGGTTGATTGGAGGTCATTTGGTGAATTACTATGCGGTTCTTGACATTGGCGGTTCCTCTATTAAATATGCCCTTATGGATGAGATTGGAGGATTTATTCGAAAGTCCTCGGTTCCTACTCCGAAAACGAGTCTCGGCCTGTTGCTGGATACTGTTGATTTCATCGTGAAGGATTATCAAAAAGTTCATGCCCTACAAGGTTTGGCTATTAGTATGCCTGGTGCCGTGAATGTAGAAACCGGATATATTAAGGGAATCACGGCGCTTCCTTATATCCATGGGCCGAATATGAAAGAACTTCTTCAAGAACGAACAAAGCTACCGGTTGAATTCGAAAATGATGCGAATTGTGCTGGATTAGCAGAAGGATGGCTCGGTGCTGCGGAAGCTGTAAAGGATTATCTTGTCATTGTGATTGGCACCGGAATCGGCGGCGCAGTAGTTCTGGATAAAAAAATCCGCCATGGAAAAAATCGCTTTGCCGGTGAATTTGGCTATATGGTCATGGAGGATTATTTGGAAAAGCCAGTGGGGGAAACATGGAGTTCTTTAGCTGCGATTGGGGGACTGATTACCCAAGTTGCGAAGCGAAAACGGCTGGATCCCACCACCCTTACTGGCAAAAAGGTGTTTGAACTGGCTGAAAACGGCGATGAAGAAGTTCGGGTGGAAGTAGATAAATTTTTTAAACGACTGGCTGTGGGGATTTATAATTTACAGTATGTGATGGACCCTGAGAAAATTCTGATTGGCGGCGCCATCAGTAGTCGCGAGGGGTTCATTGAACGGATTAATGAAACGTTACATCAAATGAAACAGGATCAAGATAGCTTACCCGTTCAAGTGGAGAGATGTCAGTTTGGTAATGATTCGAACTTAATTGGTGCCTTATACCACTTCTTGCAGCGGCAGTCTAAAGAAACGAATAGGGAGAGGGTAGAATGATACATCGAACACGTAAATCGTTTCCAAAGGATTTTTTATGGGGAGCTGCCTCTGCCGCCTACCAAGTGGAAGGGGCTTGGGATGAGGATGGCAAAGGGATTTCGAACTGGGATACGTTTGTCCGGATACCGGGAAAAACCTTCAAAGGAACCACCGGTGATGTGGCAGTAGACCACTATCATCGCTATAAAGAAGATGTCCGTTTGATGGCGGAAATGGGCCTGAAGACCTATCGATTTTCTGTTGCCTGGACACGTATTTTTCCAAAGGGGAGAGGAGAACTCAATCAATCGGGCCTTGCGTTTTATGATCAGTTAATTAATGAATTAAAGGAACATCAGATTGAGCCGATTGTGACCTTGTATCACTGGGACTTGCCACAGGCACTTCAGGAAGAATATGGCGGCTGGGAATCGCGGCAAATTATCGAAGACTTTACAAATTATAGTATTGAATTATTTAAACGCTTTGGTGACCGTGTGAAATATTGGGTCAGCTTAAATGAACAAAATATTTTCACCAGCCATGGGTATCAACACGCCACCCATCCACCAGGTGTTCAAGATGAAAGGCTTTTTTACCAGGTGAATCACCATGCCAATCTTGCTAATGCGAGTGTGATTAAGGCATTCCATCACTATGTTCCCGATGGGAAAATTGGTCCCAGCTTTGCCTACTCACCTGCCTATGCCGCATCCTCCAGCCCAAAAGATATTGTAGCCGCTGAAAATGCCGAAGATCTGAACAGCCATTGGTGGATGGATATGTATGCTTGGGGGAATTATCCAACAGCCACCTGGAACTATTTAATGGAAAAAGGCCTTGCTCCTATTGTGGAAGAGGGAGACTTTGAATTATTAAAAGAAGGTAAGCCAGACTTTATGGGGTTAAACTACTATCAGTCCACCACCTTTGAAGAGAATCCATTAGTAGGCGGTGTCAGTGTAGGAGAAATGAATACAACCGGTAAAAAAGGGACATCAAAGGATACCGGAATTCCCGGTGTATTTAAAACGACCACCAATCCAAACTTAGAACGAACAAACTGGGATTGGACGATTGATCCTCAGGGTCTAAGAATTGCCTTGCGCAGAATAACAAGCCGCTATGATCTGCCCATTTTGATTAGTGAAAACGGCCTGGGTGAATATGACAAATTGGAAGCAGGTGACATCGTCCATGACGACTATCGGATTGATTATCTCCGTTCCCATGTCCTAGCGATTCAGGAAGCCATTTCAGATGGTGTCGATGTCCTGGGCTACTGCGTCTGGTCCTTCACCGATTTGTTAAGCTGGCTAAACGGCTTCCAAAAACGGTATGGATTCGTCTACGTCAATCAGCATGAAGAAGGAACCCACGACCTTCGGCGCATTAAAAAGAAGAGCTTTTATTGGTATAAGAAAGTAATTGAATCTAATGGGGTAGAGTGATCCCGGTGTCACCACCCGAATTATAAGTAAACCACCCTGCACTGATACCAGCAGAGCGGTCCACCCGTAATCGCAGCGAAATGACTGAATCTATGATCTCGCATTCATCCGGTTGGGCAGTTCCTGTATCGATCGGACCACCGCATCTAGCTTGGACTCAATCCGATACAGCAGATAGAGGGTCACCACAATCGGGAATCCGACCTGGCTAATGAATGAAATGATTTCTTCCACGAGTATTCGCTCCTTTCTATATTAAATGTGTTGTGAAGAAAGGCCGGCTTCGTTGCGAATCCGGCCTCTA
>NZ_BCVP01000041.1 GCF_001591805.1 Neobacillus novalis NBRC 102450 | reverse complement strand
AGGGGGCCGGTTTCAAGTTGAAGCCGGTCTTTTCTTGTAAATCCAAATAAAATAGAAAGGAGCGAATACTCGTGGAAGAAGTCATTTCATTCATCAGCCAAGTCGGATTCCCGATTGTTGTGACCCTCTATCTGCTCTATCGGATTGAATCCAAGCTAGATGCGGTGGTCCAATCGATATAGGAACTGCCCAACCGGATGAAGGACTAATCTATTAAAAAATATCGACAATTTGTCCTTCATCTTGTCTAATTTCTCAGCTCTGGTGGCTATAGTTCTAGTAAGCTACCCAACTTGAACAAATTCCGCGAGGTACTCCAATTGCTGCCAGGATGGTTTCTTGTAGCTGTTCCAACTCAGGTACCAATAGGAGTGCTTTTCCTTGGCCGCTAGGGGGCTGTACTTCAAGTCGTTCATTCCGAGTTTCTTCTATTATATATGCCTAAATCCTTATTCACTGAATCCAAGCGCCATCGGAGCCGACTCTGGAACCATCTATGGTTCTATTAACTGCCATTGAACCATTGGAATAGAAATAATAACATTTCCCATTAATCCACTGCCATTTACTACTCGACATTTTGTTTCCACTCTCTGTCTTATAATATAATTTTTATCTTTGGAATGCTCCCTTTGTTTTAGGGGTGCTAGACCAACCATTTTTATTTTTTAGAACCAATCTTATAAGTTAATAATAGTGCTGCAATCACTACAAAGAGGAATTCACCGAAATCGGCAATTGTAGCTGGATATTTCGTAGGATAGTAGACTTTGTATACTCCTAGAGAAATAATCATTACCCATCCAATGATTCTAATAATCCATTTCTTTTTCACTTGACTTGTCATAATTCCCACCTCCTTTTGTTTATTCATTTCTTACTAACTTCTATAACAAACTATACCAATAGTAAGAAAATATAGGTAAATAATAATGAGCCTTTTTGAGACCATTTTACTAAGACGGGTGAATAATCTAAAAAAATTTCCTAATTAGTGGCATCGCTAGAAAAAGTTAATCCCCCTATCAATAGGGGGTACATACTAAAGTCAGGAAGAGATTTTTTGACTTTTCTCACTTCTGTTGATTACTGATTCAATATACACCTCATCGCTACTGTATCATTTGCTGTTGTACCCATGTAACTTGGCATAATTTGAACATCCCACTCAGATTTAAATCGTAAAGTAGGAATGACTCTCATGATTCTGTGTAATCATCCAATTCATCCAGTACCATTCTTTTCATACCAGTATTTAAATACTGCAACTTGCTCCTCTGGCATAGGACATTCATTAAATCCTCCCATTGGAACCCAGGCAGCTACTTCCCAAGGTTTATCTGTTGGAATCTTAGCTAGAATGATTTTCTCATTAATTGCATCTTCAATAGATAGAAAAAAGTTTGTCTGTTCCTCTGCTGAAAACTCACCTGTGATATCGTAGTCTTCGTCATCTTCCATAGGCATGACCTCATCAAGCAGTCTCTTTAACAACTCTTTTACATCAATATCCTCCGCTTTCGCAATAATTGTTTCTCGATCATCGTTCGAGTATTCTTTATCCACCTCGGTATCAACTATTTCTAACATCATCTCTGAAGGGATAATAATAAGTGGTGTATATCCATCTTTTTTGCCTTCTATGAGCGCTTGATGATACTTGGTCATAACACCTTTAACATCGTTCTCCTTAATGATTGAACAGTCGCAACCCAATTTAGCAATTAATTCTTCAATATAATCTTTCTTTCCTTTACTTTTTTTGAATTTATCAAATATACCCATGTTCTTCATCTCCTAAGGGCTTTGTTATTGGATAAAGAGGATCATATTTATAAATTCAATAAAATTTAAATATTACCTTCTTAAAAATTTATCTACATTAAAAGGTGATACAGAAATTTGTATCACCTCTAATTATTTCATCTTAAAAACCGCCTCTATTTATGGTATGGTTCACCGTGGTGTATCTAAATGAGGCTTTTCCATCAAACTAATTGCTATATATTTCCATAATAATATTTTCTCAATTACTTAGTATGTTTTCCCTTTTTTGAAAGTCGATTATAGATTACTATATCTTTAAGGTGGATAAATTGACAAAAGAGGTGAACCCCCGATGAAATTAAGGGAGCACAGAAGCTTTGTTCGTTTTTGGCTTGCATCGACAACTTCAAACTTTGGCACATATATTACTACTCTGGCTCTTCAGGTATTGGTGGTTAGTAATATGGGAGGCAGTGCTGTTGATGTTGGCTGGGTTTCAGCATCTAGATGGCTTCCGTACGTACTGTTGGGATTAATAGCGGGGGTTTTGGTTGATCGTTTTCACCGAAAGACTGTACTGGTGGTAACAGATATGGGGCGTGGTATTATCTTTGCTTTTATTTGCTTATTGGCTGTCACAGGAGTACTCAGTATTGGCTGGCTAATGATCTTGCTGGTGCTCTTTGGTACCTTGTCTCTTTTTAATGATGTTGCCTACCGGTCCTTTGTGCCACAACTAGTCCCTCGTCCTTTATTAACACGTGCATATGCCCGGTTAGAACAAAGCGCAGCTGTTGCGGAAACGAGTGGTCCAGCCATTGGAGGTGGACTTGTCTCATGGATTGGTGCACCTTTTGCCCTTCTTGTAGATGCCGTATCGTATCTGTTTTCAGGCGTTTTAATGGCCTCTATTAAACATCAGCCCTCAGAAAAAGTAAGGGCTGGTCCACTTGGCCAGCAAATCAAGGAAGGTTTAAAATGGGTCTACCAACACCAATACCTTCGTACACTTGCTTTAAACACGCACGTCTGGTTTTTCTTCCATAGCATGACGATGACAGTCCTCGTATCCTTTTTTTTGATTGAGCTTGGCTTCGATGCCTCGCACCTTGGGTTTGCCCTCGCCGCTGCAGGTGTCGGTGCAGTCGCTGGAACCTCTCTATCTACTCGGGCCGGTGAGCGCTTTGGTGTCGGGCGTGCAATAGCTTTTTCTCGAATTCTCTATGCTCCAGCAGTGATTGTGATGGCTCTAGCTCCAGCAGCTAACAACTCCGACCCACTTAACATAACTCTCATTTTTGCGGTTGTAGGGCAGCTATTGTATGGCTTTGCCATGGGAATCGAGGGTCCTCTCGAAATAGGCTATCAGCAGCATGTCACGCCATCTCATCTGCAAGGTCGCATGAATGCAACGATGCGATCCATCAACCGTAGTGTGGTCGTTATCGGTGCCCCAATAGGTGGTGCCATCGCCGATGGACTAGGGTTCCTAACGGCTTTATGGATTTCTATAGCTGGCCTAGCTTTATGTGGACTATGGTTCAGTCTTTCATCGATGCGAAAAGCTCGAATAGAAGATGACGAAATCTAAAAGTGCATTAAAATAATAAGAATCTGACTGACTAATTTATAAAAATATTAAGTATAGGTTAATAAACGCCAAAAACTAACAACTTTTTTTGATAACTTGTTAGTTTTGGCTTTTGATTTTTCCAACAATAAACCTCATTTACTTATGATACGGTTCACCACACTTAATCCGAAATCATATTTTTGGTTAAGTGCCAGTGTTCACCACCCGCTTTTTGTCGAATCGTTAACATTATTTGGGGAGGCACCAAATTATAACTCGCTAAAATGTGTGGCGCAATTTCGACCATTTTCCTTGGAAGCATAGAGAGCTTGATCGGCATTTTTCAAGATAGTTGCTTCTGTATCCTTAACAGTAAATGTCGCTGCCCCAACACTCACTGTTAAACAACCTGTTTCTTTCCATTCAGCTCGTTCAACCTCTTGATTAATCCTCTGAGCCATCAATATTGCCTCATCCACACCAGTATGCGGAAGAATGATGACAAATTCTTCGCCACCGAATCGCGCCGCTATATCTTCAGGTCGCGCCTGGGTCTTTAGGATATTGGCTAATTTCGCAAGGACAATATCGCCTATTTGATGCCCATATGTATCATTCACTTTTTTGAAATGATCAATATCAATAATAAGCAGAGAGAACGTTTTTTGTTCTTTGAGGTACAATTCAATCTGCTCTTCTAGCTTTTCTTGAAAGAATCTTCTGTTCGGAATGCCTGTGAGCTTATCTGTATTCGATATTTCGACTAATCCTGAATTGATTTCCATTAATTCAATCTGTTTCTTCTCAATTTCAAGATAGATTTGTTCTAGTTTTGCAAAAGCTAGATTCTTCTCTATGTAGGCCTCTTCCATTTGTTTTTTAGTCGTACGTAATTCTAACTCATAATCAATTCGCTTCTTCATTTGAACCAAAATACAGTCAATCATTTCTTGACCATTCTGCCCAAATCGTCTAGCATTCATCAAATAAGGAACGGATTCACCATTTTGGTTTCTAAGATTAATGAATAGCTCTTCTACATGCCCATGCAAATTAATATTCGGATAAAAATAAGAATGAAAAATCAGCTTATTTCCTGTCGTTAATAACGATTCAAAATGCTTTCCTACTAAATTCTCTTGCTTGAAGCCCATCCATTCAAGAAAGGTTTTATTGACCTCGATAATAGATCCATTATGGTCAATCGATATAAACCCACAAGGTGCCTCTATTAATCTTTCATCCATAAATAATCTCCCTTTTATTCATTAATTCATTAGGTAATCTGTAATAATCTTAGTCGTTTCTAAAGGCTGACTAATATGTGGATAATGCCCTCTTGCATCTATGATTTGAAGCGTACTATTTTGTAAATGCTTATTTAAATATTCTCCTACTTCTATTGGAACAATGCTATCATTCGAGCATTGAATAATCAGTGTAGGTACCTCCACTGATGGTACGCTCGCGCGATAATCCGAGAAGAATGTTACCTCCGCGAACTCCCTCGCGATACGCGGGTTCGTTGAGACAAAGCTATTCTCTAGTTCTTGTGTTAGCTTGGGATCCTTAGATTGGTCCATAGCAAATGGCGCCATATAGCTTGCCCATCCTGCAAAATTCATCTCCATCAATGCAAGTAATTCGTTAATATCACTCTGTTCAAAGCCACCAACATATCCGTCTGTATCATTTAAATAACAAGGCGAAGGCCCAATCATAATTAATTTATCAAAGTAATCCGGCCGCTCAATTGCAGCAAGCATCCCAATCATCGAACTTATCGAATGGCCAATGAATAGGATCTGTTGGAGATCCATTTCTTCAATAATATCCAAGACATCCTGCATATACCCTTGAAGCGTGCTATATTTTTCAGATTGGTACGCCGTGATATCTGAATTGCCTGACCCTGTATAGTCAAATAAAATAATTCGATATCGCTCAGCAAATGTAGGAGCAATATATTGCCACATGCTCTGATCACAACCAAATCCATGCGCAAAAATAATTGTTTGCTCTCCCTGTCCCATCACCTTCACATTATTTCGTTTCATCACATCATTCATGAACAAATGTCTCCATTTCCTAAATATTTTCACTTATATTCCATTTTGATGGATTACGCCTTAAATATCTAGTAAAAATCAACTATTTCATTTTTCTCCAATAAATTATGCAATCGATGTTTGCACAAAGGGTACGATGCTTTGCCGCTTTGGATATGGTTTTCTATAGGAGCGTTTTCATAGTGAAAGGAAAAGTGTAAATATATTTCTTCTCTTTGGACAAACTTATTTTGTAGATTTAATCAAGGAGGAAATAAATATGGTAAACGATAGCAAACAGGAAATGGAACGTATTTGGGCTGAA
Organism: Neobacillus novalis NBRC 102450; assembly: GCF_001591805.1. Classification (GTDB taxonomy): domain Bacteria; phylum Bacillota; class Bacilli; order Bacillales; family Cytobacillaceae; genus Neobacillus; species Neobacillus novalis. The sequence continues at coordinate 47,259 of NZ_BCVP01000041.1, read as the reverse complement.
ACGTGTGGTTCATGGGAAAACTGCACGGAGGAAAACATTCAGTCTTTCTTAGCACAATGCCTAGAAAAGAGCATAGACCCACAATATTGTATGAGTTGGGTAGAGCAGCATGACAACCAAATTCCTAATTGGTCAGCCGTTTCGAAGGTATCTCTTGATTGGGTAAATGAACATACTTCAACTGGTTCGCCTATTATCGGACATGAACCTCAGTAACAAGGAGAGAAATACTCTCCTCTTTTTTATGCTTGAAGTTTATAGCGTTCCTGCTTTGCAATATGGCAATACCACATAAATTTTTTATTTTAAGGAAAGTATCTACAGCTTTAACAACGATCAGCGACTTTTGTTATTGTGCTAACTTGGCAGGTTAGCACAGGAAGAGGAGTAAATAAAACGATGTCGAATACATATTTATTGGTGAAATTTGAAGCATTGGAGGAAACATTTTGAAAGAATATAAGATTGAAAATAATATTCCCAGATTGGAAGAATACAAATATTTGTGTGAGTCTGTGGGATGGACCAATTATATGAATTTTGAAGTAGTGGAAACATCACTAAGGAATTCTATTCACTGCATCACAGTCAAGGATAATGAACAAATTGTGGGTATGGGGAGAATTGTTGGAGATGGGGCTATTTATTTCTATATCCAAGATATAGTGGTTCATCCAGATTATCAGAAAAATGGTATTGGAAATGAAATAATGAATCTTTTGGTTGAATACTTATATACAAATGCCCCAGATAAGGCGTTTGTTGGTTTGTTTGCATCACAAGGCAAAGAATCGTTCTATGAGAGATATGATTTTAAAGACTTCTCACCCAATATGACAGGAATGTTTACTGTAATTTCAAAAAAATAGACATAATAGATTTAAAATTAAGTTGTTTGTTAAGTGGATTTGATTTTGCTAAATTAACATATGCAAGAGTTGACAGGGAGTAGCTTTTGCAACTCTTTTTCTTGTGTCTATTAAAAAGGCTATTTTTATGATTCTAACTTTCATTTATAATTTTTTTAAGTATTGACATTCTATGCAAGGGGACTGAGATATCAAGCAAAGGAAGTGATAGGGGTGTATAACATCGAGGTAAGGAGACCAAGAATTGAGGACGCTAAAGAGATGAATCAATTTTTTAGTAAGGTTATTAAGGATACGTTTGCTGTAGAAGGCTTATCAGGAATGCAGGATGCAATAAGAGATGAAATTGAGTATAAGAATCAATACTTGAATTGGGATATTGATAGCAACGGAGAAATTCGTTTTTTTTGGATAGCTTTAGATAAAAATGATAATAAGATTATCGGTTCAATTGAATACGGTCCTGCCAGTGAATTGATTGTTAATTGCACAAATGGAGCATTAAAGGGATGTATTGAGGTTGGTACAGTATTTGTTCATCCAGATTATCAAAAACGAGGTATCGGTAATTTACTTTTGAACGTTATGTATCTAACCCTCCAGATTAAGGGAATTGAAGAATTTTGTTTAGATAGTGGATATACCAATGCACAAAAAATATGGAAGAAAAAATTTGGAGAACCTGATTACTTGCTGAAGGATTATTGGGGCGAAGGGTATAATCATATGATTTGGAAAAGGAGTACTTCTGAGACTACTATAATATTTAGGTAGCTTAACTAGGGAAATGTGGTGCATTACTTCAAGATGGGCATAGCTGCGGCGCCCCCTATCTTCTTTGTTCTTCAAAAATAGAATTGCAAAAAAGTTAGTATGGCGACAACTTTTCCCTTGTTTAGGTTCTTTAATTTTAGCGGCTAGATTTTTGGTTATATGACCTTCTTCGTGTGACCAACGAAAAATCAATTTAATGAATCGAATTCGATGAGCTAAACTTTACGAGGGGGAGTATGATGAGTAACATAATTCTTCGAAATGTGATTGAGGATGACCTTCCTATTTTTTTTATGCACCAACAGAACCGTGAAGCGAACTATATGGCTGCCTTTACGAGCATAGACCCCAGTGATTGGGATAGCTTCACTACACACTGGAACAAAATTCTTACGGATAAGGATATTATGAAGCAGACGATCATTATCGAAAATAATGTGGTTGGGCATATTTCACGTTTTGAGCAGTTCGGAGAACCAGAAGTTAGCTATTGGATTGGAAAGGAATATTGGGGCAAAGGAATCGCAACCAAAGCTTTAAGGGAATTTCTAAAACACATTACAATTCGTCCTCTTTATGCTCGTGCTGCGAAAGATAATGCCGGATCTCTTAAGGTTTTAGAGAAATGTGGATTCGTGATTACTGGTGAGGACAGTGGGTATTCTAATGCACGTGGCGAAGATGTGGAGGAGTTTATTCTCACCCTCAAATAAAGAAATCTAGAAGTTTAATGTTAATTACGTTATAGGGCGCTTTTCTTTAGTAAGAAGGCGTCTTTTTGATATGCCCCTACACATCAACGGATTAGATTTTGTTAAGGTAAAAAAAATTGTGAAGATTTACACTTAAACAAACGGTGTGCTTTAGCTCAAGAATGATCGCTGCGGCGATCTTTTTTCTTTATTCAAAGGGGCAGTTTAGTTGAAGAAGCAGTAGCTCTTCGTTGTTATAATTAAATAAGTAATTTGTTTCAATTTTTACTACCCCCCATAAAATGGATTTGCACCACTTTATGAGAGGCAGATTGTGCCAAGAAATTCATAAGGAATAGGGGGAGTAAAAAATAACAATTAACGAATTAGAGGCTTTTACGATTCTGAACAATTTGCCGCCAAAGCTTTGGTTCTATAAGGTGAAATCCTGCAATACCCGGGTTTTTGTTTACTTCAAAGATTATTGGGTTTAAATAAGTGTCTACCCCAACATCTAATCCAAATTCTCTTACAGGGTATTTGTTTGCTATTATTTCGGAAGCTTCAATCGATACATCGCTTATTTTTTCCAAAAGTTCTCTTTCCTCTTGTGGATTTAACCTAAGGTAATGTTTCAAAAGTCTCTGAATAGGTAAAATCTTTGAACCACGACGTCTATTTACGATACCATTGTTATCAAGTAGTTCAGAGTTAATGTTTGCAAGTATGCCGCCAACCTTCCACTCGCCATTGACAGATTGGACATGAACACGAATACTGAAAGGTTGTCCAGTTTTAGTTACGCTTTGAATCCCTTCCTGAATGATATAAGGGTTTAATCTCCCGAAGCTTTCAAATGGATGTAATAGTTTATGGATCTGTTCAATGGTCAGTTTTTGATTAATCGGCTTTCCCTGCATAGAATAGCCATTTAGTGAATAAAATTGGTTTTGCCCCTTAGTGATTTTAAAAACACCTCTTCCTTGGCCGGAGGTAGCGTGTTTAATGTAAATGACGTCAAATTGAGTTAAGAAAAGACGTAAATTTTTTAGTGAATATTCAGTAGTTGTTGGAATATATTTGGGGTTTAGTCTGCTAGCGTTTAATAATTTAAACTGTTCCAGTTTTCCTAATTTTTGAACCAAATTTCTCACCACCTCACAAAATATTGTCATATTATTTTATTAAAATGCTTTTTATTTGTATGGGGAGATTGGTAAATGGTTCGAAAAATTTTCATTTGAACAAACCAAACAACCGTAAGCCCCTGCATTCATGTATGGGGTGAGGTTGTTTTCTTTGAATTGTTACAGAATAAATGTTCCCTTAATAATGGGATTAGTTTTAAAATTTTGAAATAATGAAAGTTCGGAAATTTTAACTCAGAGGAAATAGCTGAAAAATTAGATTGGTACGGTGCTCGGGAGTCCTGTCGATTATTAATGTCCAAATCATTCAGTAAAACACCCATAACTCCCCATTAGAAAAACAAAAAAGCGGAAGACAACCGCACAATCTTCCGCTTTGAACCCTCAGTTTTTGATTACACCAATTACATAGCCTTCATACAGGTGTTGAATATCATTTCCCCAATTAAGACCGACACTCGACAGTAGTTCAACGTTTTCGGCTGGAAACTTCCCTGACCTCGAACCGGAACTAATCACTTCCGCTTCAATTTTATTTGGCTGCGGATCGTATCCTGCTTCCGTTTTATTGACTTTCGTAATTAACCCTTTAATAGAGTCAATTTCTACAAACATTTGCAGGCGAACCTTAGTCTTTTTTGTTTGAATTTCACGGAAAACTAGCTTTTCCTTATCGTGACCGACTGATTCACCGTAAGTATACAGCACTTTCCCGGTTTCTTTGTCCTTGATGTCAACAAAGATGTACTTGTCCGTTGTTCTCTTCGTGATTTTTACATCCTGTTTTTGATAGGGGATCTCCACATAAAGATTGTTTAGAGCCACCTGGTGAACAGTTAAACCCGGAGGATCGATATAGTTGGATACAATACCTGATTCTGATGGAGTACTGTGTTCTGGTATACTCCCAGACCTAGAATTCTTATCAGCCATTTGATTAAAGCCCAGAATAGATAGAATGATTAGTGCCGCAATAGTTACCGCACCTAAATATACTCTTTTCATCGCATTCTCCCACTTTCTTCGTTTATGGTATTTATTTGCGGCAGTATGAATGTGATCAAGCATTTGCTCTTGTTTCTCAGCTGTCAGGACGGGCTGGGGGAGCTCTTTTAACTGTTGTTGGATGACTGCGTGAATTTTATCCGACATTACATAAACCTCCCTTTATCATTTTGTAAAGCCTTAATTGCCCGGTGGTAGGTGAGCCTGACCTTCTCTTCTTTCCAGTTTAAAATCGCAGCTGTTTCCTTGATTGACAGTTCTTTTATTCCACGTAAAACAATCACATCACGATAATTTCTATTTAATTTCTGAATTGCTTGGAACAATTGCTGATTTGTCTCATTTAGTTCGAGAACCTTTTCGGGAGTTCGATCGTCAAACGGTCGTTGTTTTTCTTTTAAAAGCAGCTGTTTGATTCTTCCTCTTTGTTTTCTTCGAATTTCATCAATTGCCAAATTCCTAGCGATACTAAACAGCCAAGTTTTCGGGGTGGAGTGTTCCTGAAAGGAATCTTCATTTTTTATGGCCCTGATAAAAACCTCCTGGACCAAATCCTCTACATCAACTGAGCCCAGGTAATAAATCAAAAACTGATAGACATCATTGCTGTATTGATAAAACCAATCACTTATCCTGCTGTTGGACATTTTTCTAAACTCCCCACTTCTATAACTACTCATTAGTCGAACAACTCGCTCATTTGTTTCACTTCTTATTCATTTTAGCAAAAATAAAAATGAGGATAGCCTGACTATTCACAGTAAGAAGGAATATGTGGAAGAATGTCGAAATGGTACTATAGACAACTAGCGGCATTAGAAAGGTGGCATAAGGCAGTGGATAAATTATGGAATAACTCTTCAAAATAATATTTTGAGGAGGAAAAATAAGTGAAAATTAATTTTAATAATAGTAAAAATATAAATATAGAACCATTGGAAAAATTATATAATGATGTACAATGGTATGCTTATACAAAAGATGTAAAAGTTCTTCAACAAGCCATATCACAGTCATTAGACGTTATATCTGCTTGGGATCGAGAAGAATTAGTAGGTTTAATTCGAGTTGTTGGTGATGGATTAACCATCATTTTTATTCAAGATATTCTTGTATTAAATGCTTATCAGAATCAAGGAATTGCTACTCAACTAATGCAACAAATTCTGAAAAAGTATAGTGACGTTCGTCAAAAAGTCCTATTAACTGAAGAAGCACCTGATGTCAGGCATTTTTATGAAAAGAATGATTTTCACTCTTGCGACAAGGGTTCTACAGTAGCTTTTGCTAAGTTTAGTTAGAGGAATTCCCGTAATATGGTGGAAAACTCCACCCAGCACAACGGTTAGGAATAACAGATAGGGTATTTGAACTTAGCAATATTATTTACATGGAATAAAAAACAGCGGCAAATATTCAATTGCTGCTGTTTTTATTCGACTAAGCACCCTTTAACTCTTCATGACTGCCAATCTAGCTTAATTAGTTATTTAAATTGAAAGATTAAGACCCCGCCTATCATTGCCAATACCCCAATAAATTTATTAAGACTTAAAGAGACAGGCTCTGTACCAAACAATCCAAGTGTATTGATGATTAATGCTAAGATTAATTGTGATATCAATAAAATGGAAACTGAAAAGGCTGGTCCAACATTTGATATACCTTGCATCACGCTAAATACAATAATTACCCCAAATAAACCACCCAAGAGATAAACTTTATTCACCTCAAGCAGACTTTTGATGCCTCAATTAATTTTTTTCATTGTTCATCACCTTAACAACCATTTTTCCTATCATTAATAGTAATATGTATTAATCAATAAAGGAAAGGACATTTGTCCTTTTCTATCTATCTATTCAACGAAAAAATAACAAGTTACTTACTTTAAGTTCAGGCTGCCATAATGGTGTTTTTTTAGTATGGGCATTACTTCAATTATGAGGTAATGCCATTTTCTTCTTCAAGTAACTGGCAGGTTAGCTCAAGAAGAAACCAACAAAAATGTAAAAAAAGTTTGACATTTTTGTTGGTTAATTTATAATTTAAAATGTAAAACATATTTTACATTTTAAAGTGAGTTGATTTATATGAAAAATAGAATAAAGAAATTGAGAAAGGAGAAAAAGATGTCCCAGGAAGAACTTGCAAATTATTGTAATGTATCTCGCCAAACAATCAATGCGATTGAAAATGAAAAATATGATCCAAGTCTGAGCTTGGCATTTGAACTGGCTGACAAGTTGTGTGTTAGGGTAGATGAACTTTTTCTAAAAGAATAGGAGGATCTTTTATGAAAAAAAGTACAAAGCTAATCTGTGGTATATTCTTATTTTTGGTGACATTGTTTCTTGTAACGATGTATATCACAGATTATATGAATGGACTTAAAATAGGAATATCGGATGTCGTGGTATTTGTATTATTACTATCTTCTTGGTTACATTTTTTTACGTGGGGTTCTGACCCAAAAGTCCAAAAAGATGAACTTGGAAAAAATATATCCAATACAAGTGCAAAATTAAGTTACTTCATATTAACAGGAAGTCTCTTTATGCTATGGGTCATTGATAGAATTACCTTCGTACGAAAGAATGAATATGGAAATGTTTCTTTGTTTATAGCACTTTGTCTTGCAATGATGCTATTCCCAATCATTCAGTTCTTCATATCCAGAAAGTATAAATAGTCTTTATTATGGATGCTTTGATCCAAGAAGGATTAAGGCACATTTTTGATGAATTCCTTATTGAGCAAAGGGCAGGTTAGTGGGAGGAAGGAAACTTTTTCCTTTATATGTAGTATAAAGGGTAACAAAAAATAATTATGTTTTGGGAGGCGTAAAGATGGATTACGGATTAATGGTTATTGGTATAGCGCTTTTACTTGTGTCGTACTTAGTAAGATTAAAGGGAGTTGTACCCTCATGCAACGGATAAAATTTATGATTAAAATGTTCCTGAATGAACCTTTGTGGTTCAAAATACTAATTTCTATAACTTTCCTTGCTTCAATTATTTTAAGCAGTTCATTTTTTTCAAATCATCCTTATTTACGAAGTTGTTCCAAATTAGCTGCGGCTATCTTCTTTTGTGCTTACGCTATTAAATTTAGGGGGAACTTTAAAACGGCTTTACTCTTCTATGCTTGTTCTGTAATATGTATTTTCCTATCTATTAGGTCATTATTTTAGTTTTATAATAGATTGAAATAAAGTTGATCGGCACGAAGAAGAGGAACGAAACGAAATTGTTTTAAAAAAGAGTAGAGCATTAATTAATAAGTCTATGGATTAGGGGTGACTGGATTTAGGTCTGTTTCAGTATTGACACTTCCTATCCATTATCATTATCGATTTTCCACTAACGGCTGCGATACTTCAATAATGAAGATCGCTTTTTTCTTCTTCAAGTAACGGGAGTTTAGTTAAAGAATATTCCCGAAGAAAAAGCACCCTTCTTACAAAGGATGCATGCATTTAAGTGATCTATTGATAGGATACCGCCCTTTTTTGTAAAGCCTTCCATGATGGGATAAATATTTCTTTCTTTACTGGATAACTTTTTTTTCCAGAAAGAGGGTCGTTTAAATAAACACTTTGTTCATTATATCCAACCAAAACAACCGCATGTAAATCAAGGGGAGTTCTTATTGTTTCATCTTGATGCTTCCATTCTTCCCACCTATCTGGAAGCCGATAATCTCCTGTAGTCCAAACTATGACAGGTTGTCCATTATTTATTTGATTCAAAACCGCATCAAACGATTTCCCAGTCAAATTAAGACTTCTGCCAGGAAGATATTTCTGCATTAAATCTATGATAGGTTTGTCAAAAACAGCATAGCCTGCGTTCCTCCCGCTCATATCCCCAACAAATCCTTGATCAGGATCTCCCCAACTCAAAATATTACCTTTTTTGTCTCTTTTAATCGGATCATTGTCTTTCTTTATTTCTTTTGCCAATTGTAATTTATCCACTTTCTTTCCGGCAAACTGCAATACCATTGTTAGACTGGCTATTTCACAACCATATTTTAATTCTGGATTTTGTTTAACTAACGGCACATTCAATAAAATTTTTGATTTTCTCTGCAAAGTTTGATTTTCAGGACTACTTGTCTTTCGTTTGTGGTTCTGCTGTATTGGAGCACTGCTAATGTTTTCACCTTTTTGATAGATCACATTTTGTTGTTTATTCGCTTTTTCGGTTGAAGGTATTGAAGAATCATCTGCTGAACAACCAATAAGAAAAAATGTACTAAAGCATGGAATAATCCATTTCAATCGAAAACACCACCTTTTTATTTCTCATATATAATTATTTGAAAAAGTTAAGGTATTTATAAATGGTAAATAAAAACGTGAATAAAGGACCATCCAAATTTTAGTGCCTTTTACCTTAATGTATTTTCCTTATCTAAAAAACGTACAAGTCTCAAAAAAATTATGTTGAAGATGAGTTGCGGCGGCAGCTCTTTTTTGTTGATCAACTAAAAAAGCAGGTTAGTTGAAAATTGTGTTTATCTTTTCTTCAATAATTCCATTAAATTGACCAACTGTTTTGGGCTAAGTTCGCCCTGTATATAAGAACATTACCATAAAATAGTGCATACGATAATTTGTATAAATCTGTGAAGGGATTGAATTAGATGTCCTATTCTCCTTGGATGTATCCATACCCATTTCAACCTAATGTTTATTGTACTAATGTCCCAATGTATAATAATTATATAAGACAGCCTGCTTACTGGAATATTTATGATGGCGCAAGAAATAAGGTAAAAGATTATGGGCGGAAACCATTTGCAGTCAATATTAATGAGGCCGCGAAGCATAACAATACCTATCGTACCGCTTTGTGGACAGGAAATCATTTGCAAGTTACATTGATGAGTCTTAATGTTGGTGAAGACATCGGTTTAGAAATTCACCCAAACATTGACCAATTCTTACGGATTGAAAAAGGTCAAGGAGTTGTGCAAATGGGCAAGAGAAAAGATAATTTAAACTTTGTTCAAAAAGTTTATGATGATTATGCCATTATGATACCTGCTGGCACCTGGCATAATCTAACCAATACAGGTAATATCCCTTTAAAACTTTATTCTATATATGCTCCTCCGCAACACCCATCTGGTACGGTTCATTTAACTAAAGCGCAGGCTTTAGCGGCGGAATAATAGAATTAATTCTAATTAATACCTTCCTTTACGAATGGAGGCTATACTCAAAGAAGAGTAGAGCCTTTTTGTTGTTCCACTAACGGGCAGTTGGCGTTCTCCAAGATGGAATCCCATAATGAACAAAACCTGTAATTGGTTGCTGAATATATGGAATTAAGTGATTATGATTGGGAAAATGATGATTGGGATAATGATGATTGGAATAATGATGATTGGAATGGTAGCTAGAAGGAGTGTGACTTAGCGTTTTATGATTATATTGAGCAATACAAGCTTCAGGATGTCCCGGCATTGGACCAGTTGTAATATGATGAGTCAATTCTCACACCTCTTAAAATTAGTTTTACTTTATATTATGAGTAACAATTAACTTTGTTTGTATTATCAAATAAATTCTCAAAAAAATAAACGAATTCATCATATTGATGGAGTTTATCATGACTGCCAATCATGCTTAATTAGTTATTTGAATTGAAAAATTAAGACCCCGCCTATCATTACCAATACCCCAATTTCAACTAACTCGTTAATTACTCTATTAAGATGTCGATAGCTTGTACCTAAAACTTGAGCAATTTCCACTAAATTTGATGTCTTAATTTCGTCTACAAAGGGACCGTTAGTATTGGTCAGCATCGACAATAAATAACTCGCAAACCTGTTTTCTACCCTAGTTAGAAGGTTGAGGCTTGAAGTGTTTTTAGATGATGATAATCTATAGGCAAGGTGATGGACTATATACTGAAGAAAAGTCGGATTGTTATAATAGTGTTCATAAAGTAAGTTGAAAAGGAAATGACATTTGTCCTTTTCTATCCATTTAAAAAAGAGGGTTCTAAAGAATTTTTAGAATCCCTCTAAATGTCATTAGTAAACCCAGAAGTAATTAGTATCCTCCAGCCATGAAGGATGCTCCAACAATAATTAATAGGATGAAGAGAACGACGATTAAAGCAAAAGGATTACGTTCCCGATGTTCGTGTTCGAATTCCATAGTATATCACCACCTTTTTTAAGTGTTCCTTATAAAATAGCTTGTCCAAAAAACTACCAGTGACGAAAAGGATGCCTGTGTTCAACAACCACATTCCTTCTAATAGGTTTAACAATGTGTCGTGGTACATCTATTACATTTAGGCGATTTTCAAAAATTACTGGTTGGATAATTGGAATTTCACGGCGAAGGAATTCATTACGAACCACGCGCTTAGGAGGACGAACGATTGGTCTGGTGTGATAAAACATTCTATAACACCTCCTTTAAGTTTATATATTAGTTAATGTTGCGAAGACTCACTTTGAAACGGACAAGCATCATTATTTTTATAAAAACAACAAAATTAATTAAAAAGATATTATGTTGCAATACGAAGAAAATGTGACATTCCTAAAAACGGAAAATTTTCCAATTATCGTTTCAAAGTCAATTCAGAGAGGGGGTTGCCAGGGTTAACAAGCCTGAAGCTAAGCTAAATGCTTTGCGGCTGGATTTTTTTGAATAGTAATACAATTTTTGTGGTTGAAGAAGGAAATTAACATTAAATCCCGAATATCTAATGTAATCGAAAAACAAAAAATTTAAAGAAAGACAGGTGTTGGTTACGATGATAAAAGGTTTCGGTGGAATATTTTGGAGAACTAAGAATCTTGATGTTATAAAAAAGTGGTACAGCGAAGTGTTGAAGATTGAAATAAACAATTGGAATGGGACTATTATCAAACCCCATTCAGAAAATGAGACGATCTTTTCTTTCTTTACTGAAGATGACAGCTATTTCCCAACAGAACAACAAGTGATGTTAAATTTTCAAGTACATGATCTAAACGAGACTATTAAGCATCTTGAACAAATTGGTGTACCTCTTGCTAAGGAAAAAGAGGTTGGTGAGTTTGGAAAGTTTGCTTGGATTGAAGATCCTGAAGGACGACTGATCGAGCTTTGGGAGAAATAGTGAGTTGTCATTTATTTGCTATTGAGCAATCCGAGTGCTTTATTTTTAGATCAGGCTGCCATATTGGCGGCTTTTTTTATCTAACAAAATGCGTCCTTGAATAAAAAAAGGAATTTCACTTTATCTGTCGAATATTAGCGGAAAAGGAGATGGATGATTCAAATTTTCCCCTTCAACTAAATTATTCACGGGCAAGTAAGGTTGAATAAGAAAACCTGATAAAGAGTCACAGGACAAGGCTCTCCTACTAAGCTCACCAACGTCTTTCAAAGCCTTACCTATCTGTATGAAGAAGGAAGCACACCCTAGTGCACATTCACCTTCTATTGCGATGCAATAAAAAATTGCATTTAGGCAACCCTAATCATATAAAAAAATGGGAGTGGTTGCTATGAATAAGAAAGTGCTAATGTTAGTCACGCTATTTTTCTTAACTGCTGGAAATGCTTCTGCTGCTAAAGTTACAGCAGTAGGAGGAGAGAAATATGAAGTGAAGGACCAAGCTACAAAGATGTTTATATATGATACAATGCAGGTATGGATGCATCATAGCTTAGTGGATTATTATCATAATAAATATCAAGCAGACTCCATAAGTTGGGGAGAGCCTAAACCAGAAGGAATACGTATTTGGATAAGGCAGCTTGGACCAAGTGAAAACGACAGAATATACACCCATCTTATAAAAATCTCTTTACAACGTGATGAAGTGATTATTAATGATAAGAAAAAAATAAAAACAGTAGATACATTTACATACGTGGTTAATGCACGCTTACTTTCGCTTTGTCCTGAATCAGGTAAGTCTGAAAAGGAATTTAAATTAATCAATTCTTATCATAAAGTGCGACCATAGATGATTGACTTTTATTTATTAAAGTTATAGACGAAAGCTAACTTAGATTGGGGTCAATATGCTTTTAATGTTTGTGCAGAGAACCCTTCAATTCGAAGTATTAAGTAAAAACTTTATGGGGAAGTATACAAATTGGGCAGAGAAAAGTTTATAGGTAAGCACCCTACAAGTGCTTACCTATTAAAACCTCATCCAGAGAAATGATTCTATGCTTTAACTCTTTATTCGAATCTAAAACACCTATAACAATTTGATTTTCTTCTGTTATTGTCGCATATCTGAAATGTTCATCCCCATTAATGAGTAAGGTTGTTTCCTGTTTTGCCTCCATCCTCGGAAAGACACTTTCTATGTACTCAAGTGGTAGAAAATCATCTAATCCTTCTATTGGTCTACCAACCCATTTAAATAGGAAATCTTTGAGTGTAAATTGCTCAATCATAGTTAATTTTTTCTTGAATTGCAGTTTATCCACGGTTACTGATTTCAACTTAATCACTCCTCAAATAGTAAGTAAAGTTTATACTTTCATATTCTTAACATCAACTGTATTACGGTGACAGAATAATTACATTTTGATTTCGGGTTAAGGTTAAATTTATTAAGATGATCATGAAATATGAATGAATTACCAATTACTGCTGTTCGAAAAACAGTAATTATATGAGGAGATGATCTTTTGATTAATCTATTGGAAAACATATTCCAAGTATCGGCAATACTACTACTCCTATGTTCCTTCTATTATTATCGTCATTTTAAAAAAATAAAGAGAGAAAGAAAATTAACCTTATTTGAATTTTTAATTTATGTCATAACGCAAGTTGCAATTTATCTTTGTGCAGCTAGTTATCTACTTCTGTTTCTGGATAGGAATTTTGGCTAGAAATTATTAGAACAAACAGGGCTTTACTTGAAGAAGATAAATTTAGGACCTAAATGTATGGTGACAATAAAGCGGTTAGAAGGACTATGGGATTTAACAGAAGAAGGCAGGAGAAGCGAAGTTTTAAATAAAGGTAAATTAAAAACCATATTAAGATATAGTGTACTAAAGTAATAAATTAAATTTAATTCTTGTTTGTTTAATGAGACAATTTTAATATTATACGAACTAATTATGAAAGTGGACAACTCAATTTGTCCACTTTCATTATGAGCATTTTACTTTTTGCCTTATGAAAAGGAAAGGTATTCTTAAAATTCAATTACAATTTCTTCTTCTCCTTTTGGAACCTCGAATCCATTTAGGAAGGAAGTTAATATTTCCTCTGTTATTGGAAAAGCAGCATTTGCATCAAACCGGTTACTTCTTATCTTTAGACGTTCACGCAAATCATTAGGATTAACTTTCAAATAAATAAGACGCCATTTACCTCCAGCAGTTTCAATTAGCTGCTTATATTCAACCCTTTCAGACTGTCTCCAAAAACTAGAGTCAACCACTACTTGTTGCTTATTAAGAATGAACTTTACTAGTTTATCACGCAATTTTAAATGTGCTTTATCCAAATACTCCCTATATTTTTCAATTGGATAATCTATTCCGTATCGACCATTAGTAGACCAGACTTCTTCATCTATAGAAAGACGTACAAACCCCGCCTTTTCTAACTTTTGTGAGAAGGTAGTTTTTCCAGAACCCGCCATTCCACACGTCATTACAACTAAAGGGTTTAAGTCATCTCTTTCACGATTAAGTTTTTCTAAGACAGTTTTTTCAAGCACCCATATTCCCCCCATTTAATAATCCATCCCCATAATTATAATAGGTATTCTGTGCTCTCTTATAAGATTTAACTATCCCGCTTCTTTTCTTCATGTTTATATAAAAAGTGATATAATCAAGTAATTTAAAGCAAAAGGTCGTGATAATTTATGTCTATTTTAAAAGCAATAAAAAATTTATTTTCAAGAAAACAACAATCGGGAACCTATATGGAATTTCCCCTTAAATGTGTTGGAGCATTACAAAAAGACGCCCTCTTATTAAAGAAAAGCTCCTTTTTCTTGAATAACTAATGATTTAATGGTTGGTATATTGAAGGATCAAAGAGTTGAAGACTAGATTTAATCAAATTATTTTATTCATAATAAATGACATTCTTCCATTTATTATTTGCTGTGGGCTTTTTAACTGAAAACTGTTCACTGATTCCGAAAAATCAATTTTTAAGTCCTCGTCGTCAAAGAAAATGATCTCTGATTTCTCCAACAATACAGGACGATCGTTAGTCTCAAATAGAATGTCTTGGGTTTCATCTCTGGATGGGACAAAAAACAAAGTAGGTACTCCTGCCCCGCAGGCAAGCCCTTCCATTACGTTTCGAATTTTAAGATATCCCTTTTGATCCCCGATTTTTTTGTTCAGTTCTTCTGATGCCCTTTCTGTAATGGTCATTGCCATTTGACACACTCCCTCTATTGTTTTTACTAGTGAGTTAAAATTCAGATAATAAAGGCAGCATAACCGCCGCCTTAATTTTAAAAGACCATTTTATTTGAAAGGTCTAAAATGCATTACTACATCTTTTGATCAATCAGATTATTTCGAAGAAACCTTACCTTGAATTTCTATTTTAACATCTGCTTTTTTCAATAAATTTCCGACTTCGCATCCTTTATCTGCAGCTTCAGTTGCTCTTTGTGCGGATTGAATTTGTTCTTCTGTTGCATCAGCAGATAAAACGATATGCGGATAGTGAGTAATTTTAAACTCATTATCAGATATATTTGCCTCAGAATTTACTGTTAGTTCTACAACAGGTAGTTTTCTACTTTCAAGCACAAACGTAAGTGTTGCTGTATAACAAGTAGTTACAGAAGATACGAGAACCTCTTTTGGATTTGCTCCGTTACCACTGCCTCCCAAAGATGTTGGAATAGCAATTTTTGTATCAAGATTCTCTGTTTTAAGTGTTCCATTCCCTGTTACCCCTCCATTCCAAACAGCATTCACATTAATTTTCATATCAGCCATCGTTAACACTCCTTAAAATAAAATTTTATTTATGTTACCAATACACGAATGTTTTTATTCTATGGGTGCCCAAAACAATTCGTGGAAAGATAAGAAAAACAATTTCTTTCTAGTACCTACCGGTTGGTACAACATTTACCCTAACATGTCCATTAAAGAGTTGGCAAATAAAAAGTTTCCTTCTTAAAAAAATGTACTATTGACAAATAACAATTCACGTTCTTAATTTTGAGTGATAAATGAAGTAATTAAAAAACAACTTTCTACTTCTCCTGAGGTTAAGACTCTAGAAATTAGTAACCAAATCTAGGTAGTCAGGATAATGTTTCCATTCAGAACAAAAGTGAAACGAACAATTTTATTGATATCTAATAGTAGATAGTGTTATCATAAATGTACCGAACGGTTGGTAAAAACATTCATGTTTTTTTATTTAATTAAGGTTAAACTAAACATAAAAGTTTAAAAGGAGTTTTGAAAATGCCGACAAATCTTTATGAAAAAGAAAACATTCAAAATCTAGCTCAATTAAAGGATTTAGCACCTGAACAGTTCAAAGCATTTAATGATTTTAATGCTGCTGTTTTTAAAGATGGAGCGCTATCAAAAAAAGATAAAGAAATCATTGCTGTTGCAATTACCCATGTAACGCAATGTCCTTATTGTATTGATGCTCATACAAAAGCTGCAAAAAAAGCAGGTGCAACATTAGAAGAATTAGCTGAAGCTGTATTTGTCACTACTGCAGTCGAAGCAGGTGGTACGGTTACCCATAGTACACATGTACACAATGCAAAAGACAAAGAAGCATCAGATGTACTTTATGCACGTTCTAATTTAAAAAACATAGGCCAATCTGGCAAATTTGCACCAGATAGTTTTAAAGGCTATCAAGCATTTAGTACAGCAGCCACAAAAGCAGGAAACCTAAGTACTAAATTTAAAGAAATTATTTCCGTTGCAGTTGCGAACGCTACTCAATGTCCTTATTGTATTGATGTTCATACCAAAAATGCAGACAAGCAAGGTGCAACGAGTGAAGAACTTGCGGAAGCCATCATGGTAGCTTCCGCAGTACGTGCTGGCGGATCCTATGCTCATATGGCGAATATGATTCAAAGTTATCAAGATTGAGGTCGTAGTTATTATGTCTTCCAAAAAACAGGAAATCATACGAATAGCTAGAGAGGTCATACACTCAAAAGGCTACCAAGCGACATCAGTCAGCGATATTATGACAGCTACAAATATAGGAAAGGGACAATTTTATCATTATTTTCAATCAAAACAAGATCTTGGATTAGCTGTTGTAGAAGATCTGGTCAAAGATTGGGAAGGACAGTTAATAATTGGAATTCTGAATACTTCAGATGACCCTGTTACTAAGTTAAATCGCATGCTCCAATGGGCGGAGACAAGTCATGCAGAAATGGAAATCAAGTATGGATGTGCAATGGGAAATTTAGCAATTGAAATGAGTGCACAAGATGAGGAATTTCGAGTAAGAATTGAAGAATTCTTTAAACAATGGGTTGACTCGGTTGCTGATATTTTAACGAAAATGATTGAGGATCATCAGTTAGATGAATCAATTAATCCGAAAAAAAATGCAGAATCCATTGTTGCTATGATTGAGGGCGGAATTTTACTTATGGTAAGCCGACAAAAGATTCAAATTTTACATGATGTTTTTGAAGTGATAAAACAACAGTATCATTTAATTTAAGATAAAAAGTTAAGACAAGACTTACTAACCATCCGTTAGTAAGTCTTTTATAAATTTTAATTTTATTTATTCCCGATTGTATTAGATAAGTATGTACTTCCAGGCAACGTTCATAATTAATACTTTGCTTAATTCCATTAAATGGCCCGATTGTGGAATAAGAGCTAAAGACGCTTCTTCAACTAAACTCCCGTTAGCGAAAGAAGAATAATAAAGCATACTCATTATTCATTAATTTCGTAAACCAATTTATCAAATAATTTTCCATCAGTATAAAGCAATATTGCCCATTCTCCTGGCTCTGGAACTTTTACATTAGAAGGCATATGTGAATCTGCTCCATTTACTGCCCCCATTGCACTTCTTGTCCAGGACCAATTATTCGTATCCCTATCAAACAATATTGGATGAACCGTTCTTGTTTCTTTGTTGAAGCCAACAATGGTTAATTCAACTTTATTAACTCCCCAAAGATGCCACATCCATTTTTCGATGTTTGAACTTTTCATTTCTTCACCAATAACACCTGACTTATATTTATTTCCGAAAATTCCTCTATCACCAAATTCAACAGCTTTTCTGTCCCAATTAATTGTTTCAAAATCATTTACCTTAACAAAATCAGGAATACCTTTGGGTAAAACTATCTTACTTTCAACTGTTTCATTTGTTGAGCAACCTGCAACCAAAAAAAACATAGTCAAGAAAATAAATACCATCGATTTTATTTTCAAAAAATCATCCCCCTTAAAATAAAATGCGTACTACTGATAATGTTAATTATACCAAATTTATACTGTGTTTCTTAAACTCCACCTTTAGTACAATAAGAAAAGCTGCCAAAAATGACAGCTAGATCTTTAAATCTTGCATCCTTTTGAAGAAGAAATGTATTAATATTGATTAAAACTTGTTTCAGTTGGTGTTACACTTTTGATAATTGCAATATCTTTTTCCATAGCATTAGGTACAAAGAATTCCGTTCCCCAGTGACCTGAATGAAACACTGGCACCATACCTTTATCAAAATTAACTGTGAACCACTTGAACTCACCAAAAATATTCATATTGTTATTCATTAAATAATCTGAAAGAGTAGAGGTTTTCTTCCCCTTAAATATTGTGATATTTTCTTCTTTAAACATTTCAAATGTTCCAATATGGAGAGATTTAATTTCTTCAATAGTATCAATTTCTTCATTCCAACAATGAATTTCAATCGTGTCTGATTTTGCTAAAAAGTGATTTATTAGCGGAACCCAATAATCATAATTCCTATGCACAGGTTTTGGAAAAGCTGAATTATCGTCTGTATAAGATGGTATGTTAAAAACTAAATTATTTTCCACAAAACTCCTCCCCCCTGCTACTTTTCTTAATTATATTCTATACCGTTGTTGAACTAACCTGCCCCGTTAGTCGAATAAGAAAAAGGCTGCCGCAACAGCCTTACTTTCATAAACTCAAGCACCCGTTAGCTAAATAAGAAATCACTTTGTTTTGACTTTTTTCCCAAAAAGAAGAATACCTAAAGATAATCCTAATGCCACCGAAAAGGCTGTAATGACGTTTAGATTATGTTTAATAATAGCATTAGATATTAAACCTACCATAAAGAAAACCGAAAAATTCAGGAAAAACCTATGTAATGGTTTCATTATTTTGTAACTCCTTAAGAAAAACTTTTCATAACATTAATTATTCTATGCTTGATGTAAGTAATCCTTCTTAAAGTAACCTGCCCCAATAGTTCAACAAGAAAAAGGAGCTGCATGTCGCAACTCCATTTTCAGCTATTGCCCCCGTTACTTTAAGTACATTTGTTCACAAACTATTCGACCAATCTTTGTAAAATTTCAATTGTTCATTGATAGTAACAAACTTTAAATCTTCATCACATTCAAATATATCAACCAAATCATCTGTTTTTGCTCGCCTTCCCAAACTTAGTATATATGCCTTCCGTCCAACACCCATTGAAAGTGCCATTGGAGAAGGATAAACGTTCAATGCTGCACCATTACACTGAATTTGGATATTCATTTGTTCAAGGTATTGTCGAAGTTGTTCTAATGCCTGAAAACAGTTTTCACTTTTAACACTCAGAACCTCATTGGTTAGTTTCATCTTTAACAATACGAAATCCTCGTCATCTGGTGCTTCTTCATATATTTCCAGCAGTTCTTCTGTAAACTTGCCATCTTTCCACCGAAGTTTGACGATTTTCTCCTCAAAATCCATTTACAACACCCTCTTCTTATTATTCATTCTTGCCCAATCCTTTATTTCAACAAAAGAGGACTTTTTCCCTTCTTCAAGTAACGGGCAGTTATATACAGTATCTATTAAAAAAGGTTAATAGAATGCACCTTTTATCGTTGATTACATGTAGTCATAGATACAACCTTTTAAGGACTTGATTTAGCCCTCTATGGGTACACTTCATCCTGAATGCTGAAGCAGTTTTTTATCAGGCAACTAGTCTATCCTTCATCCCTACCGCGCTTTCGCTTACTAGCCTTGAAGTATAGTGTAGAAGGAATACACTTCCACACTATACTTCAAGGTTGTATCTTTCCCCTGTTAGACATGCCTATTTCCTTACCTTTGAATACGTTAAATACTATAAAAACTACCTGTATATAATAAGTTCACAAAGTTAGAAATCTGGTCATTTTTGTATCATTACATACGTTGAATACGGTAGAAATACATACTGTATATAACTGCCATATAGTTAAATAAGAAAATCCGCATTAGCCCCCTCTCTTTTAGATCACATTTTTCTCGTAAGACGTAATATTATTTTTTCCTTTGTATCCACTTTTTCACATGGCCCTTGGTAATTCTCTTCGTGATAATCTATAATTTCTGAAATAAAAGTTAGATACAAATTATCATTAATTTGGTATTATTGTAATGTTAAACTTGTCATTATTTCCAAATGGAGGATTAATATGGGCATTCAAAAATGTAAAGTTTGTAATCATCAATTCACATATAAAGAAATATTTATATCTTTTTTTAATATTTTTAATCGAGTATACTGCAGCAAGTGTCATACTAAACATATACTAATGGTATATGTTCGACTATTGAATGGATTATTAACTCCACTTTTACTATTTTCTGTCCTACTACTCCCATGGCCTTTATCCTTACTTTTGATAATTCTAGATGTGTTAATTTTTCCTTATTACGCCAGGTACCATCCTGCTGATTAACAAGCATTTAATTAAATTTATATTTACCTAGAGCCCTGGGCTCTTTCTTTTTTTTTGCTATAGTGAATTATTTTATATAATCCGGGAGGCATAAAACTTGAAATCCTATATAGAAGAAATAATTAGTCTTTTTTTCGAAAAAAGAGAAACAAGAACCCATTCAAAACCAATTTCAATTGTCTTTTTAACGTTGTATAGTTTATTATTGTTACTCTCGATCATTAATCTTCTTGGACTGTATGAACATAAAACCATCGTGAATAATGTATATTTTGTTTTAGCATTATTTGTAGTAAAACTTATTGATTTCATTATTTCTAGAAAAAAATAGCTTTCATTGTTGAAAGAATCACTAATACCTTCTAGTCTTTAATTTGATAGTAATGATAATGAACATCAAATTTAAGAGGTTCCCTAATTGTCGTCTTTTTCGTCAATTGCGAAGTTAATAAACAACTTCTTCTTGCACTAACCTGCAACGTTAGCTCAATAAGGAAAGGGGGCTGCCGAAGCACCCCCCTTGTTAAACTCTTGCACCCATTACTTTAAGTACATTATTTCAAAATCTTTAAGGGCTAATTATCAAAAAAACGCTTAGGCTTGAACCTAAACGTCTTATAGGGGATTTTAGACCCTTGTCCGGTAACTTTTTTGCAATGCCTGATAATTCGCATAACATTGATACATTAACCCCCAAAAAAACTGCCCCAAATACTTTGAGACAGCTTCCCATTTTATCTTAATTTAATTTTTAAATCGCCCACTTGAAGGATGCAGTTTTGGCGGTCTTTGATTGGGGCGAAATAGAGGACGTATTGGTCACGCGGTCCGTCTGCTTCCGCCTTGCTGAAGATTGGGTCGGCCATTTTGCCGGCCGAATTTAAGAATACACCAGACTTTTTGTAATCGACAGTATACCCTTTTTCTTTATCAATTTTTCTGGCATTTAAGAATTGCAGTTGGAGTTTGCTGAACACATCGTAGGCCACACCGTTTTCGATATGTGGTTTAATGTCCGTGCCAGTGACGACCACCCTTGTTTCAAGTGGAGAAAATTCCACTCGCTTTACTTGATAAGTTTCATTTTTAAATGTAAACTCTTTACTCACATCAAAGGTTTCGCGACCACCAACCGCTTCTTTCGAGAGCTTGAAATCAAGTGGCCAAACGGTTTCTACACGGCTTGCCCCATTATTTCCATGAATGGTCAAGTCTTTCAATTTTAAATGGACTTCATCCCCTTGGAAAGTGCTGATGGATTCGAACGAGAGCGCTTCTGCCACTTTGTTCGCCTTCTCATCGTAATAATGGCTGCCCCAGCCGATATTTTTCAATTTCCTTTCCTCATTGCCTACCACTAGGTTCATGGAAGTAAAGCCTTCAAAAAGATCAAGGTAATAGTTTTTCAAATTAGTTTTCTTGCTCTCAAATGTAACCAAAAGCTTGGCTTCCTTGTCATCCATCAGGATACTATTAAAATGAACGGTAATATCGTGATCTTTATCATAGTAGATTTTGTTGATTTCTTGGCCCAATCCATTTATAAGGGCGGATTTTAATCCACTATCATCGATATGTTCGCTTGAGAAAATTTTATCGTAAACGTTTTGGATCGCCGCTCTTACTGGTGAAAAAGCCAGGGAAGATGCCGCAATCAAACATGCTGCAGCCGTAAGTAATATCCTTCTTGAAAAGGATTTTTTCTTACTTATGGTCATAGAATTATCTCCTAACTGATCGATTTTTTTATTCAACTCATCCCATACATCTGGGATCTGCTTTTCCAAAGCATTGTCTAAATGCTTTATGATTTTTTCATTTTCCATCCAAAAATCCCCTCCTTACTCCAGACCTTTTTTTAGTTTTTTCAAGGCCATTCGGTATTTCCAGAGAACGGTTCCCAAAGGCATCTCCATAATTTTGGCGATTTCTTTATGCTTTAGCCCCGAGATATCCTTCATGATGATGATCTGCCGCTCTCCACTATCCAGGAGTGCAAGGTATTGGGATAACACTATTTTTTCGACAGGGTCTTCAAATATGTACTCCAGACGTTCAAAATATTGGTCTTCAAACCCGGTCAATTCGCGCTTTTTTTTCCGGTAAAGGTCGAGTGCCGTGTTGCGTGTTACCCGAATCAGCCATGCTCTCACATTAGTCACTTGATTAGACTTTAAATATTGGTAAAGTTTGATATACACTTCTTGCAGTATATCCTCGGCCAATTCAAAATCTCTTAAAATCGATAACGCCATCGCGAAAACATGCTTTTTATGGTCAATATATAATTGTTTAAATTCATCCCGGGGATCCACCGAGGTCTTTAATTGATGCAAACTAGTTTGAGTCATCTTTGGCCTCCTTTCATATAGTAGACGGCCGACTTTTGTTTTTTATTGGTGAAAAATTTATTTTTTTCTATTATGGCATAATGGTATCAACTGTATATGGGGCAGAAATATGGAGTTCTATCCACCAAATTTCTGGGTTTGCCTGATGGAGATATACTAGAAGAATTGTTGGATTTACATACGAGGATTTTGGCGATCAGCTTAAAACGCCGATCAGGTCTATTGGTCCTGATGTGATTTACACCTCCCTTGTTAAACTCTTGCATCCGATAGTTTAAGTATATCTTTTCACATACTTTGATTGTTTGATAATATACAAAATTGATTACCCTTCAACAATTGCAAGGTATTTCAAGATTTCTCCTTCTGATTCAACGATTAAAATACCTCCTCTTTCCTTGACTGAAAAAATCTTTGCACCAACTGGACGTTTATTCGCCATTTCGTCTTTGAAATCCATATTAGTATCATTCCTTGTTTTTATTTCACCAATTTGAACGTCTTTTGTTAAAGATAATTCTTCAACCCAATCAATATTAGTTTTGTATATTACACCATCATATTGAAAAATATCTGCATCAGGGTCCAATGTTAAAACTTCTTCGGCGTCAATACTGTCAATTGTTACTTTGGTTGTTTCCCCTCCATTAGAGCATCCTGTAATTGTCAATAAAGCTAACGCAATCAAAACATAAAATAACCTTTGAACCATCGTACTCCCCCCTTTTTATTACATAGACGGTTATTCTCATCAAAAGTTCCTTCTTCAACTAAGGATGCGTTAGCAAAAGAAGCGACTGTTCTTCTTGAACAATCGCCCCCGTTTAGCTAAAGAACAATACTTCACAAACTAAGTACGACATACATATTATTTAATGTTTGTCTAATCCTTTCAATATTAACGTCATACTAATAATCAGACAAATAAGTCCACCTAACCCAGTCGTAATTATAGATAGTTCTTCTTTAAAAAAGAACACACATATACTCCAAAATAAAAAAATTATACAGCCTAAGACATTTGTTTTTTTTAGTTTTATTCCTGCACCTCCATTAGACCTAGGCAGATATAAGCTAATCGCGAGTAATAAGCATCCAAATAATGCAATTAATGTGCCGATTATGAACCAATGACTTGATAAAAAGGTTTGAATATATACTCCTACCATTGATAGGAGTAAACCAACCCAAATTAATATTCTTCCTTTTTTCATTTTTCTTCTCCCCTAAAGAAATTTCTTCCTCAACTAACCTGCCCAGTTGGTCGATCAAGAAAAAAAGATCGCCTTAGAGGCCCATGGCTTTAACTCTTGCACCAGGTAGTTGATATCATTCATACATACTTGATGCGTAAAGCTCTTGCCCCATTATTTAGGAGGATTGTTTCTTTCTTACCTGTTTTTTTCTACCAATCCAAATAGCGACTAAGAAAATGATCCATCCCATAATATCCATAATTACATTCCCTTTATCTCCTATGTCATCAATCGTTAATCTGATCAAAAAAGAACCTATGAGAATAATAGGGATAGCAAATAAAAACCTCAAATATTTTTGGCCAATATTCCTACTTCGATGATTTTCGTGAACAATGATGTTTTCTACCTTGTACCCGAGCAGGAATTTTATTGACACGTTAGAATGTCCGATTTTGTTATTTCAATCATAAAAAAAGAACCAAAGTAGGTCCTTTTTGTGTTTAACATGTTCAATTGTTCGAACTCAAAATATTTGACAAGCCGTTGTCATTCACGTATTGAAATCCCAGTATTTTCCCTTCTTCCTTTTCCTTTGTAGAAAAGACGACTTCACCTTCTACACTTGCAGTTTTTTCTTCATCTCCATTTTTCTGATATCCGACCTTTGCTATGAAGGTATAACGATATAAAATATTCTCTTGCTCAATCGTGATATTCTTTAGACTTAACTTATAGCCATTCATGTAGGCAAAAGATTGGTATTTAGTACCACCAAATGCTCCAATGAAGGCCTCGATCCTAGAAAAATCTGCAAAGTAAGGTCCGTAAACTTCTGCTAAATATTTATCTAACTCTTGGTTCTCTTCCATATTATTCACAACAGTCCTATATTTAGGATTCGATAATAGATCCACTAACTTCTCATCCGGACCAGTAAACTCCTGCTCAAGAACTTTTTTAATGGCTGTCTTTCGCACCCAGTTATCTTCATTATTCCTTTGTTCTTCTGTTTTAGTTCCATTTCTTTGTTCTAATTGTGAGGGTTTATCAGAGGAATTTATGTTCTTTTTTGTTAGATCTGTAATAAATATTATGCAGCCTATGAATACTGCCACCGTTAAGAGCTTCGGAAACCACTCTAATCTGTTTTTCTTATGCGGATGCTTTATGGCACTTCTTATTTTCACCTTATCTTCTTCCGAAAAATGGTTTCCCTTATATACAGTATCATCCATTGCTCTTTTAAGGTTACTCAATTGTTCTTCCATAAAGTTCACTTCCACCTAATATTTTTTTTACCAATATCCGACCCCTATTTAATCTTGTTTTTACTGTATTTTCATTAATGGCTAAAAGTTCAGCAATTTCGGTAATCGTCATCTCTTCATAATAGAAAATGATAATTACTTCTCGGTATTTTACTGGCAGGGAGAGGACTGTTTGAGAAAGCTTTTCTTTTTCGTTCTTCAACACCAACCTCTCTTCTGGAGACAAATCCTTATTAATGAAGTGTTTGAGTAAGTTATTGTTAAAATAGTATCTTTTTAAAAATGAGCTTTTTAGCATATCTTTACAGCGATTAATGGTGATCCGATAAATCCAAGCTTTGAAATAGCGTATTTCAGATCCTTTATCATATTGGTTATAACAAGTAACAAAGACTTCTTGGACAACATCTTGTGCCAAGCCCCAATCCTTTAAGTAACTAAACGCTAATTTCTTTAATCGGTCTCCATAATCGCTCATTATTATTTCTAACCATTCATCTTGATTATTTTTGGTAAAATGATTATTTTCCGTATTTTCTTTTGCCATTTACTCACCACCTTAAATTTCTATAGCTACAACGAGATACAGTTGTTAAAAGTTTCACTTTTTTAAAGATTAAGTTAATTTATTTCATTTTAATTTTTTAAGCTCTCTTAGGTCAATAAGAAAGCGATACTCTTATAGAAGTATCGCACTTATTAGAGAAATAACGACATATCCTGATATTCTTCAGCATTTGGTTGGTGCCCGATTTTTGGCTAAAGTCTCCAATATATTTAAGAATCTCTCTTTTAGTAAAATCCATTTTACCCATAAATACTGCCCTATATTTCATAGTTCAATATTCATTAGCCAGCAGATATAACGGGGTTTCATCCTCTTCAATCTCCGAAAATCTTCTGAATTTTTCCAAAAACCTATTATCTGTAAAATCATCATTCACCATTGAAACTTCTCCAAGCAATACCTTGCCTGTACCTTTTTCTCCCCAGAATTTATGGTACATGCCTACCGGTAAGGTTATGCTCTCACCAGGTGTTAACCTTAAAATAGTTCCGGGTTCAACAGTTAAGGTTTTACCATCCATAGATACTTGTATAGGAGTACTAGCAAATCCTCCATCTCTTGTCGAATTATATAGCTTTACCAGAAGATTTCCGCCTCCACGATTAATAATATCCTCCATTTTATCCCAATGGAAATGGAACGGAGTAACTTGTTCTTCCTCAACAATCAGAATTTTTTCTGCATAAGACTTTTTATATTTATTATTTTTTAGATTACCATTACGGATTGTAAATAATAGTAAGCCTTGATCTCTAAAATTACCGCTTCCAAAATCCGTAATATCCCATCCGAGTAGATTATCTCTTATTTCATCATACTCGCTGCCTTTTGTTTCCCAGTCATTAAAACTCCAAAATGCAAAGGGAGGTAGCTTAAAATTCATCTGTTCAATAAATTCAACAGCTTCTTTCATCAGCTTATTTACTTCCGAACGTTTCACAAAAAACATCTCCTTAATTTGGACACCTGTTTAGTAAAATCAAAGAAATATATACGGCCACCGATACTTTGTACCCTTAAACGCTTCACAGGAACCTTGTTCATGTTTAATTGCATCAACAGATGGATTCATAGTGACAGATAAAACATTTCACTCCCTCCTTCTGCCGCTAATTAGACACAATAATGGCAATCCCCATCGAGGTACGTTGCTTTTAATTCCAGTTCAGGAGACAGCACAATAAAGTCAGCCGCATAACCCGGGGCAATTTTTCCACATTCGTCATCCATTTGAACACTATTCGCCGGTGCCGTGCTTCCATAACGTCATGACTTTTATATCCATGAATATGCGTGTCAACTAAACCAGGGGCAATCCACAGGTCTCGATAATCAATGACTTCTGCAGATCCTCCTGGTTCCTGTTCAGAAAAGATCCCAAACCGGCCCTCTTTGATTTCTAAAAACCCTGGGCCCTCAACCGTATCTTCCAGAAAAAACTTCTCTGCAAAAATAAACCTTGTCATTTTTTACACCTTCATTCCTGAAACATAAAAAGGAGAGGAAATATCCCCATTATTCGTATTCGTGAATGGTTACCCCTTTTACAACCCGGTTAACGGTTCCCTTTGGTGACGGGGTATCCGGTTTATTTCCCACCTTAATAGAGGCTAGTAATGCAACTGTTTGACCAATCATCACAAAAGGCAGGGCCAGATAGGCATCAGGCAGCTTCTGGGCAACGCTATCGAATGAGAATGTGTACCCGTCATAATTTCTTTCCCCGTCCACTTCAATGGCACAAATATAATTGGCGATATTATCTTGCTTTAATTCCGTTAATAAATCCAAATCGTATTGACGTGTATAGTGCTGATTGGAAACAAACACAAACACCAGCGCCCTTTCATTGACAAATGATTTTGGACCATGTCTGAAGCCAAGTGGTGAATCAAAGGCGGTCGTAATTTTACCAGCCGTTAACTCTAATAACTTTAATTGGGCTTCCCTTGTGAGACCTTCCAAACATCCTGAGCCTAAATAAACCACCCGATCAAAGTCAAGATTGATGATTTTTTGGATATTCTCTTCCCTTTTAATGACACTCTCACCCATAAGGCGAATAGTTTCTACAAACGCTAACTTTTCTTCCATTGTTAAGGGATCGAAGATGAGTAAGGCAGCAAGCGTCATACAAGTGTAACTTCCCGTCATCGCAAAGCCTTGGTCATTTGATCTTTCAGGCATTAATACTAATAGATTGTTATCATCACCTTTTGCCCGCTTGGCCAGTTCACCGTCTTTGGCACAGGTGATCGTTAACTGATAAAAATCCGTGACGATTTGTTTCGCCAATTCTACAGCAGCGACGCTTTCAGGACTGTTACCGCTTCTAGCAAACGAGACCAATAATGTTGGGATATCTGCCTTTAAAAATTGATAAGGATTCGACACCAGCGTGGTGGTTGGAACACTTTGCAATTCCCACTTCTTTTCATCCGTTTTTTCTTTTAAATAAGGTGTTACTGTTTCACCAACATAAGCAGAGGTTCCAGCACCTGTAAAAAGAATGCGAACCCGATTATGTTTTTCTGATAATAAGCGGAGGAATTCCTGAATTTCCTTGTTTTTATCGACATACACCGAAAAGGTTTCGTCCCATAAATCGGGCTGCTGCCTTATTTCTGCCGTTGTAATGGACGCTCCTAATGGCACTAATTTCTCTTCCTCTAATAAAAACATATCCAAACTCCTAACGTTATAAGTTTTCAAATACACGTAAGCCTGCCCCAATGATGCCATTATCCTGCTTCAGTGTACTAATGCACATCGACTCTAAACTATGTTGTTGTTCAGACTTCTCACTTCCGAACGTACAAGCAATTCACCTGATTCCGATACGATACCGGCAGCAATCTTCGTCCCCCCGATATCAATTCCGATGCCTTTTTCATACCATCGGCACCTCTACTATTTATTTGGACAATTAGGAATGAAAGTATGATGATATCTATCTGTTCACGTCGTCATTACCACTAGAACTAAAATAGACACTAAAAGTATCTATTTTAGTTCTACTGTGTAAGTGAATTTATCGCCCCTCGCACTGGAAATGGTATATTCAATCACCGCAGATTGGTCATATGCGACACGTTCCAACATCAGACACGGTGAACCCTCTATGATATTTAACATCTCTGCTTCCACTTTGTTTGCGCTAACTGCTTTAAAGCTTTCCGATGCACTGGAAATATTCACGTTATACTTGGAACGAAATATTTCATACATTGGAGTCTGCTCCAATTCTTCACGTGTAAGGTTTGGAAAGTATTTCACTGGAATATAAGAGGTTTCGTATAACATTGGATCATCGTCTGCCAGCCTAACACGAATAATTTTATATAATTCATCTTCTATATCTAGATACATGACTTTGGCAATCTTTTTATCACAATGAATTTTTTCAAAAGAAACAACCTGTGTAGTCGGTTGTTTACCCGCTTTCTTCATTTCCTCTGAAAAGCTATAGAATTTCAGCAGGCTTTGACGATGCGTTCTTGGTGAAACATAGGTCCCCTTACCATGAAGTTTATAAATATAACCTTCCTTTTCTAACTCCTGCATTGTTTGCCTTACTGTTGTACGGCTCACCTGATAGGAATCACATAATTCTCGCTCTGAAGGAAGCTGATCATCTTCCTTAAACTCACCTGAAATGATTTTTTCTATTAATGTATCCATCAATTGATAGTACAAGGGAATCCGTGAATCACTCTTGAACATGGTTTACTCCTTTTGCGGTATCTTTGTCATTACCAGTAATATATTATATATATTATATATATTTTTTAAAAAGTTACCACTTAATTAAAACAACTTTTTTCTGTATAAGGTAGGTGATGAAAAAAAGGATTGCCGCAACGGCAGTTACCAACCCCATAATAAAATACATGGTTCTCCCCCCATAGGTTTGAAAAATCCAGCCTCCTGCAATATTCCCCAAAATAGAAACCACCCCAAAACTAGTCATTGCCAATACTGTTTGGCCCGTACTCCGCAGATGGTCGGGAACCATTCGAACGACTGCTTGTAAAGAAATTAACCACAGACATGCAAATGTAACACTTTGGCTCACTTGAAAAAGCATTAATACAAGCGGAGAAGTGATGAATGCTGTAATAATCCATCTAAATGTATAAAGAATGCTGACAATGCCCAGTAGTGGTATTTCTTTATATTTTTCCAAATGCCGTCCTAAAAAATAGAAGATAGGTACCTCACTTGCCGCTGAAATGGTTGTGGCAAAACCAATAAGCTGCTCTCCTCCACCTAGCTTTTTCATATGTAGACTGAACATTCCGTTTAAGCCATTAGGGATGGATAAAATGAGAAGGAGTACTAAAAACCAAACAAATTCCCTATTCTTAAATAAAGCTAAGATATCTTTTATTCCGACAGCTTTTGAAGATTGTTCATTATCAGAGATTGGCAAAATGCTAATTGTAATGATTAACAGAAAGGCCCAGAAAAGAATGTAGAGCTTGCTAATTCCTATAAACTCCAATAATGGTCCTGCAATTAAGGCAATTCCGGCAAATCCAAGTGAAGACCACAATCGGACTTTACCATAGCTTATATGGAGCCTATTTACATTCTTAATGGCCAACGTATCAATTAACACTCCAGACGGTGACCAGACCAGATAAAAAATAACAGAAAAAAACACTACCACAGCCAGCATTTTACTAAAGAACATCCCTATGCTTAGGAACAGACTCAAAACAAATAATAGAAGTAATATCTTTTTTATTGTATTAAATCGATCACATAAATAAGCCCAAAAGGGTTGTCCCAGGACACCAAAAAAAGTGGCAATTCCTAAAATGAATCCAATTTTTAATGCAGAAAAACCCTGATTAACAAAATATAGTGGCAAAAAAGGACCAATTAATACATTTGTTCCCCCGAACAGAAAGAACAATAATTTTAAAGAGAAGATTTGACCCCTATCTCTTTTCATATTCCCACCACCATATTTCATATCAATAGATTTTTAAATATAATAACTGCCTATTATATTTCTATACATATATCATCAAATGATCCATTTATTATTCTGTATTGCTATTTTGAAAGTGATAAACCTCCTCCAAAGAAGGAACATAACTCGCCCCGCCGATTCTTAAGGTTGCTAATGCACCACATGCATTGGCAAACTTAAGAAGCTCTTCGCCGCGTTTGTTTTGTAAAAAGCCTGAAATTAACCCCGCATTAAATGAGTCACCAGCCCCGGTCGTATCTATTGGGTTTACTTTATATCCATCAACACTTATGAAATGGGCATCATTATCAAAAAGGACCGAACCATTTTCCCCTCTTTTTATAGCTACCATTCCATGCTTTTCGGGTAGACATGCCGGTATATCTGTTAGATTATTTATATTTAAAATACTAAATAATTCTTCTTCACTCGGAATAAATAAATCTGTAAACTCTAGTAATTCCAACAGATCATTTCGATACCATTGATTGTTGGGATCCCAGCCAGTGTCAAAGGATGTACTGATCTGATGTTTGTTAGCCTCCGCAAAAATTTCCCTCCATTGCAGTCTGGCATCTTGCTGTAGATAGTAAGAACCAAAATGAAGATGATCGGCTATTTCATATAAATTTTCCGGCAAATATTTTTTCGTCAATTTTGAAATAGCACCCATGAACGTTAACAACGCTCGATCCTTTGTGGTAGTTAATGATAGTGTTACTCCGGTTTTTAATTCAGGGTCAATAGTTATATAGTCGGTTTTAACCCCTTTAGCCCTGAGCTGTTCGATACAAAAATGTCCGAATGGGTCATCCCCTACCACCCCAACAAAATAAACCTGATGACCAAGCCCCGCTAAGACACATGCCGTGATTGCCGAGGATGAACCCAATACCTGTTCAAAATGATTGACCAACTTTTCCCTATTCCATTCCGGAGTGATATTTTCCCCGGAGAAAATTAAATCTACATTCAATTCTCCTAAAACAAAAACGTTTTTCTCCACAAGCTTATCCTCCTAGTATTTTTTATAAAGGATGGAATAAAAAATGTTCCTCTTCTTCATTGCTACACTTCCTGTCTTATTTCATCCCAGTCATGGTCATACCTTTAATAAATTGGCGCTGGAACACTAAAAAGACAATGACAACCGGTATCATGATTAACACACCGGCAGACATAACCACGTTATAATTCACAAGATGCTGCCCGTTAAAAAAGACCAAAGCCAGTGGAACGGTCATTTTATTCAGATCATTCAGGACAATTAATGGCCATAAATAATCATTCCATGCAGCCATAAAAGTAAAGATGCCGACAGCGGATAGGGCAGGTTTTATTTGCGGTAAAATCAGGCTCCAGAAGGTCCGGAATTCCCCAGCCCCGTCAATCCTCGCCGCTTCAATTAAATCATTGGGAATTGCTTCAATAAATTGTTTTGCTAAGAAAATGCCAAATCCACTTATCAAATTTGGAACAATGAGGGCGAATAGGTTATTAATTAACCCTAAATCAGAAACAATTAAATATCTGGGAATCATAATGACCTGGAATGGAACCATCATAGTTGCTAATATTAATATAAAGGAAAGCTTTTGCCCTCTGAATTTGAATTTTGCAAAGATATAGCCTGCTAATGCACTAGTAAAAAGTGTAGCCAGTGTAATAAGTGTGGAAGATATTAAACTATTAATCAACCATCTTATGAAAGGTGCATCATTTAAAACAGTCTTATATCCTTCAAACGTGATTTTTTGGGGGAAAATATTAGTCGCTCCTGAAAGAATTTCATGATTTCCTTTCAAGGAAGACAATACCATCCAAAGGTATGGTATAAACATGATAACGGCACCCATAGAAACAATCAAAAACAAAATGATATATGGAATATCTAGTTTCTTTTTCATAATTCCCCCTAATATTCCCACTGGGATTTTCCTAATTTCAACTGAATAATCGTGATAATCAGGATGATGACAAACAGTACCGATGCAATTGCTGATGCGTACCCCATATTCATATAAGTAAAAGCGTGATCATATATGTTTAAGGCAAGGACGCGCGTTTCATTCTGAGGTTCACCATTTGTTAAGATCTGGAACTGAGGGAACATTTGAAAGTAGGCAAGGCAAGTCATAATGGTAACAAAAAGAGTTGTTCGGCTTAAAAGCGGAACCGTAATATTCCAAAATCTTTTCCAGGGATTTGCACCATCCAATTCTGCTGCTTCATAAAACATTTTTGGAATGGAATCTAATCCAGCCATAAATAGGACAATATTAAAGCCCATATCCGCCCAAAGTGTCATGGCAATAACAGAATACATGGCTAAAGACGGGTCCGTGAGCCAATCAACGCCAGGCATATGTAAAAAATTCAACAGGACATTGAAAAGACCTGTATCCTTATTAAACATCGTCGACCATACTACTGCCGACCCCGCCAAAGGGGCGATACATGGCAAAAAGTAAATGGTCCTAAATAGATTGCGGAACATGTTATTTCTGATTCGATTGACACCAATTGCAATCATTAAGGTTATAGCGATATTGGCGGGAACAGCAATAATGACAAATTTAAAGGTATTCCAGAATGATTTAATAAAGACATCGTCTTTTAAAAGATCCATATAATTCCGTAAACCGATAAAAGGAGAATGCTCTTGCAGCGGATTATATTGATAAAAGGACAAAACCAACCCCCAAACAATTGGGATTGCTGAGAAAACGATGAAAACAATCATGATTGGTGTCAAAGAAAAGAAAATAAATCGGTTCTGAACCTTAATTTGGGTTTGTGTTCTCTTTTTCCCTCCCTTAATCTCTATAGCAGTTTTGGTTCCTGTTGATTCAGGAATCGACGACATGGCTATCCCCCCTTGCTGACTTTAATCGTCAACTTTTTCAAACGAACAAATGACATAGTTCAGTAAAATGGGGGGATGTCCCCCCATTTTGACCGAGGTTGGGTAACCTCTACAATTTGACTAGTTTCCTTTTTAGATAACTGTTATTTATTTAGCATTTGATTTATGGTCGTTTCAATTTTCTTTAAACCATCTTCAACGGAAACTTTATCAGCAGCAATTAATTGGAAGTTATCATTAATTGTCTTCTTTAAGAAATCCGTATCAATGATCCCAATGAACATTCCATAAGGCAGGACATCAATGGAAGCTTTCATTTTCGGCAAGGCCTTCAAAAATTCTGGATCCTGAGCAGCTTCTTTGTTCGCTGGAACCGTAAACGTTGTAATATTAAAATACTTTGCATTTTCTTTTTCTGTCATATACTTAATGAATTTCCATGCTTCTTCTTGATGTTTACTACTTTTTGCAACGATTTCCCCCCAGCCGGATTCTGCTGCAAAATACGGTGGATTTTCTGTAAAGGATGGCATCGGAATATAATCCAGCTTCTCAAACTGATAATTTTCCTTCCCTTCCGCAATAGACCAAGGTCCTCTAATGACCATTGCTGCCTTATTCTTGAAAAATAGATCTGAAGTATCCAATTTCCCTCCAAAATCTCGTAAGTTTGTTACCTTATAATCAGTTACGAATTTTTTAAGTTCGTCCATAGCTTTCACCGCTTCTGGTGTTGAAAAATTAACTTGATTATCTTTCGTCCAATATTCCCCCTTTTGTTGAAGAATGAGGGACAAAAACGTAAATGTGATATTGTCGTAGTTAACAAAGTCAAAACCTTTTACTTGGATTTTTCCGTTTTGGGTTACTGTAAGTTTTTGAGCATCAGTTATTAGCTCATCCCAAGTTTTTGGATAATCCAGCCCAGCATTTTTAAACATGTCGGGATTTGCTAATACACCGCCATTTTCGATATTATACTCCTGTGGAATTCCATAAGGGACCTCATCATGAGTATATGCACCTAAAGCAGGCTCATAAAAACCTGACTTTACCCAATCTTTCATCTCATCGGGTACAGGAGAAAGCAAATCATTCTTCGTATATTCCGGCACCCAGCTGCCAAATACTTGAGCCATATCAGGTGGATTCTTTGATGCATAAGCTGCTTTTAATTTTTGAACAAAAGCATCATATGGGTAGATTTGCAGATTTATTTTTACATTTGGATTTGCTGCTTCGTAATCCTTTATAAATTTTTTATTTGCCTTAACAAAAGTTGGACCATCATGGCTCCACCATGTCAAGTTTACTTTACCGTCACTGGATCCGCTTGTTGATTCGCTGTTACTGCATGCAGATAATGTAAGTAAAAGCATTAAGAATACAACCCAAATTACTTTCAAGTTTTTCACTGAATTCCCCTCTTTCCCGTTTTAATTGTTTGAATTCCCACCGTTTGATTCTTTACCTTAAATCACCTATAAACTCACGTTCGGCTTCGAATAATTCTTCAAACATTTCCTTGATTTCTGCCAACGAACAAACTGCAGATGTAAGAGGGTCAATTGTCAGGGCATAAAGGGCCTTTTCCTTGTCATTTTCCAGTACGGCCTGCACGGCTAATTCAAAAAATGCCATATTACTCCGGCACAGTGCAGCCAGATGTTCAGGGAGTTTTCCAAAGTGACAAGGCTGTATGCCATTACGATCCACTAGACATGCGACTTCAACAACTCCATAAGACGGCAGGTTTTCAATGAGCCCTTTATTCGGGACATTCCCATAGATTACCTGCGGGGTATTTTTTATCATCCCCTCAATTATCGTCGCTGCATATTCATGACTGGATTCCAGTTTGATTTCGCTTTCTCCTGACAATATCTTTAAAATATCCTCATCACTTTCTTTTCTCCATGTCGGCCAGTTATTGGCATAAAACCCTGTCGCACCGTTATATCCTGTACTGCAATGTTTATCTATTAAGTCCTGACGTTTTCGATAATAAGGAATATATTCGGAAAAATGTCCACTGGATTCCGATACAAAGCTACCCAGATATTTCATAGCATCCAACCTCACGGGATCTTTTGCTAAAAGTGCAGGATTATTGGCTATCCTTTCTTTTAGGACTGGATACATATCTTCACCCTTGTGATTTAGCTCCAGAAACCATGACATATGGTTGATGCCTGCTGCTGTCCATTTTAATTCCTCATATGGGACTTCCAAATAACTTGCAAGTTGCCTTGAAGTATTTTGTATCGAATGGCATAGACCCACTACCGGGATATCTGTCAGTCGGGTGGTCGCTAGGGTTACGGCAGACATTGGGTTCGTGTAATTTAAGATTGTCGTTTCCGGACATAATTCGTTGATATCAGCGACGATATCTCTCCATGCCGGCAAAGTCCGCAGGGTTTTAAAAAGTCCGCCAGGCCCCATTGTATCGCCAATACATTGATTTACCCCATATTTAAGCGGTATTTCATACTCATGTTTAACTGTCGATAATCCGGCAACCTCAATTTGATTTATAACGAAGTTGGATCCTGGCAAAACTTCTCTCCTATTGATTGAAGAAGTGACGCTCCAGTCTTTTCCAGTAAGCGCTATAACCTTTTCTACCAGACGATGAGCAATTTCCAGACGTTTTTCATCAATATCTACTAAACCGATTACACCCTTATCCAAGCCTTCAATATTTAATATATCAATCACAATATTGTGGGTAAAAAAGCTGCCAGCTCCAATTATAGTTACTTTTGTCATTGTGTATTATCCTCTCCACTTTTTTTATGTCATTTTTATCCTAATGGGTAAATTCACTATTCATAATGCCGCAAAAAGAAATCCACTCTTCCTATTAGCTGCTTGTAATACCTTTTTCTCCTCCTTCCTATGTAATGATGTTATAACCAGTTGATTGGAAGGGCTTACAAAAAATAATATCCCATTCCTTTGTTTTAAGAATTACTACGGTGAGTTCCCATTCTCTATAATTGATTCAATTACAGTAATGATGTCATTACCAGTCAACTCAAGTATATCATCTATTTATTTGAGTTTTCAAAATTATCATTCGACATTTTTCTACAATAACCGCCTATTTTCTGCCTTACTAAAGAAAGGGGACAAGAAGCCTCGTCCCATTCTATTTTATTTAACTTTATCAAACCAAGAGCTTGCTGATTCTTTCAATACTCCGTTCAGTTCTTCAATATTCTTTTTGCCAGTATCTTGTAACCAGGTACGTCCTGCTTGCTCGCCATCTGTAGCAAATGGTGCCACACCGTCTTTCCAAGTTGCCCGGCCGCATAATACACCATTAAAGGTTGAACCAGATTCCTTGGCAAACTTTAATGTTTCTTGGAATAATTCTGCACTTACTCCCGCACTTAAGAAGATAAATGGCAGCTCAGTTGCTTCACTTTGCTCTTTAAAATAAGCAGCAGCTTCTTCCTTACTATAGGCTGTTTCACCCTCTGTGTAACCTTCGACAAAGTTCATATCTACTGGCACTTCTACTTTCAATACGTCCACATTGTACTGGGGCTTAGAGAATTCTCTCATTGCCTCAATAACTTTATGCGGTTTCACTTTGGCATATGATTTACTTTTGACATTATCATTTTCAGCATCGTATGATACAATTTCTAAGAAAAACGGAATGTCTTCTGCCACACACTCAGACCCAACCCGTTCCATATAGACGTGTTTATAATCATTAATCTTTTTATCTTCATCCGCATCATAATACAGTAAGAATTTAACGGCATCTGCGCCGGCTTCCTTCAACCGTTTAACAGACCACTCCGGCAACAAATCAGGCAAACGCCCCACGGCAGTTGCATCATAGCCGGTTTTTTCATAAGCCACCAATAATCCCGCATCTCTGCTGCGGACTTTCGCAGCCGGCAGTCCATATTCTGGATCTAATAGAATAGCAGTCGAAAATGGTGTTAACTCTTCCGAAACCAATTCTTTAAAGCGGATAATGCCTTCATCTCCGACATGACTCGCACTTCCTGCCGCAATCATTTTCTTTAATGAGCCTCGCTGATCAATGGCTAATGCTCCAATTACTCCATTTTCATCGGATAAACGTTTTAAAGCTGCTAGTTTATTTTTGGTTAGTTCTATCACTGACAAACACCCCTATTAATCTATTTTTGTAACCTCTACCAAATCAAAGAATTGGCTGAATTTTGCTAAATCTATATAACCTGTTCCAGCCTCCATAGTATTGAGCATTCCCGTTGTCATGGCTGTTTTCAGTACGGTTTCAACTGACTGATTTCGACTGAGAGCAACGGCTAATCCAGCAACAGTAGCATCACCGGAACCGACAGGATTGACGACATTTATTTTTGGAATCGTGACTCGATAATGATCGCCCCTATGCTTGATAAAGGCACCATCACCACCCATTGAGACGACAACCCATTCAATTCCCTGAAATAAGTCATTGGCTAAAGCTTCTTGCAAACTGCCTATCTGATTTTCGACTTCAATACCAAGCAACTGAGACAATTCCGCTGTATTCGGTTTGATGGCAATTGGTTTTTCCTCATGGATCAAAACCTGTCTTAATGATTCCCCTGATGAATCAACTATTACAGGAATTCCCTTTTCCTGACTTATTTCTAACATTTGCTGATAAAAATTCATTTGCAGGCCTTTTGGCAAACTGCCTGATATCGTCACAAGTGAAACGTTCGCTAGCAGACTCTCATATTTCTCTAAAAAGGCTGCCCCTTCATCCGCCGTTAATGTCGGCCCAGATTCTAAAATCTCCGTTTGCTTGCCGTCATGAAGAATGGCGATACAGTTTCTTGATTCTCGATCGATTCTCAGGAAGCCATTGTGAATGTGACTTTTATTTAATTCCTGGCTGATGTATTCACCCGTCGTGCCACCAAGTACACCTGTCGCCAAGACCTCTTCTTCCATTTGCGCGACCACACGTGCAACATTCAAGCCTTTTCCACCGGCGGTTTTACGAACAGTTTCCACACGGTTAACATCATCTAGTTTGAATTCATGAATCGGATAGGAAATATCTACGGATGGATTCATCGTGACAGCTAAAATCATCGCACTCCCTCTTTCTACATGAAGTTTTATGCTTGATAACGACAAACACACCATCAAGATAAGTTGCTGTTAATTCCAGCGCTGGCGTCAGCACAATAAAATCTGCTGCATACCACTTAGCAATCATTCCGCATTCGCCATCCACCTGTAAACACAGAAAAGGTAGAGATTCCTTTCCTCTGTTTACTTGTATTCGTGGATAGTTACGCCTTTTACGATCCGATTGACCGTTCCACTTGGTGAAGGAGTATCCGGTGTATTTCCGACTTTAATGGAAGCTAACAGGGAAATCGTTTGTCCAACCATGACAAACGGCAGTGCCAAATAGGCATCCGGTATGGCTTGGGTTTCGCTGTTGAATAAGAACGTATCACCATCATAATTCTTTTCCCCTTCCACTTCGATTGCACAAATGTAGTTGGCGATGTTATCCAGTTGTAATTCTTTTAATATATCTAAATCGTATTGACGAGTATAAGGGTGATTGGAAACAAAAACAAAAACCAATGCCTTTTCATTGACAAATGATTTAGGACCATGTCTGAAACCCAACGATGAATCAAAGGCAGTGACAACTTTACCTGCGGTTAACTCCAATACCTTTAATTGTGCTTCTCTCGTCAAGCCTTCTAAACTTCCTGAGCCAAGATAAATGATGCGCTCAAAATCAAGATCAATAATGGTTTGAATCGCATCTTCTCTGCCAATGACACTTTCACCCATTCGGCGTATCGTTTTGACAATCGTCGATTTTTCTTTAACGGACAACGGATCAAAAACGAGTAAGGCCGTTAGTGTCATGCATGTGTAGCTTCCGGTCATCGCAAATCCTTGATCATTTGCCTTTTCAGGCATCAACAACAAGAGATTATTTTCATCCCCTTTGGCTCGCTTGGCTAATTCACCATCTTTTGCACAGGTAATCGTTAGCTGATAAAAGTCGGTAACTATTTGTTCAGCGATTTCTACGGCCGCGACACTTTCGGGGCTATTTCCACTTCGAGCAAATGAAACCAACAATGTCGGAAAATCTACTTTTAAAAATTGATAAGAGTTCGACACCAACGTGGTGGTTGGAACACTGATCAATTCCCATTGGTTTTCATCGACTTTTTCTTTTAGATATGGTGTGACCGTTTCGCCGACATAGGCAGACGTCCCAGCACCTGTAAAAATGACACGCACCCGATCATGTTTCTCCGATAATTTTTGGAAAAATGCTTGAATCTCTCCGCTTTTCTCCATATACAGGGAATTAGTTTCATCCCATAAATCTGGTTG
Source organism: Neobacillus novalis NBRC 102450 (assembly GCF_001591805.1). Lineage (GTDB taxonomy): Bacteria > Bacillota > Bacilli > Bacillales > Cytobacillaceae > Neobacillus > Neobacillus novalis. The sequence continues at coordinate 7,235 of NZ_BCVP01000041.1, read as the reverse complement.
TTGCTTTATTTCCTCTGTTGTAATCGCTGCACCTAAAGACACAAGTTTTTCTTGATTGAATGTAAACATATCCCTCACCCTTCTCTTTTAGATTCTCTTGAATACACGTAATCCAGCACAAACAACACCGTAATCACACCAATCTATAGTAAACCTAACATTTTTAACCCGTAGAATATTCCATCTTCGTCAACTGATTTTGTGATAAATTTGGCTGCCTTTTTTGTCAAGGGGTGTGCATTCCCCATTGCGACGCTATTTGGAACAAATGAAAGCATTTCAATGTCATTTAACCCATCACCAAAGGCATACATCTGATCCAGCGAATAACCTAAATGCACCATGACTTTCTCGATTCCCTTTGCCTTTGATCCTCCAGCTGGATCGACATCAACGGATAAAGGATGCCAGCGGACAAATTTAAAATCTTTAAATGCTTGCTCGTATTGCACCTCTTCCTGGTCTTGAATGAATAACATTGATTGGAAAATATCTCTTTCTTTATGAAAGTCAGGATCAGGGCTTGATTCGAGCGTTAAAGCCAAAGAATTCAGTCCTTCTGTGATAAATTCATGATGTAAAACATTCGCTTTCATATCATATTGATCCATATAAATAATCGGGTGGTTATTCTTTTCAGCCATCTGTGTAAGCAACTTTAATGCTTCCCTATTTAATGGATTCGTATAGACGACCTCATCTTTTACGACTACATACTGGCCATTGAAACTGACATATGTATGAATGTCCAGCTCTTTTCGCAGTTCTTCAAACATGTAAGGGGCACGGCCTGTTGCAATGGCCACTTCATGCCCATTTTCTATTAACTGAAAAATGGCTGCCTTCGTCGTTTTTGGAAGATCTTGTTTATCGTCTATTAGAGTCCCGTCAATATCAAAAAAGAGCATGCTATTTTTTATTACAATCACCCCATTGTTATGTATCCTATGGTAAAAGATGCTAGAATATTGTAATCCTAGCTTGATGGATCAGATTTCCGGATTGGCTTCCTTATCTACATAAACGAAGCAGTTTTCATGTAGGTTCAAACAAGAAACAGGGTATTTTTCATCAACCGACCCTTTTAAAAGGGCTGCCATGGCTTCCTTCTTTAAAGGTCCATTCGCAATGACAACCACCGTTTTGGATTCCAATACTTGCTTTAAGCCAATGGTGATTCCCTTTTCTAATTTCTTTGCCTCGCTGAAATATTTTTGACCCACTTTTTTTGTTGTTGCTTCAAGCTCTATAACATGAGAGTTCAGATTTAAGCTCACATTGGGTTCGTTTAGACCTAGATGACCGTTGACTCCCACGCCGAGAAGCAACACATCAATTCCGCCATGTTCCTGGATATAGCGGTCAGTTTCGTCACATTCTTTTTCGAGATCGTCCACTTGTGCTTTAAAGAAGTGAATTCGATCTTTAGAAATGTTCAATGGTTCGAAAAAGAATTCATTAACATAACGATAGCAGCTTCCTTCATCTTCCCATGAAAGTCCAACGAACTCATCTAATCCAACAATATAACAATTAGAAAAATCAACTTCATTCCTTTTTGCTGCTTCTGCCAAATAGTTCAATGTCCCTGTAGGTGTACTTCCCGCTGCTAAACACAGCAGGGAATCAGGTTTTTTCTTCACTTGTTCAATAATCGTTTCTGCAGCAAGCTTAGACAATCCTTCATAATCACTTGCCACAGCATAATGGAATGTCAATTTATTTTGTTCCATATTTTTATCTCCTTTTTAGGAAAATTACTTTTATCATGGTTATGTTGTCATAACCAGATAAAATAAAAACTATATTAAATCCACAAGGATTTAATATAGTTGATTATTTAATTCAGCCGTATAGAAGAATTGATCTCCCCTAGCTACACTTTCCGTATACTCGACATAGTTACCTTGATAAATGCCATAACGCTTAATCTTCATGCAAGCTGTATCAGGTTTGATTTTCAGCAATTTCGCTTCATCCTCTTGGATATTTCCAGCATAAAACTGCTCAATTGCCTTTTCGACTTTCACCGAATAATTTCCCTCAAAGACTTGATACATCGATTTTTCTTCAAGTTGCTCCCGAGTAAGACCTGGAAAGAACCTAACAGGCAGATAAGAGATTTCATAGAGTAACGGCATCCCGTTTGCCAGCCTGAGCCGGGCTACCTTAAATACCTCTTCTGTTCCTTGAAAATGAAGGGCAAGCCTTACTCTTTCATTCGGCTGGATACATTCAAATGAAAGCACTTTGGTTTCCGGATGTTTATCGCTGCGTTTCATTTCTTCCGCAAAACTCCAAACCGTCAGTAGCTTCTGTCCATGTTTTTTGGGTGCAACGTACGTTCCTTTTCCGTGCCTCTTATAAATATAACCATCATTCTCCAACTCTTGAAAGGTTTGCCTGACGGTTATGCGACTGACATCAAATTGCTCACATAATTCTCGTTCAGAAGGAAGCTTATCATGTTCACCGTACTTTCCCTCTTCAATCATTTTCAAGATGCTATCCATCAGCTGTATATAAAGAGGAAGAGGACTCTGTTTATCTATTGGTTCCATAATTGTACCCTTCCCGAGAAATTATACGCCTAAATACCATTTTCGAATGAATCTGCGTTATGAACTGGCTGAACTTCTCTTATTTTTTCAAATTTCACTGTATACTTTTTACTCGAATCCACTAAAGAATTGGCAAGATCAACCAAGGACATCGTTTCCTTTTGAAAGACTGCTTCTAATATAGACCCGAGGTTACAACCTGCCACTACCTCGATCCGGTCATTTTCATTCGCTAATGTTGCAGCATTTTTATAGGGTGTTCCGCCTAAAATATCGCAAATAAATAACAATTCATCATTACTGAATGATTGGATTATTTCTTCCATTTGCCCCTTTAATCCAGCCTCCGTCATTTCAGCAGGAAAATCAATGAACAGGAAATCCTGATTCGGGCCTGCCAATAATTCTAAAGAACTTTTAAGTCCGTTAGCATATTGACCATGACCAGTAACAATAAGCTTTTTCAATTATAACACTCCCAATGCTGACATTAGGATAGCAAAAATAAACGTTACAGCAATTAACAGAACTGGACTAGCCTTCTTTTTCTTGAGGAAGTAAAACATTAGCAAGGTAAATCCTAATGGTAAAATGCTAGGGAAAATTTTATCAAAGAAATCTGCTTGTAGATTAACCGAGTGATCTTTGTTAATTTTCACCGTTGATAAGACTTCAATATGCACATAGGCTGCGATTAATCCGCCAATAACGGTACTACCAAGAATAGTTGCCGATTTGGAGATGGCTTGGGAACTGGTTTTTATTTTTTCAACCGCACTCGTTCCAAGGTCATAACCCATGTGTGTCCAGACAACTCGAAGAGCAAACACTCCGATATATACGGCCAAGAAAATTAGCGGTCCGATAAGACTGCCTTGAATGGCAAAGGAAGCGGATATACCGGCAACAATCGGTAGAAGCGTGAACCAGAAGATGGCATCTCCAATCCCTGCAAGCGGTGCAAATAAGGCTACTTTTAACCCTTTAATTAAATTTCTATCCTCTTTGTTTTCTTCCAAAGAAAGAAGCAATCCCATGAGGAAACCAACAAGGTTTGGATGTGTATTGATAAATTCCATGTTATCTTCCATAGACTCAGATAACTTTTTATCGTCATCCTTGTGGATCTTTTTTAAAAATGGAAGCATGGACCAAGTCCAACCGCCTGCTTGCATCCGTTCATAGTTGAAACTCGACTGCAAAAGTGTGCTGCGAAATGCAAGTTTAGTAATATCCTTTTTTGATAATACGCGTTTAGATTCCGTCACTATAATCCTCTCCTTCGGAAGATGTTGAAGGTGCTGCAGGTGCTAAAGTTTTATTCTTTTGATTATTAAAATACTCGTACATAGCAAAGGCAGCACCAATTACTGCTACTGGTAAAAGGTTTGAGTATGGAATGAAAGATGCAAAGACAAATCCAACAATTAAGAATGGAATAAGTTCTTTTTTCATCATTACACGTAATAATAATGCAAAACCGACTGCAGGTAAGATTCCACCTGCGACTCCAAAGCCATGTGTTAACCATTCAGGCATGGATTCAACCAAATGTCTCATTGGCGATTGAGCTACATATGCACAAAGGAAAACAACAATACCGTTTGTTGCTGCAACAATGGCAAGCATTAAAATATTTAATCTTGAGAAAGCTTTAATGTTTGCTTCTTTGGCATACTTGTCTGCTTTAACCATAAATACTGAGAAAGATGAATAATAGAATAATAAAATATATTGCATTAAAAAGCTGAATGGCAACGCCAATCCGATTGCTGTTTTTTCATCAACGCCGGCTGTATATGCTAAAACCGGTGTCATGATCCCTGCTAACACTGGGTTAGGAGGTTGTGTTCCACCTGCAGGTGTTAACCCGGCAAATGCCAACTCAGTTAATCCGCCACAGACAAGCCCTAACGTTACATCACCTAAAATAATACCGGTTAGAGTTGAAACAATAATTGGTCTAAAAATGAAGAGTCCTTCCAGCCATGCATCTAAACCGACAATAATGGCTAATACAACAAGCAATATTCCCTGGATCAACGTGATGTCGTGCATGTTCTTACCCCCTACTTAATAGTTTCTTTGTTGTCACCCGGCACATCCTGGATAAAAACGTTTACATTTTTCGAAGCAATATATTTTAATGTTTCGAGATCTTTATCATCTACATAAACCTTCTTGCTTAATTGCCTTTTCCCTTGGGTAAAATGCATATTCCCTACGTTGACATCTTTTAGTGGAACTCCGCCGTCAAGTAATCTTTTAACTTCTTCTGGTGTCCGACAAATGATAAAGATTTTCTGACGTGGTGCTGCCTTACTAATAATATTTATCGTATGCTCTACAGTGAAAAAGCGAATACCTGCTCCTGATGACTCAGCCGTAATTGCCATTAATTGTTGTTGAAGGGGATCCTTTGCTAAATTATCATCCGCAACAATTAATAAATTTGCTCCTAATGTAGTCGTCCATGTTACCCCAACTTGTCCGTGGACTAAGCGGTTATCAATCCGAGTTAATAGAATATTAGGTTCTGCCATAACGATATTGCCTCCTTATTGTTAGTTATTTGTAAATTGAAAGGATTAGCAACCCTACCTCCTTCTATACATTTATTTTCCCCCGTGGTCATGTTGTCATAACCACTATTCAAAAGCCTGTAAACTGATTATGTTGTCATAACCAGTTTCTATACTTTTGATTATATTCCTTTGCGATGTTTTTGTAAACGCTTTTTTCAGACTTTTTTATACAACTTATTAATGTGCTTCCAGACTAGTTTATAACTCGATGTATAAGGCACAAATTTACAAACCCAATGCACACATTAATCGACCGTTTGGTCATGCGGATGGTTGGGTTTTATGTCTTTTGGACAGACTTGTGACCCAAATCCCAAGTTTATCACTTGTAACTCTGCTCACCTTATTTTTAAGATTCCAGATGAATAAGTATTCCCGTTTTATCATCATGCTGCTTAAAACGAGGGTACTCATAGCAGGAAGGATCGTTTTCCTCTATTTCTAAAATGGTATTTTCTAAGTGGGCTAATCCATGTTCAAAGGCCAGTCTTGCAGAGTACAACCACTCATTTTCCAATTTCCTATTACGATGCGAGTGGATTTTCAGACCATCTGTCAAAAGTAGTATTTTTCGGACATTAACTAGCGGAATGGTGCCTGCTGCAAGAAAATCGCCCGCTTCCTGACTTCCATCAATGATTCCATAACCTTTCGAAGTATTTAGTTTACACCTATTATCCTGGAGGATGGGGTTTACTTTTTCTCTGATGCTTTGTAAGGTTTGGCTTATTTTTAGACTTTCCCATTTATTAGGATCCTCATTGACTAATAAGTAGTCTTTCCATTGCTCCTTTGCCAAAACCAATCCTTTTTGATCAAAATAATCGATATCATCATAATTGACCTGGTGAATGTGCCCGTTTTGATATTGAACAAAAAGTAAACAATCAGCGGCAGTCACATAATTCATTTTTATCACATCATGGGGTGATGAAGCCGATAATTCGATAGCCGCCATGGCACAACAGCTTCTTCGCTGTTTCTCTATATCGCAAATTGATTTTATCTTTGGATTTTGTAAGGCTTTAACGACTTCTTCTGCCAGAATAGAATTCCCCTTTAAAACCCTTTGAAAAATGGTACCTTTCTCCTCTTGCAAAGCATTACTAATGATCCCTGAAGCAATTGAACCCGAAAGTCCTCCTAAACCAGTCGCTCCATCAATTACTGCAAAAATCGCCTGTTTTTGATTTACAACATATGTATCTTCATTTATTTCACTACTTCCTTTTCTGTAAATGAATTCTGTTGTAGAAATCATCCAATAGACCCTCCTGTCCTACTAACTAAAAATCCTACAGTCAATACCCAGCCAGTACTATTCTATTACCTAAAAACCTATCAATCTTCGATAAATTTTGAGCGGTAACACCGGTTCTAGGAAATATCCCTGGTTACATTATAATGTGGAACAATCCTCTGAAACAAGATTTTTTGGGGTGTGACAGGCACTAGAATTCGTAATTCTCTGAAAAGGGGGAATTGTCTTAAAAATGCCAGAGAGGAAATGTATATAGGAATTGGGTTAGGAAGATTGAAAAATGAGAAAAAATCCACTCAAGAGAAACTTGCTGAAGTGAGTAAACTAAATACTCGCTACACCCAAGACCTCAAGACGGTTTCCTTCCTTCATTTTCTGGAGAAAGAAAATAGGAGATTACTCCTGAAAATAGCGCAGCTCCTATTGCAATGATTACGGGTAATGATATTATCGCTTTCATTTAATTAATTGCCTGATTCCGAAAAAATATTTACTGTATCTTGTGACTCTTATCTGGCATTAGACAGACAAAGATGACGACGATAGCCACAGCCCTTCCACCATAACAAGTTGTCTGCGAATAATAAAAGAGAACAGGAGCACCTGATTTGAAAAAATACAGATGCTCCTTGTTTTCAATCTTCGACAAGCCTCAGGTGGTGACCGGAATTAGAACTGCCTCAAAAATAACCTTTTTTAAAAAGGAACTTCGGCTGGCTGCTGAAATGGAATTTATGCCATATCCAGTATGGTGACTATTTGCTAAGTTTTCCTCTAGTAAACTTAGTTCGTGGCAAAATGGTGATATCTCACAGAGGAGTTCTTTTG
>NZ_BCVP01000040.1 GCF_001591805.1 Neobacillus novalis NBRC 102450 | reverse complement strand
CGGCCAGGCAAAGGAAAAAGACAATCTTATCTGGATTGTCTTTTTTTTGCATATAAAGGTAAAAAAGCTTAAGTGGAGAGTAAAATTCAAAAAGCGGACAGTAAATGATCAAAACTGGAAAGTAAATGATCAAAACTGGAAAGTAAATCGTATAAAGTGGAAAGAACATATAGAACGACATACATAATCGGGCCAGAAACGGGCTTATAGGACCCCATTATGATAGTAATCCCTCTTTTAAGGACAAATCCATCCACGAATTCCCTCAAAATCTCTTTAATAAGGTTTATTAAGAATCAAATCCATAACTTTAACGTCAAGTCCAAAAATTTTTTTACCCGATTGACTTTATTCAAATCAAAAAAGTACGAATTGTTTTGAAAGAATTCACTTATAGACATACACCCAATCGCTACCTGCGACATATTATATTACAGGATGGGTGTGGAACAAGAGTATTCGAAAAATTGTATACAAATCGGTGATTGAGGGCAGAATGGGTGTATGGAGGTGGAGGAATTGAATTCATTTTTGGCACATAATCATTATGAAGAAACATGTGTTATATGCGAAAGTTTAAAACCGAAAGGCATACATCTATACACTTCTTTTATTTGTACGGAATGTGAACATGATTTGATTCAAACAGATACAAATGATCCAAAATATAAATACTTCCTAAAACAGCTTAAAAAGATAACAACTCCGGAAATCTTTTCGTAACAAAGTCCATTACGGGCTTTCTTTTTTTTGCTTAGAATAGGGATTTCATTTAAAATGAATGAGACTATTAGAAGGAAGTATGGGAAATGAACTCTCAATTGAAAACACCTTTATTCCAAGCCTTACAAGACCATGAAAACAAGCAGCCGATTTCCTTTCATGTTCCTGGGCATAAACAGGGCTTGATCAATAAGCCCGAAGCAAATGCCGTATTCAAGCAACTATTACAAATTGACGCAACCGAGCTGTCAGGTTTGGATGATTTACATGCACCGGAAGACGTCATATTAGAAGCAGAAACACTCTTAGCGGAGTTATATCAAACGGAAAAAAGTTTTTTTCTTGTTAATGGTTCCACAGTAGGAAACCTGGCGATGATTATGGCGGCATGTGAGGAAGATGATTTTGTTCTCGTCCAACGGAATTGTCATAAATCAGTCTTGAATGCCTTGAAATTAGCGAAAGCGAGACCTGTTTTTTTAGAGCCGGAATATAATCAGGAATGGAAAGCAGCCGGGGGCATCAAACTTGAAACTGTTAAGGAAGCAATCAACCTCTATCCTGAAGCAAAAGCGATTATTTTGACCTACCCTAACTACTACGGATTGGTTTATGATTTAGAAGGAATCATTACGGAGGCCCATCTCCATCATATCCCGGTTCTTATTGATGAGGCTCACGGGCCGCATTTTATAGTCGGTGACCCATTTCCAGCTTCAGCCACCCAAATGGGGGCAGATATCGTGGTACAGTCCGCCCATAAGACATTGCCGGCGATGACAATGGGTTCTTTTTTACATATTAACAGTCCATTAATTAATCGGGACAAGGTTAAGGAATATCTGGGAATGTTTCAATCAAGCAGCCCCTCCTATCCGATTATGGCGTCACTAGACATAGCAAGGAATTATTTAGCTACATATGATGGGAAGGATTTATCTTATCTTTTAAAAACGATCAGCCGCTTTAAGGAGGAATTAAGCAAAATTCCGGCGATTAAAGTGTTAGATTCTCCAAATAATCAAGGAGATCCTTTAAAAATTACGATTCAATCGCGATGTGGATTAAGCGGTTTTGAGCTCCAAAATAGATTGGAACAACAGTCCATCTATCCGGAATTGGCAGACCCATACAATGTCCTGTTTATTCTCCCTTTAGTAAAAGCAGGACAGTATTATCCGTTCGAAGCGGCTGCAGAAAGAACAATACAGGCGCTTATAGATATACCTGTACAAGAACTAAAGGAAGACATTCAGGTCGATAGGCAAACCATATCTGAGTTAGCTATTCCCTATAAAGACATGGAAAAACTTACTCAGAAAGAAGTCCGGATTGAAAAGGCATTAAACCTGGTATGTGCGGAAACCGTTATTCCCTATCCCCCAGGAATACCTCTGCTTTTAAAGGGTGAAACAATTACAATAGACAAGCTTAACCAGCTCAATCGCTTGTTGCAATCCGGAGCCAGGTTTCAAGGAAGCACCTTGGTAAAGAAGGGCAGGATTAAGATTTTTAGGACAACTTAAGATTTTTACAGGTATGGAGGTAATATTTTAATGACGAGCGGAACATTTATTACATTTGAAGGACCCGATGGGGCGGGAAAGACGACCATCATCAGGATGGTAGCGGAGCAGTTTACTAACGTCCTGCTTACGAGAGAGCCGGGTGGTATTGATATCGCGGAGCAAATCCGCAATGTCATTTTGGCGAAAGAGAACACGGCAATGGATCCGCGGACGGAGGCATTACTCTATGCGGCTGCACGCAGGCAGCATTTAATAGAAAAAGTAAAACCGGCGTTAGCTGAGGGGAAGCTCGTCCTCTGTGACCGGTTTGTGGACAGCTCGCTTGCCTACCAAGGTTATGCACGCGGGTTAGGAATCGATGAGGTTTGGGCAATAAATCAATTTGCTATTGAAAAAATGATGCCTGAGTTTACCATCTACTTTGATATTGAACCAGAGCTCGGATTACAACGGATCAACAAAAATAAAGGAAGAGAGATTAACCGGCTCGATTTAGAAGACCTTGAATTCCACCAAAAGGTTAGACAAGGATATCAGCTATTAATGGATCGTTTTCCAACGAGAATCATTAGGATTGATGCATCCGGTTCAGTGAACGAGGTTTATAAACAAACAATCGAGCTGATTGAAAACAAGTTAGCAAAAAAGTAGCCTACGTTTGAAGGCTGCTTTTTTGTTAAAAAGAAAATATTAGTGCTTTTCCAACCTATTACAAATGTAAGCGGGACGATAACCTGTTATAATATAGGCAGAGGTAGCTAGATTCGGAAAATTGGAGAGAGGGTGGTTTGATGAAACTCATCATAGCAGTTGTTCAAGATCAGGATAGCAATCGTTTATCAAAGGCATTAGTAGACAATAATTTTAGGGCGACAAAATTAGCGAGTACAGGCGGATTTCTGAAATCGGGGAACACCACTTTTATGATTGGAACAGAAGATATTCGCGTTGATCGTGCACTGCAGATTATTAAAGATAACTGCAGGTCCAGGGAACAACTCGTTTCACCGGTTTCTCCAATGGGCGGGAATGCAGATTCCTATGTACCGTATCCGGTCGAAGTCGAGGTTGGCGGAGCAACTGTTTTCGTACTTCCTATTGAGCAATATTTACAGTTTTAATTTAATTGATAAAGTTAGTGAGTGATTAACTTGGTAAAAACATGGGATCAACTAGAAGAATTGCAGCCAGCCGTACTCCGAATGGTAAAAAACAGCTTGGTGAAAAATCGAGTAGCCCATGCGTACCTTTTTGAAGGCATGAAAGGGACCGGGAAAAAGGAAATAGGGTTGTTGTTCACGAAGGCTCTATTTTGTGAATCACTCATTGATGGCTATAAACCTTGTGAGACCTGTCATAATTGCCGCCGAATTAATAGCGGCAATCATCCTGATATTCATATTGTTGAGCCGGATGGCTTATCCATTAAAGTAGACCAAATCAGAAACCTGCAAGCTGAGTTTTCGAAAAAGGGAGTAGAATCGTTAAAAAAGGTTTACCTGATATCAGGTGCAGATAAAATGAGTGTGAGTGCCTCCAATAGTTTGCTAAAGTTTCTTGAGGAACCGAGTGCAGAAACGGCGGCCTTTTTACTAACTGAACAGCCGCAGCAAATGCTGCCAACGATTCTTTCAAGGTGCCAAATTCTAACATTCCAGCCGCTTCCGCCTCAAGTTATGATTAAACAGTTAGTGGAAAACGGCGTTAATCCGGGAAAGGCCCCGCTGCTTGCGGAGCTTACTAATAATCTTGATGAAGCATTGCAATTAAATGTCGATGAATGGTTTGCACAAGCTCAAAAAATAGTGTTAAAATTATATGAGGTGTTGGAGAAGAATTCATTAGAGGCCATGGTAACACTTCAACTAGAATGGTTTCAACACTTTAAAGAGAAAGAACAGCTTCATCGCGGTTTAGAACTTTTTCTTCTTATATTTAAGGATTTACTATATATACAATTAGATAAGCAGGAGCAAATTGTTTTTAAAGCTGATAGTGAGCGCTTAACACAATACGCCTTAAAAACATCCGGACGGCGCTTATCGAATCAAATGTCAGCTATTCTTGAGGCAAAACGGAAACTCGAGAAGAATATGAATCCTCAGCTGATGATGGAACAGCTTGTGTTAAAATTGCAGGAGGGATCTTCATTTGTATGATGTTGTAGGAGTACGCTTTAAAAAGGCGGGGAAAATTTATTATTTTGACCCTGGAGACCTCTCAATTGAAAAGGATGACTTCGTGATTGTCGAAACAGTCCGCGGAGTGGAATATGGCAGAGCTGTTATTGCCCGAAAACAGGTTGAGGACCATGATGTTGTCCTTCCATTAAAAAAGGTCGTCAGAATTGCCGACCAAAAGGACCGGATGATTGTCGAAGAAAATAAGCAGGCTGCCCAGGAAGCTTATGAAGTTTGTAATGAAAAAGTGAATGAACATCAATTGGATATGAAGCTTGTTGATGTTGAATATACATTTGATCGAAATAAGATTATTTTCTACTTTACGGCGGATGGAAGAGTTGATTTTCGTGAGCTGGTAAAGGATTTAGCAGCGATTTTTCGGACACGGATTGAATTACGCCAAATTGGTGTCCGTGATGAAGCTAAGATGCTTGGCGGCATCGGTCCATGCGGCAGAATGCTGTGCTGTTCAACCTTTTTAGGGGATTTTGACCCTGTTTCAATAAAAATGGCGAAGGACCAAAATTTATCATTAAATCCTACGAAAATATCCGGTCTCTGCGGACGGCTGATGTGCTGTTTAAAATATGAAAATGATGAATATGAATCTGCGAAAGAAGCGTTACCGGATTTAGGAGAAATCATTGAAACACCCCAGGGTAGAGGGAAAGTTGTAGGATTAAATATTTTAGAACGGGTACTTCAAGTGGAACTTAAGGAACAAGAGCGAGTTCTCGAATATACCTTGGATGAAATCATTAAAGAAGGTGCCTTGTCTATACAATCCACAGATTAATGAGGTGGAAGAAGTGGATAAAAAAGAAATATTTGAGTCGGTAAGTAATATGGAAACACAAATTGGCAGTCTTTATCAGCAGCTTGGGGAATTAAAGCAGCATTTAGCTGAAATACTAGAAGAAAATCATTATTTGAAACTTGAAAATGAGCATTTGAGGCGCCGTTTAGATGTAACCACTGAAGAAAAGAAAAAAACAGAACCTAAAAAGAATGCAGCTAATGCCGAATCCCCTGATGTAAAGCCGTTTGATATTGGGGAAGGATATGATAACCTCGCTCGTCTTTATCAAGAAGGGTTTCATATTTGCAACCTTCATTTCGGGAGCCTTCGCAAGGAAGGCGACTGTCTATTTTGTCTTTCTTTTCTTAATAAGAAATAACCTTAAGGAGGCTGAGAAAATCAGCCTCTCTTTTCATACATTTTCAGCTTAAAGGATGGATTTATGTGGTTAATTTAAAGGAAGATGAACGGCTGGATTATTTACTCGCGGAAAACTTAAGAATTATCCAAAGTCCTTCTGTTTTTGCCTTTTCACTTGATGCTGTTCTCTTGGCCCGGTTTGTATATGTTCCGATTCAGAAAGGAAACTTACTGGACCTCTGCAGCGGGAATGGTGTGATTCCCTTGTTTTTGAGTGCAAGAACAAAGGGGCAAATAACAGGTGTCGAAATTCAGGGGCGCCTTTATGATATGGCGGTAAGAAGCATTGCATATAACGGTCTCGAAAATCGCCTTCAGATGATTCACGGTGATATTAAGGAGATGGCGAAGCGGTTAGGATATGGAAAGTTTGATGTCATCACCTGTAATCCGCCCTATTTTACGACGCAGGAAGCGGGGGAAATCAATCCAAATGAGCATCTGGCGATTGCCCGCCATGAAATACTTTGTACGCTGGAGGATGCCATCAAGGCCTCTAGTGACCTAGTTAGGCAAGGCGGGAAGGTGGCATTCGTCCACCGCCCGGGCAGGTTAATCGATATCATCACTTTGATGCGGAAGTATAGACTCGAGCCCAAGCGGATTCAATTTGTTTACCCGAAAATAGGGAAGGAAGCCAATACCCTCTTGATTGAAGCAATAAAGGACGGCAGCCCGGACCTTAAGATTCTCCCGCCTATCATTGTCTATAACGAAAACGATGAATATACAAAAGAAATCAGAGCAATTTTATATGGAGAGTAGCCATCACTATTTTTATGTATTGACATGTTCAGATGGCAGCCTTTATGGCGGCTATACGAATAATCTGGACCGGCGGATTAGGATGCACAATGAGGGAAAAGGGGCAAAATATACCCGGGGACGCGGTCCGGTCCAGTTAACCTACTTTAAAGGCTATCCTAATAAAAGTGACGCCTTAAGGGCGGAATACAATTTTAAGCGATTACCACGGAGAAAAAAGCTTGAGTTTTTATTAAAAGAAAATGGTGATGATCATGTGGCAGCAGAAGAGCTTTGAGAACGAAGAACAGAAAGGAATTCTCTACCTCGTTCCTACACCGATTGGAAATTTAGAGGATATGAGCTTCCGGGCAGTTAGAATCCTAAAAGAGGCAAATCTGATTGCCGCAGAGGATACTCGGAATACGAAAAAGCTGTGCAATTACTTTGACATTGAAACTCCTATCGTCAGCTATCATGAGCACAATAAGGAATCGAGCGGAGAGAAACTGATTCAAAGGGTGAAGGAAGGGTTAAAAATAGCACTTGTTAGTGATGCCGGCATGCCAGCCATCTCTGACCCTGGGTATGAACTAGTGGCAGCTGCGATTGAAGAAAGGGTACCAGTGGTCCCGTTACCAGGTGCAAACGCCGCTCTAACTTCGTTAATTGCCTCAGGCCTGTCCTGTCAGCCCTTTTATTTTTTTGGATTTTTAAATAGGAGCAAGAAAGAGAAGCGGGCGGAATTAGAGGCTTTAAAATGGCAGGCGGCGACGATCATCTTTTATGAGTCCCCGCATCGCCTCAAGGAAACATTGGCCATTATCCAAGAGGTTCTCGGAAATAGGAAGATAGCGATATGCAGGGAGTTAACGAAAAAATATGAGGAATTTATTAGAGGAACGGTTGAAGAAGTAATCGCCTGGGCAAGCCAGGATGAAATACGCGGCGAGTTTTGTTTGATTGTCGAAGGAACGGATGAACAACAGGAGGAAGGACCAAGTTGGTGGCACGAGTTATCGCTTGTAGAGCATGTAAATCAATATATTACTGAAAAAGATATTCCTTCGAAAGAGGCGATTAAACAGACAGCCAAAGACCGGAACCTTAACAAAAGGGAGGTTTATCAGGCCTATCATGTAGAAAATCAATAGAAAAAAAGATCCAGCACGATAAAAGTGCTGGATCTTTTTTTCCTTATTTCGCTACTTCAAGGTTGTTTTGAATTTCTTGGATTAATTGCTCTGCACCTTCACGGCTAAGAATTAATTTACCGCCGGCAAGTGTCATATTATCATCAGAAACTTCACCAGTTACTTGGCAAGTCATATTTGGCTTATATTTTTTTAGGATAATGCGCTCATCGTCAACATAGATTTCAAGAGCATCTTTTTCAGCAATACCAAGAGTACGTCTCAATTCAATCGGAATAACCACACGACCTAATTCATCAACTTTACGAACAATACCTGTAGATTTCATTTTTTTCCTATCTCCTCTCGAAACTATAAAGATTATCTATCTATTTTTTTATTCGTCATTATTCGACAAATTTTTCATACTTTTATAATACAAGAAATTCCCATATCCGTCAATTATTTTATTTTAAAAAATAAAATATTTTTTTCTACCGTCAAACCAACTGTTGGTTTACAAGGATAAACGGAATTATTTTGTCAAAGTAAACTGTTAATTTAGGTAAATTGGCACTATAAAATAAAATTTTTTTAAAAAAACTTTTCGACAAAATTCTACAATAACAACTCTCCCTATCTATAGTGTTTCGCTAGCTCTAACCCCTTTTTGGGTGTATTAGGGAAAATATTTAAATAACTGGAATTCTAGCAGTAACGGTTTCTTGCACAAAAGTTCATTTTTCGGTATATTTTGATGATAGAAGCGGGAAAAAGAGGCAATAATGGTTGAATGGGGTTTTTCGATTGCCTACCCATTTGGAGGGATTTTAATGGAGGAAAAATTAAAGACTTTTTATCTAACGACACCGATTTACTATCCAAGCGGAAATTTACATATTGGACATGCGTATACGACGGTTGCCGGTGATGCAATGGCGCGTTACAAAAGGCTGCGCGGCTATGACGTTATGTATTTAACGGGTACGGATGAACATGGGCAGAAAATTCAGCGTAAAGCGGAGGAAGCGGGAATTACACCGCAGCAATATGTCGATGGAATTGTTGATGGCATTAAAGATCTTTGGAATAAGCTTGATATTTCCTATGACGATTTTATCCGGACTACTGAGGAAAGACATAAGCAAATTGTTGAAAAGATTTTTGCTAGACTGCTCGAACAAGGGGATATTTATCTTGATCAGTATGAAGGCTGGTATTGTACTCCGTGTGAAGCGTTTTATACTGACCGTCAGCTAGTGGATGGGAACTGCCCGGATTGCGGCCGTCCAGTTGAAAAGGTAAAAGAAGAGTCATACTTTTTTAGAATGAGTAAGTATGTTGACCGATTATTACAGCATTATGAGGACAATCCTGACTTCATCCAGCCGGAATCGCGCAAAAATGAAATGATTAATAACTTTATCAAACCAGGCCTCGAGGATTTAGCTGTATCAAGGACAACATTTGACTGGGGAATTAAGGTTCCTGGGGATGCGAAGCATGTTATCTATGTTTGGATTGATGCTTTGTCCAACTATATAACCGCCCTCGGTTATAGTACGGACAATGATTCGAAATACTTGAATTATTGGCCTGCAGATGTCCATCTTGTCGGAAAGGAAATTGTTCGTTTCCATACGATTTATTGGCCGATTATGCTGATGGCTCTTGATGTGCCGCTGCCAAAGAAAGTGTTTGCCCATGGCTGGCTGCTGATGAAGGACGGAAAAATGTCGAAGTCGAAAGGGAACGTCGTTGACCCAGTTACCTTAATTGACCGCTACGGCCTTGATGCACTTCGCTATTATTTATTGAGAGAAGTACCTTTTGGAGCCGATGGTGTGTTCACACCTGAGGGTTTTGTTGAAAGAATTAACTTTGACTTGGCCAATGACCTTGGGAATCTCCTCAATCGAACGGTTGCGATGATTGAAAAGTATTTTAATGGAGTGATCCCTGATTATGCAGGTTCCGTCGGTGAATTTGATGAGTCATTGCTGCAAGTAAATCGTGAAACGGTTGTAAAATACGAAGAAGCCATGGAAAAAATGGAATTCTCTGTTGCGTTAACATCGATTTGGCAGTTAGTCAGCCGGACAAATAAATATATAGATGAAACGAAGCCGTGGACATTGGCTAAGAATGAGGAACAAAAGGGTGAGCTCGCAAGTGTTATGGTTCATTTGGCTGAATCATTGCGCCGAATTGCGATTCTGTTACAACCATTTTTGACACGGACGCCAAATGGAGTCTTTACACAATTGGGCATTGAGGATGAAATGCTTAAAGCTTGGGACGGCCTTGAAACCTTTGGAGGAATTCCAAGCGGCACAATGGTTAAAAAGGATGCACCGCTTTTTCCAAGACTTGAAATTGCCGATGAGGTAGCCTTCATTAAAACGAAAATGCAAGGCGGTGATGCTGCGGCACAGGCGCCGGCAGCAGAAGAACAGAAAGAAGAAAAGCCGGAAGCCATTGATGAAATCGCGATTGATGATTTCATGAAAATTGATTTGCGGGTGGCTGAAGTCATACAAGCGGAGCCTGTAAAAAAGACCGATAAACTTCTGAAGCTGCAGCTCGATCTTGGCTATGAAAAACGCCAAGTTGTTTCAGGGATTGCCCAGTTTTATAAGCCGGAAGATTTGGTCGGCCGGAAAGTGATTTGTATTACGAACTTGAAGCCAGTAAAGCTGCGCGGTGAATTATCGCAGGGAATGATTCTGGCTGGATCAAAAGATGGCGTATTATCGCTTGCAACCGTTGATCAAACATTGGCAAATGGAGCAAAGGTAAAATAATGTTGAAAATAGAAATGTTCCACGTGTAACAATTTTCGGGACATTTCTATTTTTTTTATATGGAAAGGAGTTTAATCTATGTTATTCGACACACATGCACATTTAAATGATAGTCAATATAACGAGGATTTGCTGGAAGTGATTGAAAGGGCGCAACATGAGGGAGTTTCAAATATGGTGGTTGTCGGTTTTGATCGGCCGACGATTGAACGGGCCATGGAACTAGCCGAAAGATATGAATTCATTTATGCCTGCGTTGGCTGGCACCCTGTTGATGCCATCGACATGACCGACGACGATTTAGTATGGATTGAGGAATTGACTTCCCACCCCAAGGTAGTCGCAATTGGCGAAATGGGCTTGGATTACCATTGGGACAAGTCCCCTAAGGAGATTCAAAAAGAGGTTTTCCGCAAACAAATTCGGCTTGCCAAAAAAGTGAAGCTGCCCATTGTCATTCACAATCGCGAGGCGACCGCAGATATCGTTGAAATCTTGAAGGAAGAAGGGGCAGATGAGGTAGGTGGCATTATGCACTGCTTTAGCGGCAGCCCAGAAGTCGCAAAGGAATGTGTAAAAATGAACTTTTATATTTCCCTTGGCGGCCCTGTTACCTTTAAAAATGCAAAAAAACCGAAGGAAGTGGCGGCAGAAATTCCATTAGATAAACTGTTAATCGAAACAGACTGCCCCTATTTAGCCCCGCATCCTTATCGTGGGAAACGGAATGAACCGGGGTATGTGAGGCTAGTTGCTGAAGAAATTGCCGAAATAAAAGGATTGACATTTGCGGAAGTGGCAGAGGCAACGACACGAAATGCTAAAAAAGTATTCGCCATAAAGTGATAAAGGAAATTGTCGAAGCGGCAGGAAGCTTGTCTTAATTTTTTCTAATAACAAAAAGTTCTACACGTCTCCTTTTCAACATAGGATAATCATGTCGATAAGTTTCTCTTTGCATTGTTTCCAGTTTTGTGCATAATTAGAAATACATTCACAGGATAAGCAAGGATTAACAGCCGACAACATGATAGAAATAATCTCTCTGAGAAAAAGGAGGCGTTTTTCATCGTATTCAAACACATGAAAAACCTGTTTTCTATGTCTTGGAGCGGGAGATCATTGACCATTGTCTTTGCTAGTTTTATAGTGTTGCTAACAGCGCTCGGGGTTCTTCTGTTTGAAGGATCAAAGAACACTGTTGCAATTACACTTAATGGCGAGCAACAGGTCGTAAAAACACATGCAGAAACCGTCAAAGAATTATTAGATGAACTGGATGTATCACCTCGCTCACAGGACTACTTGTCTCCAAAGGCCAATACGAAGGTGAGAGACCACCTTAAGGTTGTATGGAAACAGGCAAACAAGGTTCGTATTGTCAAAGACAACGAGGGTAAAGCCGTCTGGACGACAGCTGCAACGGTGGCTGAACTCCTAGCAGAGCAGAAAATTGTATTGAAGGAACAGGATCAAATTTCACCTAAACCACAAGCGGCAATAAAAGATAAGATGAATATTGCGATCAACATCGCTCACCATCTTACTTTTGTGGACGGAGGTAAAGAACAGCAAGTTTGGGCCACTTCGGCTACGGTCGCTGACTTTTTAACGCAGCAGGGCATCGAGCTAAATGAATTAGACCGAGTTGAACCGTCATTAACAGAAACCATCTCTGAGAATGGTGTTGTTAACGTCATTCGAGTAGAAAAAGTCACCGATGTAGTGGAAGAACCCGTTCAGTTTGCCGTGGTTACCAAAAAGGATGAAAGCTTAGAAAAAGGGAAAGAAAAAATCATAACTCATGGAAAGCATGGCCGTGTGTCCAAACAATACGAAGTCGTGCTTGAAAATGGCAAAGAAGTTTCTAGGAAACTGATAAGTGAGCAGAATATTGCTGTCAAACAGGATAAAGTGGTGGCTGTTGGAATGAAGGATATGGCCCTGCAGGTATCGCGAGGGGCAGCTGAAACAGGAAAAGAGTTTTACGTGACTGCAACAGCCTATACAGCTTTCTGCAATGGTTGCTCAGGGCTGACGGCAACAGGTCTAAACCTTCGGGCTAATCCGAACATGAAAGTAATTGCTGTCGATCCAAGAGTCATTCCGCTCGGAACAAAGGTGTATGTAGAAGGCTATGGCTATGCTGTAGCGGCTGACACAGGTGGCGTGATTAAAGGGTATAAAATTGATTTATTTATGCCGTCAAACGCGGATTGCTACCGCTGGGGGCGTAAGAAAGTAAAGATAAAAATTTTGGAGTGATTTTTACTCGGATGCAGAGGAGTTAGTTATCCTCTGCATTTTGCTTTTTCCTTAATTTTCTTTATACTAAACTCGGGTACATTATTGTTTCTCTTTACTTTCATTGTATGAATCTTCTCGATAATATAGACGATGGACATTACAAAAATGTTTCAGTTTTTTTTCAAATTTTTATTTTTTGTTACGGAGGCTTTCGCTTGAGCATGAAAATTAAAGAAATTATTGTTGTTGAAGGAAAAGATGATACAACGGCGATCAAAAGGGCTGTTGATGCTGATACCATTGAAACAAACGGGTCTGCAGTAAATGAAGCTACAATTGACAAGGTAAGGCGGGCCCAGGCAATACGCGGTGTAATTATTTTCACAGACCCGGATTATCCTGGTGAAAAAATCAGAAAGACAATTGCCGCCAGTGTTTCAGGCTGTAAACATGCGTTTTTAGCGAAAGAGGAGGCGATTGCGAAAACAGGTAAGGGCCTCGGCGTTGAACATGCCAGTCCTCAGGCAATCAGAGAGGCCTTGAAGGATGCCCAACTCATGCATGAGTCAATTTCAGAAGAAATAACGCAGGAAGATTTACTGAGCGCAGGTCTTATTGGCGGAGAAGGAGCAAAAGACCGAAGAATCATGCTTGGTAAGCTTTTAAAAATTGGCTATACAAATGGAAAACAACTGCATAAGCGCTTAATGATGTTCCAAATTAGCAGACAGGAATTTGCGGAAGCACTAAGCGTTGTACGTCAGGAGGAACAAAAATGAATAAAGATATCGCTACCCCTGTGAGAACAAGGGCTATTCTCGAAAAGTACGGTTTTTCCTTTAAGAAAAGCCTTGGTCAAAACTTTTTAATTGATACCAATATCTTAAAAAAAATTGTCAGCTTTGCTGATTTGAATGAAAATTCAGGAGCAATTGAAATTGGTCCGGGGATTGGTGCACTCACCGAACAGCTTGCCCGAACGAGTAAAAAGGTCGTAGCCTTCGAAATTGACCAACGATTATTACCGATTTTAAAGGAAACGCTGTCGCCGTATCCAAATGTGAGCATTATTCATAAAGATGTATTGGAAGCGGATGTCCAAGCTGTATTTGCTGAAGAATTTAGCGGGATTGACGATGTTATGGTCGTAGCCAACTTACCATATTACGTGACGACGCCGATCATTATGAAGCTGTTGGAGGACAAGCTGCCAATTAGAGGGATTGTTTGTATGCTTCAAAAAGAGGTAGCTGACCGAATTTCAGCTCGGCCAGGTACTAAGGAATACGGCTCGCTTTCCATCGCGATCCAATATTACACAGAAGCAGAGACGGTCATGATTGTTCCGAAAACAGTGTTTGTTCCCCAGCCGAATGTCGATTCTGCAGTAATCAGACTGACAAAACGGGAGCAGCCTGCTGTAACTGTAAAAAGTGAGGATTTCTTTTTTCAAATTACAAAATCTTGCTTTGCCCAAAGGAGAAAAACCCTGCTCAACAATCTAACAAGCCAGCTGCCTGAAGGGAAACAAAAGAAAGAGGATATCCTCGCTGCACTTAATGTGTGCGGGATCGAACCATCAAGAAGAGGTGAGACCCTTTCCTTAGAGGAATTTGGCCGATTAAGTGATGAATTATACCCTTATTTTCACTAGACCCTTTTTGGGTCTTAGATTGTCGACAAAGGAAATCATTCTTGGCAATTATTCATTAATGGATTGTCCCTGCAATCAGCAGGGGGCAACAACCTAAAGAATTGCAACACGCTCCCTTAATTGAGTAACCAGTGATATTTAAAATAAGCGGAGATTTTTCGGTTAGTCTACAGAAAAGGGCTTGGTTCGGGGGATATAAGCGGAAGTTTTCCGATTAAACAAAGGAAAATTACCCATTTTTACGTTTTTCGAGTCAATAGGCGGAATCTTTCCGTCTATTTGAGCTATTTTCAGTGTGATTTCCTAATTAAGAGAAATTTCTCCGCTTATTTTATCAGACTTGCTTTAGCGTCTAATGAACTTTTACAACTTACCGGTGCTTTACTGAAAAAAAGAAAATATAAAAAAAGGCTTAGAGATATTTGCATCTCTAAGCCTTTTTGACTGTGCAGTATACTGTGAATTGTGTTGTAAAATTTATGTGATATGCTATGTGATTAGGTTTATGATTTAGCGTTTCGCACCTCACAAGTAAGCCCGTTAGCCACTTTTTTGGTCTGGTTTTTTTTCACATGGACACCCTTGTTTGCATAGCCTATGAGAGAAACCCTATATGAAAGGCCTTTTTGCTGGTCTTATTGGAGTGACGGCGGTGGATATAAACATAAATGATATTGTCGGTAGAAAATCATATAGCTGTGATATTCTATTTCGTGTTATTGATATACGCATAATCAACGGCCAGAAATTTGCCATCCTTTATGGTGAGGATTTCCGCCTGGCAGCAGATGCCCCTTACGCTGATTTGGTAGTCGTTAATCAAAATGAAAGGGTGAAGCTGAGACAGGAATACAGGACACTTGAGGAACAGTCGTTAAGGCTGTTTACCCAGGATGTTGATTTATTGAAATCCAGGCAGGAATATGATGCAACGAGCGGCTATGTAAAGCCAAGCAGTTATTTCCAAATCCCAGGAAGGGTTCTCCATTTGGACGGGGATCCAGCCTATTTGAAAAAATGTATGGCATTATATGAGAAAATTGGCGTACCTGTTTTGGGCATCCATTGTAATGAAAAGGAAATGGCTGAAAAGATTGGTGAATTGATTGATCATTATCGCCCAGATATTCTTGTCATCACCGGACATGATGCCTATTCAAAGGCAAAGGGAAAGATGACGGATATTAACGCCTATCGCCATTCGAAACATTTCGTGCAAACGGTGAAGGAGGCACGAAAAAGGGTCCCCCATTTAGATCAACTGGTCATCTTTGCAGGTGCCTGCCAATCCCATTTTGAATCGCTTATTCACGCAGGAGCAAACTTTGCCAGCTCACCTGCAAGGATTAATATTCATGCGCTTGACCCAGTCTATATTGTCGCAAAAATAAGCTTTACCCCGTTTATGGAAAGAATTAACGTTTGGGATGTTTTACGGAATACTTTAACGGGAGATAAGGGTCTGGGTGGTCTTGAAACAAAAGGTGTGTTACGCACCGGGATGCCCTACCGGCCGATTCAAGAAATGGAGGAATAAGCCTTTAGGTACTCAAAGGCTTATTTCTTTTTAGGAAAGGGGGCGGAGCGCCTTTTAGGTTTTGTCAATGTCGGATACATAATCCCTTATAAATAAGGTAACACTAGGAATGTTGAAATTTAGTAGAAAAAGTAGAATAAAAAATGTTGACAATCTTTTTGTGGTACTGATATAATTTATGTTTTTGTTTGACAGTACTATGTCAGTGTGTTATACTTTACATAGTGAGGTGGACCGAATGCCAAAAACCTTAGCCGATATCAAAAAGGCTCTTGACACGAATTTAGGGAAAAGATTATTGCTAAAAGCAAACGGAGGACGCAGGAAGACAATCGAACGTTCCGGTGTTTTAGCAGAAACTTACCCATCTGTTTTTGTTATTGAATTAGATCAAGATGAAAATTCATTCGAGCGTGTTTCTTACAGCTATGCGGATGTATTAACAGAAACAGTGCAAATTACCTTCTACGACGATGCAGCAGCAGGACATGTAGCTTTAAGCTAGTATATAAGCAATGACTGGCAGTAAACATAACGTTTACTGCCTTTTGCTATCCTTTGTATGGAAAAGGGGCGGAGCGCCGCAAAAGCCAATTAGTATATCTAAGTTGAATGGAAAATATACGATTTTGCTATGAATTGGTGAAGCTATGCTCTGCTCACACCGCCTTTATTGGCAGGGATGGTTCTTTCAATTTATTTCCATGGTTGATGGTGATGTGGAACGCCCTATTAGTTTTGTAAAAAGGGGCGGAGCGCCATTGCGTTTTAAGGATATTTTGGAAATAGTGAAAATCCTTCTTTATCTCATACTAACAATACTGTGGTATGGAAGGGGTTGTTTAGATGGGCAGAAGAAGAGGTATCATGTCCAATCGGTTTAAAGAGGAACTTGCTAAAGAGCTTGGTTTCTATGATGTCGTTCAAAAAGAGGGATGGGGCGGTATCCGGGCAAGGGATGCAGGGAATATGGTAAAGCGTGCCATAGAACTTGCGGAAGAACAGCTGAGAAATCAGAACCAGAAGTCGTAAGCTAGAAAAGGCACTTCCGCTTTTTATTTAAACAAATCGATACCACAGACTGGCCAGGGAGTTCGCTCTCTGGCCTTAAATTGTTCATTTTTACGCCAATTCGCCCTTTTTCCATATGATAAAATAATAAATTTGTTAGGATATATCATATCTAACGTCTTACATTTATCGTTTTGTGGTAAAATAGGACAAAATGTGGATTTTCGGAAATTGGATTATACAGAAGTAGGTGGACGTAGTGAAGCTTTTAGTCAAGGCACCGGCCAAAATAAATTTGGCCTTAGATGTTTTACATAAACGTTCCGATGGCTTCCATGAAGTGGAAATGATTATGACCACGATTGATTTGGCAGACCGGGTAGAACTAACCTTATTAAATCAAGATAAAATACATATTCTCTCCCATAATCGCTACGTACCTGATGATCAGCGGAACCTAGCCTATCAAGCGGCACAGCTGTTAAAGACTAGGTTTCAAGTGAGAAAAGGCGTGATGATTTCGATTGAAAAAATGATTCCTGTTGCTGCAGGGCTCGCCGGTGGCAGCAGTGATGCTGCGGCCACTTTAAGAGGTTTAAATAAGCTTTGGAACCTCGGTTTAACCTTGGATGAATTAGCAGAGCTTGGCTCAGAAATCGGATCGGATGTTTCCTTTTGTGTCTATGGAGGGACAGCGTTGGCAAAGGGGAGAGGGGAACTCATCACTGAGCTGCCTGCACCGCCGACATGCTGGGTAATCCTTGCTAAGCCCTTCATCGGGGTATCGACAGCGGAAGTTTACCGCAGACTTGATATAAACGGTATGAATCATCCGGACATAAAGGAAATGATTGCGGCAATAACTCAACAAAACTATCAAGAGGTATGCAGAAATCTAGGGAACGTTCTAGAAGATGTCACCTTAAACCTGCACCCGGAAGTTGCGCAAATAAAAGACCAAATGAAGCGTTTTGGTGCAGATGCGGTCCTGATGAGCGGCAGCGGACCAACTGTATTTGGAATTGTCCAGCATGATTCGAGAATGCACCGCATCTATAATGGATTAAGAGGCTTCTGTGATCAAGTATTCGCTGTTCGCTTGCTTGGAGAACGGCACACACTTGATTAAAGACGCACAATAATGCTACTATTGGATGAAAATATTCGGTATTGTGAAAGATGCTGGTCTGTACCGCTATATACATGTTCGTGGAAAAGGGGCGGAGCGCCGCAGAAATGAATCGGTCTTGTAGCACTATATACATTAATGGAGGCTCGTTATGAAGTTTCGCCGCAGTGAACGATTGATAGATATGACGAATTATTTACTGGATCATCCGCGCCAGCTAGTACCGCTTACGTTTTTTGCTGAGCGTTATTCGTCTGCCAAGTCTTCCATAAGCGAAGATTTAGCGATTGTGAAGGAAACCTTTGAACAAAGAGGAATTGGAACATTGCAAACCGTCCCAGGGGCTGCTGGCGGTGTCAAATTCTTCGTTAAAGTAAGCCAAGAAAAGGCTGCACCTTTTGTTGATCTGCTGTGTGAATTAATTGCCAATCCCGAAAGGCTGTTACCTGGCGGCTATTTATATTTAACTGATATTTTAGGAGACCCACAGGTAGTGCAAAAGGCCGGGCGCATCATTGCATCGGCCTATGCTGAAGCCAAAATTGATGTTGTCATGACTGTTGCGACAAAAGGGATTCCTCTCGCCTATGCGGTCGCAAGTCAACTGAATGTGCCTGTTGTAATTGTCCGGAGGGATAATAAAGTCACCGAGGGACCAACAGTCAGCATTAATTATGTGTCCGGTTCAGCCAAAAGGATTCAAACGATGGTCTTATCGAAAAAGAGTATGAAACAGGATTCTCGTGTGCTGATTGTCGATGATTTTATGAAGGCTGGCGGAACGGTAATGGGGATGATAAGCATGCTGGAGGAATTTAATTCCCATTTGGCTGGTATTGCTGTGTTAGTAGAGGATGAAAAAATCCAGGAACGGTTAGTGGATGAGTATTTATCGCTCGTTCAGCTGTCAGACGTGGATGTAAAAGCGAAAAAGATTAATGTCCAAGCAGGAAATTATCTCAACATTTGGAGGGGTTAATATGAAAGCAATTCAAACGAATCAAGCACCTGCTGCGATCGGGCCTTATTCGCAAGGAATCGTAGTGAATAATCTTGTTTTTAGTTCGGGGCAAATTCCGTTAACAATTGAAGGAACGATGGTTGCTGGAGATATTAAAGACCAAACCCATCAGGTTTTTCAAAATTTGCAGGCTGTCCTAAGTGAAGCGGGTGCTTCCTTTGAAACAGTTGTAAAGGCAACTGTCTTTATCAAAGATATGAATGATTTCGCTGCGGTAAATGAAGTGTATGGTGAGTATTTCAATGTACATAAACCAGCCCGCTCCTGTGTAGAGGTCGCCCGGTTGCCGAAAGATGCGTTAGTTGAAATTGAAGTTGTTGCACTCGTAAAGTAAATAGATGTTTATTAACTGAAAAACAAGGACTAATCTACCTAATCTTGTCAGTGAAATGCCGTTTTTTACAAAAGTTCACTAATTTGTCGTAATTTTTCTAAAATATTTTGAATATAAAGAAGGATTCCTGAGTAAAATGTTGAATTTAATTATTTAGCATTTTATCTAACAAAAAAGGGTGTGAGCACATGGAAGTAACTGACGTAAGATTACGCCGGGTTAACACGGATGGAAGAATGAGAGCGATTGCATCTATTACATTAGATAATGAATTTGTTGTCCATGACATTCGTGTTATCGACGGGAACAACGGTTTATTTGTAGCTATGCCAAGTAAACGTACTCCAGATGGAGAATTTCGTGACATTGCGCATCCAATTAATTCAGGAACACGCGGCAAAATCCAAGAAGCTGTTTTGGCGGAGTACCATCGTTTAGGTGAATTGGAAGTAGAATTTGAAGAAGCCGGAGCTTCCTGAGGATTTTAACAACTAGGGCCTTTCTTCTCCAGAAGGCTCTTTTTTATGTTTGAAAAAACCTCTATGACAGACACTATGTTGTTTCCTTTCGCATTTCTCCCTAAATCTACATAATATTATAAAAATAACCACTTGTTGTTCATTCCTTGAAAAGAGGAGCCATTTACGTTAATATTTTTAATGGATAAAAAGGTTAAATTGGAGGACTGAACATGCATAATCGTTATGCTGTGATTTTGGCTGCAGGACAAGGGACGCGGATGAAATCTAAGCTGTATAAAGTATTACACCCAGTTTGCGGCAAACCAATGGTTCAGCATGTTGTTGATCAAATAGGGAAGCTTACAATTCAAGAAACGGTTACCATTATTGGCCATGGGGCTGAAATGGTGCAAGCCCAATTGGGCTCAAGCAGTCTATATGCATTGCAGGAAAAACAGCTGGGAACGGCTCATGCGGTCTTGCAGGCTGCTGGCGTGCTTGAAGAGAAACAAGGCGTAACCATTGTTGTCTGCGGTGATACTCCTTTAATAAAGGCAGAAACGATGGAAGCCCTTTTTAAACATCACGAAGAATTAAAGGCAAAAGCTACCATCCTTACTTCAACACTAGATGATCCGACAGGCTACGGCCGAATCATTCGCAATGAAAATGGTCTCGTTGAAAAAATTGTTGAGCATAAGGATGCAACAGATGTCGAACGGAAGATAAATGAAATCAATACCGGAACCTATTGCTTTGATAACCAGGCTTTATTTCAGGCATTAAGAAATGTTTCTAATGATAATGTTCAGGGGGAATACTATTTACCGGATGTTATTGAGATTCTCAAAAAACAGGGTGAAGTGGTCACAGCGTTCAAAACCAATGATTTTGCAGAAACATTAGGAATCAATGACAGGGTAGCCTTGGCGGAAGCGGAGCGAATCATGCGGAACCGGACGAATGAAGCCCATATGCGTAATGGGGTAACCATCATTGACCCCCATAACACATACATAGAAACCGATGTCGAAATTGGACAGGATACCGTTATCTATCCGGGAACGATGATAAAAGGTAAAACAATAATCGGTTCCGACTGTCAAATTGGTCCCAACTCAGAAATTGATTCCTGTGAAATTGGCAATGAAACTGTTGTCCGGCAATCGGCAGTCCATAAAAGCTTAATTGGCGCCCATGTCAACATCGGGCCATTCGCCCACATCAGACCGGATTCAACCATCCATGATAAGGTGAAAATTGGCAACTTCGTTGAAATCAAGAAGGCTGTGTTCGGAAACGGAAGTAAAGCCTCACATCTAAGTTATATTGGTGACGCAGAGGTTGGCAATGATGTCAACATCGGCTGCGGTTCCATTACAGTGAATTACGACGGTAAAAATAAATTCTTAACTAAAATTGAAGATGGTGTCTTTATCGGCTGTAACTCCAATCTAGTTGCCCCTGTTACAATTGGTAAGGGCTCATATGTGGCTGCTGGTTCCACAATTACAAAGAATGTACCAAGCGAAGCTTTGTCTATTGCCCGTGCACAGCAAGTCAATAAGGAAAATTACGTTGAAAAGCTTAATTTAAAGAAATAAGCAAAGATAATTGGAGGGCACACATGTCTAATCAATATTTAGATCCGAACTTAAAGGTATTCAGTTTAAATTCGAATATTCCGCTTGCACAAGAGATTGCCAAGGTTATCGGCGTGGAACTTGGAAAATGCTCCGTCTCAAAATTTAGCGATGGAGAAATCCAGATTAATATTGAAGAAAGTATCCGCGGCTGTGACGTGTATGTGATTCAATCGACCAGCTTACCTGTAAATGACAATATTATGGAATTGTTAATCATGATTGATGCCTTAAAAAGAGCCTCTGCGAAAACAATTAACATTGTTATGCCTTACTATGGCTATGCCCGTCAGGACCGTAAGGCACGTGCCCGTGAACCGATTACGGCTAAATTAATGGCAAACCTGCTTGAGACTGCCGGGGCAACAAGGGTAATCTGTCTAGATTTGCATGCGCCGCAAATTCAAGGATTCTTTGATATTCCAATTGATCACCTGATGGGTGTGCCAATTTTATCAGAGTATTTTAAAAGCAAAGAATTGAATGGTGATATTGTGATTGTTTCTCCAGATCATGGCGGGGTAACAAGAGCAAGGAAAATGGCGGAACGCTTAAAAGCGCCAATTGCGATAATTGACAAACGCCGTCCAAGACCGAATGTGGCAGAGGTTATGAATATCGTTGGTAACATTGAAGGAAAAGTAGCCATCCTGATTGATGATATTATTGATACGGCAGGAACGATTACACTTGCTGCCAATGCCTTAGTAGAAAATGGGGCGGCAGAAGTATATGCTTGCTGTACCCATCCAGTATTATCAGGTCCAGCGATAGAAAGAATTCAAAACTCAAAAATAAAAGAATTGGTTGTTACGAACTCTATTCAACTTCCGGAAGAGAAAAAGTCTGATAAAATTATTCATCTATCGGTTGCACCGTTAATCGGCGAAGCGATTATCCGCGTCCACGAAGAACAATCAGTAAGTACGTTATTTGATTAAAAAGATGTTTAGACCTTCCTGTTTTAGGGCAATTTTATATTGATAGTTTAAATAGGAAGGTGACTAAACAGATGAGTACGGTTTTACAAGCAAAGGAGCGGAAGGAATTACGTCATTCCGCGTTAAAGAAAATCAGAGACAACGGCGGTATTCCTGCCGTAATTTATGGTGCAACGGTTGACAGCAAACCGGTGTTTGTCAGTTCAATCGATTTAACAAAGACGATAAGGGCTGTCGGAAGAAATGGTGTCATTTCCCTTGATGTTGATGGGAGCAAGCAAGATGTGGTGCTGACTGATTTTCAAGAGGATTTTATCAAAAAGGAAATCATTCATGTTGATTTTCTGGCGGTAAACAAATCCTCGAAGATTAATGTCAATGTCCGGCTTGACCTCGTTGGTGAGGCTGCCGGGGTTAAAGACGGCGGGGTCCTGCAACAGCCCGTTCACGAGCTATCGATTACTTCTACCCCGGACAATATTCCGCAGCAAATCGAAGCGGATATATCGAACTTGCAGGTTGGAGAAACACTAACCATTGCAGATATACTTTATCAAGGTTCTTTTACCATCAACCATGAGGCAGAGGAAGTTGTTGCATCAATTCTTCCTCCAAGGCAGGAAGAGGAAATTAACTCAGGGGAACAGCAGGAAGAAGGTCACCCTGATAATGAAGAAGGCAGAGAAACAACTCCAGTTGGGTGAATAGAAAGCGGACGTAACCTACTTAAGGTTACGTCTTTTAGCGCATTGCCAGCCGGATTACTTTTAACAATGGGAGAAGAACAATGTTTCGAAAAATCTTTAACAGGGCGGTTAAAACACAAGTGGCAGGGGGACCCGGAATGAAATTAATCGTGGGTTTAGGCAACCCTGGAAAACAATATGAACAAACGCGGCACAACATTGGTTTCGCCGTCATTGACGCCTTAGCAAGCCAATGGAGCATTCCGCTTACACAGTCCAAGTTTAAGGGCTTGTATGGGGTTGGTGTTTACAACGGGGAAAAGGTGCTGTTGCTGAAGCCGCTCACGTACATGAATTTATCTGGGGAATCCATCAGAGCAGTCATGGATTATTATCAAATCGATATGGAAGACTTACTTGTTATTTATGATGACCTTGATTTGCCAGTCGGGAAAATCAGGCTCCGGCAAAAAGGAAGTCCTGGCGGCCATAATGGAATTAAGTCAACAGTCGCACATCTTGGCACCCAGCAATTTAACCGAATCAGGATTGGCATTGACCGCCCGGCACCAGGGACGATAAGCGTACCTGATTATGTTCTCGGACGGTTTCGCAAAGAAGAAGGGGTTCCCACCCAGGAAGCTGTCAGTAAGAGTGCCGAGGCCTGCACAGTCTGGCTGGAGAAACCATTCCTGCAGGTAATGAATGAATATAATCAGTAATTGTTCATGATACAAGCATTTCTTTCATACAATAAAGAAAAACTAAATGGTAGGATTCAAACGATTAAACAGGTAAAATTAGGTGAATAACTTCTTCCGCTATGGTTAATACTAGTAAGGAATCATAGATTAGGGAGGGACAGTCGTGGCCATCCATTACCATTGTCGACATTGTGGTACGAACCTTGGTTCTATTGATAAAGCATCCATCCATTCAGAAACCCTTGGTCTTCATAAACTAACCGACCAAGAAAGACAAGAAATGGTGGCGTATGACGCAGCCGGCGACATCCACATTACCGCCATTTGCGAAGACTGCCAGGAGGCTTTAGAACGGAATCCCGATTACCACCAATATGATTTCCTTATTCATTAACCAACCAGCTTTGGACTGAACTCCAAAGCGTTTTTCTATTTACATTATTATACTTAACTAATTGTCAAGCTTCCTTTAGGGTCTAACAGGAAGCTTACAGATTGCGTTTAAGAAAGGAGGGTAAAGGTTGAATGGTTTAAAGTCCTTATTTTTAATGCAGGAAGATGTTCACTCCATTATTGCGGGAGTGGAAGAAGGGTTAAAGGAACAGCTGATTGCCGGCTTATCCGGTTCGTCTAGAACGGTGTTAATCGCTTCTATTTACGAACAAATGAAACGGCCAATCATCCTGGTTACCCACAATCTATTACAAGCTCAAAAACTCTATGATGATATTGTCAATCTATTAAGTGACAAGGAAGTTTTTCTATTTCCAGCTAATGAATTAATTGCGGCTGAGCTAAGTATTGCAAGTCCGGAATTAAAGGCACAAAGAATCGAGGCCTTAAACCACTGGAGTAAGCAAAATCAAGGGATTTTAATTGTTCCGATTGCCGGTTTAAAGAAAATCATTCCTCCTAAGTCCCTGTGGAAACAATACCAGCTGCCGTTAACAGTAGGGGAAGATATCGATATTGATAAAACCTTATATACATTTGTCAAAATGGGCTACGTACGGTCAGAGATGGTCACAACTCCGGGGGAATTTAGTGTCAGGGGCGGAATTATCGATATTTATCCGCTAACGGAGGCAAATCCGCTAAGAATTGAATTATTTGACACAGAGGTCGAATCGATTCGTTATTTCTCTCTCGATGACCAGCGTTCCAAAGAAAAGATTACTAAGATTTCGATTGGACCAGCAACCGAAATCCTCTTGGAAGATGAGAATTATAGCCGGATTATTGGGAAACTTGAAGATGGCTTAGCACATAGTCTTCGAAAATTAAAGGATGAGAAAGCAAAAATACTGCTGACACAAAATATCAGCCATGAGCTTGAGCAGTTGAAAAATGGCCAAAAGCCTGACCAAGTTTATAAATACTTATCCTTGGCCTACGACCGGCCTCATAGTTTACTAGACTATTTGCCGAGTAATGGTCTAGTATTTATTGACGAAATTAGCAGGGTTCAAGAGATGAATGATTCGCTTGTTAAAGAGGAAGCAGAATGGTATACAAGTTTACTTGGCGGTGGAGAAATCATCCATGACCTCCATATTTCCCATGACCTGCCAATGCTCTTGCAAAAAAGAGAATTTCCGATTCTTTATATGTCCTTGTTTCTCCGGCATGTCGCCAATACAAGTCCGCAAAATATTATTAATATTTCTTGTAAGCAAATGCAAAACTTCCACGGACAAATGCATCTATTAAAGGCTGAGATTGACAGGTGGAAGAAGGGCAATTATTCTATTTTATTTTTAGGACCGGACGAAGATCGGGTAAAAAAGTTAGAACGTGTCCTTGAGGACTATGAAATTGGCAGCAGTATTTTAAAGGGCGGCCAGCAGCTTTTACCCGGTAAAGTTCAGATTATGAAGGGCAGTCTGCATACGGGCTTCGAGCTTTCCATTCAAAAAATAGCTATCATCACTGAGGAAGAACTATTTAGTAAACGCGTGAAAAAGCCTGCCAGCCGGCAAAAACTATCGAATGCGGAACGAATTAAGAGCTACTCGGAGCTGCGGATCGGCGATCATGTTGTTCACGTCAATCATGGAATTGGAAAATATCTAGGGATTGAAACCCTTGTCATTAACGGCGTCCATAAAGATTATCTGCATATCCGTTATCAGGGTACAGATAAACTATATGTTCCTGTTGAACAAATTGACCTTGTGATGAAGTATGTTGGTTCAGAAGGAAAAGAGCCAAAGATTTATAAACTTGGCGGTACGGATTGGAAAAAGGTTAAGAAGAAGGTCGAATCATCCGTTCAAGATATTGCGGACGATTTAATCAAATTGTATGCTGAGCGTGAAGCGGCCTCAGGCTTTGCCTATTCTCCTGATGGGGATATGCAAAGGGAGTTTGAAACCTCCTTTGCCTACCAGGAAACGGACGACCAGCTTCGCTCCATCCACGAAATTAAAAAGGATATGGAACGGCCTCGGCCAATGGACCGACTGCTCTGCGGCGATGTTGGTTATGGAAAGACAGAGGTCGCGATTCGGGCTGCCTTCAAGGCGATTGCCGACGGAAAGCAAGTAGCGCTGCTAGTACCGACAACCATTTTGGCCCAGCAGCATTTTGAAACATTAAGAGAAAGATTCCAAGACTATCCGATTAATATTGGCCTGTTAAGCCGCTTCCGATCTAAGAAACAGCAAACAGAAACAACCAAAGGCTTAAAAGCAGGTACAGTCGATATTGTAGTCGGGACACACCGCTTACTCTCGAAGGACATTGTTTACCGCGATTTAGGGCTATTGATTGTCGATGAAGAGCAGCGGTTCGGGGTAACCCATAAAGAAAAAATTAAAAAGTTAAAAACCAATGTAGATGTCCTAACCTTAACAGCAACACCAATCCCAAGAACACTTCATATGTCGATGCTTGGTGTCCGTGATTTATCGGTCATCGAGACGCCGCCAGAAAATCGTTTTCCGGTGCAGACGTATGTGATGGAATACAATGGCTCGTTGGTGCGGGAAGCGATTGAGCGGGAGCTTGCCCGCGACGGACAAGTCTACTTTTTATATAACAGGGTAGAAGATATTGAACGCAAAGCAGAGGAAATTTCCATGCTCGTCCCCGATGCCCGCGTGATCTGCGCCCATGGTCAGATGTCTGAAAATGAATTGGAATCGGTTATGATTAGCTTTCTGGCCGGAGAATATGATGTTCTCGTAAGCACAACGATTATTGAAACCGGTGTCGATATTCCGAACGTTAATACATTGATTGTTTTTGATGCCGACCGAATGGGACTTTCCCAGCTTTATCAACTCCGCGGACGAGTTGGAAGGTCAAATCGTGTCGCTTACGCCTATTTTACCTACCGTAAGGACAAAGTGTTAACAGAGGTCGCTGAAAAACGATTGCAGGCGATTAAAGAGTTTACTGAATTGGGTTCTGGATTTAAGATTGCGATGCGTGATTTATCAATCCGCGGAGCAGGGAATTTATTAGGCGCCCAGCAGCATGGCTTTATTGACTCTGTCGGTTTTGACCTTTATTCACAAATGCTGAAGGAAGCAATTGAAGAACGGAAGGGAGACCTTGGAGTTGCTGTAGTGAAAAAGTCGGTTGAAATTGACCTTGAGATTGATGCGTATATTCCCGACACCTATATTAAGGACGGACATCAAAAAATCGAGATGTATAAGCGGTTTAGGGGCGCGGTTTCGCATGAGGATATTGCAGAACTGCAGTCGGAAATGCTTGACCGTTTTGGCGAGTATCCTGACGAAGTCTCTTACTTGTTCCAGATTGCCGAAATGAAAGTGTATGCACTAACTAATGGTGTGGAACAAATTAAGCAGGTTAAACAAGAGGTAACTATTTTTATCAGTGAAGAAGTGACGAAGACCATTGATGGCAGCAAAATCTTCCGCCTCGGCAGTCAATTTGGCCGGAATGTAAACCCGGGAATGGAAGGGTCCAGGCTCAAAATTGTGATTAATAATAAGGAGTACCGGACAACACAATGGCTCCATATAGTTCTTGAAATGATAAAAGGAATCCCGCTGGCTAAAAGGGATAAGGAAAATTCCGTGAAATAAAAGATGATTCTTTTTAAACAGTGGGCTTTCTTCCATTTGTTAGACTATTTACTTTATTTGTGAAAAAATATTCCGAATGTGTATAGAACTTTCCAGTTGAAAGATACTAAGTTCAAAGTTGGTGGTTATTTCATTATAAGGAAACAAAGTCAACCACCAAGTTGAAAAATCATCAGATGAAAGTGAGGCAACATTGGATGAAAGCAACTGGAATAGTTCGTCGAATTGATGATTTGGGTCGCGTTGTCATTCCCAAAGAAATACGCAGAACACTGCGTATCCGCGAAGGGGATCCGTTAGAGATTTTTGTTGATCGAGACGGGGAAGTCATTTTAAAGAAGTATTCACCAATCAGCGAATTAAGCGATTTTGCCAAGGAATATGCAGAAGCACTATTTGACAGCCTCGGAAACCCGGTATTAATTTGTGATCGAGATACGTATATTGCTTTAGCTGGCAGTTCTAAGAAGGATTATTTAAATAAAAGTATCAGCGATTTAGTAGAAAAAACAATGGAAGAACGCAACTCGGTTCTCCATACCCAGCAGGCAGATATTGCTTTAGCCGATGGAAATGATGAAAGTGTATCTTCCTATACCATTGGGCCGATTATTGCAAATGGCGACCCAATCGGAGCTGTAATTATCTATTCTAAAGAAGGAACCCTAGGTGAAGTAGAACAAAAAGCGGTAGAAACAGCCGCGGGGTTCTTAGCACGACAAATGGAATCATAACTAAAAAAGACAGCCGCGGCTGTCTTTTTTGGTTTAAAGGAAGAGGGCTGGTTCTTTTAATCCCTTATATTTTCCAGTAAATGTCTAATTAGCCAAAACCCCTTGAAAAATAGCCAAAACCCTTGGAGAAATAGCCAAAACCCTTGGAGAAATAGCCAAAACCCTTGGAAAAATAGCCAAAACGCCCTCAAAAATAGCCAAAAGAATTTTTCGAAGTTGGATAGTCAATAAAAAACCAAAAAAACGGCCACTTACTGGCCGTTTTACAAATTAATTTGGGGAAAAAACCAATTCTCCACTAAAAAAATCCTTATTCTGATGTAAACTCCAAATCCCTTTTATAAATTTTAGTCCCTTATTCTAAAAAACGCTTAATTTTCGGAAACAGCTTTACCGCATTATTGAAAAACAAGTCTTCATGCGCTTCTCTGGGAATGAACTCCTTCATCAAATCAATATAGGGCTGCACTTGAACTAACGGCCAGTCGGTGCCAAACAGAAACTTCGAGTAATCATCGGTAAAAGCTAACGCATGTTTCAGGTGATTAAAGAAATAGGGCGACTCCAGCTTTTTCTGCAGATCAACCTTTGTTCCGACAAGCAGCCCGGATAAGTCCGCATACATATTGCGATTCTTATACAAAACCTCAGCGCCATCAAGTACCCACGGGTCGCCAAAGTGCGCCATCATGAAGTTAATCTCTCGATATTTCACCGCCACTTCATCAAGGGCTAGCGGGTGGGCGTATTTCAGCAGGCCTCGTTCCGAATACGTATCGCCGGTATGAAATACAACCGGCAGCCCATATTTCATCGCCAGCTCATAAACGGGACTGTAGACCTCATCATAGGCATAGAACGGATAGTAGCCAAGATAAATTTTTATTCCGACGACCTCCGGTTTCTCAAGCAGCGCTTCAAGTGCCGCTAACTCTTGAGCGCCTAATCGATACGGGTTAATCCCGGGACAATAACAAATGTTTGCGGGAATCTGAGCATCTAAATCAAGACCCATCGGCGTCGCCGCTTCATAATCCGGGAAGCCGTCCGCTTCGGTCTCCGTTAATCCCATGGCAATTCCAAGCACAACGTCCGCATCGCGATACTCCTGCGTTAAACCAGCGGATGAATAATCCAGCTTCGATAGATTCGTGGCCGTCTCCTTAAAGCTTGAAATATTAGAAAAATGCATATGGGCATCAATAATTCGCATCACGCACGTGTCTCCTTTCGGCCGCGGGTACCGTTAAAGCGGATATGTTTTAAATCTTGGAGTGCATCTTCAGGAACCTTCTCATCATTAAAGAGATAGAAGATTGGTGCCGTCCAATAAGTTTCCCCATGTAGCAAACGCAGCTTTGAAAAGACCGTATGATGGGCTACTTCTTTATTTAGATAAAGTTCCGATTTTCCGAGCTGATAATCAGAGATGACCTGCAGTTTTTCCGGAGCCGCTTCATGGCCAATGATGAAGCTTTGTTTCACATCAATTTCCATCTCACCTTTTCCAAAATACGCTTTATGACTCGTGGCTCCATCACGATAAGACTCGATCCAGCTATTTTCTACATTTTTAAAAGCAGCTTGGCTATACCAGCCTTCATTCTTAAAATATTGATTGGTATCCTGCAGAATTTCGGTGGTATGGCACATTACTGGTGCACCCGGCTGCAGTAAATAATATTGGTTGTAGGTAAGCCCCTTAAAGGATTCATGCTTTGAAATTTGAACCTGCAGCTTGATTCCAGTCCAACAATTCCCTTTGTTGTCGGTGATGGTAACAAACTCCGCTGACCGTTCCTCTTTAACAATGGAATTGCTGGATATGTTTAATAATGCATTGCGAATTCCGCCGGCCCAAGGATTCCACCACGATTTAGGCATAAGTGCAGGAAAGGACGTATCGAGCCACTCTTGGCCCTTATAGGCCAACGAATAGAGAGCAGGGAAAAAGTCCGGAGCCGCTTTAATGCTGACAAGCCCATTATCAACCTCATAAACGGGGATTCCATCTTGGACATATTGCTCGGTTTGAATCGCCGTATTGTCTGTGCAAATGATAAGAGAGCGCTGTTCCGATTGCTCCAATTTCAGGTCAGCATTGAGCTTGAGCAGCTTTACCCTTGACCCGCCCTCGAAGTGAAGTGGAAAAACGGCTTCACTTTTTGCATCTTCTTCAGAAAGAAGTTGTTTCTGTACGGGTTCCTGGCCATCCACTTGAATGCTGATCTCTCCGTCCAAATGAGCCAGCCTTTCATCTTTATAATGAACGGTGGTCTGCTCCTGAACAAACGGATTATGATTCTCTGGGTAAAATTGTACTGGTTGAGCGGTTGTCGCTTCAACAGCATGGACTTTTTTAAGGGCAAACGTCCTGAAAGCCTCCCAGGTCGGGAATGCCCCCATTGAAAGATATGTCGGTTGAGTCTTCGCTACCCCATTTGCCGGGATCACCCCAAGTTTGTGTTCAAAGAATAAGAACCAATGTTCAAATTGAACCTTTGTCTCACTGCTCCAGCAAATCCCACTTGGAAGAGCAGGATGGCGCTTGAAAATCCAATTCTCATCCAGTTTTTCACTTTGCCAATACTGAATCATTCCGTCCTTCAATTCATTGACCTCAATCATCTGACCGTCATAAGGAAAAACGGAACCGTACATGGTCTGGACGAAATTATGACTGTCATTCAGCCAAATTTCCTGCATCAAAGCCGTATCGGCAAGATTATGAATTTGGTAATGATGCTCCATCAATCCTTCAGCATAAACCTTGGCAATCGAGTGCAGCCGTAGGTCCGGATATGACTGTGAATGATAAATGGCCTTTAGACAAACCGCCCCTTTTTCTTCAAAAAGTTCAATGTGATCGGGACGCTTTTTCGAGAATTCGCTTGAAAAAGGTTTGCCAAGCTTCGGATAGAAAAAGAAAGGTATTTCCTCTTCAGAGGAGCCGGCGCGTCCAAAATAAAGACGATTATCAAATTTACTTAAGTACACATGGGCGAGTCCGTTATAGCCGTGCCAATAGTCGTCACATTCTCCGGTCAATTTGGCGCCCATCCCGTAAAACGCTAAGCCGATTTTTTTGGAAAAATAGATCGTTTCACCTGATTCCTTTCCTGCTTTTATTTGTAATGGCTGCTGATAAAAGCCGTATTCCGTTAAGCGGTAAGGAATCGGGAGGAGCTTCCGTTCTTTTGCTCTCAACAATATTTCCACATGCTCATCTGCGAAATCAATAAAGTGCGCTTTTGGCCACGTAAACGAGAATTTCACTTCTTCATTAAAGTGATTCTCCAACTCTAAATAGAGCTCCGAGTCGCTCTCAAGAAAGGGCAGTTCATTCGGAATTTTCGCCGTTACCTTGGCGGGGTATTTGCTATTAATACCAAGCTTGAAAGTCGCCTCTTTCCCATTTATCGTCACTTTAGCGGCCACAGTTGGGTGGGTGCGCCAAATATTTTGTTCTTCAGTAATTTCAGCGACAAAGAATCTGCCTTCGACAAACTCTGAGTCCATCACTGTCAGCTGCTTCACAAAATCAAACTGGATATTTTGATCATCGAACCCTTCAATCGCAATTGTTAGCGGCTCATTCGTTTTGTTTTCTATCTTGAATTGAATCGGGTATTCTGCACCAAAGATCAGATCCTGCTGTTCAATTGAGGCAGAGAGTAAATATTCGTCTGTTTCAATCAATCTTAGCCCACGGCCTTTGCGTTCATATTCCATCCGCAGCCGCTGTCCATCCTTCTCCCACTTGTACTCATAGAAATCAAAGCCACTTTCTTTCCTGCCATCGGGCTTCACTTCGATTTCTATTTTACGGTCATGGTACCAATCCGCTTTTTCAAAAAAGCCTTGGACTGCCTCTGTGGTGAGGACCGAAGGGATGAAGTTCATCAGATGAACAGTGTCATCGCGGTTTTCCCAGAAGAATCCGCATTTTTTATACAAGGGAACAGCCTTAATATTGCCACCCCAAGTATAGAGGTCGAGTCTCGGCCAGCCCAACTCAATGGTTCGTTCGACTGCCTTCAGCACCAGCTGCTTGCCAATCTTTTTCCCTTGGTATTCTTCGCGTACGTTAAGCAAAGGGATATAGAGCGCGCCGCTATCCTCACGGTACTCACTGACACCGCAATATCCGGCGACACCATTTTCATCCATTGCTAAATAAGTATTTAGATTAATCGAATTCTCTTCCTGCTGCCGAATACTCTCGGCGGTCGAAATATCATTTCCGCCGCCCCAGCCTTCACGGCTATGATTCCACATATCGGCAACCTTTTCAGCTAAATCATGACGATATTCTACGATTTTCATTTGTTAGCTCCTCATCCATTTCGTATTTTTTCACTAACCATCCTCGATTACCTCAACGTTTGAAAAATTAGTTAACTGAATAATGATCATGCTAAAAACCCCCTTTCATAATTTGAAAAAAATAAAAGACCCTGTAGCTACAAGGTCTTTCGTTCACAAAGCGTGAATCCATTAAACAAAGCGGTTTTTTACCGTTTCGTTAGGAATAGAATGGCAGACTTGTAGGAATGTACAGGTTATTGATCATTAAATTAAGCCGTGACACTTTTGAAACCATCCTGTACACCTCCTTCTAAAGGTAATTCTTACCACAGGGATAATTATATAATAGAGTATTTGGAAAAGTAAATTAATTAAATCGATGCTAGCCGGGATATATTGGCTTAATAAATCCAATCGAACTTATTGGAGCCCATTCCGGTTTTCCCGCATTATCCATTAAAACCCCCACTATGCTATAATTACCTCTAGTTTAGTTAGTAGGTGAAGCAATGAAATCCGTGAATCATTCAACTGCGCTGTTTAAAGGCGCGTTTATTTTAACAATTGCCGCACTCGTTACGAAAATATTAAGTGCGTTTTACCGTATTCCTTTTCAAAACATCGTCGGGGATATTGGTTTTTACATATATCAGCAAGTATATCCGTTTTATGGATTGGCGATTGTCCTGTCGACCACAGGCTTCCCGGTCGTTATTTCGAAGCTTTACGCGGAACAAAAGGAGAACGGGGATGATGAAAAATCCCGCTTGCTTCTTTTCGTATCCTTTGTTTATTTACAGATTATCGGCATCCTTTGTTTCCTCATCCTCTATGGCGGAGCCGGACAAATTGCAGGCTGGATGAAGGACCCGCAATTAGCGATATTATTAAGAGTTGTCTCAATAGTGTTTTTGATCTTTCCGTTTGTGGCTCTATTAAGAGGGTATTACCAAGCAATTGGCGAAATGGCCCCAACAGCGTTATCGCAAGTCGGGGAACAAACGATTCGCGTGATAACGATTATTTTTCTGGCTTCTCTTTTCGTGGAAAAGGGCTATTCCCTCTATTTTGTCGGCAGCGGGGCGATGGTTGGCTCGATTACTGGGAGTATGATCGCGAGCCTTATCTTGTTTATGTTTGTCCGGAAACGTAAAGAATGGAAAGTAATCGCTCCAAGCAGGGGGATGTTGCAAAACAACTCGTTGGAAGTGAAACGGATTGTTAAAATGCTCACTTTTCAAGGGTTGTTTATATGTTTAAGCGGAATGCTAATGATCTTTATGCAGCTAGCCGATTCGTTAAATTTATACTCCTTACTTGTAGCAAACGGCACGGAACAAGATCTTGCTAAGAGCTTAAAGGGGGTATTCGACCGCGGCCAGCCATTAATCCAATTAGGCACAGTCGCTGCGGCCTCGATGTCATTAACGCTTGTACCGCTCATAAGCCGTGAGCGATTAGCTGCAAAACGGGATTTTTTAAATCATAAAATTCAAGTAGCGATTAAGGTGAGTATCGTGATTGGACTGGGAGCTTCAGCTGGTTTATGGGCGATTATCGGGCCCACCAATGTGATGCTGTTTGAAAATGCCAACGGTTCAGCGGTATTAGGGGTGCTTGGTTTTGTTATTCTATTTACCTCGATTATTTCAACAATCATTGCGATTATGCAGGGGCTCGGCAGTCTGCTTTATCCTGCAATAGCTGTTGTGATCACCTTTCCGTTGAAATATATTTTAAACATGGTCTTCATTCCATTATTCGGAACGATGGGGGCGGCGATATCCTCGCTTCTTGCCTTAGGGCTGGTCACGGTTTTCTTATTGCTAAAATTTAAAAAAGTAATCGCAATCCCGCTGTTTCCAACACGTTTTTTAAGAATAGTGCTAACAGCGGCGATCACGATGGTTTTGTTTTTAAAAGGCTATTTATTTTTAACAAATCATCTTGTTACCGCAATTGGGTCAGAACGGCTGGGAGCGGCGTTGCAATCGTTAACTGCTGTTTCGCTCGGCGGTGTTATCTTTTTAGTAATCATCATAAGGGGGAACGTATTTTTTGAAGAAGATTTGGGGCTTTTCCCATTTGGAAGCAAATTACTTCATTTTCTCCCGCGAAAGGAAAGGAATTAACCAATGGTTAAAAAAATTGAAATTGTCGGGTTAGGAGCAGGCGACCTTGAGCAGCTCCCGGTTGGCGTCTATAAGAAACTGCTTAAAGCGCCGCAACTGTTTTTAAGAACGAAAGAACATCCAGTCATTCCTGAACTCGAAAAAGAAGGACTATCCTATACCTCTTTTGACAGCGTGTATGAAAAATACGATCAGTTTGAAGCCGTATATGAGGAAATCGCCAAGACATTATTGAAACTAGCGCAAACGGAAGCGGTGATTTACGCTGTTCCGGGACACCCACTCGTTGCCGAGCAGACAGTGCAGCTCCTTTTGGAATACGGACCAAAGGAAGATGTGGAAATCATCATTGGCGGCGGGCAGAGCTTCCTTGATGCCCTGTTTGCTTCATTGAAAATCGACCCGGTTGAAGGGTTTCAATTGCTCGATGGCACGGCGCTCACAGCCTCCCAGCTGCAAATCGACCAGCATATCATCATTAGCCAGGTATACGACCAATTCGTTGCCTCGAATGTAAAGCTAACGTTAATGGAGAAATTACCTGATAATTACCAGGTGTATATCGTTACAGCAGCAGGAAGTAAACAGGAGCACATCGAAAAACTGCCATTGTATGAATTGGACCGAAATGTCTCAATCAATAACCTCACATCGGTCTATGTCCCGCCAGTGACAGAAGAGGAAATTTTATTAAAAAATTTCTCGAAGCTGCGCGCGATTATCGCTGAATTAAGGGGTCCAAACGGCTGCCCGTGGGATAAGGAACAAACCCATGAGTCATTAAAAAAGTACTTAATCGAAGAAACGTACGAAGTCATTGACGCGATTGACAGTGAAGATATAGACCACTTAATAGAAGAACTGGGGGATGTCCTGCTACAGGTGCTGCTTCATGCCCAAATTGGTGAGGATGAAGGCTATTTTTCCATTGATGATGTGATCGAAGGTGTGTCGGCAAAAATGATTCGCAGGCATCCCCATGTGTTCGGAAATGTTATTGCTGTGAATAGTGAAGAAGTCTTGCAAAATTGGCAGGAAATTAAGAAACAGGAAAAGGGGAAAGCACCATCCACCATCCTTGAGGGAGTCGCAAAATCGGTACCGAATTTATTAAGGGCCTATGAATTGCAAAGATTAGCGGCAAAGGTTGGCTTTGATTGGCAGGAAATTACCCCTGCTCTGGCGAAAGTGAAAGAAGAGCTTGATGAATTTACCGCTGAATTGGATGGAACGGCGGAAGGCTTCGAGCGTGCAAAAAAGGAGTTTGGCGATTTATTATTTGCCTTTGTCAATGTGGCCCGATTCTTAAAAATTCATCCCGAAGAAGCACTTTATGAAACAAATGAAAAGTTTACGCGCCGGTTTCAGTACATTGAGGAAAATGTAAAGGCAAGCGGCAGATCGTTTGAGGACTATACCCTTGATGAGCTCGATCAATACTGGGACGAAGCCAAACGAAACGGATTATAGAAAAGAGGGGAAATAATCATGCGTTTAGATAAGTTTTTAAAAGTTTCAAGATTAATTAAACGGAGAACATTAGCCAAAGAAGTTTCTGATCAAGGCAGAATTGAAATTAATGGGAAAGAGGCAAAGGCCAGCTCCACTGTTAAAGTCGGCGACGAGTTAACCATTCGCCTTGGACAGAGAAAGGTAACGGCAAGAATTGACCGAATTCAAGAAACATCCCGTAAAGACGAAGCAGCGGAGATGTATACGATTTTAAACGAAGAGAGACTCGGCTCAATCGACTAAAGCAAGTTGTCTAGCTCCAGCGCCTAGGGGCTCGCAGGTCTACAGTCAATCAGTCAAGAAGGTTAAAGAGCAACCTTCTCGCCTGCTCGCCTAGACTCACGCCCCTGATCAAGGCGCTTCCGCTTTTCGAGGTTCTATTCCAACTGTCCTTCACATACATTTTACATAAAGGTTGTACAAATGATTGTGAGGGATGATAATGAGCCAATATTATGAAAGTAATACCACAAAAAGCAGTGTTCCGGATCATGATGTCATTATGAGAGGAAGGAAGCTTCTTGATATTACCGGCGTTAAACAGGTGGAGAGCTTTGATAATGAGGAATTCTTATTGGAAACGGTAATGGGATTTTTAGCAATCAAAGGACAAAACCTGCAGATGAAGAATTTGGATGTCGAAAAGGGGATTGTCTCTATTAAAGGGAAGATCTTTGACCTGGAATACTTGGATGAACAGCACGGGGAGAAAGCTAAAGGTTTCTTTAGCAAGTTATTCCGATGACTCTTTCGACGCAATTTCTCACCATGCTTTCGATGATTGGAATGGGGTCGTTGTTTGGCGCCATGTTTGATACGTACCAACGGTTTTTAAACCGGC
This sequence comes from Neobacillus novalis NBRC 102450, assembly GCF_001591805.1. Classification (GTDB taxonomy): domain Bacteria; phylum Bacillota; class Bacilli; order Bacillales; family Cytobacillaceae; genus Neobacillus; species Neobacillus novalis. Next base: position 19,827 of record NZ_BCVP01000040.1, on the reverse strand, counting down.
CAAAACGAAAAACATGGATTGTCTTCTGTAATGACTTATTATTTTGGATTATTCAAGCTTTGCTTATTTTTTATACCTTATTTACCATTAATAACGGAGAAATAAGGTTTTATATCTTTATTGCGCTTATATGCGGGTTTGCAGCCTACCAGGGCCTGTTTAAAGGGGTTTATCTGCGAATATTGGAGATGGTAATCGAGACGATCATTGCCGTTACTAAGTTTTTGAAAAAAACCTTTCAACTACTCATTTATAAACCTATCCTTGGACTAATCCAACTGGTTATTACCATCATTCTCGTACTTGGCAGGGGTCTTTATACCCTTGTCAAATTTGTTTTTAAAGTTTTACTATTACTATTAAAAATAATCGTAATCCCATTGAAAACAATAGTATTAATTTTTTGGAAACTTTTGCCGAAGGGTCTTAAAAAAGCCGTCGAGAAGTTATATAATAAAATAGCAGGAAATTTTCAGGGAATCAGGAATACTATTAGTAAGTGGATTGATAGATGGAAAAAACGAAAAAAGTAAGGAGGTTACGGGAAATGGGAGCGGAACGAAAAAGAAATGTGTCAAAGATGCAGACAACCTATGTCGAGCAGCAGGAATATGCAGAAATTGCATCAGCCAGGAAAAGGAAATTGTTACTAAGACGCCTCTCGCTCTTTGTGGTGTTTGCAGGCTTTCTGTCATATCTGATGATTTCCAGTTATCTTTCCCAAACCACTAAACTTGATGCAAAAATTGCTCAAAAGAAACAGCTTGACACTAAGCTTGATAAATTACAACAGCAGCAGGAAATCCTTAATGAGGATATCATTAAATTAAATGATGATGAATACATTGCCAAGCTTGCGAGAAAAGAAATTTTTTTCTCTGGGGATAACGAAATTATCTTTAATATTCCGGAAACAAAGAAGGAAAAGTGAACCATTGTGTAGTCATATTGACACTGAATTTTTACTTTCTGTATAATATAGAGTAAGATTGATTTTTTATTATTTTAAGGAGGAACATTCTTTTTATGTCAATTGAAGTAGGCAGCAAGTTACAGGGAAAGGTAACAGGGATTACAAATTTCGGAGCGTTCGTGGAGCTGCCGGAGGGCTCAACAGGACTCGTACACATCAGTGAGGTTGCTGACAACTATGTCAAGGATATTAACGACCATCTTAAGGTTGGCGACCAAGTTGAGGTTAAAGTCATTAATGTTGAGAAGGACGGGAAAATTGGCCTATCCATTAAAAAGGCAAAGGATAGACCCGAAGCACCGCAGAGATCCCACTCAAACTCACAACGCCCACGTCAAGGCAGGTCAAACGATCGCAATAATCCTCGACCAGAAAACTTTGAATCAAAAATGGCCAAATTTTTAAAAGATAGTGAAGATCGTTTATCTTCCTTAAAGCGCAACACGGAGTCTAAGCGTGGAGGAAGAGGAGCTAGACGGGGTTAACTTGCTGCTTAATTGTTGTCGAATAAAGCAGGTTTCACTGAATATCTTATAGTATGACAGGTCCTTAGCGGGCTTGTCTTTTTTGTCGTTTCCGAAAAATTATCTTCGTTCTGTGCACCTAAATCGACATAAATAAAGGTAGTTATGGTTATTTGAATGATTATAGTGAAAAGCGTCGAACGATTATTTTAACTTGTCCACTATTTTGACAAACTTTTAAGCTTTTTAATTTTATAATAGTCACCAATGATGAATATTAGGGAGTGTGATTATGGAAAAGACAAATGCAAGTTTCATAGAACCGGTTGGGAAAGTTAACCTTCATTCATCGAAATGGGCCTTGGGGAGTGGCCTCGGGAAATTCCATGCGCTGCTCGAGTCCTTTTTTATAAAAAAGGGTTATCTTTTGTTATTCGTGGGATTTTTACTGGGACGAGCCTTAATCCTGGCAAAGCTGACCCCGTTCTGCCTTCCTTTCTTCGCCTCTGTCTATTTAGTCAGAAGAGAGCGGGCACCGCTAGCCCTGATCGGACTAGTTGTCGGAGCAGCAACCTTGTCACTTGCAAATGCCGCCTTTACGTTCACCATTACCGTCTGGTTTTTGGTTATTTTCAGGATCAGTCAAAAGTGGCTGACAAATGAATTGAGAGCACTGCCTTTTTTTGTCGGGATTATCCTCGGAATTGGAAAACTGGGGGAAGCGTTTATTCTATCACAGCAATTGGTTCTATATGATTTAATGATGGTCGGTGTCCAGGCATGCCTTGCCTTCATTTTGACGCTAATTTTTTTACAAAGTATTCCTTTATTAACCTTGAATAAGCGCAGACAGCTGTTAAAGACAGAAGAAATCGTCTGCCTCATTATTATGCTCGCTTCGATTATGACGGGCACCATTGGCTGGCAAGTGTATGATTTGTCGATTGAACATATTATGTCGCGCTACTTAGTGTTGGTGTTTGCCTTTATTGCCGGCGCAACCGTCGGCTCTACTGTAGGAGTGGTAACTGGGTTGATTTTCAGCCTTGCAAGCGTATCAAGCTTCTACCATATGAGTTTACTAGCCTTCTCAGGTGTCCTCGGCGGATTACTGAAGGAAGGGAAAAAAATCGGTGTTTCCATCGGCCTATTTATTGCTACCCTCCTCATCGGAATGTATGGGGAAGGGGGAGGCTCATTATTGAAAACTGTATTGGAGTCAACCGCTGCTGTTTGCTTATTCCTCTTAACACCACAAGCTCTTACCTCTAGACTAGCAAAGTATATACCTGGTACACCGGAATACACAGCCGAGCAGCAAAAATATATGAGAAAAATGCGTGATGTAACAGCGCAACGGGTTTCGCAATTTTCAGGTGTGTTTCATGCCCTTTCAAAAAGCTTTTCCAAAATGGAAGTCATCCCGGATGAAGCTGAAAACGATCGGGAAATGGATTACTTTATGAGCCATGTAACGGAAAAAACGTGCCAAACATGCTTTAAGAAGGAACAATGCTGGGCAAAGAATTTTAATACAACCTATGCCTATATGGAGGAAATTATTCACGAAATGGATCAAAATGATGGAACAGTCTCTACTAAATTATCAAGAGACTGGGAAAAGCTCTGTACACGTTCAAAAAAGGTATACGAAACGATTGGCCAGCAATTAACCTTTTTCCAGGCCAATCAAAAGTTAAAGAAACAGGTTCAGGAGAGCCGGAAGCTTGTTGCTGATCAATTATTAGGAGTTTCTGAAGTAATGGATAATTTCGCGAAGGAGATTCAACGGGAAAGGGAAAATCACCACAAACAGGAGGAGCAAATTATCGAGGCTATGCAAGGGTTTGGAATTCATATTGAACAGGTGGAAATTTATAGTCTTGATCCGGGAAATGTCGATATTGAGATGTCGGTGCCATTTTGTAACGGCCATGGGGAATGTGAGAAATTAATTGCCCCGATGCTGTCTGACATACTAGAGGAAACAATTGTAGTTAACAAGGAGGAATGCGCAACATATCCGAATGGGTTCTGTCACGTTACCTTCCGATCATCGAAGGCGTTTACCGTGGAAACGGGGACAGCCCATGCGGCTAAAGATGGAGGTTTGGTTTCTGGTGATAGCTATTCAACGATTGAACTGGGTTTGGGCAAGTATGCGATTGCCATTAGTGATGGCATGGGAAACGGCGAAAGAGCCCATTATGAAAGCAATGAAACACTAATGCTTTTACAAAAAATCCTTCAATCAGGGATTGAAGAGAGGACAGCGATTAAATCAATAAATTCTATTCTTTCCCTTCGAACAACAGATGAAATTTTTTCCACATTAGATTTGGCGATGATTGATTTGAAAAATGCTTCGGCAAAATTCCTGAAAATTGGTTCAACACCAAGCTTCATTAAACGAGGTAAAAAGATTATTAAAATCCAAGCCAGCAACCTGCCAATCGGGATTCTTCAGGAATTTGAAGTCGATGTCGTCAGCGAACAATTAAAAGCCGGCGATCTGTTAGTCATGATGAGTGATGGGGTGTTTGAGGGGCCAAACCATGTGGAGAATTATGATTTATGGATGAAGCGGAAATTATTAGAATTAGAAACAGATGACCCACAGGAAATTGCTGATTTAATCTTAGAGGAGGTCATTCGTTCGAAATCCGATATTATTGATGACGATATGACTGTAACGGTGGCAAAAATAAAACATAATACCCCGAAATGGGCGTCTATCCCTGTTTATAACTTAAAGCGTCAAGCCTAACAGCTTATTTTAGGCAAAACCCTGTTAAAATATGTATAATTCACCTTATTCCCGTCGAAAATGGTAGCAATACGTTACGTGGAGGGAGAAGGTTATGTATACAGGGAAAATTAGGCAAATCTTATTGATTACAGATGGCTGTTCGAATCAAGGAGAAGATCCAATTGCTATGGCTGCACTCGCGAAGGAACAGGGGATTACGGTCAATGTTATTGGTGTTACTGAGAAGGATATTATAGATGAAAAGGGAATGACGGAAATAGAAGGGATTGCCATGTCCGGCGGCGGAGTCAGTCAGATTGTTTATACGGAAGCACTTTCGCAAACGGTGCAAATGGTAACCCGGAAAGCGATGAACCAAACGATTCAAGGTGTGGTAAATAGTCAATTACAGCAAATTTTAGGACGTTCGCAAACGATGGAAGACCTGCCGCCAGACAAACGCGGAGAAGTCATGGAGGTTGTCGATGAATTAGGGGAAACTGTCGAATTAGAAGTGTTGATTCTTGTCGATACAAGTGCAAGCATGAAACATAAGCTTCCAACCGTGAAGGAGGCACTGCTTGACCTCTCTCTAAGCTTAAACGCCCGAAGCGGAGAGAACCAATTTTCAGTTTACGTATTTCCCGGGAAAAAGAATGATGTCGAAAAATTGCTGGATTGGACGCCTAAGCTACAATCTTTGACAAGTATCTTTTCACAGCTGTCGACTGGGGGGATTACGCCAACAGGGCCGGCATTACGGACGGCGCTTTCCTCATTCAACCAAAAACAATCAATAAGGAGCCTGCTTTCACGTGATGATGAATCATACTTTGAAGAATCAATATAATCTTCGTCCTGGGACCATCATTTCTGGAAAATGGCATGGAAATAACTATACGATTGTAAAAGAACTAGGGTATGGGGCAAACGGAGTGGTGTACCTTGCCAAACACAAGCATACTCAAGTGGCATTGAAAATGAGTGATAATGGGATGTCCATCACCTCAGAGGTAAATGTTCTGAAATCCTTTGCAAAGGTCCAGGGGCCCCAAACCCTCGGGCCTTCTTTGCTTGATGTCGATGATTGGCAATGTAAACAGGTGGGACCGCTTATTTCCTTCTATGTCATGGAATATATTCAGGGCCCTGACTTCCTTTCCTTTTTACATCACAGGGGTAAATCCTGGACACTCGTGTTATTTTTGCAGCTGCTTAGTGATTTAGAGGTGCTCCATGAAAACGGCTGGGTTTTTGGTGATTTAAAGCCGGAGAACTTAATTGTGACAGGACCGCCGCCGAAAATCAGATGTATTGATGTCGGCGGAACAACGATGCAAGGAAGGGCGATTAAGGAATTCACTGAGTTTTATGACCGCGGCTATTGGGGGTTAGGTTCACGAAAGGCAGAGCCGTCCTATGATTTATTTGCTGCTGCCATGATCATGATAAACTCTGCCTATCCAAAACGATTTAAGAAAGCCTCCGGGGGTATGTTACAGTTAAAAGAAGCAATTCGGCAAAAGCCGGAACTATTGAAATTTGAAAAGGCAATCGTAAAAGCCCTACAGGGACATTACAGCAATGCAAAGCAAATGAGGGCTGATTTATTAGACGTAATGGTGGATAAACCAAGTTTTGACCCGTCTATACAGCCCAAAAGAGCCGACAGCGGCGCCTCAGTAAATAGTCAAAAAAATAAACCGAAGGCTGGCAAGCCTCTGACAAGGCAGACCTACCGAAAAAAGAAGAAAAAGAGCGGCTGGACAGAATTTTTCATTATTGCTTTGGTTCTAGGCATTTTATATGCCTTGTATACTTTTAATAAATTGCTTTAATTCGTGAAACTATTTATAAGTTTCTCCGTATATAAGAAAATGAAAAAATTTCTAGTCCATTTATCATGCCAATATTTTGATAGCTAAATGCGGTTAGTGGTAAGCTATTGGTATTCTAAATTTTTTTAGGTAAATACTTATGTTTAAGGAACGTGTAATCATATGTTGGAAACAAAGGTTGAGGCCCTTTTAAAGCACCACTCATTTCTGCTTGATAATAAGAAAATTGTCGTTGGTGTTTCAGGAGGACCGGATTCTTTAGCACTGCTTTACTATCTGCAGGGGGAAAAAGTTAAAAGGAATCTTTCCATTATTGCTGCCCATGTGGACCATATGTTTCGTGGTCAGGAGTCTTATGAGGATGCCATGTTTGTCAAAAATATTTGTGAACAGCTTGATATTCCCTTTGAAATGGTGCGGGTCAACGTACCTGAAATATTGGAAAGAACCGGGAAGAGTTCGCAAATTGCAGCACGAGAAGTAAGATATCAATTTTACGCACAAGTAATGGAGAAGTATGACTGCAGCTATCTAGCTCTCGGCCATCATGGTGACGATCAAATTGAGACCATTCTCATGAGGTTAACGAGAGGAAGCAGTGGAAAAGCGAGAGCAGGAATCCCATTTACCCGTCCTTTTTCTCCAGGTGCTATTTTCCGCCCATTCTTGAGTTTGACAAAGGATGAGATACAGCAATATTGTCGACACCACCATCTTAGCCCGAGGATTGACCCAAGTAATGAGAAAAGTATTTATAGTAGAAATCGATTTCGCAAGCAGGTTCTCCCTTTTTTAAAAAAGGAAAACAGCCGTGTTCATGAACATTTCCAACGGTTTAGCGAAGAGCTTCAAAGCGATGAGGTATTTCTACAGGAGTTAACCGTCAAGCGAATGACTACAGTAATGACAAAAAGAGAAGAGAGTAAAATTACTCTTGACATTAAAAGATTTCTTGAAGTGCCTTTACCTTTACAAAGGAGAGGGATTCAACTAATATTAAACTATCTTTACAAAGAAAAACCTTCTTCTCTTTCGGCGATACATATCGATCAAGTATTTTTCTTAATTCATCATCGTGAACCTTCAGGTGAACTTGATTTTCCCAATGGTTTAAAAGTTATTCGCTCCTATTCGCAGCTGTCTTTCCTTTTTACTTCCAATGTGGGAGAAAAATACCTTTTTGAAATAAACGAGCCAGGGAGTATTGTCTTGCCAACAGGAGGGAGTATCCGAATCGATTATTTAGATAAGGAAATCCCTGATACAAACCAATACACGGCCTTGTTTAAGGCTTGCAGTATTCAGTGGCCGATTATCATTCGTACAAGGAATAAAGGCGATCGAATGACATTGAAGGGGATGCAAGGGTCGAAAAAGTTAAAGGATATTTTTATTGATCAGAAGGTTCCTATTCAGGACCGAGATCAATGGCCTGTTATTACGGACAAAAAGGATTGCATTATTTGGCTTCCAGGTTTAAAAAAATCTTCTTTTGAAGGTATTGATACATCCACAAAACAATATATACTACTTACTTATGATAAGTAACAATCTTCTAGGAGGCACATTTATGATGAAGCAGGATATTGAAAAGGTGTTAGTTTCAGAAGAGGAAATTCAAGAGAAGATAAAAGTGTTAGCAGCCGAGTTAACAGAAGAATACAAAGATCGCTTTCCGCTCGCCATTGGCGTTCTAAAAGGCGCGATGCCCTTTATGGGAGATTTATTAAAACGGATGGATTGCTATCTTGAAATGGATTTTATGGATGTTTCCAGCTACGGTACCGGGTTTGTTTCATCAGGAGAGGTGAAAATCCTCAAGGACCTGGATACTTCAGTGGAAGGAAGGGACATATTAATTATCGAGGATATAATTGACAGCGGTCTAACGCTCAGTTATTTAGTCGATTTATTCCGTTACCGGAAGGCAAAGTCCATTAAGATTGTGACCTTACTTGATAAGCCTACCGGAAGAAAGAGTGGAATTAAAGCGGATTATGTTGGATTCGTCGTCCCAGATGAGTTTGTTGTCGGTTATGGATTGGATTATATCGAGAAATACCGAAACCTCCCATATATTGGCGTTTTAAAACCTGAAGTTTATAGCAATAATCAATAAGGAATCACTAAATTGGTTTTTCCTTCCCTATGTCTAAAGGAACGAATGGTGCCAAAAATTGAGAGCAATTCCTTGAATTAGTAAGATTTTCTATGATACTATTTAATATAGTTTTTACCCGCGGGAGGAGGTAAGAGATGAATCGGATTTTCCGTAATACCATCTTTTATTTATTAATATTTTTAGTTATTATTGGCGTGGTTAGTTTCTTTAATGGGAGTAACGAGCCGACCGATCACATTTCCTATGATAGGTTCGTTAAGCAATTAGAAAAAGGTGAGGTTAAAACATTTTCGATGCAGCCTGAACGAGGAGTGTATGAAGTTCGCGGTGAGCTCAATGCAAAAGACAAGAAATTTATAACCTATATTCCAAACAGCGAGAAAATTCTCGCACGAATTGATGCAGCTGATTCAAAAGTGGAAGTAATGCCAGCAAAGGAAACTAGCGGCTGGGTGACCTTCTTTACTTCAATTATTCCATTTGTGATTATCTTTATTTTATTCTTTTTCTTATTAAACCAAGCTCAAGGCGGCGGCAGCCGGGTTATGAATTTTGGTAAATCGAAAGCAAAGCTTTATAACGATGATAAGAAAAAGGTCCGTTTTAGAGATGTTGCTGGTGCGGATGAGGAAAAGGCTGAATTAGTTGAAGTTGTGGAGTTTCTGAAAGATCCACGCAAATTTGCTGAATTGGGTGCCCGTATTCCAAAGGGAGTTCTTTTAGTGGGACCTCCAGGGACTGGTAAAACATTACTTGCCCGGGCAACAGCAGGTGAAGCGGGTGTTCCTTTCTTCTCAATAAGCGGTTCTGACTTTGTCGAAATGTTTGTTGGGGTCGGTGCTTCGCGTGTTCGTGATTTATTTGAAAATGCAAAGAAAAATGCACCATGTATTATTTTTATTGATGAAATCGATGCTGTCGGACGTCAGCGCGGAGCAGGACTCGGCGGCGGACACGATGAGCGTGAACAAACGTTGAATCAACTTTTAGTTGAGATGGATGGTTTTGGTGCGAATGAGGGAATCATTATCATTGCAGCAACGAACCGTGCGGATATTCTCGACCCTGCATTATTACGTCCAGGCCGTTTTGACCGTCAAATTACCGTTGATCGTCCGGATGTAATTGGCCGTGAGGCAGTATTAAAAGTCCATGCACGTAATAAACCGTTAGATGAATCAGTAAACTTGAAAAATATTGCGATGCGTACACCTGGTTTCTCAGGTGCTGACCTAGAGAATTTATTGAATGAGGCCGCACTAGTGGCAGCTCGAACCAATAAGAAAAAAATCGATATGGAAGATATCGATGAAGCAACAGACCGCGTCATTGCTGGTCCAGCTAAAAAGAGCCGGGTTATTTCCGAAAAAGAACGGAATATCGTAGCTTTCCACGAGGGCGGTCATACCGTTATCGGATTAGTGCTCGATGAAGCAGATATGGTCCACAAAGTGACGATTGTTCCCCGGGGGCAAGCTGGCGGCTATGCCGTCATGCTTCCAAGAGAAGACCGCTACTTTATGACAAAGCCGGAATTGCTTGATAAAATTACCGGATTATTGGGTGGACGTGTCGCTGAAGAAATTGTCTTTGGTGAAGTTAGTACGGGTGCCCACAACGACTTCCAGCGGGCTACAGGTATTGCCCGCAAGATGGTAACTGAATATGGGATGAGCGATAAGCTTGGGCCGCTCCAGTTTGGTCAAGGTTCAGGAGGTCAGGTTTTCTTAGGCCGTGACATTCACAATGAACAAAATTATTCCGATGCAATTGCCTACGAGATTGATCTCGAAATTCAAAGAATTATTAAAGAATGTTATGAAAAGGCAAGAAAGATTCTGACTGAAAATCGTGACAAGCTTGATTTGATTGCTAAGACACTTCTTGAGGTAGAAACGCTTGTTGCCGAACAAATCAAATACTTGGTTGACCACGGTCATATGCCGGATTCCTCTGTTACCTTAGAGTCCGTAAAGATTGGACCAAAAAAGCCAGGGGATATGAAGGTTAACATTAATACTAAAAAGGATGGGGAAGCGAAAGAGGAGAAATCTTTCCTCGATACCCCACCTGATGAAATTGATTACAAGTAAATTGCGAAAAGAGTGCTTCGAACCGAAGCACTCTTTTTTTGGCCGATAGGAAAGTAAATTTTCCCAACAGTCATCAGTGCTACCACGGCTAATGAACCGCCATTCGGCAAGTTTTCTTTATCATCAACATACGATTTATGTTATTATGTTTTCAGTGAAGAAAAGAAAAATCGATAAAGTGAGTGATAGCTTTGATTTTCGTATTTGATGTGGGAAATACCAATATTGTCTTAGGTGTTTATCAAGGTGATAAACTTAAATATCATTGGCGGGTGGAAACAAGCCGAAACCGCACAGAAGATGAGTTTGGCATGAGCATAAAAGGGTTGTTTGACCATTCAGGTCTTTCTTTTTCCGATATTGACGGCATTATTATTTCTTCCGTTGTTCCGCCAATCATGTTTGCGTTAGAAAGAATGTGCCAGAAGTACTTCCATCTTAAGCCGCTTATTGTCGGACCTGGAATAAAAACAGGACTGAATATTAAATACGAAAACCCAAGGGAAGTCGGAGCAGACCGGATTGTTAACGCTGTAGCGGCGATTCAAGATTATGGAAGTCCGCTGATTATTGTCGATTTTGGGACAGCAACCACCTATTGTTATGTGAATGAGGACCGGCAATATATGGGTGGAGCGATTGCACCAGGTGTTGGTATTTCGACAGAGGCGCTATACTCTAAAGCGGCAAAACTGCCGCGAATTGAAATTGCCCGACCTGAAGGGATAATCGGGAAAAATACGGTGGCCGCCATGCAGGCGGGGATTGTCTATGGGTATGTGGGACAAGTAGAGGGCATTGTAAAGCGGATGATGGAGCAGAGCGGGAAGAAGCCGACGGTTATTGCAACAGGCGGGCTGGCCCCATTAATTGCCGAGGAATCAACAATCATTGATGTGGTTGATCCGTTTTTAACGTTAAAAGGATTACAGCTCATCTATAAACGTAATATGGGATAAGATAAAAAAGCAGCTAGAAGGGGGTCATGTAATGAAGGATTATCTAGTGAAAGCATTAGCCTATGATGGAAATATACGCGCTTATGCAGTAAGGACGACAGAAACAGTGAGTGAGGCGCAGCGGCGGCACCACACATGGCGGACAGCTTCAGCCGCGCTAGGCCGTGCGGTGACCGCAGGGGTGATGATGGGCGCAATGCTTAAGGGTGAGGACAAACTTACAATTAAAATAGACGGCGGCGGCCCGATTGGGCAAATTGTTGTCGACAGTAATGCCAAAGGCGAAGTCCGCGGCTATGTGTCCAATCCAGAGGTTGATTTTGAATCAAACGAGCATGGCAAGCTTGATGTCCGCCGTGCGGTTGGCACCGATGGCTTGCTGTCAGTCGTCAAGGATGTAGGGCTTCGCAACTTTTTCTCTGGCCAGGTTCCACTTGTTTCAGGAGAATTAGGAGAGGACTTCACCTATTATTTTGCTACATCGGAGCAGGTGCCAACATCGGTTGGTGTCGGTGTTTTAGTTAACCCTGATGATACAATCTTGGCGGCAGGCGGGTTTATTTTTCAATTAATGCCAGGCACTGAAGAGCCTGTTATTGCCAAAATGGAGGAACGCTTAAAAACGATTGCGCCCATCTCCACGTTAATTGAACAAGGCCTAACGCCTGAGGAAGTCTTAGAAGAACTTTTTGGAAAAGAAAATGTAAAGGTATTAGAAACAATGCCGGTACAATTCGAGTGTAACTGCTCTAAAGAGCGCTTTGCTAATGCCATTGTTGGCCTTGGTGCTGCCGAAATAAATGCAATGATTGAAGAAGATGGACAGGCGGAGGCCCATTGCCACTTCTGCAATGAAAAATATCATTTTTCGAAGGAAGAATTAGAAGCACTGAAAAAGGATGCCAAATAATCCTTTGTATGGTAAAGGGGCGGAGCGCCGCAAAAGCTAATCTGTTTATCCAAGTTGTGTGAATAATATACATTTTATACATTCGATATGACGAACCTTTGCTCTGCTCACACCGCCTTTATTGGCAGGAATGATTCTCTGAATAAGCATCCATAGCCAATGATGTGTGGGACGCTTTATTAGTTTACTTAGGGGGTGAAGAGGTTGGCGAGGAAGCAGCTTTGGATGGTTATTGCCGCTCTTATCATGGTTAATTGCCTGACAGTCGCTTTTTTCCTTTCAAAGGCGAGTAAGGCAAGCGGAACCATGAGCAATGAAGAGGCGGTGGCAACGGTGGGGAAAAAGGCAATTTCAAGACAGGACTGGCTGAATGAATTAGAATCCCGATACGGAAAAGACATTTTAAAAGAAATGATTGATCAAATGGTCGTAGAGGAAATTGCGGCAAAATATCATATAAAAATATCTGACCAAGAGGTTGACCGGGAATTTAGAATGCTCCAAGCCACCTCTAATTCTTTTAGCCCAAAGAACCATAAGAATGAGAAACAGTGGAAGGAACAAATCCGGAAAAGCCTTCTGTTAGAAGAACTTTTAACCAGAGATGTGGTAGTTTCGAGTAAAGAGTTGAAAAGCTATTATGATAAAAACAAGACGCTTTTCGATGTACCGGCCGCTTACCATCTATCCCATATTATTGTTAAAACCAAGGGAGAGGCAGAAAAGGCTTCAAAGGAGTTAGTTAATGGTTCAAGTTTTGCCGCATTAGCAATGGAACGTTCTATTGAAGAGTTTTCAGCTAATGAAGGCGGCGATATTGGTTATATTAGTGAAGAAGATGAGCGTTATCCGGAGCAGTATATCGAAACCGCAAAAAAACTAAAGACTGGAGCTTACAGTAAGCCGTTCAAGGTGGAACAAGGATATGCCTTACTGAAGCTTGAAGCGAAAACAAGCGGGGAAAAATATAGTTACGATGATGTTAAAGAGCAAATTCGCCGGCAAATTGCCCTTGAGCAAATCAAAACACCCGTCACAGCCTCAACTTTTTGGGATGAAGCAAAGGTGGACTGGTTTTACGACAGTAATAAAAAGGCAAACTAAAAGCGCAGGAAGATTCCTGAACGGGTTCCGTTTCCTATCACAAACATTAAAAATGTAAGATAAAATGAGTGCCAATTTACATATGAAATTGACACTCATTTTTTATTGGGGTAAAGCAATTTGTGACGAAATTACATAAAAAATTTGCATAGGAGAATCCACCCCAAATTGTAGGGGTACAATGGCTGCTGTACCTCTACAATTTTACCCTCAGTTTGGTATACAATTTGTCTTACAAAAAATGCTACGCGATTGGATATATATGTTAAAATAGAGTCTTATCCTTAATTGAGTAACCAGTGACAGTTAACATAAGCGGAGATTTTCCGATTAGTCCGCAGAATAGAGCCCGGTTTGGGGGATATAAGCGGAGATTTTCCGATTAAGCAAAGAAAAATTACCCATTCTCATGTTTTTTGAGTCAATAGTCGGAATCTATCCGTCTATTTAAGCTATTTTCAGTGCCATTTCTTAATTAAGAGAAATTTCTCCGCTTATTTATCAAACCATGCTGATTCCTCATCTGGGTCCGCTCTTTTATGGTTGGCGGGAGCAAAAATAGATATTAAAAATGGCTCAGTATAGTGAACTGAGCCATTTTATTTTTAAATGCAAAAACAGATCCAAAAGGCAGTACAAATTGGGATGCATTTTCGATTGCATTTACGGGTTTTGCGACAGGAAGCATGAACCAGTTAAAAATTTCTGTGCTTTTTTCTTTTTCAAAAATCAAAAAGTTCACAAAAACAATAGGCAAAAAGATTGACAAAACAAGTATAAAACTGGTAAATTCAATATAAATCCAATCAAAATACTCGGAATAGGGGTGCTCGTAATGCGTGTTGCAAATTCAGTGGCTGAATTAGTCGGCCAGACTCCAATTGTTAAGCTAAATAGATTGACAGATGAAAACAGTGCAGAGGTTTATTTAAAGCTTGAATACTTTAACCCTGGGAGCAGTGTCAAGGATCGGATTGCCTTAGCGATGATTGAAGCTGCTGAGGAACAGGGATTAATTAAGCCTGGTGTTGATACCATTATTGAACCCACAAGCGGAAATACGGGCATCGGCCTGGCGATGATTGCGGCGGCAAAGGGGTATAAGGCCGTGTTTGTAATGCCGGAGACTATGAGTTTAGAGAGACGCAACCTGCTGCGTGCTTATGGGGCTGAGCTAGTGTTGACACCTGGACCAGAGGGTATGAAAGGTGCTATCGCTAAAGCGGAAGAACTTGTCAAAGAACATGGCTATTATCTGCCTCAGCAATTTAAGAATGAAGCCAATCCTGAAGTTCATCGCAGAACGACAGGAAAGGAAATTGTGGAACAAATGGATCAGCTGGATGCATTTGTATCAGGAATCGGAACAGGCGGAACAATTTCAGGGGCCGGCAGTGTGCTCCGTGAAAATTTCCCGGATGTTAAAATTTATGCAGTCGAGCCAACGGATTCAGCCGTCCTTTCTGGAGGAAAACCAGGCCCGCATAAACTCCAAGGTCTTGGCGCGGGATTTATTCCTGACACCTTAAATACCAATATCTATGATGAAATTATCCTGGTGGGAACAGAAGAAGCATTCGAAGCTTCCCGCCGTGCCGCAAGAGAAGAAGGTATCCTAGGCGGAATTTCTTCAGGCGCAGCCATTTATGCAGCATTAAAAGTTGCAAAGGAATTAGGAAAAGGCAAAAAAGTGCTGGCGATTATTCCTGACAACGGTGAACGTTATCTAAGCACAGCGCTTTATCAGTATGATGTGGAATAGAAACATTTGGGGGCGTTGGCGATTGCCAAGGTCTCTATTTTTTTGTAAATTAATAAAAACTTCATGTATGATAAATGAGTGAAAACAAGCGAAGGGGGAATCGGAATGAAATCAGCTCAAGAACAGATTCAATGCGGCCCATATACTTTGGATTTTACGAAGAAAACAATTGTGATGGGCATTTTAAATGCCACACCAGATTCCTTTTCGGATGGCGGCGAATACAATCAAATCGAAACTGCAGTGATGCGGGCGAAGGAGATGGCAGCGAACGGAGCGGACATCATTGATATCGGCGGTGAATCCACACGTCCCGGCTTTGCTGCTGTTTCTTCAGATGAAGAGCTCGAACGCGTAATTCCAATTATCAAGGCTATTGCCCGCCATGTTCAAATCCCAATATCGATTGATACATATAAAGCAGAAGTAGCGAAGCAAGCGATTGAAGCAGGTGCCCATATCATTAATGATATTTGGGGAGCGAAGGCGGATGAAAAGATGGGAAGCGTTGCCGCTGAGTACAATGTCCCAATCATCTTGATGCATAATCGTCAAAATCGAAACTATCGTGTATTCATAAGAGATGTCATCAATGACCTGTATGAAAGCATCGCCATTGTTAAAAAAGCCGGAGTCATCGATGAGAATATTATCCTCGATCCTGGTATCGGATTTGCCAAGGACCATCAAGAGAACCTGCTCATGATGCAAAACTTAGATAAACTGGTAATGCTCGGGTACCCTGTTCTGTTAGGGACATCACGTAAATCAATGGTTGGGCAAGCATTAAATCTTCCTGTTGAAGAGAGAATGGAAGGAACAGGTGCGACCGTTTGTTATGGGATTCAAAAGGGCTGTCAGATCATCCGCATTCATGATGTCAAGGAAATGAGCCGAATGGCAAAAATGATGGATGCTATGATGGGGAAGGGTGAAATCATTGGATAAAATATACGTAAATGGGATGGAGTTTTACGGCTACCATGGTGTTTTTCCGGAAGAAAATCGGCTGGGCCAGCGATTTGCTGTCGATTTAGCCGTTTCTGTGGATTTGAAAAAGGCCGGAGAAACCGATGAACTAGAACAATCTGTCAATTATGGCGAGCTGTATGAGGTATGCAAAGAAATTGTCGAAGGAAAGCCGTATAAGCTTGTTGAAGCTGTAGCGGAAAGACTTGCTGGAAGTGTCTTGAGGGGATTCCCGCTCGTATCCGAAGTCACGGTAAAAGTCATCAAACCAGATCCTCCGATACCCGGCCATTACAAGTCCGTTGCCGTAGAAATTACAAGGAGAAGATAAAAAGTGGAAAACACAGCATTTATTGCCCTTGGCTCGAACGTAGGAAACCGTTATGTTAATATAACGAGAGCGATCAAACTTTTAACTAGTGATTCAGAAACTGGGTTGGTAACTTTCTCATCTATTTATGAAACAGATCCTGTCGGCTATGAAGATCAGGATTTATTTTTAAATATGGTGATTGAGGTTAACACTGACTTGGATGCTCATGAATTATTAGCTAGATGTTTAAAAATAGAATTGAATCTTGGGAGAAAGAGGGAAATAAAATGGGGCCCGCGGACAGTTGACCTTGACATTCTGACTTTTAACCAAGAAAATATTGAAACAGAGAAGCTTATTGTTCCGCATCCAAGGATGTTAGAGCGAGCATTTGTGCTTGTGCCGCTTTTAGAATTGAATCCAAATCTTTCGTGGATGGAAAAGCCTCTTGAAGCAGCGCTGGCTGAATTACCTGATAAAGAAGGAGTCCGAATATGGAAGCAGAAAAGTGGGGAAGACGTATTCGAGCCTATCGGAAGCTGAAAGGTTACACACAGGAGAGCTTTTCGAAGGAACTAGGTGTATCGGTATCGATTTTAGGAGAGATTGAAAGAGGAAATCGCCTGCCTGCAGGTGACTTACTAGAAAGAATTGCTCATTCCTTAAAAATAACTATAGATGATTTAACACCGAAAGAATAAGAGGTAGATTCATGTTAAAAATTGGTGATATCGAAATGAAGAACCCTGTTGTCTTGGCACCAATGGCAGGTGTCTGTAACTCAGCATTCCGTTTAACGGTTAAAGAGTTCGGCGCTGGTTTAGTTTGTGCGGAAATGGTCAGCGACAAAGGGATTGTTTTAAAAAATAAAAAAACGATGAATATGCTTTATATTGATGAGCGCGAAAAGCCGTTGAGCCTGCAAATTTTTGGCGGGGAAAAGAAAACGCTTGTTGAAGCTGCTAAATTTGTTGACCAAAATACGAATGCTGATATTATCGATATCAATATGGGTTGTCCTGTTCCGAAAATCACCAAATGTGATGCTGGTGCAAAATGGCTGCTTGATCCCAATAAAATCTACGAAATGGTGTCGGCGGTTGTGGCAGAGGTGGAAAAGCCTGTAACCGTAAAAATGCGGATGGGCTGGGACGCGGAGCATATCTTTGCCGTCAAAAATGCCCAAGCGATTGAGCGTGCAGGCGGAAAGGCAGTTGCCCTCCACGGCCGTACCCGTGTGCAAATGTATGAAGGAAAATCAAATTGGGAAATTATCCGTGAAGTTAAACAGTCTGTTACCATTCCGGTAATCGGTAATGGAGATGTCCAAACACCACAGGATGCCAAAAGAATGCTCGATGAAACCGGCGTAGACGGGGTCATGATTGGCAGAGCGGCATTAGGCGACCCATGGATGATCTACCGTACCGTTCAGTATCTTGAAACAGGTAAGCTAATGGCGCCGCCATCTGTTCGTGAAAAAATCGATGTCTGCATTCTTCATTTGGATCGGCTGATTGCCCTGAAAAATGAAAATATAGCAGTTCGGGAAATGCGTAAACATGCCGCCTGGTATTTAAAAGGGGTTCGTGGTAATGCGGGAGTGCGTAATGCCATCAATGAATGTGATACGCGTGACCATTTAGTTTCCATACTAAATGATTTGGTCATCGAGGTGGAAGAAAAAGAGCAAAGGCAGGCAATTGTTGGCTAAATTTGACTTGCTTTAGGCTGATGTTCTATCCTATCTATATTACTGATGGAAGCTGCCAGTGGAATAACTGGCAGTTTTTATTCTATATTGAACTTTTTTGATGTCTGAAATCTTAAGATTGTGTAAAATAATAGAGTATGCAAAAAAAGTAATTATGCTTGTTTTTCCATAATTAAGAAATTAATGGAGTTGATAGTGTTGAGTCAGGAAGAATTAAACGATCAATTAATGGTCAGACGTGAAAAAATGAATTCGATGCGTGAAAATGGTTTAGATCCATTTGGTAAGCGATTTGACCGTTCCCACTACAGTGCTGAATTGGTTGAACAATATGGAGAGTTGGAAAATGAAGAGCTTGAAGGGAAAGACATTACGGTTAGTATTGCCGGCCGCATCATGACAAAGCGTGGAAAAGGGAAAGCTGGCTTTGCCCACATTCAAGATTTAAAGGGGCAAATTCAAATCTACGTTAGGCAGGATGCTGTAGGAGACGAACAATATCAAATTTTCAATTCCGCCGATCTAGGGGACATCATCGGGGTAACTGGAAAGGTATTTAGAACCAAAATGGGTGAACTTTCGATAAAAGTTAATGACTTTACCTTCTTATCTAAAGCACTTCGTCCATTACCGGATAAATTCCATGGACTTAAAGATGTTGAGCAGCGATACCGCCAGCGTTATTTAGATTTAATTATGAGCCAAGAAAGTAAACAGACCTTTATTTCCCGGAGCCGGATTATTCAATCAATGCGCCGCTATCTGGATAGCCAAGGTTATTTAGAAGTCGAAACCCCAATGATGCATGCGATTGCCGGCGGCGCATCTGCACGCCCGTTCATTACGCATCATAATGCTCTTGATATGGAATTATATATGCGGATAGCCATTGAACTTCATTTGAAGCGGCTAATCGTCGGCGGTCTTGAAAAAGTTTATGAAATTGGCCGTGTATTTAGAAATGAGGGTGTATCGACCCGTCACAATCCAGAGTTTACCATGATTGAACTTTATGAAGCCTATGCAGACTATCGTGATATCATGAGCCTTACGGAAAACTTAGTTGCTCATATTGCTCAAGAAGTAGTCGGAACAACAACCATCCAATATGGTGATTATGAAGTAGATTTAAAACCAGAGTGGAAAAGACTTCACATGGTCGACGCTATTAAAGAATTTACCGGTGCGGATTTCTGGAAGGAAATGAGCGTTGAAGAAGCACGCGAACTTGCCAAAGAACATGGAGTGGAAATTAACGATAACATGTTATATGGTCATATCGTTAATGAATTCTTCGAGCAGAAGGTAGAGGAAAAATTAATTCAGCCAACCTTTATTTTTGGACATCCAGTAGAGATTTCACCGTTAGCTAAGAAAAATGATGAAGACCCGCGCTTCACCGATCGTTTTGAATTGTTTATCGTAGCTCGTGAGCATGCAAATGCTTTTACAGAGCTTAATGACCCAATTGACCAAAGGGAACGGTTTGAAGCGCAGTTAATGGAACGTGAACAAGGTAATGATGAGGCCCACTTGATGGATGAAGACTTTGTTGAGGCGTTGGAATACGGTATGCCGCCAACAGGAGGCTTAGGAATTGGAATCGATCGCTTAGTTATGCTATTAACGAATTCCCCGTCTATTCGTGATGTACTGTTATTCCCATTAATGCGCCATCGTTAAGGATAGTAAAGTGCCGGCTGTGCCGGCACTTTTCCTTTATAATATTTTATATAAAAAAACGAAAAAAAGTATTGCGCTGGTTTAAAAATGGTGATATATTAATATCTGTTGTTGCGAGACAGTAACACAAATGAAAAAAAGAAGTAAAAAAAGTTGTTGACTTTCGGTTGATAA
>NZ_BCVP01000039.1 GCF_001591805.1 Neobacillus novalis NBRC 102450 | reverse complement strand
TCTTTCCTTTGTTCATGGGCACTTTGGACCTCCCTGAGTGCCCGTTCTTGGCTTTTTCCCTAGCTCACGGGCACTATGACCGTGATGACCCTTTTTCCGCTTTCTCGGGCATTATTAATCTCTTTGCAATAGATTGCAACTGGAAAATGCAGGATACTGGGGCTGAACAATTCTCAAAGTCGTTTCAAAAATGGCTGCCCCAAAATTCATTAGGGCAGCCTTCTCCATTGGAGCAATCAAACACTGGTTATTCCATTAAATCAATCGAATATTTTGCAAATCCCCCACTAGATGGTCCAATATACTTAATATTAGGGTACTGACTAAGGTAATTTTGTGCCTTTGGTGATGAATCAAACACCGGTACCACAGTACCTTTGAATTTTACAAACGACCAGTTTTGGTCAGCCGACGGATTAATTGTTTTATGTTCTTGAATATAGTTCGTGACAATTTGCCGATTTTCATCTGGAGCCTTTAAGACGATTTCGCCCTGACTAACTCCAGGGAAAGTGGTGCTAGAAGCACGGTAGTTATTTGTCGCGACGATAAATTGTTGGTTTCCTGTAACAGGCTTACCTTGATACGTGAGATTGACAATTCGACTTGCCCCTGCATTGATTACATTTCCGTTACCATCATATTTAGCCGGTTTTGTCACATCGATTTGATACTGCACACCATCAATCACATCAAAATTAAACGATGGAAAATCCGGATTAATTAACGGCTGCTCGCCCGTTTTAGTTGGATCCAGCTGATTGAATTGCCCAGCACTCATTTCCAGCCATTCTTTGAGCTGTGCCCCATTCACGATTTTTGCCTGAAGCGTATTCGGATACAAATATAGGTCCGCGACATTTTTAATCGCCAGCGTTCCCGCAGGAATATCCGTATAATAATCAGGACCGTTACGACCGCCTGCTTTAAATGGCGCTGCTGCTGAAAGAACAGGAATACCCGCATACTTACTGTAGGCTGGGTCTTTTAATTTTTCCACTAAATAATCAGTCTGTGCGTTATTTACAATTTGAACAGAAGGATCATCCTGAACGAGCGAAAAATAGCTAAATATTGGAGCCGTCGTTTCTCCGACAGGTTGATTAACATATTTAATCGTTCCTTCATGCTCTGGTAATATCGCCTTCATTAATTTCTCATCTGTTTGCACAATCGATTTACCCTCTGCATCGACAATCGGTCTTAATGCGGCCTTACTGTCAACCACATTCCACTTTCCACGCTGCTTCTGTAATTGGAGGTCAATGACTCCAAGATGACTGCCGAATGCTCCCGCCATTACTACCGGTTTCCCATTAATAGTTCCTTTCTCAAGATTCGTATTCGCTAAATCTTTATAAATCGGGCCTGGGAAGGTGTTATGTTGGTGGCCAGTCAAAACGGCATCAATGTCTTTTATTTGTGTTAAATAGTAAGCCGCATTCTCCATTCCAGGCTGATAAGGCTCCCCGCTTATTCCCGTATGTGCAAGGGCAACAATGACATTGGCCCCCTTCTTTTTCAACATCGGAACATATTTTTTCGCGGACTCCGCAATGGATTTCGTCTCCACTTTTCCTTCTAAATTAGCTTTATCCCATTCCATAATCTGTGGTGTTACAAAGCCAATCACCCCTACTTTGATCATTTGCTTTTTTCCACGATTATCGATAACCTTTTTATTCAAAATGACGTATGGTTCAAAATAAGGCTTATCTGTTCCTGCTTTATAAACATTCGCATTCACAACAGGCATTCTGGCATCATTAAGGGTTTCGGCTAAAAAGTCCAGCCCATAATTAAATTCATGGTTGCCCACTGTGGTGGCGTCGTAACCTAATAGATTAAAGGCACGATAAACAGGATGGACATCGCCTTTTTTTAATCCCTTTACTTTTGCGACATAATCCCCTAGAGGATTCCCTTGAATCTCATCCCCATTATCAAACAACATTGAATTTTTCACTTCATTTCGTGCCTGTTTGATGAGGGTAGCGGTTTTCACCAGACCAACCTTATCGTCTTGTTTTGTCTGATAATAATCATAATTTGCTAAAAAAGCATGAATATCGGTCGTTTCAAGCAAGCGTAGCTGAACAGTCCCGTCTGCCTTTTTGGCATCGGCATGTAAAGGTAGGAACTGTCCAACCACGACCAGCATGGAAACTAAAAAGATGGAAACTTGTTTAACCAATCGATAAACCTCCTTATCAAAATCATACAAACGAAAATAGTATTTGTATCTTTTTCCAAGAATATGATTAAATTGAGTTATGGAAAAAAATTGAATCAAGTGAAGAGTTATCGGAAGCGGATATGGGAAAACTAGTTCTATTACCTTTTATGAATAGTAAAAAGTCACGTTCAGATATAACGCTTGATTCAGCATATATTTCTGGCAAAATAAAGGATCAGGAGAAGCAAAGTCAAATTCTTGCTTTTATTTTAACTATGTCGGCTAATGTTCTTAATGTGGACGAAATGGATCAAATCCTGGGAGTGATGAAAATGACAAATTTGTCCGAAGAAAAAGTGAAAAGTTTACTTAAGGATTCATAAAAATTTGCCTGCCCCTGCCTGCCCCATCGTCCCACTGCTATCAAAAAGAAATATGAAACTTTGCAGAGACTTAAACGTATATGTATAGGTTGACAAAAAGGTTTGGTACAATAGTAAAAAAACAGTATAGGCAGGAGATTTAATTTGGGCTCAAACATTTTACAAATTGGATATTATTTATTTGAGGTTTATTATTGGCTAATCTTAATAGCTATTTTTGGTTCATGGTTTCCTCGATTTCAATCATCAAAGGTGGGGGAATGGATTTACAAACTAGTTGATCCTTATTTAAGCTTGTTTAGGCGGTTTATTCCCCCCCTTGGACCAATTGATTTTTCACCCATCATCGCATTATTTGCTTTAAAATATCTAGGCGGATTTGCTCTAGAAGGTCTTCGGCAGTCATTGAACGTTATAGGAATTTAAGAGGGATTCGGGGGCTTATCAGCCATAATGGGTTAATTAAAGTAGTTCTCTAATTATTATTGTATCTCGATTGCACCAAAGAAAATAGATTTAAATCAACTTTCACAGCTGCGAACAGTGCCAGTCACTGTTCGCCACTTTTTGATTAAATTCCTGTGCTTTAATTAATCCCACTAATTTTTTATTTTCGTTATTAAATATCCCCACTTAACTCTCGTTTTTTTATGATAATAGCTGTATATAAATTAATATATATACAACTGGAAGTGAGAAATCCTGTTGAGCTAACGTGGAAGAAGGAAATTAAAAAGGAATATTCAAAGTCAGACTTATGTCAATAATTCGAATGCTGCAATTCTTCATTAAGAAGGCTTGCTTTTTTATTTGTGAACATCTCTAATAGCTACCCTATTTCCAATAAATATTAAAATTTTTCTCGGCTAAAACTGGCTCTGTAATCCATAGTTTCTTCAAAGAAACTACCCCACATTAAAGTACCTACTTAACATTCTGACCCTTAGGTTAGATAATAGGTTCCGTAGAGAACAGCTCATTGTATCGACGCAAACAAGTTCAAAGGAGGAATCAATGATGAATAGCCACGTTTACAATAGAACAATTAGTCATAAATACACTCCTGAATTCCAACGTAATAGTAATATTCATACAATGGCATGGGTAATCGAACCAGGACACTGGAAACAACATGATCCCTTTTTGTTAATGGCACATGACCACATGCGAAGCGGTGTCTTTGGAGTCCACCCTCACCGTGGAATTGAAACGGTAACATATATGATTGACGGCAACCTAAATCATTATGATAACAAGCATGGGGCAGGCGTTCTTCACCCTGGGGATGCACAATGGATGACAGCTGGCAGAGGCGTTGAGCACGTTGAAGATGCTGCTCGTGGAGAGCTGGTTAACCTGCTTCAACTTTGGGTAAACATTCCAGCAAAACAAAAAATGACAGCAGCACGTTATCAAGATCTTCGAAAAAACGACATGCCACACATAGTGGAAAATGGTGTATCTACTAAGGTATTCTCAGGTTCAGTAAATGGGTTAACTGCACCAACATTGAATATTACTCCAGTAACGATGGTTGAATTCAAAATGGATTCAGGAAGTGAAATTACCCCAGAAATCCCAGGCTCCTATAATGGATTCTTATATGTTCTAAAAGGTTCAGGCACTTTTGGCTCTGAGCATACATCCGGTAATGCTGGTGAGGTATTGTGGCTTGGTTCAGGTAATCATGCTGAAAGAAGTGATATTAAAATAAAAGCTGAAGAAGACATGCATGTGATGCTGTATGCTGGAGAACCGGTTGGAGAACCTGTTGTTGCAAGAGGTCCATTTGTGATGAATACGGAAGATGAAATTCTCCAAGCCTATATTGATTATAGAAACGGGACTTTTCTGGACTAGTTTAGTGAATAAAGACAAAAAATAATCTAAAAGTAATCATCCCTAGCGTTGATAATTATTCTTTTAATGGAGGCAAAACAATGGACAATAAACCCGATCATTGCAGAGTAGCAACTACGATGGACATGATAATTGGGAAATGGAAAATTGCCATCATGCTAAATTTGATTCATTATGGGACGATGCGGTTTAGCGAACTGCAACATGTCATGCCTGGTGTTACCCAGAAAGTGTTGACTTCTCATCTTAGAGATCTTGAACAGGAAGGCATTGTCGAAAGGGTAGTGTATCCTCAAGTTCCGCCAAAAGTGGAATATTCCATGACAGAATATGGGAAATCCCTTCAAACCATTTTAGAATTGATGCATGAATGGGGAGAAGCCCATCTTCAAAGGAAAACACAAATGCTGTTCATTCAAGGTACTGACAATCAAAATGACAAAGATGATTAACACAAGGATAAAATAGACATCGAAATAGCAGACATTCGTTCCCTACCTCATTTTGACCAAGATGAGGAAAACAACCCACCGCAGGCAGTAAAGGATGCCATTTTAGTCGCATATTTATTGGAGCTGATTCAGGATTTAGCAGACCAGGCATTCGAAATTCATGACAGGCAGATCATGATTTTACTCTCCAAAGGGAGAAAAGCCCAAGAGGAACTTATAAAGCAAAACGGTAAATCGCTCAACGAAAAGGTGGTTCACTTTGCCGATCTGGGGGCAGCTCTAATCAAGGCCCGTAGCGAAGGCATTGATCCGTTTATTGCATCGGACTGATAATTTAGCATGTTATTTGAGTTTTAAATTCAAACTTTCCAAGCCACCTTACTATCGACTTTCATTCACATTTCCTTCTGCCGGAATCGGATACTCTTTCAGCAACCGGGCAAAATGCAGTAAATTGTAAGCAGTTATTTTTGCGTGTTGCATCGTAAAATCGTTCTCTTTCCCGTTTGCCTCAA
Organism: Neobacillus novalis NBRC 102450; assembly: GCF_001591805.1. Taxonomy (GTDB): domain Bacteria; phylum Bacillota; class Bacilli; order Bacillales; family Cytobacillaceae; genus Neobacillus; species Neobacillus novalis. Next base: position 55,436 of record NZ_BCVP01000039.1, on the reverse strand, counting down.
TAAAGGATGGACCAGGGCCCGCTTCCCCCACCCAATAGGTGTCCACATTTGGAGGAATCGTAAACCCAATATGCGACAATGCGTAAATTAGGTAGCTTGAGACGTTTTTCGCACCGTCTTCATTCCCGGTCACAACCACTCCGCCCACCTTGTTATAGTAAATGTACTGGCCTTTTTCGTTCGTAAGGCTGCTTCCACCATACAATCTTTCTACAACCAAAGTGGCTAGGCTGCTCTGTTCGCCAAGCCAAATCGGCGAGCCAAGCAAAAGGATATCCGCCTGCTTCACTTTTTCAAAAATCTCTGGCCATTGATCCTTATCATTCACCGCCTCATGGGTAATTCCAAAGCCGATATTATAATCAGCCATCCTGAGCACTTCCGTCTCCGCTCTGTTTTCATCAAAAATTTTTACAATCTCGTTAATCAGCGCACGGGTATTGGATTGCTGCGTGCTGTCTTTCAAACTGCAATTTAAAACTAGCGCTTTAATGCTCATTGCTACATCTCCTTAGATCATGGTAATAGTATTTCTTTACCCTGAGAATTTTTTATTAAACTAGAAATCCGGTTCGTTCGCGGTATAAAAGGCTGCTGCAACCGCATATGTAACGGCGTGACAACAAACTATGAAAGTGCCAAGTTCACGTCCCCAATTGGTTACAAATCATACATTTTATTAACTTTTAAAAAGATTACTAATACGAAATAAAACATACAATCCTGCAATCCAATCGTGAGTGCCAAGATGAGGTATAGGATCATGACAAAGTCGAAAAATATGAACAAATGTTTTATAATGTGTCTTCTGAAATAAAAAAATATTGAAATGTAGATTATGGAGGTATTGTATATGTATGTAACGATTGCAGACTTTATTAGAGAATGGAATTGGGAGGCAACGCTAACTCAAAAGGTCTTGGAAGGTTTAACTGATGATTCATTGAAACAAAAAGTTTACCCAGAAGGGCGTACTTTGGGAAGAATTGTCTGGCATTTCACAACAAATATCCCAGAATATCTAGCTCATTTTGGGTTGAAAGTAGACGAAGTTGAAAATGTAGAAAATGTACCTACCTCAGCTAAAGAAATTGCTGAAACCTTTAAAAATATAAGTTCTTATGCAGTCAAAGCCATTGAACAACAATGGGCAGACGAATCTTTGAAAGAATTGCGAACTGCATTTGGTAGGGAAGAAACAAATGCTCAAATTTTAATGGGACTAATTAAACACATTATTCATCATCGTGGACAAGTTACAATTCTTATGCGTCAAGCTGGAATCAAACCTTTTGGGGTTTATGGACCACCAAAAGAAGATTGGATTCACTTAGGTGTGGAAAATCCGCCACTTTAACATTATTTCAACGAGTTCGATAGTAATAGGAATGGGAAACCCAATAAATATAGAGTTTCCCATAATTTTGACCTATTTTCAACATTAAAGTTTAACAGAGCCTTTAAAAAAAAAGAATCTGTTTCCGTTACGGCGATAATATGATCGTTTTAATTCCTAATTTTTAATGGCTCTTTTCTAAAAGATTGTTGCTTTTATTGATTCGCTGATAAAATTGTAGATTCGCTGATAACTTATTTTTTATCATCAATTAAGTTTATTCACTTACAAAAACTTATATATACTTGCAATATTACTCGGAATACGTATAATTACTTATAAACACTTATGACTGCAGGTGATTTCCTTGTATCAAGAAGAGAGATTAGTATCGATTATGGATTTCCTTCAAAAGCATAACAGGATTTCAGTGGAACAAATTTGCACTATCTTTGATGTATCCAGAGATACAGCAAGAAGGGATCTTGTCAGGCTTGAAGAAGATAAAGCGATTGTTCGGACACGTGGAGGAGCAATTCTCCCTTCCGTTCATGATGAAGTCAAGAGCTATTCCAAGCGCTTAAATTTTGTAACTGAAGAAAAGCAGGTTATTGGAATTAAGGCTGCCTCACTCATCTATCCCGGTGACAGAGTGATTTTGGATGCCTCAACAACCGTTCAAGCCTGTGCAGAGCAAATCAAAAACATGGATTGTACGATTATTACCAATTCCATTAATCAGGCAGAAGTATTATCTTCCAATCAGGAAATCAATATTCAGCTCCTAGGAGGCACGCTTCAACAAGAGCACCGTTTCCTCTACGGCTCCACTGTGATAGAAAAACTCTCGGACTACCATGTAGATAAGGTGTTTATTGGAGTGGTAGGAATTTCCGAAAAAGGATTAACAATCGCTCATGAGGAGGATGGCCTCGTCAAACGGAAAATGATCCAGCAATCCAAGCAAGTGATTGTATTAGCCGACCATACGAAACTCGGACACACAGACTTTTTCCGATTTGCTGATTTACAGGATGTTGATCTTCTGATAACAGACCAAACTCCGTCAAAGGAGTTTAGGGAGTTGCTCTATAAAAACAATGTCGAGCTATTAACTGCTGACTTAGAAGAGGGAGATGAGTAAGTTGGTAAGATTAATTGCTGTTGATTTAGATGGCACCTTACTAAACGAAGAAAATCAGATAAGCCAGAAGAATTTGGAGGCAATCCAATATGCCCAAGCCAATGGAGTAGAAGTCGTTATTGCGACAGGGCGGGCCCATTTTGATGTCCAAAACCTTATTAAAAATACGGGCTTGAAAACCTGGATTATCGGGGCCAACGGAGCGACCATCCATCAGCCGGGCGGTGAACTGTTTCATTCTGTTCCGATCAATCCGGACGATGCATTCCATATTTTGAACTGGCTTGAGCAAGAAGAATACTATTATGAGATTTTTAGTCAAGATTCTATCTTGTCTCCGCAGAACGGCCGTGAACTTTTGGCCATCGAAATGGACAGAGTCAAAAGTGCCAACCCAGAGGTAAGCATCAAGCAGCTGAAAGAGGCCGCTGAGAAGCAATACAGCCAAACCGGATTTTCATTTATCACTTCATATAAAGAGCTGTGTGACACCAATGTCGATGTTTATAATATCCTTGCCTTTTCATTTGACGAAGAAAAGCTAAAAATAGGGAAGACACAATTTAAGCAGCTGAAAGATATAACGATGGTGACGTCTGCTAAGCATAACTTTGAATTCGAACACAAAAGCGCGTCAAAAGGTATTGCTTTAGAGATTCTGGCTAACAAACTAGAGTTGAACCTAGCCGATACGGCAGCGGTTGGTGACAGCAACAACGATTTATCTATGCTCCGAATGGCCGGAAGAAGTGCCGCTATGGGCAATGCCTCGAAGGAAATCAAGGATTCCTGCCAGGAAGTAACCCTGACAAATATTGAGGACGGAGTAGCTCATTTTATCTACTCTTTACTACGCGAGTAATGGTGATTTTTTATAATATTTATTAAAAAATACTTAAACCCACATTGGCGTAACGCAAAAAGCGGCGTGACAATGTGGGTTTAAGTATTAAAATAAGCTTAGAGTCAAGTCCTAAGCTCATTCAAGCATTGTTTAATTAAATCGTCAATTTGAACCATCGTGGTTCCACCGACTGCCTCTAAAGATGGTGCCCCCCTGCTGCCTTAATACTTATGCGTCCAACCAGTTTTGTGACCATTTTTCTATATCTTTCATAAGAGGTTCTAGTGCTAAACCTTTATCCGTTAAGGAATATTCGATCCGAACTGGAGTTTCTGGATAAACATCTCGTTTCACAATCCCCTCGTTCTCCAGAACCTTTAATCTCTCTGAAAGCACTCTGCCACTTACACCCACTGAAGATTCAATCGTACAAAAACGCTGCGGACCAGATAAAAGCTGGTAAATTATCATACCAGTCCACCTTTGGCTCAAAAACCCCATGGCTTTTTCAAATCTAGGACAAATCGACTTATCCAATTAAATCAACTCCTTACTTACTATTATAAACATTTTTAAAAATAATTAAATTACTTTTTACAGGAAACTTACTTGACTTTATTTAATTATGATAATATACTAACTTACATAAAGTAACTAACTAACGAATTGTTTTTTCTTAAAAAGCAGGTTGTTAGGTATGAACTAAATAAATAATGAAGGAGAGTTTAGTAAATGTTAAGAAAAAATGAAGTTATTACAACAATTTTAAGGGTATTTTTAGGTGCAACCTTCTTTATACATGGGTTAGCAAAATTTCAAGGCGGCATTGAAAATACGGTTGGTTGGTTTGAAAGTTTAGGTCTTCCAGGCTTTACAGCTTATATAGTAGCTCTAATTGAATTAATTGGTGGAATCGCTATTGTTTTAGGAGTAGGAACAAGGATTATTTCCATTCTATTTGCGATTGTATTGGCTGGTGCAATTGTTAAAGTTAAACTCGCTGTCGGATTTCTTGGAAATGGCCAAATGGCAGGGTACGAACTTGACTTAGCTTTAATAGCCATTTCAATATATCTCGCTACAACAAACAAATCGTTTTTAGCTTTAGATAACGTTCTTTTTCGTTCAGAGAAAGCTTAAGTAAAAGGAGGAAATTAAAATGAATTTCCATCATGAACCAATTACATTTGTAGGTCAAGTTAACTTAAAGGTCCAAAATTTTGAACGGTCGTTAGCGTTTTATCAAGAAGTAATCGGCTTTAAGGCATTAGAACAAACTGACAGGTCCGCAAACCTTACTGCGGATGGGAAGACAGTTTTATTATCCATTGAACAACCTAATAACGTTGTTCCTAAGAAGGGTAGAACAACAGGATTATATCACTATGCGCTTCTTCTCCCTAAACGCTCTGATCTAGCAAAAATAGTGCGGCATTTTCTGGAAATTGGTTTGCAATTTGGTTCTTCAGACCATCTTGTGAGTGAAGCTCTTTACTTATCTGACCCAGATGGAAATGGAATTGAAATCTATATAGACCGTGACCCTTCCGAATGGGTTTGGGAAAACGGTAAAGTGGATATGGCTGTTGATCCATTGAATTTTCCAGACCTCCTAGCTGAAGGTAAACAGCAATCATGGAAAGGTCTACCTGCTGGCACCGTTATGGGACATATTCATTTGCATGTATCCGAATTAAAAAAGACTGAAGAATTTTATATCATGGGACTCGGATTTGAAGTAGTAAACCGATATGGCGCTCAGGCCCTTTTCATTTCGGATGGTAAATACCATCATCATATTGGTTTAAATACTTGGAATGGCGTAGGTGCACCTACACCTGCTCCTAATAGTGTTGGACTTGAATCATTTACTTTGATGCTTCCAAATGAGGATAAGAGAAATAAAATTATTGTTCAGTTAAAAAATATTGGTGCATCCGTCACTGAAGAAAAAGGTTCTTTCGTTACCTCAGACCCTTCAGGTAATCGTATTTACTTACAAGTCTAATTGATGATTTTTAACTATTTTTATCTCTTGGATGACTAGCAGAAGAATGTCTCACTCCAAACCTTAGAAAAGAAAGAAATAAGCAAGTAAATAATTTACTGGTGGTGTAAAAGATGGGTTTATTAAACAAAATGTTTGGAAGATCAACTAAGGAGGAAGAAATCATGACACCTGAAAAATTAAAAATTGGAATCATTTTAGGAAGCACACGTCAAGGACGTGTTAGCCCACAAGTAGGAGAATGGATAAAAGGTATTGCTGACAAACGTGGAGAGGCCAATTATGAAATTGTAGACATTGCTGACTACAATCTTCCGTTTTTAGGAACAACCGATGGAACAGAACCAGGAATTGCGGCTTGGAATGAAAAACTTGCTAATTTGGATGGATTCGTATTCATCGTTCAAGAATATAATCATAGCATCACGGGGGCACTAAAAAATGCACTTGATTTTGCTCGTGAAGGATGGAATAACAAAGCAGCAGGGATCGTAAGTTATGGTTCAACTGGTGGAGCTCGTGCAGCTGAACATTTACGTGGAATTATGGGAGAATTAATGATTGCTGATGTTCGAGTACATCCAACATTGTCCTTATTTACTGATTTTGAAAACGGAACGGAATTCAAACCTGCTGAACTTCATCTAGATAATGTTAATGCAATGCTTGACCAGGTTATCGCTTGGAGTGGTGCATTAAAAACATTGCGATAAAATTCCGAATTGTTGCATGAACTAAAAACGGTGCCTGCCACTGCGCTATTACTTAATAGCACTTGGTGTCAGGCACCATTTTCAATTTGTTTATGCGGCGCTAGTCCTTTTACATACAAAAAATAGCCAATAGTGATCATAAAGAAAAATGGGCGCCTGCCCAAGTTGGGGACAGCCACCGTTGTCCATTTCGTTCATTAAAAACCTCTGTTGTTGTTGTCCAAGCGAGTGTTGGCTGGATTGTCGGATATGATCGGATCATTTGGAGTTATTGTTCCGCCAGTTACACCCTGGTTAACGCTAGTATCAAAATAGTCATCCCTAACACGGTTTTCACGGCGTTCAACTACGACTAGGATTTTTCCTTCATTAACATAGCCTTCATAACGGTCCGCTTCCTCTTCAGGTAGGCCCATTCCAATTAAAGCTCCTGTCAATCCGCCTGCCCCTGCACCGACAGCAGCGCCAGTGAGTGTTGCCGCTATTGGTCCAGCTGCTATAAACGGCCCGATGCCGGGTATCGCAAGAGCACCTACTCCTGCCAACAAACCGACAAGCCCTCCTAGCGCACCGCCTGTCGCCGCACCGGCAACAAGACCTTCTTCAGTCTTTGTACCAGTTACATCATTAATTTCGTCTACCTGTTCATTGTTTTTCCCAATAACCGAAATTTCCTCAGCTGCATAGCCCTGACGTTTTAAATCTTGAACCGCCTGGATGGCCTCATTTTCAGTATCATAAACTCCCACCAGGTGCTTTTCATGTGTATACATTGAAATTTCCTCCTTTGGACGAGTAGTCTTTTTTTAACTACCCGCCACTAGGTGGAATGAAACACCTATTTTGTTGATGAACCTCGATTGGTGCATGGGACCACAACATTCAACTACAGATGAAATTTTGTTCAACCCAGCCGACTGCACCGTCTTTTTTAATCAAGCTATATCCCGAACAGCTATCATCTAAAAGAGAGACGATGTCGCCATTCTTTACACTAATCTGAGCGCAGGATATATCTGTCTTCGCCTGGAATTGCCCTTTCTCATTTCTATGAATATATTCATTTTTAACATATCGCAGTTGATTCGTTCCCGGCTGCTTGCATAATGTAAAATGATTCTCTCTTTCAACCGGCACAATTTCGTAAAATGGATAGGAAATAGAACCGGACATCTTCGGATCCGCCTTAAAATCTCCACCTACCTTACATGTCGGGTAATGATCAACATAGGTAAAGGAATAGGCAGTTTCATTGTTCGTTCTTTGCATGATCAAGGCATTTAATTGTCCGCTTTCTTTAACGTTGTTTCCGCCATCAATGGCAATGATTTTTTTCTCGTGGTCAATAATTGGGTTATGTACCAAAACGTCGGTAGAATAATTTCCTACTGGCCAGTGCCCGACAACCACATATTTATCGGAACGGTGGGACTTTTCTAAAAAGGCTGGCAGTGAAACCGCTGTATCCCGATCTGTTTGTTTCCAGTCATCAATGTCGGCCAACCCTGCATGAACAAAAATATATTCATCGGTTTCAATAGCCGTAGGCAATGCGGTCAACCATTCTATTTCTTTGTAAAAATGCTTTGTCAGGCATTCCTTGATATGCTGGACCGTTGTCTCTTCGGTGATTTCAACCCCAATTTGCTGCAGCCATTCATGGAAGATGGAGTCCTTTCGTGCCCGCAGGTAGCCCAGTAACTGTGGATTTTCGTTTAACAGTTCTTCAACTAAGGTTTCGCAATTTCCTTCAATCACATGAACCCTTGGATTCGTTGCCGCAAGTTCCATGACATAACTGACAACGCCTTTGCTATTGCTGCCTTTTTCGCACAGATCACCATTTATAATCAAGTAATCCTCTGTGCTAAATTGAACTTTTTCTAGTAGCGCTTTAAAAAGGGCTAATTCTCCATGTATATCAGAAATCACAATCACTCTTGAATCCTTTGGAATCGATAGTTGTTTAATTTTATCCATTTAAAATACCCCTTTTATCAAATCGACCTCTAACTTGTACTCTATGTACGTTTACAAATCTCTCTCAAACATCACCATATCCAATGCCCTTATCCCATTCTCATAAATTGGTGTTGGATACTTTTTAAAGAAATTCTTTTTAATTTCTACCATTCTAAACCCGAGCTTTTGATAAAATGCTATGTTAGCAATACTTGAATTAGCCGTACCGACAAGCATTTTATTTAATCCCTTCATTTTATATAAATCGAAAGACTCATTAATTACTAATTTTCCTATGCCTTTTCCTCGGTAATCCTCGATAATAGCAATATTTTTAAGTTCAACGATTCCGTTCTGAAGGAAAATAAATTGAGCGACCCCTACGATTTGTCCCTCGCAAAGAATGGCGAACATCTCACCATCATTTATGTACTCGCTAACGATTTCTTCACTTTCATCCGCTAAAAGTAGATAGTCTAGAAATGAATTTCTTTTCTCCGTTTCAATTGCCTTCAATTGAACTTCAAGCATAAGCAGCATCCCTCCATATTACACTCTAATTTTAGCATAAGTTGGTAATGGGTATTGATTGTGGGGTAACGAAAAAGCCCAATTTCTCAGTAAAATGGCGAAATTAGGCTTTTTCATATTGGAATTTTTTTACCTTGTCATAAATTCGCTAACTATCGTTACTCCCTATAGAAAGTTTCAGCCAATGTAAAGAAGGGTACTTTAATCCGTAGTAATGGATAAGGAGTTGATTGCAATGAGTAAAAAAATTGCTGTTTTAGTAACGGATCATTTTGAGGATTCCGAATATGCGGAGCCCGTTCAGTCCTTGAAGGAAAAGGGCCATGAGATAACTGCAATCGAAATGGAAAAGGGAAAAACCGTAAAGGGGAAGCAGGGACAAAGTGAAGTCGTCATTGATGAAAGCATTGATGATGTCTCTCCTGAGGACTTTGATGCACTTTTCCTTCCAGGTGGATTTTCGCCGGATATACTTCGTGCAGACGAGCGTTTTGTACGCTTCACCAAAGCATTTATGGATGCTAAAAAACCTGTACTAGCCATTTGCCACGGCCCCCAGCTGCTGATCACAGCAGAAACGCTTGAAGGGCGTGATGTAACGGGATATAAGTCCATTCATGTAGACTTAAAGAATGCCGGCGCTAATTTGCATGACAAAGAAGTCGTCGTGTGCCAGAATCAGCTGGTCACCAGCCGACAGCCGGATGACATACCAGCCTTTGTACGAGAATCCTTGCGAGTTTTGGGTTAACGAAGAGAGCAGGAGGTGCTTCCTTCTGTCTCTTTTTTATGCCTTATAAAGATGGAAAGTAGGAAAAAAATTAATGTACCACTTCTTCATTTTAGATTTTATATTTCTAGGAAGAGTACTACGAACTTTACAACAAAAAGTAGGAATTTTATTAGTAATCTGATATTCTTCTAGTGATTTTAATAATAGTCAGCGGGGAGGTATTCTCTCCATTCTTTCCATGTTTCCATGTAACCACTTAAGTCCTGCGGATGTACTTTAATACATACTCCGATACGGTTATATAATTGAAAAAGAACTTCATCCAAAATTCGTTCCTTAGTAAAAGAAGCATAACTATTCCACAACGAAAATAATGACAATAGCGTGCTTAAATTTAGACTATCTGGAGAAGAACAAAATGCATAAGTAAAATCGTATACTTTTGGACCAATTAAAGGTGATGGGTCAATAACTCCTTTTAATTGATGATCCAAATATACAAAATTATGAACACCCGTATCCCCATGTAGATAATACTTCACTTCTTGATGATGATAGGTATCCAATTTATTTACCAATTTCACTATTCTTTTATGGTCCTCAATTGGCAGGAAATCACCTATAATCTCTTGAGCAGACTTTAAACTACTTTGGTTAAAATCTGACCATGAGTTTCTATGTATTCCATTTACTCTACCCCAGGGAATGTTATTACCAGCCATTTGGTATTTATCGAATAGCTCTTTTATTAATATTGTCATCCATTCTAATTTAGATCCCCGATTATAGTGTGTCTCTCCAGAAATATAAGAGTACGCGATAAATTCTTTGTCATCGTCTGTATAAAGAACGTCAGGAAACAAGTTTATATCCTTATAGGCTAGCAGAAAATCCTCAGTAGAAGTTATAATCGTCGGGTGGTCTATTTTTATTACAAAGGTCGGCATATTATTTGCAAGAAGAGTATATAACATGCCATTGGTTGTGCCACTTCTTAACCTCTTTAATTCCAGACCATCATTCATTATCAACCCTTTATTAATTAAGACATCAATGATTTCATTTATTTTTTTCATCATATTTTCCTCGTTATGTGAATCTTTCTTCAAGCAAGATATTTTTCTTTAAATATCGTACTCAATTCACTCCATACATCAAATTTATTTCCATTTAAATCATAAAAAACAAAGTTCCTTCCAGCGTGTCCCCGGTTCTCAATTTCTCCAACTTTTATTTCTTTTTCGATAAAGTTTCTATGAATAGCTTTTAATGCATCTAATCCATTCACTTCAAATGTTATCGAAAAACGCTCTTCACCGTAAATATCATAAAAGTTTGAACTTTGATTTTCCTTTGATTTAACAAGAAAAATGCTTTGGTTGGCAAAGTTCAAAATTGCTTTGTCTTCATCTTTGTAGCTTAACTCAGCTCCTAATTTATTTACGTACCATGTGGAGGAATTCTCCACATCCCTTACAGGTATATAAGTTGTACCCACCCTTACTAATTTTTCGTTCATTTGATTTCCTCCTATTCATAACAAAAGTATTATATTTATATTCTTCGTTAATCAATAAGAACCTTCTAAAATAGTTAAAACATAAACACCATTTTGTTGAAATAGAAAAAACTATCTCAGGAACAGCTTCAACCTTCATTATCCTCTAATCCCTTATTCGTTAAATCTCCCCATCAAAATAGTATTATAGTAATTCCCGTCAGACAGAACCTTGTCCTTTTTTAAAAGACCTTCCACTTCAAAACCATATTTTTGATAAAGCGTAATTGCTTTGTTATTGGTTTCAAGGACACTCAAAGTAATTTTCTTAATTCCATTTGAATCCGCCCAATGAATGGATTCTTTTAAAAGGCTTTGTCCTATACTGTACCCCCAAAACTCTTTTAATACACAAACGCCAAATTCTACCTTATGAGAAGTTCTTTTCAATTTGTTCCCTTCACACCTTGAAAAACCTACAATTTTTCCATTTACTTCAGCAACTAAAAATAGGTTATTCACACTTTCTGTATCATCTTTAATGATTTGCTTAAAACCTGATTCATCTATGTACGCCTCGCCACTTTCTCGATCTAAATTTTCTGTTTCACCATCGATTTGCACCCTTACCTCAGACAAATCTTTTGCATCCTTTTCGTTTGCAGACCTAATGATATAACGTAAATCATGAATAAAATATTCTCTTGAATTAATCCTAATTATCATTCACTCCCATCACTTCTTTTGAATTAAATTATACGTAAATCTAATAAGCATTTGCAAAAAATTGAGAATCTTTCCAGAAGCATTTTCTTTTTCTCTAATAAAATTGCCCAAAACAAAAAAAGTCTTCTCTTCCCATCAAATAGTTCAGTCATATCCGACCACTACCTGTATTTGTATTTCCGCCTTAAATAAACAATTTCAAAAATGGAATACTAACAGCATCTAATTGAAATTGGGTGGGATGAAATTGAAAACCAATGAAAATACATTATCTATTTTCGCTTTAGGCGGAATCAATGAAATCGGTAAAAACATGTATGTTATCGAATATGGAGAAGATCTCATCATTATCGACTGTGGCGGTAAATTTCCAGATGAGAGTCTATTAGGAATCGATTTAATTATTCCGGATGTTACTTACTTAGAAGAGAATCAAGAAAAAATCCGTGCATTAATTGTGACACATGGACACGAAGATCATATTGGCGGAATTCCTTACCTCTTGCGAAAAATAAATGTCCCCATTTATGCCACACGTTTTACTCTTGGTTTAATTGAATTAAAATTAGAGGAGCACCGGCTTACTAGGGATACAAAACTCATACCCATTAATTCCGATTCCAAACTCGACCTGGGAGAGTTGAACGTATCCTTTTTCCAAGTAAGCCATAGCATTCCGGATTGTTTAGGGATTGTCTTTCATACGCCTGCAGGGAATGTTGTTCATAGTGGCGACTTCAAATTCGATTTAACACCCGCAAATGACCAATATTCAGATATTCATAAAATGGCGGCTATCGGTCAGCAAGGTGTCTTATGTTTAATCTCTGAAAGTACCAATGCAGAGCGCTCCGGCCTGTCACCATCAGAGCGGATGGTCGGCAGCCATCTGAATGAGGCTTTTATGAAAGCAGATGGAAAGATTTTTGTTTCGACCTTCGCTTCGAATGTGAATCGTGTTCAGCAAATAGTCGAAGCTTGTATGAAGACGAATCGAAAGCTTGCCTTGCTTGGCCGCAGTATGGTCAATGTAGTCTCAGTAGCGATGGAACGTGGATATCTAACCGTACCGGATGGGATGCTGATTGAGGCAAGGGAAGTCGATCAATTTACTCCTGAAAAAGTTGCCATCCTCTGTACGGGGAGTCAGGGAGAACCCATGGCAGCCCTTGCCCGCCTTGCTAGTGGTAATTATCGGGATGTTTCTATTTATCCCGGGGACACCGTTATTTTAGCAGCATCGCCAATACCCGGAAATGAGAAAGATGTTTCACGCATTATCGATAACTTATTTCAACTGGGCGCTATAGTGATTTATGGATCTGGAAGCTCAACAGGCATGCATGTTTCTGGGCATGGATACCAGGAAGACTTAAAGCTCATGCTTACCTTAATGAAGCCAACCTATTTTATTCCCGTTCACGGTGAATTTAGAATGCTGCATCACCATCGTTTGCTCGCCGAATCGGTTGGAGTCGTGCCAGGAAACACGTTTATTATTAAAAATGGGGATGTAGTTGATATCGAAAACTCCATTGCCCGCCAGACTCGGAGGATACCGGCTGGGGATACGTATGTGGACGGAATGGGCGTCGGCGATGTAGGCGAAATTGTGCTCCGAGACCGCAAACAGCTTTCTGAGGATGGTATGCTCGTGATTGTTTTAACCTTAAGCAAAACGGAGGGAAAAATTATTCAAGGTCCTGACACGATAACCCGTGGTTTCGTATACGTAAAAAATTCTGAAGATCTCCTCAGAGAGATTAACCGCATCGTTAAAAAAACAGTTACTGACTTACAAGCGGAGAAAATTCGCCAGTGGAATGTAGTCAAACAAAATATTAAAAAATCGGTTGGCCAATATTTATTTACAAGAACAAAGAGAAGGCCGATGATCCTTCCGATTATTATTGAAATATAAGGACGCTCACAAATGAAAATACGAAAAAATAAAGCTTCCTCGTTGGAGTATAGGGCTCCATTCTCTGGTGCTTTGTTGTTAAAAGACACAAGAATTGACGTATGAATTGGCATACGTCTTTTTCTTTATTTATCAAGGTTTCTACAAAATTCTATTAACTTTGACATAGCAATTGACATCATTATTATGGTGGACAATAAGTATTGTACAATTAAAAAAGAGGATTAAAACTTCTGTCATTTGCAGTACCGTTTTGAGTTCCAATTTTATTGATCTTTATAAGCTGCAGATTCCTGCATCTAGGATCAAGGAGGGTCCGCACTTATCGGTTGGGGGAGCAAGGTAAGCACCCAATCTGATAAATAGACGGAAAAATTCCGCTTAATGAGAAATTATTATAAAAAAAAGCGTAAATAGACGGAGAGATTCCGCCTATTGACTCGAAAAATTCGAAAATGGGGGTATTTGCTTGGTATAATCGGAAAACCTCCCCTTATTTACTCCGAAATCAGCTCCAATCTGCATTTAACCGGAAAACCTCCCCTTATTTACTCCGAAACTAGCTCCAATCTGCATTTAACCGGAAAATTTCTGCTTATTATGCTTTGCTGATTACTCGATTAAGGACAAGACATTTTTATTTAAAAGGGAGTGAGTTTTAGCTCAAAAATGCAAAAGAACCTCATTTTGATGTGTTACGGTAAACCGTATCCAAGTAGGTGAGATTTTATATATATATAAGGTTTTAGTATTCCTAATAAAGAAACTCGCCAATTACTTCTGCGAGTTTCACATTTAATATACCAATAACGGTGTCAATACGACTGTCTTTTCAGCAGGTATTTTTTTAATATACACCTCAATACGGAACCCTTTATCGTTGGAGGAAACTTTATTTTTATTCGATTACTTTAACCCGGAAACAAGTCAGAAGATAAATATCTCTCGCCTGTATCCGGAGCCAAGCATAGAACTCTTGCCGAAGACGGGAGTCTTTTGGCAATTTCAACAGCAAAATGGGCAGTGGATGCACCTGATGCCCCGACAAAGATTCCTTCTTGTGCGGCAAGTTGGCGGGCCATGACTTCAGCATCTTCATCTTTAATGAGCAGGATTTCATCGAAAATTTCACGGTTTAAGATTTTCGGGATAAACCCTGGACCTGTTCCGGGAATTTTATGAGGCCCCGGTTTACCGCCTGATAGGACCGGTGATCCGAATGGCTCGATCACATATATTTTTAAGTTTGGGATTGATTTCTTTAATTCTTCTCCGACACCGGTAACAGTCCCGCCCGTTCCTGCCGTTACCACTAAGGCATCCAGCTTTCCTGCAAAAGCTTCCAAAATCTCGACAGCAGTCGTTCCACGGTGGGCATCTGCATTGGCCGGATTCTCAAACTGCATGGGAATAAAACTGTCCGGAAGTTCTCGGGCCAAACGGTTGGCCTCATCAATTGCTCCTTGCATGCGCATGGCCCCTGGAGTTAAATGAACTTCCGCTCCATAAGCCTTTAAGATTTTTACACGCTCTTGAGTGGCATTGTCAGGCATGGTGATAATACAGCGATAGCCTTTCACCGCAGCTACCATGGCAATGCCAATCCCCGTATTTCCAGATGTCGGCTCAATAATCGTACTTTTTCCAGGAATCAGTTTCCCCGTTTCCTCCGCACGCTCAATCATGTTCACCGCTGCACGGTCCTTCACGCTTCCCCCGGGGTTAAAAGATTCAAGTTTCATATATACTTCAGCACCTGATGGGTCTGGAATTTTATTAAGTTTGACAGTTGGGGTATTCCCAATTAAATCAAGAATAGAGCTATAAAGTTTCATTTTCTTCACCTTTCAAAATCATTTTTACAAAACAGAAGCAGGGATCTAAGTGAACTCACCTAGTATCCCTTCGCTCATGTTTAATTAATAAATTGCGTATCAATTAATGCGTTAAACTCTGGCAGTTCTTTTAAAAATTTTAGGTAAACAGAAGAATTGGCAAATTGTTCAATTACATCCTGATTTACATCTTCAGTAAAGTGGATGTGTCCCCAAGCCGTATCCATTACGTCTTGGTCAAGTCCTTGCTTTGTAATCTCCTTAATACTCTTAACCGTAATTTTCTTTGCTTCATCAGGGTTTTTATTGATAAAATCAATCGCTTCTTTTTGTGCCTTGACAATTTTCGCAATCACTTCTTTGTTAGCTTTAATTTTCTTGCCACTAGCCACTAAAATGGTATTCGGTAATGTATTTCCGTAAGAAATTTGGGAGCTGTCAACAATAATTTTTGCTCCTGTCTCTTTTACTAATTGTGATGCCCACGGTTCTGGTACAGCGGCTAAATCCACTTTACCAGATTCAAACATACTTGCATATTGTGCAGGGTTTCCGGTTACATGCTTCAAGGTTCCCCCGATTCTAGCCGATGAAATGCCATAGTCTTGCAGGAATGTTTCCATTTGGACATCATGTGTGCAGCCGACACCAGGTGTGATAAACGTTTTGCCCTTGAAATCCTCAACAGCATTGATCCCGCTTTTTTTACTTGCAACGATTGCTGTTCCGCCTGATGATGCCCCCGCAATAATTTTAACATCTGCACCGTTTGTAAAGTTATTCATAACCGGCCCAGGACCTACCAAACCGGCATCGATATCACCTGTCTTTAATGCCGTCATAAAGGCGCCGCCATCAGGAAACGTTTTGTATTCCACTTTCACGTTTTTACCTAATTCCTTTTCATAATACCCTTTTTCTCTCGCTACCATTGCCGGTGCATGATCGATATTTGGAAAATAGCCAATTACGACCTTTTCGGAACCAGCACCGCCGCTCGATGCGTTTGAACCGCAGCCAGCTAATAATCCCATACTTAGCAAAAATGACATACCGATGATTTTTGTCTTTTTCTTCATCTTTCTTTCTCCCCCTTATTTACTTGTTTCCAATCCCCAACGGCGAATGACATTTTGTTCGATTCGTTGGAAGAAAGTAAGATCTACAATCGTCCCAATGACTCCGATAATAATCATAATACCAATGACCATACTCATATTTCCGAAATCGGATGCGTACTTGAGCGTATAACCCAGCCCAGGCCCGGTACTCAAAATTTCTCCTGCCATCAGCGCGCGCCAGGCGAATGCCCAGCCCAGTCTAATCCCGGTAACGGCATACGGAACGGAAGCAGGAAGAATAACCTTTGCAAACAGATCAAGTCCGCCAGACCCCATCGTTTGTGCAGCCCTGATATAAAGAGGCGGTACATTCTTAATCCCAATCCGCATATTGATGGTAATAACAAGGGTTGCCCCCAGAATCACAATAAAAATAACAGAGCTTTCATTTAGGCCAAACCACATAATCGCAATTGGTAGCCAGACAATACTTGGTACACTCTGCAGCGCTAAGATCAAGGTACCTAATGTTTCATCCGCTGTTTTATTTTTTGCTAACAAGATTCCTAAACAGAAGCCAATGATAATGGCAATTACTAAACCAATGGCTAATCTTCGAAAACTTGCAAGAATATCGTAAATAAGGGTTTTATCTTCAAAGCCTGTAGCAAGTGCTTTCACTACGTCAGTCGGTGCAGGCATAAGGGCCGGCGAAACATTCAATATCTTCACAGCTGCCTGCCATATGATGAGTAAAAGTGTAAAGAATATAATTCGTTTAATTGTTCGCTGCATATGCCAGTTCCTCTTTTACCACTTTATCAATCTCCGTTTTTAACAAGCCATTAATTTTTTCTGCTAATTTAGCTACTGCTTGCGGATGCTCACCGCGAGGTCTTGGAGTTTTCACATGGATGTCTTCAAGAACAACACCCGGTCTCGTTCCCATGACAATGATTCTGTCCGATAGTTTAATAGACTCACTAATACTATGGGTGACGAATAGAATCGTCTTTTTTGTTTCAATCCAGATTTTCTCTAATTCATGATGAAGTCTTGCGCGTGTCTGTTCATCAAGAGCACCAAACGGTTCATCCATCAGCAATACCTTGGGATTCATCGAAAGTGCCCTGGCAATGGAGACCCGTTGCTGCATTCCGCCAGAAAGCTCATGCGGGGAATGCTTTGTATAGTTGCTTAGCTGAACCATTTGTAAATACTGATGGGCAACTTCCCTTGCTTCACTTTTCTTCATTTCCTTTCGAAGCGGGAACATCACATTTTCTTCGACCGTCATCCAAGGAAATAAGGCTGCCTCTTGAAAAACCATCCCCCGGTCCTTCCCCGGTTTTTTGATTGGATTCCCACCCAACAAGATCTCACCGCTCGTTGGCTTCGTTAAGCCGGCAACAATCGATAACAAGGTCGATTTCCCGCAGCCTGAAGGTCCAAGAATCGAGACAAACTCTCCTTCTTTAATATCGAGATTTATATTTGTTAAAACATCACTTGTAACCTTTTGATTGATAAATTGTTTGTTAATGTTATTTATTTGGAGAAACAAGTCATCACCCACTTTACCTATAATTCACATTGACTTAATCGGATTAATATTGTTTATTATATAATTTCCAATACTAAAGTCAAGGAATTTTCAGAAAATTATTCAGGTTTTTTTATACTAGCTAAATTGAAGAATGATATAATAATAGCATTAAATGTTAAGGGGGTGCTTACAGTTGGAGAATCACGTAAGATTGTCTGGTACTTCTTCCACTCATGCAAAGCCGATTATTGGAAAGGCGATACTTTGTATGGGGCGAAACATTTAATTAAATCGCTGAACAAGCTTTTCTAATATTTTGGCTTTGCACCTTATTTTTTTCAAAATTAAAATAAGGAGCGGGCAAAATTGAAATATATTAATGCAAACAAAGTTTTACCTGAAAAGCTAATCGTGGAAATCCAAAAGTATGTCCAGGGGGAAACTCTTTACATTCCCAAGCTCGAAACGGAATATCGCAAATGGGGAACCTCAAGTGGAGGGAGACGGCTGCTTGATCGCCGTAATGCCACCATTAGAAATTCTTTTATTAGTGGCAACAGCATCCAGCAACTTGCTAAGGAATATTACCTTTCAACTGAAACGATAAAGAAAATTGTATACTCACATAAAAAGTAAATAAAACAGCACTGGTGAAAATCCTTCATCAGTGCTGTTTTATGTAAAGGCTCTTTTCTAAAAGATTGTTGCTTTTATTGATTCGCTAATAAAATTGAAAATTCGCTGATAAATTGGTCGAATTCGCTAATAAAATTGTAGATTCGCTAATAAACATCCAAAATCCGCTGATATATCTGTTCCACTTATTAATAAGGTGTAATTTTACACTGTTTTAACGATTTTTGGGAGCATAATGAGGGTTAATAACAACATTCTTTACGAAAACAGCCTATGTAAAAAACGTTTCTAAGTCATTTTTTCTATTTTATAAGCTTGCTGCACTCGTTAAAATAAGTGTAATGAGGAACCGAAATATGATAGGAGATAAACACGATGACCGAAAAATTTATTAAAAATGAACAGTTAAATTTTATAAAAAGACAGATTGCTCTGATTAAGGACAGCACCAAAAAAAATGTACCACCAAACGTTTTGGCTGCTGTGATTGACTTAGCCAATGCCAAAATCTTGGACCTCTTTCCAAATGCAGCATTGGATCAACAAGAAATGCTGGATCTATCCAGACTGAAGACAGATGCCGAATATGAGCAATATATCCAGCATCTTTCGGCCTTTTTACTGCCATTTCCAAGAATCACCGAACAGCAGCTGAAAAAAATGTTTCCGAAGAATAAAAAATTAAAGCTTCCAGATTTATCAAATATAGACCACAGCCTGCTGACCTATTTAAGCTGGAACGATCTAAGCTCCAATAAAAAATTTATTGTATATGAGTTAGATGGAAAAATGGTCGGCATTGAATGTAAATTTGCACCGACTAGTAAAAATAATATTTGTTCATTCTGTAATTGTTTTGGCCAGGTTTCCTATTTTTCTACCGTAACTAAAGCGAAAAATCCTAAAAATCCGGATTATTACAAGGCCATCGGCAACCTGATTTGCGCCGATAGCAGCGAATGCAATAAAAAAATAACCGATACCGACTATTTAACAACTTTTCTAAGAGACTCCCTAAGAATGTGAAAACTTCACATGGTGCCTGACACCATTGTGAAGTTTTCACATTTGCTTTTTCTCCCCATACTCAATATTTTCCTTCTTCTTAAATCTAGTTAGAATTTAGAAATTTAATAAGGTTGATGTCTGTTTCCTCAGCCGATTTACCAAGCCAAATTAAATGCCCCCATGAGTCAAGCAGACATAGTTCTGATGAAGGAATGTTTTCATTAGCATGAAAGGCATGTTCTAACGGGACAGAGCCATCGTGTTTACTATGCATGATAAGGGTTGGACACCCAATAGCTTGTAAATCTTCGCTAGCTATATCATTGACTTGTATTAGATCTATAAAGAATCCATATCCTGACTGTTGGCGATTATTCATTTTTCTAATCGCTTCTACATCTTCCTTATTCATTTTCCTTTTTGCTTCATCATAAGTTAGATTACTAAACGAAGGGAACATTTTTTTAAAAATAAACTGAGGAAACTGATTGTTCATAAGTGAAATTAATTTCCATGTATATTTTTCAACTTTTGGACGGAATAAAATCCTAGCCGCTTTATATTCCTTATCCTTAGGAGTAAGCCATTCCTTTGTTACTGCAGATTGCAAGGTTAATGAAGCAACAAGTTCCGGATAGTGTGCAGCAAAATAAATCCCGCTGGGTCCCCCTGCAGAAATAGAAAGTAGATGAACCTTTTCGATGTTTAAATGGGCTAGCAATCTTGAATAATAGCTACAGGCAGTTGCTAAGCTTTTTCCAACTTCTTTTGATGTGCCCCCATATCCCGCTCTTGATGGGGTTATGATGGAGAAACCATTCTCTACTAATGCCTTATAACCAAATTCCTCATGACAATTGGAATGTCCCCCGTGCATGACAAATATGGGTTCCCCTTTTCCGATTATTGAATATTCAATGGATATGTCTTCAAATGAAAATAGCTTGATTATTCTTTCCATTAATCGTTCCCCTTTTGAACACAATCCTATATATAGCTACTGACTTCCGTTTAATTTGAATTTGCAGACATCCCGCCATCAATCCGGTACTGACTGCCGCTGATAAATGAACTATCATCGGAAGCAAGGAATAGAACCAATTTGGCGATTTCAATTGGTTCTGCGTATCTTCCAAAAGGAATAAGCTGTTTATACTCTTCATAAGCCTGTTCAGGCTGACCTGGATATGTTCTTTCTTCAATCGATCTCATCATTCTCGTATTCACACTTGTAGGATGAATCGAATTGACGCGTACATTTTTGTTTGCTGCTTCTAGTGCTGCTGTTTTTGTTAGACCAACTACCGCATGCTTCGAAGCAACATAGGGTGATAGAGTAGGATATCCCATCCAGCTCGCATCAGAAGCTGTATTGATAATACTCCCCCCTCCTCGCTCCATCATGACGGGCAGAACATGCTTTAATCCTAAAAAGACACCTCGTACGTTGATATTCATCACTTCATCAAAGTCCTCGACTGATTGTTCAACCAAAGGCGCAATTTTTCCTTCTATTCCTGCATTATTGAAGAAAATATCAATTTTTCCAAAGCGATCCACTGCTGTTTTGACATAATGAATGGTATCAGATTCTTGGGAAACATCTGCTTTAATTGTGATTACCTCACCAAACGAATCAAGTTCAGCTTTAGCATTCTGAAGGGATTCAACTGATCTACCCACTAAAACAACCTTTGCACCTTCTGTTAAAAATAATTCAGCGGTTTCCTTTCCAATCCCGCCTGCTCCACCTGTGATCACCGCTACTTTTCCTTCTAATTTAGCCATTTGGAATCCTCGCTCTCTCTTTTCAGATAATTCAAGTTTATTCTTTTTGCCAGTCTTCTTCAAATGTTATTACTAGAAAAAGAGTCTTCAAAAAGTGGTGCCTGACCTACAGTCAATGCACTTTATCTAATGAAAGCGTTCTAAAAAGACGAACAATCTTTACATTGTATGAATTAATGTTCGCTTTTTTTGAAATTTAGGGTTGAATTACTGTGTCAACATGCTATAATGTGAACATATATTTATAAGACTTCGCTCATATAATCGCAGGAATATGGCCTGCAAGTTTCTACCGGATTACCGTAAATAATCTGACTATGAGTGGGTAATGAGAAAAATGCACAGGTTAATCGTGCACTTTTTCTATTTCCTTTTGGACATTTAGCCCAAAGGTCATTGCCTCACTCGATTATTGAAGTGAGCGATGATCTTTGGGCTTTTTAATTTTCATTAGGGGGAAACTACACAATGAACTTTTTAGAAAAAAGAATTAAAAAGGACGGAAAAGTACTGTCAGAGCATGTATTAAAGGTCGATTCGTTTTTAAACCACCAAATTGATCCCAACTTAATGCTCGAAATTGGAAAAGAGTTTGCAGAACGATTTGCGAATGATGGAGTTACGAAAATCGTAACGATTGAATCATCGGGGATTGCACCTGCGGTAATGGCTGGTTTATTTTTAAAGGTTCCGGTTGTATTTGCTCGAAAAAGAAAATCCTTAACACTTAATGGAGATTTACTGACAGCAAGTGTTCATTCTTTTACCAAGAATGAAACAAACGAAATCTCTATTTCAAAAAAATATGTAAATAAAGAAGATCGTGTGCTAATCATAGATGATTTCCTTGCAAATGGACAAGCAGCTCTTGGTTTAGTAGAAATCGTTCAACAAAGCGGTGCCAAGGTTAAAGGGATTGGCATCGTGATTGAAAAGTCTTTCCAACCAGGAGCTCAACTATTAACGAAACAAGGGATTAGGGTTGAATCCATAGCAAGAATTGCCTCTTTAGAAAATGGAGAAGTCACCTTTATCAATGAAAAAGTGGAGGAGTTAGTCTAATGAAACAACATCCATTGAAAACCACCTCTTTAGGGATTCAGCATGTATTAGCGATGTATGCAGGGGCCGTCATCGTTCCTCTTATTATCGGCGGGGCACTTGGTCTTTCTAGTAAACAATTAGCCTATTTAGTCTCACTTGATATTCTGACAAGTGGAATCGCTACATTACTACAAGTATGGCAAAACCGTTATTTCGGTATTGGACTGCCCATCGTGTTGGGCTGTACGTTTACCGCTGTGGGGCCGATCATTGCGATTGGAGGACAGTATGGTCTTTCCGCTATCTATGGATCGATACTGGTTTCTGGAATCATTGTTATGCTCATTGCGACTTTCTTTGGTAAGATGATCCGTTTCTTTCCGCCAGTCGTTACCGGATCTGTCGTAACCATCATTGGAACAACACTGATTCCAGTCGCTATGAATAACGTTGCTGGGGGTCAAGGCAGCCTTGATTTCGGTTCCATTACCAATATTACGCTTGCATTTGGGACATTATTATTCATTATTATCCTTTACCGAATTTTTAAAGGCTTTATTCGCGCGATATCTATTCTTTTAGGATTGATGGCTGGAACAAGTGTAGCTTTTTTTATGGGAAAAGTTAACTTTTCTTCAGTCGGTGAGGCTTCCTGGTTCCATATGGTAACCCCTTTCCATTTTGCCACACCATCATTTGAGCTGGCTCCGATCATTACCATGACTCTTGTAGCGATGGTGAGTCTCGTAGAATCATCAGGTGTCTATTTTGCTTTAAGTGATATTACTGGGAGGAAACTTACGGAAAAAGACTTGGTAAGAGGCTATCGTTCCGAAGGTCTGGCTAGTGTCATTGGAGCCGTATTTAATTCATTCCCTTATACCACCTATTCGCAAAATGTCGGACTTGTCCAGTTTTCAGGCGTGAAAGACAAAAAGGTCATTTATACAACAGCTGGCATATTGATTCTTCTTGGATTTGTTCCAAAAATTGCTGCCTTAACAACCATAATTCCTACCTCCGTACTCGGCGGTGCGATGGTGGCTATGTTTGGGATGGTGATTGCTTCCGGAATAAAAATGCTTAGCAAAGTTGATTTTTCATCTCAAGAAAACCTCTTGATCATCGCTTGCTCTGTTGGTGTCGGTTTAGGTGTCACAACGGTTCCAAATCTATTTGCACAGTTGCCAGACAGTATTAAAATCCTAACAAGCAGCGGGATTGTTGCTGGCAGTTTTACGGCCATTTTTCTAAATATCGTCTTTAATGTCTCTAAACCGTTAAAGCAAAGCCAACCTTCTCAAGGCTTAAAGGTATCTTAATGGGGTACCACCAAGATTATGTAAAATGGGGTCAGGAAGTGGTGCCTGACCCCCAGTATGTTAAAGCATTACTGCACCGGGGGACAGGCACCAATATTTGATCGCTGTTTTATTACTAGTGAAAAGGACTAAGAAAAAATTCATTCACATCTAACAATAGAGAAACAATAATGTTGCTTAACGGTCTACTTTTTTAAAATAAAAATAAATTTTTTCTAGTTTTTTTGTTTGTTTTCCCATCGGACTTTCCATGTTACCAAATTCAAAAAACTTCACTTTTTTGATCCCTACAAAATTAAATAAGGCTTTTTTCATCAATATTTTATGCGAATTATTTAACCAGAAAAGTGGATATTTTGTAGGTCCCTTCATAGTAGACACACATACAACTGATTTCCCTTTCAATAATCCTTCTGGCAGAAGCCCCTTTTTATCTTTGTAGGCAAAATTTGCTGCAAATAATTGATCAATGTACCCCATCAGCATTGCTGGAGGTCTTCCCCACCAGATTGGATAGACAAAGACAATCTTGTCAGCCCAAGAAATTTGCTTTCTATATTTTTCAAGGTGAGGATCACAATACATATCACGTCTTCGTTTATTCTCATTAAACACTAGGAGCGGATTAAAGCCTTCTTCATACAAATCTAAGACCTGTAACTCCTTTATGTTAGGATTTTCATTACTTCCTTTGATAATCTTTTCTAAAAATGCGTAACATAAACTTTTGTGATTAGGATGCGTGTAAATAACCAGGATTTTCATAACCCACCCCCATTACTTATCATTTGATAACAAAATCATAACACCGCTCTTTTTTATTGTCAAATGATAATTGTATTATGATAACAAATTTGTTATCTTCTTAATAAGAGGTGAGCAATATGGACAAAAAAGCTCTTTTTTTTAAATGTGTGTCTTTTACAACTTCAGTTCATCGTGTGACACATGAATTAACACAAAATGCCAAATCTGATTCCATCACTCCAGTTCAATATAGCATTCTTGAGTATATAACCGTCAGTCAGCCTGTTACCCTTAGTGATATTAGTGATTGTCAGCATATATCGATGCCAAATACTAGTCGTGAGGTGAAAAAATTAAGCGAAAAAAATTTAATTGAAAAGATAAGTGATACCGAAGATCGACGAAAACAATACATTCGTCTCTCTAAAGATGGAGAAATCATGATGAACGAAGCCTTTGCATGTGTAGAATCTCGCTTCCAAAATCGAATACAAAATGCTTCGAAAGAAGATTTAGAGGATATTGAACGCGCCCTGGATATTCTTCAGACAAAACTATTTTATAAATAGATATGAAATTACAAGAAAATAGCATCCTCAAATGAAAATTGTTTACAACTAATCAATTGAGGGTGTTTAAGTATTCATTTTTATCGCGGTCAATTTTTGAATCTAAAAAATGTTTTTCAATTCGTTTGGATAGGAATTATTGTAGAATGGATTTTCAGTAAAATAAAACCAAAAAGGTGCCTGACCCTTATTACCAAGCATAAAACTCCATCTTCTTAAAAATTGACCAATTATTTACACTTCAAATACTAAAAGTTAATAAAGTACATATATACTTAAACTCTGAAAAGTCAATTCAAAAGGAGTTGCCTTAATGGTCGTGACCCATGGTGACCCACTGGCATGTGAATGAACAGGAACACTCGACCAACGCCAATCTTTTCTTTACAAATGTCAAAGGAGTGAAACTATGACTCAGTCCATTGCAAGGCTAGGAAAATTCACCTCCATTCTTTCAGGAATTCTCCTTATCTTTGCCCATTCTTTCAATTTCGGAGCAGGCGAATTTGGTACCAGTTTCGGAAATCTACTCGTCTTTTTTGCTCATTTGCTTTTGGTCTTTGCTTTTTTTAGCCTGTACTTCTTTCTTGGTGAGAACAATGGAATCTTGGGATTTTTGGCCATGCTTTTTGGGATTATTGGCAATATTATTGTCACATCGATTGTCTACGTAGAAATAGCTCAGGCATTCATGGAAAAAGCCAGTCCTGTTTTCAACACACCCCTTACCGAACCGTCCTTTTTATTTGGTCCGCTCTTATTTGTTTTAGGTATGATTCTATTTGGAATTACCATTATTCGCAGTAAAGTGCTGCCAGCCTACTCGGGCTGCCTTCTGTTAATCGGCACTATCGTGTTTGCAGCAGCGAGTGTCGCAGGTATTTTTCAGGCCATAATTGAAGTCCTTGGGGCAATTTTTACAGGGGCGGGATTGATTTTAACAGGAATAAAATTCGATCATAAATCTTTTAACGAAAAAAATGGTCAGTCCCCATCATTATAGTTTGATTTTTTGCAGGCAGAAATAAGCATTTGTTCAACTTGTTTTTCAAAGGATAAATGCTTACCATTTCTAGCCACTGAACCAATATAGATAAATATCAAGATATTTAGTTGCTACATCTTGGAATCTATCCATCCAGTTTTTTAGAATGAGCTTTGCTTGCAATCTGTAGGGCTTTTTCAATCACATTTGTTTTAGTTGACCTTAATCATTTTCAAAGGATTTTTTCTAAAATGAAATTCTATTTTTTGTTATTGCTTAGCATATTATTTTCCAATAGAAAAACCGCTCATAGAAGATAGCGGTTGAAATTTTGACGATCTAACATCTATGATCGATTGACAGCTTAAAATTCATTTCTTATTATCTTAATAACCCAATGGTTCTTCTCCAAAATGCTCCCATAGTGTTGGGAACATCTCCGCTAAATCATCTTCGTCTTCCCAATCAAATTCTATATCACTATTAGATTTTAATCCTTTGTCAGCTAGTAAATCTTGCATTTCATCGCTTCTAAATGCTCCTATTACATTCGCCTTTTTCATCCAATTTCCTGCAACCCTGACCTTTTTCCTAATAACAAATAATAAATCCCGATTAACATGTGAAAGGGTTGTACTCGGAGCTAAATTAAACTTAACTTTTGGCAGCCAATAGCCTTCAAAAATCGGTCAATTAAACGTCATGTTACAAAAGGTAATGTTATAATTATAGGCAATGTTCGAGAAGTCTGAATGGAAAGGATAAATCCATCATATGGAAAAATATAACTTGGTTACTAAAAATAAAAGTTTAACGCCTAATTATAAAATTGACGATAAATCCATTTATTTTGACATCTATATCAGCGCTGGAAAAGAAGTTTGTATTATTGGAGAATTAGACAACAACTATCTATGTTGGTGTTCGATTACAAGTCTTTCTGAAAGGGAAACAAATGTTCAAATCTTTCAACATTTATTAAACCTTAATCCAAACATCATTTCCAACAAAACAAGTGCATTAGGTGCGCGTTTTCAGGAGGTCAGAAACTGGCATAGGTTCCGCATCGAGAAAAGGCATTATAAAAATGGTGAATATCTTTACTACTCTGCAGGAACCCAGATTTTTTGCGGAGAAAATACTAATAAAGAAAACGTTTTTGAAAGTGAAATGAATAGCTTTTATCGTGCTGAATTAGCGAAATGTGAATACCGTTTGATTGATCGTTCCTATCTAAAAATCCTAGAAAAATATAAAAAGATTTTAACTGCCAAACAGCATTTTGAGTATTATGTTGAAATGAAACCCCTCATATCCATATTAGAAACCGAAAGTTATCTTAAATTATGCCCTAATGAAAAAATAAGTGGTCTATATCTTGAATGTATGAAAGAGTGTTCTAACTTATATAACAGTTATATGACGGCAGTACGATGATCAAGTATCTTACAGCGAGGTTTTTTCGAAAGAATATCGTTGTTATGGATTTTATTCAGTATGTTAATCAAAAGAATCATCTGCCTGCCCCGTGTATTAAGCGCGTTACTTCATTGGGGGACAGGCACCAATATTAATTTTTTAACTTTGAACCTAAATCCAACAGCAAAGCAACTAAAACAGAGATGGCCGATAACACTAAAAAGCCCGTACTAATAATGCCAGTCATTAACCAGCCCGAGCCAATCCAAATATACAGCCATCCTAGTAAACCAATGATTAAGAAGCAGAGAGAGATTACATATTTTAGATTTTTCTTTTTCGGCAGATATAAATTAATTGCGTAAAAGCCATAAAGAACAAAAAATGAAATGAAAAAGACTATAACCCATCCGCCCATTCCTTTGACCTCCCAGTCTCAATTATCTAGATATAAGGGAATCTACTTCTCATTGCTGTTTTTGGATTTCTCTATCGTTAGGGCTAAACAATCGATCTATTTCAATCTTTAACTCATCTAACAACTTAAAGTTTGACTGGTAACCCACACTTGCAGCCACGTTCCGGTAGTACCATTCCTGATCCACTTTACCACGATTAAACCTTTCCCAGACCATATCACCGATTTGTTCATAGTCGTTCATGATGGACTTTAAATTATGTAATTTATCAGCACAGGCAACAACTCTGATATCTTCTGGGGCAGTCTTTAGAAACTCAATCGTATGCTGCTTTCTTTTCTCCCAAGATAATGTTTTATCAGGTTCTGAGCATCCTTCTACAATACTAGCGATTGTAGGGCCAAATTCCCGTTCAATATCTGCTAATGAAAGTGTTGTATCTTCAACTGTATCGTGTAAGATTCCTGCGGCAACAATATCATCACCATACCCTGCTTTCATTAACATCATCCCAACTGCAACCGGATGAGTGATATAGGGAATATCGGTATGTTTTCTACACTGATTTACATGTGCACGACCTGCAACCTCTAGGGCTTTTTCAATCACATTCATAAGAGGCTTTCCTCCCTTTCCTTTAAAAGACCAATTACTAAAATACTGATTAGACCTTTTCAAATAGCCTAACTCATCATAATCACCGAATAAAAAACCAACAAATAAATGATTTACATTTTATTTACAATTAGTTTATCAGAGATTAATAAACAGGCGTTATACTGAAACTATAAAAAGTCATGCTAATGGAGGTCCGTGATGATCGAATTCATGGTTCGACTGGTTATTCTCATTCCCATTTGCACAATTCTTTGAGTGGATCACTAATGGGATATTTTCCTAAACAAATTTCGTGACGAATTGGAAACCTATGCGGGATTTCAGTTTTATTCTCACTCATCAACTGCATTTGGATATATTTGTACCAGCTGATATCCCCTCTTTTCAAACATACTACAAAGTAATTTCCCAAAATTCACGATCTGTTAGCACAAGATCGTAGGGTGTTTTGATATTCACCCACTGAATGCTTCGTTTATTCGTAATAGGCAGCGCTTCTTCACCGTTCCAACAAGTAAAATACTCAACAATCCCACTAGCTTGAAGGGCATTGCCAATATATGAATGGAGCAGCCCCAAACATTTTTCATCGATTGCATTCCCTTTTAAACAATCTTTTAGAAACAGGAAATTATAACTACACGCTACTTGATAGTTGAAACTGAAATGCGGACTATAGTTAAATCTCACTTTGGTTTCACTATCATAATTGTTTTCAAATGACAAATGTGCAAAATCCAATTCAGTTTCAAATACATTGGGCTGTTCAGGGGAAACTGGGTTTAAGCCATAGGAACCTTCTGGCAGGTTCAGGGGTGAGGCTAGATAAATGTATTGTGTCAAAAGATTATTCACCTCTTTTACCTTAGGTTAGATCGGTAATTATTAGTTTAACTGCAAGCCTTCACAATCTCTCCTGAACTCCCAAACTCATTAATTAAGATTGCAGTGCATCTTGTTCCTCTTCGCCTTCGGGACCGTAATAGTGGTTAAGCTATACACAATCTATTTTAACTATAAATTAATTTTTTTAGTGGAACTAAATCTGTACCCTTATCGTAAAAAGAAAAAGAGCTGCCGCAGCAACCCTTTCTTCACTAAAGCCTCCGTTACTTTAAGTGCATTCTTTCACATTCTATATCCTAGTTTTCATACATTGAATCATCAACTTCAACAGTATATCAGATTAATCAACCACAAGTTTTTATGTAATGAATCAACATTTAATATTACCTCAAACTGAAATAGGCACTTAAATCAGTGACAATGACCTAACAGAAATCATAATTTGTTGAAGAGAGTACAGGTGTATATGATGGTTTCATTTAAACGAAACTGACGAATTACCCTCGTGTATCTCTCTATATAGGTGTATGACTAACCTAATTAATAAATACAAAGGGGAGGAAAAAATGCAGAATCTTCAAAACGAACTTCAAATGTTAGGAATGGATAATTTCCAAGTTGGTAATTTAATTACCATTGATCCAAACCTCAATGATCCGCGTCATTTTGGCGGAATGCGTTGCGGCGGCGGCATGATGTGTGGTGGCATGCGTTGCGGCGGTATGCGTTGCGGGGGCTTTCGTTGTGGAGGATTCCGATGTTTCGGTTGCTTCGGCTGCTTCGGCTGTGGCGGTTGTGGCGGTTGTGGTGGTTGTTATAGCGGCTACAACGATTACAACGGTTGGTACAATTACTAATTCACAAAAGAAAAAATGGATATCTATTGAAATAAAGTGCCCATGCATAATTTGCCGCAAGGGCACTACTTTACTGATTATCATTTTGTACAAAAAATCATACACTAACTGATAGTGCACAATTGGAACGATTAGGAATTCGTTCTTTCACTAACCTGCCCCGTTTACACAAAAAGAAAAGAGATCGCAGCAGCCGCTCAGAGTTTAACTCCTGCAACCGTTGGATTAGCAAAATATTTTTATAAAAGTTTAGACATATAACATTCAACGACAAAATTGCCGTTAATGTAAAACGAATGTCAATAGATTATGCTGCCTTATTCATTTCTAACATCCACTTCATTAAAAGATCTCGATCAATTAATACAACCATATTAGAGGTTGCCAGACCATTTACACCTTCCTTCTGGGTTTATTGATTAATTAAGTTATTCAAGACTATAGTGCTGCAAGTACCTCCTCGGTCGTGTGCATTCGACTCATAAGTGGAAAGATAAACTTACATGGAAATTCATGAGCTTCTATAAATGGTGCAGTCATGGCATCTGTTACAAAAATTTGATTATAGTTGTGTTGATATGCTTCACGAGCAGTAGTATCAACCCCAACATGGGTGGAGATTCCACCTAACACAATGGTTTCTATTCCACGTCTACGAAGTTGCAAGTCAAGGTCAGTACCATAGAAAGCTCCGAAATGACGTTTTGTTACGATATGGTCTGTAGGTTGCACATTCAGTTCGGGAGGAAATTCAGCCCAATCTTCAGACAGTTTAGGAGGCAATTGCATTTCCGCGTCAGGATGCAACTCATCTTTTCCGTCTAAAAAATCGACATGTGCAAATGTGACAAATGCACTCGCCCGACGAAAGGCATCTGCGAGTTGTGCCGCATTGTTGACAACTGTGGAAGTATCGTGAGGTTCACCTTTTAAACCAATAATTCCTTTCTGTAGGTCAATAAGGACTAATGCTGTTTTTTCTACTTTAATTTTTTTCATAAATTACACTTCTTTCCTAAAATTTAATATTGATTTTCCAACTTATTGATTGTATTAATTTCTAAAGCTATGATTCAAACACCTATATAAAGGAATCCATTGATTTTTTTCCACTTACCACTCCCACATAAAACTTCTTACTATTACTTTTTATTTCCCCTTATTATTGGCAATTATGCTTTTCTTATTTCACTCCTGCTTACCTGATTCGTTAGCTCCATAACAAAAATGGATCGCCGCAACGATTCCTCTTGAGTTCAAGCACCCTTTACTTTAAGTACAATACTTTACAATCCTTTTTACACCTCAATAAACTCAATCCCTTAAATGTGTTGTCCATGCAAAAAGACGCCTTCTTATTCAAGAAAGCGCCCGATTGCTGAATAAAACTAAACTTGATATCTCTTCATCAAATCTACAAACGTATCGACGAATGATTGTAAGAATTGAACAGTTCCTTCATTCTTAACTTTGCCGTTTTCATCCAATAAAGCTGCCGCGTTACTAATATAAGCTTCTGGTTGTTGAACCACTGGCATATTTAAGCATACAAGTGATTGACGTAAATGGTGGTTTGCACCAAACCCACCTAAATTACCAGGTGATTGACTAATAATAGCTGCTGGTTTACCACTCCATACACTCGCTCCATAAGGACGTGAACCTATATCTAGTGCATTACTTAATACAGCTGGCACAGAACGGTTATATTCAGGTGTTACAAATAAAAAAGCATCAAATTGCTTTGTTTTGTTACGAAATGCCGTATATTCTGTTAGGACATTATTTTCACTATCATCATCCTGATTATAGAATGGGAGATTCCCGATTTCGATAAATTCTGTTTCATATCCTTCGGGGAAGAAAGCTGCAACATTCGATGCGATTTTTTTAGAAAAAGATTCTTTTCGTAAGCTACCAACTAAAATACCGATTTTTGTCATTTAATATCATCCTTTCTCTCAATGTTATTATTACTAATAATCACCACTTTTAAAAGTACGCACTTTAAAGTGGTATAGTATACAAAAGGATACTAAAGGAGTAATTAGGATGAATATAGAACCAGAATTATGTCGTGTAGAAGATGCTTTAGGCATATTAGTCGGGAAATGGAAACCAATTATCTTATTGCATTTATTGAAGAACGGTACTCAAAGGTTCAGTGAATTAAAACGAAGAATGCCTGGAATCACGCAAAAAATGCTGACTAATCAATTACGTGAGTTAGAAAACGAGGATATTATTCAGCGTGTTGTCTATCCACAGGTTCCTCCTAAAGTGGAATATTCGATTACTGAATACGGCAGGAGCTTGGAACCAATCTTACACGCAATGCATGAATGGGGAACAAAGCATACATTGCATAGAAGACAAATAATGAACGAAAGAGCGAGTAAATAAAAAACTGCCTTTATTGGTAGCTTTTTTTAATTAAATATCCAGTTTTTTTTAAAGGTGTTGCTCAATTAAAAGCCCCTGATTGTTGAACACAAGTTAAACATCGATCTTCAACTGCAACTTTAACTTAAATTCTTCACTATACTTAGCCATAAAAAACACCCCAAGAATTAGATTTCACTCTAACTTTTGGGGTGCAGTACAACTCCGCTGCCTTTTTACTATTGCACCCTTTACTTAAAGTACATTCCTTCACAAAGTCAAAAAAGACCTCCATAGTGACGATCTCGTTGTTGTGTTAAAGCACCCGATGATCGAATAGGATTTGGACTAAAATACCTTCCTCATGTCTTCATTTCCTCAATATTTTAATGATTACCGTTTTGCTCTGTTCCCCTTTCATGGGGATATGTATATCGTTCATACATCATTGTTTAGTTTTTTTAACGGTTTTCTTATGAAGTGTTGGAGTAGATTCCAACACTTCACTAGTCTGCTCAAACTATTCTACATAGTTTGGTGCCTGTCCCCAAGTTTAAATTATTCAAATTTTATATTTTAAGGCATTTCACATACTGATTTTTAACAAATCACTTTGATTGATTCTTTTTTCTAGTAAAGGTAAAGTAAGAAATACAGCATAGGAGGAATTAGGATGAAAAATTATAAATTAAACAATGACGTTGAAATTCCAATTGTTGGTAGTGGTACGAATACTTACGGTAAAGAGGAAAACCAATTCTCAGGTGCCTTAAGAGGAGACACTCAAGAGATCGACTGGGCAATTGAAAATGGCTACCGTCATTTTGACTCTGCTCAAATTTATAACAATGAAGAAGTTGTCGGAAAAGGTTTAAAAAAATCCTCTCTACCACGTGAAGATTTCTTTATCACTACGAAGCTAAATACTTATGAAGGTTTCGGTGGTGCAGACTGGGCACATGATGAAATTGAAAAAAGTTTAGAGAAATTACAAACTGACTATGTTGATTTATTCCTAATCCATTTCCCATGGGACAATCATGATGAAATTTTGGAAGCTTGGAATATTTTAGAAGACTACTATAACCGCGGTGTGTTTCGAACAATTGGTGTTTCGAACTTTGAAAAAGAACATCTTGATTTAATTCTTGAAAATGGAAAAATTAAACCAGTTGTTAACCAGATTGAATCTCACGTTGGAAAATGGAATGAAGAATTAATTGCTTATAATAAAGGTAATGATATCGCAACTGAAGCATGGTCACCATTAGGCGGTATCGATGAAAATGCTAAGCAGGTTCTAGAAGAAATTGGTAACCAGTACGGAAAGACATACGCACAAGTTGTATTACGTTACCAAATTGAACGTGATGTTATCGTCATTCCTAAGTCTCATAATAAAGATCGTCAAGCACAAAGTTTAGATATTTTTGACTTTGATCTAACAGCAAGCGATCGTGAACGTATTGCTGCCCTTTAATTAAAGACAGATTTTAGCGTTTCATTTTGGAAGATTCTTCTAAAATGAAACGTTTTTTTATTTATTGAGTTAATTTCATAATTTTTATCCTTACTGACTTAAGGCTTTGATTTGAAATAAATTCCAAAAACCCAACCAAGGGTTATTTGTATTAATCGCAAAATCATTCCTCCCACATAAACCAATTGACCTGAATAGTATTAAGACGAATGCAATTTATCCTATGGGCTTCGTTTGTTGTGCAATCGCACCCTTTAGAAAACAACCTACCTATTCAATATCATTTATCTGGTTTCCTTCCTCATCTATTTGGAAACTCCATCCTTTATTTTCAACAATTTCAATAAATGCATTCAAAAACTCATCGTTCTTTATATTGTCACCGTTGTTTGTATAAATGCAACCCTCTATTTTAACTCTAATTGGTCGCTTCAATTCAATTCCCTCCAACAACAACTATAAATAACTTTATTTTAGCATTTTCTTGTTCCACTAACCGTTAGCACAAGAAGAAAGCCGCCAAAAATGGCAGCTTGATCTTAACCTCAAGCTACCCGTTTGTTTAAGTAGATTTCTTCACAAACTTGTCCTTTCTCATTGTTCTTTTATTAAAATGCTGCCTGTATACATCAAGCACAAAAAAAGCCGCTAATAGGACCTTTACTAATTAACTTTTTAGAAAACAAACTGTGATTTTACAATGACACAGTTTGTTTTCTTGATATTATGGTCTTATATATTTGTATTCCAATTCATCATTAGCCTGATTATATTCCACATATAAATCATGACCATTAAAAAACCATAAGTCTGAATCTTCAATAAAAAAAGTAATATCATCTGAAACTGTATGCACAGCAACTTCTTTCAAATCATTATCTATTGTAAAGGCAAGTGCAAAACTTTCTTGTACAGGGCTGGACCCATATGCTTGAGGATAAAACTTAACAGCACTCCCCTCTTCTAAACCTACTTCCTCTTTAAACCAGCGTAATGCCCTTTCATTAACCTCTATTTTCATCAATAATAACTCCTGTATAATTTATTTTCTGTAACTACTATTTTTCAATTTATAGTTGCTTTCGTGAATTTCCTTTTTTAAATTTTTAAAAAACAAAAAAATACCTTAGCATTCAATTTATCTTGTTCCATTTGATTTATAAGTGAGTTCAGGTCAGGGAACTTTATTTCCTCTCTCAAATAATGTACAAAAGAGACAGAAACTTTTTTTCCATATAAATCCCCATTAAAATCAATTAAATGAGCCTCAATTAAATAATCCTTGCCATCTACTGTGGGACGATAACCTGCACTAATAATGGCTTTCTGTATTTCATTTCCACCGTCTTTATGGTGTATTTCA
Source organism: Neobacillus novalis NBRC 102450 (assembly GCF_001591805.1). Taxonomy (GTDB): domain Bacteria; phylum Bacillota; class Bacilli; order Bacillales; family Cytobacillaceae; genus Neobacillus; species Neobacillus novalis. Next base: position 20,095 of record NZ_BCVP01000039.1, on the reverse strand, counting down.
GCAGCCCCAATGTAGACCCCAGGCTTAGGAGAAACATAAGATTCTGTTACATCCAAATTAATTGTGGGAAAACCAAGTGTTCTGCCTAAGGCTTGACCATGTATAACTTTACCGCTAATTAAATAAGGTCTTCCCAGCAGGGCTAGTACAGCTTCCATTTTGCCATCCTTATCAAGGAAATGTATCTCGCTGCTGCTTATTTCCCCTTCATCTTTCTTATGAAAGGATGCTGATGTAGCTTGAATTACTTCCATTTATTCCACTTCCTTTTAAGGTTAAAAAGTAGAAATCAATAGAACAAGAAGCCAATAGGCACTTCATTCTATTGATGAAAAAAATAAATAAGGTAAATCCTAAAGGATACTTTTTAAAAATCGTATTGAGCCTCTTTTTCTTTTCGGATGTTTGTATATGTTTCTGTTAACATAACAGTGTCCTCAACTAATCGATCTAACCTAAAGAGAACATCATCGTTTACTATTTCCTTACGATGAAAATCCTGTTCTTCAATAAACACATACGTTTGAACGATTTGGGCTTTCATATATGCCAAGATCGGCTTTAACTGCTGCTCAACAATTAAGAAATGTTTTGAGGTGCCAGCCGTCACAAGCATACTGACAACTTTATCACGAAACGCATTTACAGGTAGCAAATCAAAAATATTCTTTAAAGTGCCTGGAATAGAAGCCTGGAAAACAGGAGTACCAATGATTATGGCATCCGCTTCCATAATGGTCTTTGTAACATATCCTGTATCGCCTTCATATTCCATATAATTTCGACCATCACTGAATTGAACCTTATATTCGGCTAAATCAATTAAAGTCACTTCTGCATCTGGATACTTTTCAGCTATCGCTTTAAAAGTGTATTCCATTGCTGTCCGTGTTTTTGAACCTACAATTGAACCTGAGATACCAACAATTTTCATATTTAAAATCTCCTTATTTTGCTGTGTATTTTTTTATGGCTGGTAAAATTTCAGTCGCAATGAGTTCAATATTTTTTGCCCATAATTCGAATGGCAACCCACCAAAATCCATTTGAGCAATATACCGTTGATGACCAAACAGCTCATGCTGATAAAGTATTTTTTCAATCACCTGTTGTGGACTTCCCACCATTAAAGCATCACGTGGGTCAGCAGACTGTGCAAATTGGCGTTTAGGATAACTATGCCCATTAATCAGTTCCAACCCAATATTAATATGAGGATAGGAATCCTTCATCGCTTGCTGTGAAGTCTCTGCTGTATAGAAAAATCCTGCTGTTGCAATTGGAAGTGTCGCTGGGTCAAAACCACTTCGCTTAGCAGCCTCGCGGTATGCATCGACAGAAACTTTAAAGTTAGCTGATGGACCACCCAGGGTAGCAAGGAACATCGGAACACCTGCAATCCCAGCCTTGATCGCACTTCCAGGAGATCCTCCAACTGCTCGCCAAATTGGGAGCGACCCATTTTTCGGACGTGGAATGACCTTCGCATCTATTAATGGAGAACGGAATTGCCCACTCCAGTTCACAACCTCTTCCTCATTAATTTTCAATAACAGCTCAAATTTCTCCTCAAACAACTCCTCATAATCCCGAAGATTGTAGCCGAGTAAATCAAATAGCCCTACCCTTGAAGCACGTCCAGCTATAATTTCCGTGCGTCCATTTGAAATCAAATCGATTGTAGAAAAATCTTCATATACCCGTACTGGATCGCATGTACTGATAATTGTGGAAGAACTTCCTATTTTGATTTTTTCGGTTGCCTGAGCAATCGCAGACAAAACAACCGAATGTGCTTGAGTTGTAAAATAATCTTGATGACTTTCGCCTACACTAAAAAAGTCTATACCTGCTTGTTCTGCCAGCTTTGCGGCTTCAATGATTTCCTGAATTCGCTGCTGTGCTGAAATCCTCTTTCTTGTATGAGGGTTCGGGATATGATCTCCCAATGTATAAATTCCAAATTCTATTCCTTTACTTGGATCAATTCTGTATTTTTCCATTTATGTCACTACCTTTTCTTTTTTATGCTCGTTTAATTTTTTATGGCTTTTCGAACTGCTGGAGCGACTTCAGTAGCGAACAACTCGATTACTTCCCTTACTTTTTTAAAAGGCATGTTCCCATGGTCGATCTGAACTATAAATCGGTTATGTCGATACAGTTCATGCTGGTAGAGTATTTTCTCAATGATTTGTTGTGGGCTTCCCACCATTATGGCATTTTTGATGCTGGTTGCTTCAGCATAACGGTCCATTGGAAAAGGGATGCCCCTTGCCCTCGTGAATGTATGATTAAGATAAGGAAAGTAGTCCTTTAATGCTTTTTTGGAATCCTTATCCAGATACATCATCGTCGCCACAGCAATTGGCAGTTTTTTTGGATCAAATCCTGATTCAGTTGCAGCACGCCGATATGCGTCAACTCTTTTTTCAAATACACTTGATGCTCCGTAAAGTGCTGCTATGTGCATTGGTACACCCAATTTTCCAGCTTGAATGGCACTTGAGTGGTGCTCACCAACTGCACGCCATATAGGGAGTTTCCCATTTAAGGGTTTTGGGAAGATTTCAGCATTCCGTAAAGGAGAGCGGAATCTTCCCTCCCAAGAAATTGGCTGTTTAGTATTTAACTTAAGCAATAGGTCAAATTTCTCTTCAAATAATTCATCATAGTCATTCAGGTTATATCCGAATAAATCATAGGCTCCATATCGAGACCCCCTGCCTGCCACTATTTCTGCTCTTCCATCAGATAATAGATCCAGAGTGGAAAAGTTCTCATAAACACGGACAGGATCGGATGTGCTTAATACAGTGGAAGCACTGATTAATTTAATTTTTTTCGTAACACCAGCAATTGTTCCAAGAATAGTTGGAGTGGATGAAGCAATGAAATATTTTTGGTGACTTTCGCCAACGCCAAATACATCTAAGCCCGCTTCTTCTGCAAGTTTTGCCATGGAAATCATGTCTTTCATTCGCTGGTGCTCGCTCATTTGTTGGGCAGTTGATTGAGCCGAAAAGAGGTCTCCCAATGTGTATAGTCCTAGTTCCATTCCATTGGTTCGTTCAATCCGATAAGTTTCCAAAAAGCCTGCCTCCCTTCCAAAAAGTCTTGACAATTTTTGTTTACAAGGTCATTATAAACCCTAACAAGATTTAATGTTAGTACGCACATTAAAGTGGTATAGTATACAAAAGGATACTATTGGAGGTGTTATAGGTGGAAAAAGTGCCAGAACTATGTAAGGTAGAAGATGCGTTAGGTATATTAGTTGGAAAGTGGAAACCTCTTATTTTATTGCATTTATTGAAGAACGGCACTCAAAGATTTAGTGAACTAAAAAGAAGTGTTCCTGGAATTACACAAAAAATGCTAACCAATCAATTACGGGAATTAGAAGATGAGGATATTATTAAGCGTTACGTATATCCACAGGTCCCTCCAAAAGTAGAATATTCCATTACTGACTACGGAAGGACCTTGGAACCGATTTTAGAGGCAATGCATGAGTGGGGAACAAAGCACACGCTGCATAAAATGGAAAAAATAAACAAAAAAACTGAAAAACTTTAGAAGGCTGTCTTTCTTAAAGAGAGCCTTTTAAACGTTAAATTCCGCTTATCAGATATCGATAATACCTTGTTGAACTCCCCGTTACTTCAATAAGGAAAAAAGCTATACCAATGGTTTAAAAATGATTTTTAACAGCGGAAGTTAAGTTACTTAAATATTCAAGAATATAACAGTTAACAATTTGCCCATTCACTTTAAAGTGTTAAATTATCACCATGTTAATAGACAATCTTTCTTTTAGTGTTACTCCTTAGCCAAAGAAGCACAAATTACATATAGTGGTTTGCGCTTTTTGTTTTTATAGAAACCATAAGACCTACTTACCATAATGCCTCTTTGCGGAACCCAACCAAAAAGAACCCTTGTAGCTGAGCCCTCTGAATAGACATTATTGAGCTGTTAAGCATTCAAGATGGAAATAAAACATTTTTATTGTGGAATAATGGAAAATATATGATGAATTTTGAAAGGGGATACATAATTTTGAACACAAAATATCTAGATTTGCTTGCCCAAAAGTATGATAGCGAAGAAAAAGTGGTAACTGAAATTATTAATCTTGAGGCCACCCTTAATCTCCCCAAGGGGACGGAACATTTTGTCAGTGATTTACATGGGGAGTATCAAGCCTTTCAACATGTGTTAAGAAATGGTTCAGGGAATGTAAAGGAGAAAATCAAAGACCTTTTTAAAAATGTGTTATCTGAGAAAGAAATTAATGAATTTGCTACATTAGTTTATTATCCTAAAGAAAAATTATCGTTGATTAAGGCTAACTGCAGAAATAAACAAGAACTCTATCAATGGTATATAGAAATCATTGATCATATGATTCATCTAATTTCGTATGCTTCCTCTAAATATACACGCTCTAAATTACGTAAAGCATTGCCCGACCAGTTTGTTTATATTATTGAAGAACTGCTATACAAAACCGATGAATTCACAAATAAGGAACAGTATTATGCAAAAATTGTTCAGAAAATAATTTCTTTAAATCAGGCTGATAAGCTCATTATAGGCCTTGCTTATACGACGCAGAGATTGGTTGTGGACCATCTGCATGTAGTGGGGGATATTTATGATCGTGGACCTGAACCTGATAAAATTATGGATACTCTAATCAATTATCATTCCGTTGATATTCAGTGGGGAAATCATGATGTACTATGGTTAGGTGCATTTGCTGGTTCAAAGGTGTGTCTTGCTAATATTATTCGTATTTGTGCTAGATATAACAATTTGGATATTATTGAAGATGTATATGGCATCAATCTTATACCTCTACTTAATCTTGCGGAGAAATACTATGATGACAATCCAGTCTTTAGACCAAAAGTAAGTTCAGATGAAAACCTATCTGATCATGAACGATCACAGATTACGAAAATTCATCAAGCCATTGCCATGATTCAGTTCAAACTTGAAATGCCGATCATCAAAAGACGACCTTACTTTAATATGTCGGAAAGACTGTTGCTTGAGAAAATTGATTATGACAAAAACGAAATAACGATACATGGGAAGACGTATCCATTAGAAAATAGCTGCTTTGCAACGGTTAATCCCTTGCAACCGGATCAATTATTAGAGGAAGAAGAGCAGGTGATGGAAGGGTTATTACTTGCTGTGCAGCACTCGGAAAAGCTAGCTAGACACATGAACTTTCTTATGAAGAAAGGAAGCCTTTATTTAAAATATAACGGGAACTTATTAATACATGGCTGCATTCCTTTAGATAAAGAAGGAAATATGGAAAAAATGGTGATTGAAGATAAAACCTATGCAGGCCGTAATTTACTTGATGTTTTTGAAGAATATCTGCGCCATGCTTTTGCACATCCAGAAGAGATAGATGATCTGGCAACAGATATGGTCTGGTATTTATGGACAGGAGAATATTCATCACTCTTTGGGAAAAAAGCAATGACAACTTTCGAGAGGTATTTCATTAAAAATAAGGAAACCCATAAAGAGAAGAAGAACCCATATTATCATTTACGTGAAAATGAGGAAATTTGCCGTAAAATCCTAGCTGAATTTAATCTTAATCCTGATCACGGTCATATTATAAATGGTCATACACCCGTTAAGGAAATTGAAGGAGAAAATCCAATCAAAGCAAATGGAAAGATGATAGTTATTGACGGTGGTTTTTCAAAAGCGTATCAATCCAAAACAGGTATAGCTGGATACACGTTATTATATAATTCTTGCGGTATGCTACTAGTTGCTCATAAACATTTTAATTCAAAAGAAAATATCCTCTTAAACGGAACAGATGTGTTATCAGTAAAAAGAGTGGTGGATAAAGAACTGGAGAGAAAAAAGATTCTGGAAACGAATGTTGGAGAGAAATTATTACAGGAAATCTCTATTTTGAATGATCTGAGGAAATATCGCTACAGCTAAAGTGTGGAAGCCTTGGGCTACCAATAAAAGCGACCGTTTACGGAAGATCAAGATAATTATTATGAATGCATCCTTTAGCTTGTTGAAATAACACACTCGTTGAATAAAAAATCAACTTTTTATAAATTTGAATAAATTTGAATCAATAAAAGTGATAGAAGGCTGTTTGAATGAAAAATAAAGTATATCTTGGAGTATATAATATTAGTTTTTGTCTAGGATGTATGTTGTAGTTTATAAATGAACAGGAGTGATTTTTATGGAAAAGACTAAATGGAATGTAGATACTGCACATAGTAGTGTTGATTTTTCTATCAGACATATGATGGTATCAAAAGTTAGAGGTACTTTTCATAATTTCGAAGCATCAATAGAAGCTGACCTTGATGACTTAACCACGGCGTCAATTGAATTTTCAGTGGATGTTAACAGTGTAGATACTCGTAACGAAGAACGTGATAATCACTTACGTTCAGCGGACTTCTTTGATGTAGAAAACAATCCTAAAATGACGTTTAAATCAACAAAAATTATTAAGAAGAGTCCCGGTGAATACGAGATAACTGGAGACTTAACCATTCGTGGGACAACTAATCCTGAAACGTTTAGTTTAACCTATGAAGGAAGTGGGAAAGATCCTTGGGGGAATGTAAAGGCTGGTTTTGAAGCTCACGGTTCCATTAGTAGAAGTGAGTATGGTTTGAAGTGGAATGCAGCATTAGAAACCGGTGGAGTATTAGTGGCTGATCAGGTTCAAATTACACTTGAAGTACAAGCAGCCAAAGGCGCTTAAATATCTTTCTCTAACTTAATTATTAATAATGTATAAAAAAACATACCAAGTGGTATGTTTTTTTATGGCTTACCTCTTCAAGTAAATATAACCTCTCCTTCTCCAACCTGCCACGTTAGCTTAAATATTATTATTCACAATCTTCTCCATAAACTTAGCATAAATATCCAATTTCCTCACAAAGAGTTTTTCCATATAATGGTCCGATTGTTGAATAAAAATAAATGACCATTCTTCTACTATATTGCCCGTAAGCTTAAGAAAGGTGCAATATTAATACACACTAAATATATCATCATCTACTTCACCTGTTTCATAATCAAAAACCATTCTATATTCGCCTATCACTGAATCATCGTACTCAAAATTGAGTCTTATAACTACGTGAATAAAGTCCTCATCTGGATAGTTTGTAATTGTAAAAGAAACTGTATTAATATAAATGGAAAGTTTTTCAGATTTAAAGCCTTCCTTAAAGGTTTCTTCATATTCCTCAGGGTACTCTTCCTTCCAATTATTAAAAGTTTCCCAAAACCCTTCAATAGTTTTCGCTCTAAATCTTTCTCTAGTATCCATTTTTAAAAGTCCTTTACATTTATAAAATTGGACATAAAATCCTCCTATAATGGCATAATCCATTGATTTCTTAATTGAATTGTTTAATTCCTTCTTTAAGTAACCTGACCGTGACTTCAATAAGAAAGCCGCAAAAAAAGGCAGCTATGTCTTCAACTATTGTACGTGTTACTTTAAGTGTAATTGTTCACATACTTGGCTGCATACAATTTTTTATACATTCATATATTTATATCAATGTATATGGGGAATCAATCTGAACGAAGTAATAAACAAGTTGGGGGTATAAAATTGAATAACAAGGAAAAGGATTCTTAAAGGAAATTACAGACTTTTTCGAACGAGAAAGCCCATGCATGGCGTTAGCCCGTCTTTAGACATGGGATGATAGTAAGGTCAAATGCGGGGTACCACTAGAAATTGCAAGGTTTGTGTACTTCAAGCATTAGAAAATTTCACTATCTTTATTTCCTTATAATGGTTGTATCAGTTTTTAAAAACTGATACAATTAAGGCGCTAGCGAATGTATGTTCTTATTCTGTGTTCGCTGCTGAAATTGTATCATGTACAAACGATTAAGCAATACATTGAAAATCAGAAAAAGCGTAACTAAAAGGGAGGTGAAACCTATGGCAAGAAAGTCTACACCATCCTATATAATTGAATTTCCGCTAAACATCCCTGATTGGCAAAAACACCGTTTAGAAAAGAGATTTAAGATTGCCCGTGCAGTCTACAATTCTTGCCTGGGTGAAGCTCTTAAACGTCATAAACGTGTGAAAGCCGATAAGGAATATCGCGGGTTACTGAAAGAATCCAAGACCAACGATAGAGATAAAAGACTTTCGGATATACGGTTAGCTTATAGTTTTTCTGAATATGGTTTGCACGATTTTGTGAAAGCTGTTCAACATAAATTCAAAGAAAACATCGGCAGCTTTGAAGCACAAAAACTTGCAACAAGAGCCTTTAAAGCGGTAGAAAAGCTGCATTTTGGCAAGGCACGAAAAGTACACTTCAAAAAGCTCGATGATACTATCTCTGTTGAAAACAAATCAAACAAGACGGGATTAAGATATGCGGAGGGAAATATTCTTTGGGGCAACAAACCAACAAAGAAACGTCCAAACCCAAAGAATTGGGTGTGTATGCCGATTTCCCCGAAAGCCAATGATGAATATGCCCACCTAGGCTTAATGGATAAGACAAAATATGTACGGATCTTAAAACGAGAAGTACGTGGAAAGGTTCGTTATTTTGTACAACTTATTCAAGAAGGTTATCCACCAACAAAACGTAATCGTAAATCTGCAAATGATGAAACCAAACGTGTAGGGATCGACATAGGTTCCTCTACCATCGCAGTTTGTAGCGAAACTTCTGTTGAACTTCGTGAACTCGCACCAGAGTGTAATGTAGATCACTCAAAAGTAAGACGTATTCAGCGAGCAATGGATCGTTCTAAGCGAACGACGAATAACGACAATTTCAAAAAAGATGGCACGATTAAGAAAGGCCGCTTGCAATGGAACTACTCCAACCAATACAAAAAACTTCGTACGATACGAAAAGAACTGTATCGGAAAATCGCTGTCCAGCGAAAAATATCGCATGAGAAACTAGCGAACGATATTCTTGCATTAGGTTCGGATGTGCGAGTAGAAACGATGAGGTTTCAATCGCTTCAAAAGCGAACAAAGAAAACAACCCACAACAAGAAGAATGGGAAGATCAACCTCAAGAAACGGTTTGGGAAATCAATCGCAAACCATGCCCCAGCCATGCTCCTCACAATCATTGACCGAAAACTTGGCTATCAAGGACGATCCATCAAGAAAATAGATACCTATGCTACAAAAGCAAGCCAGTTTAAACATATCACGGGCGAATACACCAAGAAACAGCTTTCGGGACGATGGAATGATTTTGGAACATTTCGTATCCAGCGTGATTTATATAGCGCTTTTTTGATAGGAAACACCACTGAAACGCTAAACTCCGTTGATGTAGACTTATGCAGCGCCGGGTGGAATAACTTCGTTAAATTACATAATCATGAAATAGAACGTTTAAAACAATCGCCAAGCAAAACATTGCGTTGGTTTGTCGCATAAACACAAACCTGATTGGTCGTGACAACGCCCAAAAGAAGTCGGAACGATAAACACATAAGGAGTCCAAAAGGGCTTGCTTGGAGAAGTGTCTTGCATACGCAATACGTCCGTTAATGTTCTGGGAGAACGTACACCAGTGCTCCGATAGAAACTCTATCCGCAAGGAAAGATAAGGGTATCGTTGAGAAGTGTACTAGGCAGCAAGTTTGCCTCTATACCTTAGAACCCCACTGCTTTAGCTGTGGGAGTTGTCAGTCTTTCTTTTAATTTCGGTGATTCATTAAACTTATTAGCTCTAATTGCAGGTTTCTTTGTCATTAAAAGTATTTCTAAACAATACAAAATAAATAAGAAATTACTAAAAGAAAATAAAAGAAAATAAAAGAAAAGTTTGACCTCTTAGGGAACAGAAAAACCAGGAGTGTGCTTGAACAATAAAGTAGACCTTACTTCACAGTAGCAAGGTCTCTATTTAAGGATTTCTAGAAAAATATCAAAAGAAATCCAAAAATGCTGATTTTAGCGCTGGAACCATTTTTTCAAAAAGTTCAATCTCTGTCTTGGAACCTTTCAAGTATCCCATATCATAAAGCTCCATTGGTCGTTTGTAACCGAATAGAATCGTTGAGAGAGAATTGATGTTTAATTGAATCCCTTTTTTCGGAGGGTGAACACATTGAGCTCCGGTTTTTTCTTTATATACCTTGATTTCTCCCTTTCCGAGTAAATAGCTCCCATTATTCCAGGGTGCATGTACATCTTCAAGATGCAGGAATAGGGACTCACTGTCCTGAATGAACGGAAATCTCCGCAAACACTCTTCAGCATTTACGACCCTTGCCATAAAATAAGGATATAACTCTGTTTTCACCTTTGGCTGCGGCATTAAATATGGTAAAGGATCATGAATGGGGAGGCTAATTGTCACGGTCTCCACCATGGAATCATGCTGGCAGATGAAATTCCAAAGTCCGACTCTTCCTTCGTGGTCAAGAGCAACGAGCTCCTCCACCGTCATTTTTCTTTCCTTTACCTCGTAGAGAATATAGCCCTTGGCCTCTTGATTGGGATTGTAATAAACAGCTAGCTGCGAATCTCCACTATAAACATTTTGTTTCCACCAATTTGTATCGCGTTTGAGCATTCCTGTATATTGAGTGCAAAATTGGTCGTAAATCTTTTCGATCTCTTCATTATGAGTCTCTTTTGTATATCTTCTGATAAATCCTAGCTGCATTTTGTGGAACTTAAGGTCGATTTTTTTAATCGTTAACTTTTTCTGTTCGCTTAATATTTCCCATCCATATTTCCTATAGAAAGAGATATCAAATGGATGTAATAAAGATACAATCTGCCCATTATTTTGCATGTGTTTTAACGAATCAATCATGAGTGTTTTTACATAACCATTTCGTCTATATTCCGGGTAGGTAGCAACTCCTGCGATTCCCCCCATTTCCCAGTCAGCATCCTTCATGAAAACTTTTAGCGGAGTCATGTGCAGTTTGGCCACCAGCATGTTGTCATCCCAGATTCCTAAAATCTTGTGGTTTTTCAAGAATTCTTTTCTAGCTGGTTTGTCAGCTTCAGGAACCTTATATTGAAACGCATACTCTGACAGTTTGATTGCTTCTATGTATTCATTTTCCGTCACTTCTCTAACTAACATTGATCCCCATCCCCTTCTCTTTTCCATCTAGATATCTAGACTAGACATGAGCTTTAACATAGCCTTGATTATGAAAAATCCCCAGCACGTTTTAACGCCTGATGAATATGTGCTAAATGATGATTACCATGCCAAGCATAAATACCAATGTTTTTTTCAAGTGAGACAGCACCTGACTCAGGATGAATGAAAGTTCTCTTTAATTGTTCATCTGTTAATGTTTCCAGTAAACAGGTCCAACGTTTATGAAGCGATTCAAGCAGCGTTAAGGAGACCATAATCGGCATTGTTGAATCGACCAGCTCTGCCCATTTGTCTTCTTGATAAGGCTTAATCGTCGGTTGATCTTCAGTTAAGGCTAATTTAAATCGAATATAAGAATTCATATGACTATCGACAAGATGATGAACAAGCTGACGAATAGTCCAACTATTTTCACGATATGTATAGGACAATGCCTTGTCCTCTAAGTTTCCAACAGATTCTTTTAGTTTTTGTGGGAATGTTTTTAATTCCTCGATCCACCCTTGTACATTTTCTTTTGAAACCACTTTAGGACATAGAAACTGCCCTATTGGGTAACGCTCATTCTCCATCCGTACATCATTTCCTTTCTATCGAATGCTTAATTTGCATGTATAAGATGCAACAATACTGTTTGAAATGAACCATATCGAAATAAGAATTCAAATCATCGAAAAATAACCCGTCTACTTGGACACTTCCCAATAATTTTAGCTAAAACATTAACGTAGGTCTATGTAAGGGGATTCGCTGAATTTCTAGCCAACACACTACCAGTTTGAATGCCTAAATATTACCGGTATTGATTATGAACAGGTTTAAACAACTCTTCATTTGAATTTCTAGCCATTGAAAAATTATCCACATTATAATGACCGTGAAGGGTTTTATTATGATGAAGAATGATTTGCTCTGCCGATAAGATTTCTGAATCCGAAGTAGAATGGCCATCTCCAACCAGTGTTACATCAAAGTGATTAACAGTTGCTGTTCTAACTGCCGTATCAATACAATGTTCCGTCTTGCATCCCATAATAACAAGGTGTTCTATTGTTTGACCATGTAAATATTCATTTAATGGTGTTCCATAAAATGAATTTGTAGCAGCTTTATCAAATATGACAGCAGTAGAGGGCACATTAATATCCTTATGTATCTGAAATCCTACCCCCTCCCCATTCGAAACATCTAAATCTCTTATAAAAACAATCTGCACTCTCTCATTTATCGCTTTTTCAATTACCATATTAATATTTTGTATCAGTTTCTCTTTCTTAAATACTCCTTGTTCTTCACTATTACCTTCGACTAAATCCTGTTGAACATCAATAATCAGTAAAGCCTGTTTCATTTTATCTCTCCTTAGCTATAGCTATAAGTAAGTTTTCACGTTTAAAATATATTCGTGACTCGATTTACAAATACCTTCTTACTTTATTATTGATTTTTGCTCGGCCCCTCCCCTAAGTACTCTGCCTTCATTCATGCTTCCTAAAAACACTTTTTCAGCTATACTAATCACTTTTCACCTGCCGTAAGGTCAAGTACAAATCCACCTGGAATCGCTCTTCCGGCAGGAAACGACCCGGTTGATTGCCTATGCTTTGGTGCGGAATTTTGATTCTCATAATGGGAATCAATTTCTTCTACGGTCAGTAAGGAGTCATTTTGCCAGTTTTTCAGAATTCCCACCACATAGCTCAGCCTTTGCTTGTTATTGGCACAGGCAATATTCATCGCTTTTAAAATCACCTCTTTCGGCTGTAAAAAACTAGAATCATCTACCCAAGACAACAGTTGCTGTTTCGCATTCACGTTTGAAAATCCATTGAGGGTATTTTAGAGCGAAACATTAAAAAACGCCTTCAAAAGTGATTTTTGAAGGCGCTTTTTGTAATTTCGAGTGATTTTATAGACTATTTTTGTGAAGGTGTTTATCTTTCTTAAGTTATTTAAAAAGAATAACTCATCGGGGTTCAGGCACTATTTTTGTACATTAAATATCAGCTGCTTTCAGCATAAGTTTTCCAAATGTTATCTCAATTATAACAAAGAACTTGCCAACTAAATCAGCAAGGTTCTCTTTTCTTAAAGCCCCATATGGATGACTAAGATGCAACACACAATATAATCTGTTAAAAGTTCATTAGTCCTTTTCAATTATTGATAGGACCTCTTTAAAAACTAAAGAAGGCTGTTGGGTTAATATTTTTGAACTTATAATCCGCTCTTCTTCACCTTGCCTAATGGAAAGGGTTTGCTCCTCTTTATTCAATTGAATCTCAATATTATTATTTGAAAAAGTTTCAACCGCCGAGACAACATCAAGACTTTGTTCATTTAGCCGAATAGTAATCCTATCCGAAATCCTGCGCAACATTCTCCAGATAGTTGTTTCTTGTTTGTTTTTCATATAAAGCTCTGGCAGCTCTTTCGCATCATTCAACTGTGTTAGGGTTGTCATCATATAAGTGGCAATCCCATATTTTACAGGCTTGATTAACTGCTTTGTTGGTTGCCATGATTTGACGTGAAATCTAACGGCTCCACCCTCTGTAGAAATCTGCTCAATTTCACCATATTCTGCAATGCCATTTCGATTACCAACATCAACAGTAGTATATAGAGCCACATATTTCGCTTCCTGCCATCCTTTATTCAAATGATCAACAGGTATTCGAAAATACCTACTTTGGATAAACGCATTGTAGTCTTCTACATTTGAAACAGTCCCTACTAGCACCTTTTCAACTAAGCTTGACTCCCACTCTTCTTTAATTCCACGTGGTAAAATACCTTCTCGCTGAATTTCTTCAGGACTTTTTTCAATTAATCGCTCAACGAATTGTTCCACTAAATCCGTTGCCTGTGGTAAAAATGGCAGTCCACCTATGTTGACTTGATTGATGCTCTTATAGAGCGGATGCTCCCGATACCCGTCCTGGTCCCCCCAAGGAAATAACACATAAGCTCCAAATGCAGTTCGTTCATATGGTCCATTATTCATATCACTCATGGCAACTATGGAGTCACGATAACGGTGCATCGTATTAATATCTTCTTCTAATGGACCGGGATATTGATAGCGATTCTCGTAAGAACTATCTTTTTGGGCATAATCAACTCGATATTTAGCATCAAAGACATAGTTAAAGCTATAATCCCTGCCCTTTTTGGAAATCGTCAGCATCGTATCAGGCTTTTGAGAAATAGTTGGAAGTCCACCCTCATACTTTTGATAAGTAAGGGTAATTTTTTCTTTTGTAATTGGATGTTCAAATTTTCGCTCAGCCTTTTGATTGGAATCTAAATTTACGAACAACCCTTCTCGATTCACTTTTATAATATCCTGACTAAGCATCGTATATTTGCGGCTTAAAATTTGACCAAGCTTTAAGAACGTCCAATATTCATATATTGTCGCAACGTCTTTTACCGACATTTGATAGAACCTAGATTGGAGCATTAACCCTTTAGAGACAATTATGAAAATCTGAAATGCCTCCCGATAACCTGGGGCCATTTGCAGCACTAAGCTCATTACCGAACGGTCAAGACGACCAATTTTTCTCCAGAAATGGTTCTTTCTTCGCGACTCTAAAGTTTCCTTCATCTTTGAAAGCCGCTCCATCAACTCTGAATCCGGTTCTATTTTCCATCGTTTATTTTGATTATTCAAGGTACTAATTAAATCTGCCAATTTATCGTCAAGCCGCTGCATCATCCATTTTACATAACGATTCTCCAATGTATCGTATACTAGTTCCTTCTTTGCCTTTATGCCCTCAAGCGGCATTAGCGTTCTACCATGAATCGGAATTCCATGGGTAACATCAACAAATTGACTTTTCTTCTGAAGGTACTTTTTGGTATTAGTGTCAGGTTTACTAAGCTGGTCTCCTCGCACCTTCACATACGTTGTTTCTAGTTTATGATGGGGCTGTTGCTCAATCCGATTAATGGTCTGAATAAACTGTTGAAAATGCTCGGTGATTAATCGATAAAATTCCGCTCGACTTGGGTTTCCGTCAAGTTTAATCCTTGCACCCAAATACGTTTTCCGAATAAAATGGAACGCCAAATTATAAATTTCATCATTTACTTCATTTAGTAATCTTTTATAATCGTTTTGATAATCCAATTTGGCAGGAAAAATTTCAAGCGTTACTTCTAGAAGCTTCCTTCCCTCATTGCGGATTTCAAAAGTCGAATACCCCACTTCATTTTGGAACTGGAGATTCCCCATTAAAACAGGAATCCCTGCCAATTCCACTTTTGAAATTGCCTCTCGAAACATCGGGTACTCATGATAAAATTCCAGCTGCTGATTCTGTTTTGGAACAACAATTAGCTGATATATGCCATTTTCAAAAAAGATGGGTCGAACCTTCTGCTCTACTGTTAATTCACCATGTTCAATATCATAAACCTGAACGGCCTCCACCGAGGAACCAGTAACATCAAACTCCATGACATCATGGTAATCCATCTTCCGATACTGTTTAAGACCTTCATAACGATGATGATATGGCTTCCCTTTTATGACCAAAGAGAAATCTGTGGCATCTATTTTAGCCAGCTCAACGTCATCACGAGATCCAGAAGGAAGTGAAACCATCGTCTCTTAACCTCCTAAGCATCTCTAATACCTTGGCTGCACTTTTTGGATACTTAGCGTGTTTAAGTTCTTCTTCAAAACCATCCTGATTTTCTATATATCCTCTGCCTGTGAATAATCGATAAAGTTCTGTTAATAACTGCTCTACCCGTTTATCACTACCCGAAATCCTCGGCAAGATTTTTTGGAGAATACAATGGTCAAAAGCAACTTTTTGTTCCAAAAGGTCGCTATTCTCGTTGTAATCAAGATAAAAACAGATTTCATCCCGTACACGATAACCAACATGCGCATTGATTAATTGTAACGACTCATTCATTTTTTCTAATTCAGCAGTCGCATTGTCAACCAGTTTTTTATTTGAACTGTATAAATCTTTTAAATGCAAATAGCTTGCGCGGAATTTACCGTCTGAAACAGCAATGGGTTCAACTACTTTCTTTTCTTCAAGAAAGGATAAATTGGTTAAATCCACACGGTTAAACTCTATGGTATTCGCCCGGTCCAGTACTTTTTTACTAAATGGATGGGTGGTTTCATCCATATTGACCGTTCCAATAATATAAAGATTCGGTGGTAGCTTGATGTCATGGTTCGCTGTTTCCATCGTTAATAAAGCGGATGTAACTAACTCCCCGTTCTGCCAATTCCGGCTTTCCATCACACTCAAAATATCACTGAAATAATGCTCCACTCTCGCCAAATTCATCTCATCTAGTAACACAAAATATGGGAGGTTAGAATTTTTCTCAGCTTTTTCAATTACCTTTGTAAGCGGACCAGGCTTAAAATCACCTTTAATATCAACATAACCGAGCAAATCCGAACTGTCATTCCAATCTGGCCGTACTGGAATCAGGGTAAATCGACCATTCTCTTCGGTGGCACCAACGCTTTCCGCAAACCACTGAACAATTTTGGTCTTTCCTGTTCCTGAAATTCCGGATAGAATTACAAACGGTTTTGTTTTGATTGATAGAAATAGGTTGATTACTTCTTCTTTTGTATAATAAAAACCTTTTGATCTTATGTAGGAATAGATGTGGTTAATGAGATCTTTATTTGTTACTAAAGGATCAGGATTCTCCCTTATGTTTTCTATAGTATTTCCCCCTATATATGAATACCTTTTTAATAAATCTAATGCCTCTTTATATTTTCCATTCGCTTTAGAATATTCTTCAACAAAACTATTATTTTTTAAGATTCCTTTCTTTGTTCCATCTATTTCATAGGAATGAAGAATATCCATTGCTAAAAACCCACCACCACGGGCAGGTGCATCTTTCTTTAGAATTTCTTTTTGAATTCTCCGATGACTTTTACTATCATTCAAATATGCCCAAATTACTTTAGCCCATATTTCCTCATTAAAATATTTTGTATCCACGCTCACAAAATTCTCTCCTATTTACAATTTGATTATATAAATGGTACTTACGCTAATTCCTTTGGCACTACATATTTTGATAATTTTATACCTTTGCTTACTTCTGTTGCGTATGATCGATTCAATCCTGAAATATTTATTATATCGCTCACTTTATAGTTATTTCTATGAATAATAGAAGCGTATTTTATGCCAAATAAATGAATGTTTGCCACCTGATAACCATGCGGTGCACTATTGTACATTTGTTTTAAAATTCCACCTAATTCATTTACCGTCATCATTTTTACTCCATTCTAATATATTATTTTTGAGCTCTTTATTTTCCTTCATGAAAATTCAGTTACTTTATACCTTTTGCATATTTAATTGCAAGGACGAAGATTACGATAACTAAACAAACCTTTACTACGCACTATAATATTTAATTTTTTGCATATTAGAGTGACTATTAATAATACCTCACCGAACTTTATTTGAAATAGGCATTTGAAAATCACCATAATTTTTCCATCTATCTATCATACTATCATATGAGAATAGCAACTGTATTTAGCAAATTCATGGCTAACAATAATCACTAATCCTATTCAATCAAAAAGTGGTGCCCAACCCCCAGCGGGTTAAAACTTTAACCCATCGGGGGTCAGGCACCTACATGACAGGTGAATAGAGTACGGGAACAAAAAAATTGGAGGAAAACGGAAGATTCTATGGAGGAACCCAAGGGGACGGTTTCTGGTGGTCAGACTAATCTCATTAAAAAGCCATGAGAACCCTCCCCGCTTAGTTTACTTTCGAATTACGTTTTGTAAAATAATCCTTAAATCATTAAAAGACTGACAATTATTTTCAACAACTAATTCCCATACCCTGCTTGAATTACCCAAACCAAGCTGTGGCATAAACCGTGTCCATAATTCCATCTGCTCCTTCTGGGTCAAATGGATTCTCTCCCGCAAAAGTATTTTGAGTTCACCGTAGCTTATATTTCTGGCTGCCTGATTGCTGGTTTGGTTCTTTTGTTCTAGCATTTGCTGCAATAACTGCTTTTTCCGTTCCTGCTCCTGTTCTATCTTTTCCTGCATTAATTGCTCTCTTTGCATTGCCTCTACTTGTTTTTGCTCTTCTAGAATTCTTTGCTGCTCTTGAAATTGGAAACGAAGCAGCTGAAATTTCTTGATAAATTCCTTCCGATTTTCCTCTTCCACCTTTGGCTGGCTCAACAAGATTTCTTTTTTCACCACTAAAGCATCAGCAAAAGGAATCTCATAGCCTTCATTTAATAGAAAGGCGCGGTATGGTTTTACCACCCGATCCTTTAAGAAGCGCATGACCTTCACAACAGTCCTGTCCTCATTGGAATAAATGTAATACATACTTCTTACATCTACCGTTGGTGGATCCATTGAAACAGGGTAATTGTAATACGAAAAAAAGTGCTGATCCTTGACCAGTTCTGTAAGCATGGCATCCCAATTCTTATCTTCTTCGGTTTTAGCAGAAATCGATAATTCTGTATCCCACAGTACTAAGGCATTTTTACTCATTTCAATTGATTGTTCTTCTTTTTCGATAAACCAAATCGGTTCCATCCCGTGCTCAAGGAAATATTGCTGTCTTTTGGTGATTTGATTTGCTAGTTTGCTATCCATGGAAGATGTAACACTCGTCACGATAGACAGCCCATACTCTTTTTCACCAATCTTCATCCAAATATCCGGGTACTCTTTTAGCTCCGGTTTTACTTTATAGCCATAATCAAGCTGAATCATTGAATTCATTTTTGCCTGGTTAGCCAGTTCATCATGGAGTATTGCAAGCATTGCATGATGATTCGTTGTTTCTCTAACAAGCTGTTTTCTATACCTTTTTTCTGCCTGATCAATCTTCTTGGACACTTCACAGGCTTCCGAGTGTTGATGGGAAAAATATTGTCCTCTTTCTTCACCATACTTGACAATTAATTTTTACTTTACAGTAAGGGCATTGAAAAAGACCTTTCTCCGCCAACTTCTTAAGGTTATCTATTTCTTCTCTAGTTGCTGACTCTGGGAGACTAGTAATTTCATTATCAATCACATGTAGTGCTTCTCTCAAAATTTAGTCACCTCGAAAATTCCCCTTTTTTACAAGAATCTCCTTTTAGGAAATGGAAGTCAAGTGGAAATTTTAAAAGATTTGAATCCATTGCTAGCATGGTGGAAATTTGGACATTGCTTGCCGTCCAAATGCTTAAAGTAAAAGGGTCTTCCTTCCTCTATTGTTAGATTCAGATTGACTGGTTCATCACAACATGGACAGGTGAATACATTTTCTAATCATGGAAATTTTATTGAGGACAACTTCTAATATTAATATAATAAAACTGTGATGGGATAAGCTTAATCCAGTCTGAAGGAGTAGTACATATGGGGAAAAAGAGGAATAAATCCAAACAGAAGCAAAAAAAAGAGTTCGGAAGTGCCGAATTTTACTGTTCTAAATGTGATTACAAGTTTGAAGTAGATTGGGAAACAATCTGGGCCATTCAAGAATGCACCCACGGGTATGTAGGGTATCATTTAAATGATACTTTTATCAGCTGTGAAAAATGTGGTGAAATTTGTGGTGACGAAGAAAAAATCGAAATTTCGAAGCCAGTACCAATGATTACAGATGATGAACTTCCTTTCTAAAAAGAGGCTGTGAAGGAATTTACTTAAGGTAAAAGGTGGGGTATTAATTGAGAGATATTATTTTAACATCATTGAAAAAAATTGAAGAAGACTTTCACGTTAAAATTCTTTTTGCTTGTGAATCAGGGAGCAGAGCTTGGCAGTTCCCATCAAAAGATAGTGACTATGATGTCCGATTTATTTATGTACATAAAAAGGAAGAGTATCTAGCCATCGACCCAATCGGTATTGGATCAAAACG
>NZ_BCVP01000038.1 GCF_001591805.1 Neobacillus novalis NBRC 102450 | reverse complement strand
CAAATTTGCGATTACGATTGCAAAAGTTGCAGCAGGCAAGAAAATCTCTGTTACAGCTACAGATGCAGCAGGTAATGAAAGTGCGGCAACTGAAGTAATCGTCAAAGATGTAACACCACCGGCAGCACCAAAATCAGTCTTCGATGTAACACAATTTGATACCTTTGTAATGGGTACTGCTGAGAAAGGTTCAACTGTCGAAGTAAAAGTGAATGGTATCCTGATTGGTTCAGGTAAAGCTGATAAAAATGGATATTTTGATATTGATATTCCAGCACAAGCAGTAGGAACGAAATTAGTCATCACTGCTACTGATGCTGCAGGAAATGTAAGTAAAGGTCTTGAAGTAACAGTTATTAAAGCAGAAACAGGCTGGTTCGAAATAGACAAAGACCTTTGGATTTATATTAGTCCAACAACTGGCGAGTTAGTAACTGGATGGCTTGAAGTAGGCGGTAAGAAATACTTCATTGACGAAGAAGAATATACAATGGTAACCGGTTGGGAAAAAATTAACGGTTCTTGGTATTATTTTGCTAAGAGCGGTGCAATGCAAACTGGCTGGGCCAAAGTAGACAACAAATGGTATTTCTTAAATGCAGATGGTACGATGAAAACGGGCTGGGTCAAATCAGCTAATAAATGGTACTATCTATCAGCAAGCGGCGCGATGCAAACTGGTTGGGCCAAAGTCAGCGGCAAATGGTATTTCTTAAATACTGACGGCGCGATGAAAACTGGCTGGGTGAAAGTCAGCGGCAAGTGGTATTTCCTAAATACTGACGGCGCTATGCAATCCGGCTGGGTAAAAGTCAGCGGCAAATGGTATTTCCTAAATACTGACGGCGCGATGCAAACCGGTTGGATCCTAGTCAGCAAGAAATGGTACTTCCTATACACAGATGGCCATATGGCAGCAAACACTACAATTGGAAAGTACAAAATCGGCACTGACGGAGCATGGATTCAATAAAAGCAAATCAAAAAAACCTCTTCTCAATTTTTTGAGAAGAGGTTTTTTTCTTAAAATACGTGCCGAAATGACAGTCGTATTGGCATCGTTATTGGTATATAAAAAAGTAAAACCCGCCATAGTAATTGGCGAGTTTCTTTATTAGGAATACAATAAACTATGTCTTGTCCTTAATCAAGTAACCAGCAAAAGTAAAATAAGCGGAGATTTTCCGGGTAGATGCAGATTAGAGCTCGTTTCGGGGTAAATAAGCGGAGGTTTTCCGATTATGCAAAGCAAAACCGCCTATTTTCACGATTTTCGAGTAAATAGGCGGAATCTCTCCGCCTATTTAAGCCTTTTTTATTAGTAATTACTAATTAAGCGAAATTTTTCCGTCTATTTATCATCTCGAGTGCTTAAGCTGATCCCCCAACCGATAAGGGCGGACCCTCTTAATCCTAGATGCAGGAATCAGCACCTTTTTATCGACCAGCTAATAAAGATCAATAAAATTGGTACTCAAAACGGTACTGCAAATGACAGAAGTTTAGACCCTCTTTTTAATTGTACAATACATATTGTCCATCATAATAATGATGTCAATTGCAATGTCAAAGTTTCTAGTATTTCGTAGAAACCTTGATAAATAAAGAAAAAGACGTATGCCAATTCATACGTCAATTCTTGTGTCTTTTAAAAATAAAGCCCCCGGAAACGGAACCCTTCTCGAAATTTGAGAAGAGGTTTTTTCTGGGGACAGACACCATATCCCTACTGGCGAAAGACGCGTGATAGGAAGAGTGGAATCGCTAACATTCTTTTCGAGCGGGAAGGTTCTTTAACCAGGCGGTAGAGCCATTCGAGGTTTAAATTCACCATGAGCTTCGGAGCGCGTTTGCTGACTCCGGCCCAAATATTGAGGCAGCCGCCAACGCCGATGAACACCCCTTTAGCAAAGTGTGGGAGGTTGTCGGAAATCCACTTTTCTTGTTTCGGAAATCCGAGCCCGACAAAGACAAGATCAGGTTGTTTCTCTTGAATTTCTTTGATTATTTTTTCATCACTTTGAAAGTAACCGTGGTGAAAGCCGACGATTTCGATGTTAGGAAAGGCCTTTTTGATATTGCTTGCACTTAAATCAATAATATCGGGTTTGGTACCTAACAAATAAATCCGATAATGTTCCTTATTGGATAATTCCAACAGATTAGACATCAGATCAAAGCCGGCAAGCCGTTCTCGGAGCGGTCTGCCTAACATTTTCGAAGCAATCACAATCCCAATGCCGTCAGGGGTAATATAATCAGAATTTTTGATAATTTCATCGTAGAAAGGATTTGATTGGGCGTAGGTAATGATTTCTGGATTGGCTGTTACGATAAAGGTCTTTTCGGAAACAGCGATTCTTGAATGGACTTCACTGACAAGTTCATCCATCGTATTATCCACGAAATGGTAACCCAATACTTCCTTAAAGTTGAGCATGTTAAATCCCCTTAAATTAAAATAATCCCAATTGACAACTTCTTTTATTATTCGACATATTTGGTATAATATTAACATAAATAGCGAATAAGGGACAAGGTTCCTGTCGCTATGTTCCATTATTCTACATATTTGGTATAATATAAACGTAACAAACAAAACTGGGACACGGTTTCTTTCCCCATGTCCCATTGGAAGTAGTTGTTGCTGTTGATGTTTAGAGATGTGGTTATTTCGTGTTATTTGCTAGTGTTTAGGTTAATATTCGCTCTGTTTAAGGTATTCCCGCAACAGAAGAAGGTTACGTTTGTGATCTCTTTTGAGGAAAATGCTGCTTTTCTATATCGTGAACTTAGAAAACAGAGCCCCGATTTGAAAATTACGTTTTTATGCAAATCTTCACTATCAACGGAATTAATAAATGAACTTAGTGATGTGAAGGTAATCCCTTTTGAAACTAAAAATATCATCGATTGGTTGATTTCGCTCTACCATCTAGCAACATCGCGATGTATAATCATTGATAATTATTTTGGCTTTTTAGCCGCGGTAACCTTTAAGAAAAATGTCGAATGTATTCAAGTCTGGCATGCAGCAGGCGCCTTAAAAACCTTTGGCCTGCAAGATCAGTCGATTCGCTATCGAAGTGATTCGGCCAAACGAAGATTCCAACAAGTATATGATCAATTTCATACAATTGTTGTCGGTTCGGATGAAATGGGGCGTATTTTTAGCGAGGCTTTCAATGTTCCCTCGCAAAGAATGCTGCCAACAGGGTTTCCAAGAACGGACTTTTTTTATGAAAAAAAGTCAAGAGATGCAGTGATAACAAGTTTCTATGAAAATTATCCGCTGTTAGCGGGTAAAAAGTTGATTTTGTATGCGCCAACATATCGCGACGGGCAATTGGAAAACAGTGACATTCACCTTGATATTAAACAGATGCAACAGAAATTAGACAGTAACTATTTCTTGTTAATAAAACTTCACCCTGCTGTAAAGACTAAAACAAATTATCAGGAATTATTTCCAGATTTTGTTTGCGACTTTTCTGAATATAAACGGATCAATGAATTGCTAGTGGTGACGGATTACTTAATAACCGATTATTCTTCCCTACCCTTTGAGTTTTCTCTGTTACATAAGCCAATCATTTTTTATCCCTATGACTTGGCTGAATATCGTGAACAAAGGGGCTTGGTTAAGGATTATCAACAACTCGTGCCTGGGCCGATTGTCTACAATACCAACGAACTGATTGAAGAAATCGTAGCAGACCGTTTTGATGTGCAGGCTATCAAAGACTTTTCCGATAAATGGAATCGATATTCAGTTGGACATTCAGCGGAAAATTTGGCTCATTATATTGTAGAGCGAATGAAGTAAGAAAAAGCGCAAGCACGCTTGCGCTGGGCAATTCTCGAAGTTCAATGAAATAAATTCTAATAGTAAAGGATCTACTTTTTAAAAAAGTAAGGGGAGTAATGTGAGCAAACATCTGAAAGAATTCCTCAAACCTGCATCCGTGATGAAGCAGATCTATAAATGGATATTTATCGTAGTAGGTTTGCTGCCTGTTAGAAAGAAGCTATTGATTTTTGAAAGCTTTCTTGGGCGTCAATTCAGCTGTAATCCCAGGGCCATCTATGAATATGTAAAGCATCACGATTATGACTATGAAATGATCTGGAGCGTAGATAGGAAACACTCTCGAATTTTCCAGCAATTAAATATTCCCTATGTAAATCGGTTTTCGCTTAAATGGCTATGGCTATTACCACGGGCGGAATACTGGATCACGAATAGCAGGATGCCATTATGGCTTAAGAAACCAAACCATACGACCTATGTGCAAACCTGGCATGGAACTCCGCTGAAGAAATTAGCAGCAGATATAAAGGAAGTTCATATGGCCGGGACGACAACAATCGAATACAAAGAGGAATTTCTTCAAGAATCACGCCGCTGGGATTTTTTAATCTCTCCTAATCCGTATTCGACCGCAATTTTTAAACGGGCATTTCAGTATGAGAAAACAATTTTGGAAACAGGTTACCCAAGGAATGATCGACTTATTACTCATAATAACGACGATACGATCAAGCGAATCAAGGATACGTTAGGAATTCCCAACAATAAGAAGGTAATTTTATATGCCCCTACATGGCGAGATGATGAATTTGATGATAGTGGGAAATATAAATTTACCTTGCAGTTAGACTTGGCAGAACTCAAGCGGACCCTAAGTGAGGAGTATGTGATTATCTTACGCGTTCATTATCTGATCGCTAATCGGATTAATATTCAGCCCTATCAAGGCTTTGTCTTTGATTGCTCCGATTATGATGACAATCGGGATTTATATTTAATTAGTGATATCCTTGTCACTGATTATTCATCCGTCTTTTTCGATTATTTATGCCTGAAACGTCCGATTATCTTTTATACGTATGATCTTGATACCTATCGGGATACGTTAAGAGGTTTTTATTTTGATTTAGAAAAGGATCACCCCGGACCGTTAGTAAAAACAACCGAGGAGCTAATTGCAGAAGTGAAACGATTAGAACGAGATGGCTTTGAACCAACGGATGCCATCACGAGATTTCATGAGAATTTCTGCGGTATAGAGCAGGGTGTTTCAACAGAGCAAGTAGTAAAACGCGTATTTTCAGAAAGGGCAGTACAATGAAATCATTATTCCAAATAGTAAAAGACCATATTAATCATTTTTATTTAATTATTCGACTATCACTTTTTGAGCTGAAGAGCAATAATAATAACCATTATTTAGGGATGCTTTGGGAAGTATTAAATCCTTTAATTCTAATCGGTATTTACTGGTTTGTGTTTGGCTATGGGATTAGGGGAGGGCAGCATGTTGATGGAATTGCCTATCTTCCGTGGATGCTTTCTGGAATTACCGTTTGGTTTTTCATATCGCAGTCTCTGTTACAAGGGTCTAAATCCATCTATACAAGAATTAATATTATTTCAAAAATGAACTTTCCAATGAGTGTCATTCCCTCTTACGTGATCACCTCATTGTTCTATCAGCATATCATTTTGATGTTTATCTCAATGGTGATTTTATCCTTTTACGGATATTTCCCAAGCCTTTATATCCTACAGCTTCCTTATATGATGTTTGCCAATTTTGCGTTATTGATTGGGATTTCCTTGGTCACATCGACACTGGCAACGATTATTCGAGATGTCCAAATGATTGTCCAAGCGGCTGTCAGGGTGCTGCTGTACCTAACCCCGATTCTCTGGACACCAGATAAATTGCCGATTTCGATTGGGAAACTGTTAATGGCAAACCCTATCTACTATATTGTAGAAGGATATCGTTCCTCCTTGTTAGGAACCAATTGGTACTTTCTTGAAAATATCCAATACACCATCTATTTTTGGGTCTTAGTTCTGTTCCTGTTAGTAATAGGTTCAGCTCTCCATGTCAAATTTGGTAAACGATTTGTAGACTATTTGTAAGATTAAAGTCGAAATTTCCAGTAGTTTGTTAAATTTATGTATGCTATAATTAAATTTGTTGTAAATGGAATGTAAATTAACTGTAAATATGATTTTTTTATATAAAAAATAGCGCGCGGAGAAAAAAATGTACAGGCTAGGAGGTAGAAAGAGTGAAAAAAGTAATTACGTACGGAACATTTGATTTGCTTCATTGGGGCCATATCAATTTGTTAAAACGTGCGAAAGATATGGGAGATTATTTAATTGTAGCGATTTCAACGGATTCATTTAATGCAATAAAAAATAAAACCTCGTATCATAGTTATGAGAAAAGGAAAATGATACTTGAAGCAATCCGGTATGTGGATGAAGTCATTCCAGAGGATAATTGGAAGCAGAAGATTGACGATGTTAAAAAACATGATGTCGATATTTTCGTTATGGGTGATGATTGGAAAGGGAAGTTTGACTTCCTAAAGGACTATTGCGAAGTAGTATACTTACCAAGGACCATCGGTATTTCTACTACTAAAATCAAAAAGGAATTAGTAATGTCCGCGAAATAAATCTTAAATCGGATAACTAAATAAATCCTTCCTATTTTATTAGGAAGGATTTTTACTGCGTAGATTATCCTATTTGGTTTTATTATAAAAATAAATAGGAATAATAGTAATACGAATACATATAGAGAAGAAATCTCTGAATGCAATAGGGGGATGTTTACCGAAGTGAATAAGAAGATCATCAAGAGAAAGATCAATTTCATAGTCGCACCGATGTTAAATTATTTCTTTAAGAAAAGTCATAATCGGGTCAATCTGTATGCAAAATACTATGATCAATTAAAGGTTGAAAAAAACACCATTTTGTACGAAAGCCGGGATGGGAATAGTATAACCGATAATCCCTATGCGATGTTTACATATATGTTAGAAAACCCAGATTTCAAAGATTATCAGCATATTTGGTCAGTAGCCGATTTCGATGCAGTGGCAAGTGTGATGGCCAAATATCAGGACTATCATAATGTGAAATTTGTAAAACGAAATTCAAGGACGTATTTAAAGTATCTTGCAACCAGTGAGTACTTGATAAATAATTCAACCTTTCAATCCTTTTTTATTCCGAAGAAGGATCAAGTGTATATCAATACCTGGCATGGCACACCACTTAAAAGTATGGGATTTGATATTCCAGGTAACCCAGCTCACTCCCAAAACGTAGTAAGGAACTTTTTAAGTACCAATTATATGTTGAGCCCCAACACTCATACCACGAAAATTTTCACGGACAGCTATAAACTCGATGGTTTATATAAAGGAACGATTATTGAAGAGGGATATCCGAGGATTGATTTAACCCTTAATACGGATCCAGAAGGGTATAAAGGGTACTTAAGGAAATTAGGTTTACGGATAGATGATGATAAGAAAACGATTCTTTATGCACCGACATGGAAAGGGACGAATACGACAAAAGTTAAAAATGATGTCCTGCAAATCATTGCCGATATAAACTATGTTGAGAAAGAGGTAGGGGACCGTTATAGTATTTTGATTAAGGTCCATCCATACCTTTATAAAGAAGCAGCAAAGTATCCCGAGCTTAACGATCGATTAGTCCCTGATTTTGTCGATCCAAACGAATTGTTAGCAGCAATTGATTTATTAATTACAGATTATTCAAGTATTTTCTTTGATTTTCTCGTGACAAATAAGCCGATTGTTTTTTATACATGGGACATCGATGTTTATGGGGAGGAAAGGGGTCAATATATTCAGAACGATGAGCTGCCTGGCCCGATTGTTTATAATTCTAAAGAATTAGCAGCAGCAATCAAGAATATTGAAACCCATAAAGTGAACTTTCTTGATAACTATAAGAAAATGCAAGATCAATTTACAAGATATGACGATGGCAATGTCACGGAAAGAGTGGTCCGCTTCCTTTTCGACAAAGGTACGAAAGATCTCAACCTAGTCAATAAGCTCGATATCCAAAAGAAAAAGTTATTAATCTATCCAGGCGGATTGCGAAATAATGGGATTACCTCTTCTTTTATCAATCTGATGAATAACATTGATTTTGATCAATACGATGTCAGTTGTTTTACTGGGACACCAAACTCAGAAGAGGTCTTGAATAATTTAGAGAAGATAAACAAAAACGTGCGGTTCCTCTTTAAGCCTGGCTACCCTGTTTATAAACTGTTAGAAATATATCGGGATAGGTTTATTCATAATCGGGGCGAAAGAGGCTGGTTAGGAAAACTCCTTTTTCCAGAAAAGGCCTATGCAAGAGACCATGCGCGATTATTCGGCAATAGCAAATTTGATTATGTGATTGATTTCAGCGGCTATAGCCTTTTCTGGGCTAAATACTTGATTGTGGCCGATGCAAAAACGAAAATTTGTTATATGCATAATGATTTGCTCTCAGAGAGTGAGAAAATCATTGATGGAAAAAGACCTCATAAAATCAATCTGAGGGGACTATTTTCGGTTTATCATCGCTTTGATAAACTGGTAAGTGTTTCGAAAGGAACGATGGAGTTAAATAGAAAAAACTTATTAGAATACGCGCCTTTTGAAAAGTTCGATTATATTCTAAATTCGATAAATCCAGAGAAAATTCTTCAAAACGATCATCCGACAGAAGCTGCGATCGATGAGAAAAATGACCCATTGATGGCAACTGAAAATTTTAAAGCAATAGCATTACTACAAGGTAACAAAGAACAGGTTGTTTGGAACATGCCTCCCGGTAATGGTAAGGCAAATCAGTTTCCATTGGCACAAGAGTTCAAAGATGCGGAAATTATCATCTCAAGAAAGGCATCTGATGGGCAAAATACGTATTATAAATTTAGCCACAACAACCGAATAATCGGGTGGATCAGCAGCGAAGCAGTAGAGCTATTACCGGATACCATTTTATCCAAACAGAATGTCGATAAAATTGCGAAGCTTGGACAGCCAAGAGGTAATGATATTTGGTCGGCGCCCTATGAGGTTCCTGATTGTCAAAAGGTTTCTTCAAGTAGGGCGTTTAAAGACATGATCGTGGATATCGATCAAGAAGCAGAAACCTTCCATGGGATATACTTTAGAATATCGATCCATGATACGGTAATCGGATGGATTGATCATTCGGCGTTACGAGTTTATCGAAAGTGTACGATTGACGGGAATACAAGTGAAGTTAATAAGCATAAAATCAATTTGATAAGAAACTTACTTAGATACAAATACAATAATAGGAAAAAAGAATTGATCAAAAAAATGGAAAATAGCAGATTGGAAGAAATGGAAACGGCAAGTGAACCGGCATCGGTAAACGAGAGCCAGGTTTCTACCGGAGCAGAACATGATTTGAAACTTGGAATGGAGATCGATCATAAATTTATTCCATATCCTGCTAAAAACGATGTGAATTTTGTTACGATGGGAAGATTATCCCCGGAAAAAGGCCAAGACAATTTAATTAAAGCCTTTGCCGGATTCCACCAAAAACAAACTAACAGTAAGCTGTATATTTTAGGGCACGGCCCCTTGAAAGAAGAGTTACAGGCATTAATCGAAAAATTGGATTTGCATGATGCTGTTTATCTTTTAGGACAAATTGAGAATCCATTTTCATTTCTTAAAAAGTGTGATTGCTTTGTGCTTTCGTCACATTACGAGGGACAGCCGATGGTATTGTTAGAGGCGATGACGCTCGAGATGGATATTATCGCAACGGATATTGTAGCGAATCGAACGGTCTTAGAAGATGGAGTTTATGGGCTGCTTGTTGAGAATAGTATCAGTGGTCTTGAAGAAGGCCTCAACTTGATGGCAAGTGATAAGAAGCCTCGTTTTAAAAAGTTTGATTACAATCAATATAATGCTGCTGCAATGGAATCCTTCTACAAATGTTTAGAATCAGAAGGACGACAAGGTTAACATTGTTTGTTATATATGGTAAATTTATAGGACAAACCAATGATCATACCTTAAGCAAGGAGAACCTATGAGCACTTCAGTTGTTTTAAAAAACGTCACAAAAAGATATAAAATGTATAAAAAAACGACCGATAAATTATTGGATTTGGTGTTGCCAAATGGTTACGGGAAAGACTTTTATGCCTTACAAAATATTAGTTTTCAGGCGGAACATGGAGACATTATTGGGATTATCGGGGTAAATGGAGCAGGTAAATCGACGATATCGAATATCATCTCTGGAATCATTCCCCCAAGTTCCGGTACGATTGACATTAATGGTGACGCCGCCCTGATTTCCATCGGCGCTGGCCTAAATAATCAACTATCAGGCAGAGAGAATATTGAGCTAAAATGCCTGATGCTCGGCTTTAAAAAGCAGGAGATTCAGGATCTGATGCCTGAAATCATTGAATTTGCTGAAATAGGCGAGTTTATTGATCAGCCCGTCAAAAAATACTCGAGCGGGATGAAATCAAGACTGGGCTTTGCGATTTCGGTAAATATCAATCCAGATATCTTGATTATTGATGAAGCACTTTCCGTAGGCGATAAGATTTTTGCGCAAAAATGTTTAGACAAAATGAACAGCTTTAAAGAAAAAGGAAAAACAATTTTCTTTATCAGTCACTCAATTGGCCAGATAAAAGAATTCTGCCAAAAAGCGCTATGGCTGGAAGCTGGGGAAGTACGAGCGTACGGACCTGTTGCAGAAGTAGTCCCGCAGTATGAACAATTCGTAAAAGAATTCAACAAGATGTCTAAGGAAGAAAAGAAACAGTTTAATTTAAAGGTAATGGAAAAACGAAGCGGCAAACTGAGGACGGCAGAAACCGACCTCGCGGAGGGAAAGTCTAAGGGCAAGCGCTTGGGGATTTTTAATCGTTAATTGGAGCGGGTTACCCGCGGGTGCAGGGCTAACCGTATATCATTAATAAAAAAGGCTAGTTCACCGTAATGCATCCTGGATTCTTGAGATAAAACACACTCCCTTTTAAGTAGAATGGTCTTGTTCCTAATCGAGTAACCAGCAAAAGTATAATAAGCGGAGATTTTCCGGTTAAATGAAGAATGGAGCTCATTTCGAGGTAAATAAGGGTAGATTTTCCGATTATGCCAAGCAAAATCCCTCTTTTTCGAGTTTTTTTATTAAATAGGCGGAATTTCTCCGCCTATTTAAGCCTTTTTTAATCATAATTACGAATTAGCCGGAATCTCTCCGTTTATTTAAGCTATTTTTAACAGCAACGAAAACAACCTAGAAAAAATGACCCCGGTTTTCGCTGCCGGGGTCATTTTTCGCGCCTGAACTGGCGTGTTTTTCTTATTTTCGCATCAAATTGCGCACACTTTTTTTTATTTTAATTCCAGCTGTGTCTTCAATTCGCTTTGAACTCTCTGCTTTTCTTCGGCAGATACGATTCCATAATAAATTTTATTAATCTTTGTCCCTGTTTCTTTGATTTCCATTTGTTGAATATTTGAACCGGCAGCCTTGTAATTCTTTTGAAGGTCCATTAAATCATCGAAAGCAATGTTTGTTTTTACATTTTTTCCAAGAGCAGCAAAGATGTCTGAGTAGTTCGCAAGGCTTGATACGCTAGCGCCCTCTTTAATAACACCTTGAATGATTTGACGCTGTCTGCCTTGGCGGCCGAAGTCACCATTAGGGTCTTGTTTTCTCATTCTCGTATAGGCTAACGCCTCTGTACCGTTTAGCTTTAAATCACCCTTGGCAAAGTGGATTTTATCTTGGGTAAAATCTAAATTATTTTGAACCTTGATTCCACCGACAGCATCAACGATATCCTTAAAGCCTTCCATATTCACCTTCATATAATAGTCAATCGGGATATCAAGGAAGTTTTCAACCGTATCCATGGCCATTGGCACACCGCCAAACGCATAGGCATGGTTAATCTTATCCTCTGTGCCTTTTCCGACGATTTGGGTGCGTGTGTCACGCGGAATGCTCAGCATTTTCACTGATTTATTGTTCGGATTAACGGCTAAGACTATCATCGTATCGGAACGGCCCTTATCGCCTTGTCGTTCATCGACACCAAGCATTAACACGGTAAATGGATCCTTATTCTTAAAAGAAACCGCGGTATCCCGCTTGCCTGATTGGCGGTCAACCTGCTCATGCATCGTATTGGCTGCATTTTTAAACGAATTATATACTGTATAGGCATATGCCCCTGCCCCGATGATCAGGACAAGAAGAATAATACTAGTCACCTTTAACCATTTTTTCTTTTTCCTTTTTTGAGATCTCATTCGATCAAACCTCCAAAAATTTTACAATTTTTTCGAACTCATGATATAGAGTAACAAAAAAATGGCTAAATAGATAGAAAAAAGATGTGGAAACTTTTCGCGGGGGTGTCGAATGCTGGCGATTGGTGCGTTACGTCGCCTCTGGGAATAGGAGGAAAAAGGAAGGGGGAGCGGGAAGTTTACTCTCGGCTTTTTTTGAATTTACTCGTCACTTTTTAGAATTTACCCGCCACCACCAGCTAAATCAGCAAAAAAAAGCCAGTCCCCGTACTTTGGGGGCTGGCTTAGGTAATTGTTGTTTTGCTTTTCTGGTGTGGGGCATGACATGGTGCCTGACACCAAAACGAAGCTGTTCGACAAAATTCACACAATTTCCACAATATTCAACTGGAAATGTATTTACAATCGAATCCGAATCTAGTAGAATATTTAACTATATAACTGGAAGGAGGACATTGGGAATTGGAACGGAAACCTGAAAAGGATAGCAGCTCGAATGTCATAGATTTTTCAACAATCGTGAAAAAGGCATATGACAAGGGCTTGAATGAGCAAGAACTAACGGTAGAAAAATTAATGGAAGATTTAAAAGCGGATTTGAAGAGTCTAGTAATAGGCTAATTATATATACAATACATAAGGCTGCCGGAGGAGACCCCGGCGGCCTTTTTTGGCTGACAGCCCTTGTTGGAGCCCGTTATCCGGAATTCGAGAGCGTTTCGGTCGCCAATAACCCTCATTGGAGCCCGTTATCCGGAAATCGAGAGCGTACCGGTCGCCAACAGCCCTCATTGGAGCCCGTTATCCGGAATTCGAGGGCGTTTCGGTCGCCAATAACCCTCGTTGGAGCCCGTTATCCGGAATTCGAGAGCGTTTCGGTCGCCAATAACCCTCATTGGAGCCCGTTATCCCGAATTCGAGATCGTACCGGTCACCAATAGCCGTTATTGGAGCCCGTTATCCCGATTTCAACAGCGTACCGGTCGTCAATAGCCTTTATTGGCCCCCGAAAACCCCGTTTCAAGATTATTCCGACCCTATATGCGGGCATCTCTCGCCACGCTCGACAAAAAAACTTGGATAACGATCAAGCACTCTGTATACTATTGGTATAAGTTTACATTCAGGGAGGATTTTCATGTCGACTGAGATGGGCAGTTTATTCGGGTTGTTTGCACTTGTTCCAATCATACTGTATTTGTTCATTATTGCGTTTGGTATTTATTTTACCGTCCGTGCAATCAGGTTCATGAATGAAAAGACACAATTAGATCAAGCGAGAAATGAGAAGCTGGATGCGTTGATTAAAGTGATGCAGGAGAAGTCGGGGGAGTAAGCCTACTACCGGAAGCAGCTTCGAAAAGAAAAATAAGAAACTTTTCATGGTTTGTTCATAGTTTCTTCATTTTTGCCAGTTATAATAAGAGCGTGGAAAGAAGTCACTGCATCTTCTTCTCGCAAACCCCTTTAAAATATATTTTTATTGCGTATCCGGCCATTGTGCCGGATATTTTTTTGTAGGGATATTTTGTAAGCGGTGAAAATACTTGTCATAATCCCCCTCAACTATTAAAAAAAGCCAGCCCCCGCACTTTGGGGACTGGCCTAGGTAATTGTTATTTTGCTTTACCGCCCGGGTGCCTGACACCAACCCAACCGTTTCGTTTGCTGCTGCACATGTCAATTTGTTTTTATTTTCCCCAAGAGGTAATCCCTTACCTCGGCAACATTCGCCAACTCCCGTTTTGGCAGGATATAGGCACTGACGGCACTGTTATACAGATAGAAGGTGTCACTGCTTTCCTTGAACTCGTAGATACCGGACCAGTTTACTTTTGTTTCACCGGTAGAATTGGAATCGACGATGCCTTCCTCGGACAGCCGCATCGTGTGATCGCCCAACAATCCCTCATTTTTCCCTTCCTTAATCATCTTCCTCGTCCCCCGGGCAACATGTCTGTAGAAATACTTCGGGTAAAAGATAAACCAGAGAATACTAACAATAATAAAAGGTACTAACATCCACAAAAATGGGACATCATCGATAGTGGAAAACAGATAGGCCGCCGCAATAAAGAAAATCGGCATTAAGATCCGCTGAATATTCAGTGTCCGCATAGCGGCTTGAGAATTTTTAACGTGATATAAATTGAAGTTTAAATAATCATCTTCGGTTAAATGGTAGTTAATCTCCATTGAAACACCCCTCACATCTCTTTAAAAAAAGATACCATTTTTGGCTGTGAATTTACATCTATTTCTGGAAAATTTGCTTAGCTTTTTCTCTAGTAAACTTAGTTTGTGGCAAAAACAGCAGCATCTTGCTTCTTCAAAATGAAGATTTTGGGTCTACCACTTCGATTCGCTAATAAAACTTCAAATTCGCTAATAAATGATGGGAATTCGCTAATAACCTCGAAAAATTCGCTAATAAAACCTAGAGAGTGGGTAATTACCGATTGATAGTTTGCCCTTAGCAAGTAGAATCGACCACTTTTCGAGAATATCGACCGTGTTTTAGAAGTTACCGGCGACTTTTGCCAAAATACCGGTCACTTTCTGCAAGTTACCGGCGACTTTCACCAAAATACCGGTCACATTCAACAAAAACCCGGTGCCATTCAACAAAATTCAGGTAACATTCAACAAAAACCCGGTGCCATTCAACAAAATCCAGGCGACATTCAACAAAATATCAGTCCCATTCAACAAAATCCCATTCCCTTCCCCAAAACAAAAAATACAACTGCAATCAAGCAGTTGTATGGTAAAAATAATGCACTTAACGAGCCGAATCGCCGTCACCGCCCACAACCCTAAGCTCGTCCGCAGCCACCACTGCTCCCCGAACCCCATCGGAATAAAACCGATAAACATCCCGCCCCGCGGCTTTCGCCTCATATAGGGCGTGGTCGGCGGCTGTTATTAAAGCCGATTGCGAGGTGCCATCGTCCGGGTAGAGGCTGATTCCAATTGAACAGGTGGTTGCAAACGAATGGTCTTGAATCGACCAGTTCACACGCAGCTCGGCCAATAACCGATCCGCTAAACTCGCAATCTCCTCATCAGAAGACGGCTCTGCATAGATAATCGCGAATTCATCACCGCCAAGGCGAAACAAAGAAGCGGTCTGAGGCAGCAGGCCTTGAATCCGGCCGACAAATTGCTGGAGGAGCTCATCGCCAACATCGTGGCCCATCGTATCGTTGACTGATTTAAAGCGATCACAGTCGAGATAGAGCAAGGCGAAGCGCAGGTTATCGTCCTTTGCCGTCTCGATTGTTGCCGCTAAGCGCAAATAGAAAGAGCGGCGATTGTCGGCACCTGTTAACGGATCATAGAAGGCGAGTTCCCTTAACTTTTGCTCATATTGCATTTTTTCAGAGATGTCGCGTGTAATCGCAGCGAAGCCGTTAACCGTACCGGCGGCATCCCTTAAGGGCGAAACCGAGACCTCGACATCAAGGAGAGAGCCGTCTTTTCGTAAAAAGGAAGCTTCCCAGTGGTTAATCGATTTGCCGGAAAGCAAGGTATCCCTCATCCGCAGTTCCTCTTCGTGCAATTCGGCGGGGATAATCGGCAGTGGTTTCCCGAGTAACTCCATTTTCGTCCAGCCATACATTTGTTCAAAGGCGGGATTGATATAGAGAAGCAATCCGTCCACCGTTGTGATATTAATCGCATCTGATGTATAGGAAAAGAAGGATGACAGCTGCTCCGTTGTAGCTTGAAGAGAAGTTTTCAGCTGGTCCGTTTTCTTTTGAAAAAATCTTCCTAGTAAAAAGGTAATCACCAAAAGGATAAAGATGATAAACAGATAATAATAATGAAATACGTACATGATGGGCCAGGTTCCTCCTGTGAATTGTCAGGTAATTGAGTCTATTGTAGGCACCATTTTACAATTTTGCAAGATGATGGGCTCAAAAAGGCGATAATCGGGGCTGAAGGGGGATGGATCGCTATGTCTTATGTCCTGCAGCAGCTAATTTTCAACGCTTTCATAGTAGTAATTAATCATTTACAATATAGACATGAGTTTATTTTTGTCTAAAGGAAGGAATGGCAGGTATGTGTCCAATAAGGGTGATAGTAGCCGACAATCATCAAGAATCCATAGACATCATGAAACGCGTACTTACAAGTTTACCAGAGTTTCAATTAATCGGACAGTGTGTGAATGGGGAGCAGCTCGCTTGGGAGGTCATTGTCAAGAAGCCGGACCTCGTGCTTACCGCGATTAAACTAGCAAAGAAAAATGGCCTTGAGGCGATGAAGGAGTGTCTTGCTTTTTTGCCGTCGCTTAAAGTGATCTTTATTACCGGTTATGATGAATATGCGATTGAGGCTTTTTCCATGGCTGCCGTTGATTACCTTGTCAAGCCGGTGGAGGAGGGGCGTTTAGGGCAAGCGTTGGAGAAAGCGAAGAACATCATCGAGTTTGAACGGGAGAAAATCGGAAACGGTCCGACGCAGCAGCAAAAAATTCTCCAGTTGAGGGACCAAACTGCGACCCTGTTTATTCCGCTCGATGAAATCCTCTTTATCGAAAAGGCGGGGAAGAAGTGCCTTGTTTATACGAAAAAGGAGATCTATGATACGCCCGAAACCATGGCGCGAATCCTACCTCGTCTCGATGATTCCTTTTTCCATGGACACCGTTCCTATATCATTAATTTAGAAAAGATTTCGCAAATCATTCCGCAAAAGGAAAGCTTTATCGTTCATTTTAAGGACTATGACCAATTGGCGAAAATCTCGAAGTTAAAAATGAATGAAATCAAAAAACTGATCTAGCTGACACCTTAACGCGCTCATCTTCACGAGAATCGTTGCTGGTTTTGCTCAAGTGCCATTAATAAGTTTAATAATTCGTCTAACTGTTGACTGCATTCAATTGTTCTTGCTGAAGTTGGTCCATACTGCTCGGCCAATTCAAACAGTTCATTTCGATAGCTTTCAATCAACATTAATAAGTAGGTCATTTGCGGCCGCTCCTTTTATTAGATAGGTATATAATACCATTCACTAAACTGTTTTTATAGTAAAAGTTGTAAAATGCGGGAATTCATGGTTTAAAGGGAGAGAAGTTGGCATGTACAATCCCTGCCTGTGGGAAAAAGGAGAGAGTTTAGATGTTTGCTTCAAATTCGTACCAACCTATCTTTGCTGCCGTATCGATCCTGATTGCCTTGATTGCATCGTTTGCCACGCTGCTGCTGCTCCTCAAATACAGACAACGGCTAAAGGATGTAGAGTTCGATTTAATCAACACGATTCGCCGCCAGCAAGGAATGACGTTAAAGTATGTCAAACAGGGAGATCATTACATTCATACGTTGATGGAAGGTCAATTACTTGAAAAAATGGGTCTTACCTCAGAGATGGTTACGGGGAAAAATCTCCATCAATTTTATTCGAAACAGGATGCCGATCGGATTGAGCAGGCTTATTCAAGGGCCTGGAATGGCGAAATCAGCGCTTATGAAGCCCAACTAAACGGGGTGGATTATTTTGTCACGTTAAGTCCAGTGAAGCAAAAGGGCAAAGTCGTCGAGGTCATCGGTTCGGGTGTGGACATTACCGAGCGAAAACGGACTGAGCAAATTCACAAGGAGTCGCTGGCGTTAAAAGGGGCGCTGATTAATAGTTTGGAGATTGGCATGGTTGTGATGGATGATGACAGGAAAATCATCGCAATCAATCACAGGTGCTGCCAATTGTTTCAAATAGACATGCCGATTGAGAAGATTGTTGGCAAGGATTTTTTTGAACTGCTGCAAATCTATTTTCAAAATCATCAGCTGGACAAGCATATTATTAACGATATCCTAGCGAATAAACAGCCGGTAGTAGATGAAGTAAACCGATTTGAAGGACGAATCTTTAAAAGGAGCTATTTTCCCTTTTATATCGATGATGAACTGAAGGGGCATATTTGGGCGCTTGAAGATATTAGCGATCGCCGGGCGATGGAGAGGGGCATCATCGAAACAAAGGAAGAAGCGGTCAAGGCCAATCAGGCGAAATCGGAGTTTTTGTCGCGGATGAGTCATGAGCTCCGGACGCCGTTAAATGCGATCCTTGGCTTTTCGCAATTGCTGGAGTTAGAGGAGACGCTAACTGCGAAGCAGCGGCAGTTTGTCGATCAAATCGGAAAAGGCGGCACTCATCTATTGACATTGATTAATGACGTCCTAGATTCAGCGGCGATCGAAGCAGGCAAGATGAAAATGGAAACGGCGGCCATTAGCATCAGTACCGTTATTGATGAATGTGTTCGCTTTATCTCCCTGCTAGCCGCTAATAAAGGGGTCCGCATCCTAATCGAGCAAACCGCCGCGGATGATTGCTACGTTGTCGCAGATCGGTTTAGGCTGCAACAAGTATTCTTGAACCTGCTGGATAATGCGATTAAATATAACCGGGAAAATGGTACGGTGGCGATTCACTGGGATGTGAAGGATGATTTCCTTTTCGTCCATATTGTTGATAGCGGCGGAGGAATTCCCTTATCCGAGCAAGGACAGATCTTTGAACCGTTTTACCGAAGCGGTCATCAGCAAATCGAAGGAACAGGGATTGGCCTTTCGCTTGTCCGCCAATTGATTCAATTAATGGGGGGCACCGTCACTGTCGAAAGCCGGATGGGGGTGGGAAGTGACTTTTGCATCAGCCTGCCGCTCGTGAACGCTCCGGGAGCAAGCGTCCTGCCACAGCTTGAAAAAAAGGCGCCGGTCCAGCTCCAAGACAACGAGTTTACGATTTTGTATATTGAGGACAATTTGTCGAACTTGCAATTAGTCAAAGAGATTCTCGGCACGATTCCAGGGATTGGCTTCCTTTCTGCTGTGACCGGCACTGAGGGAATCGAGCTGGCCGTGGTGCAGCGGCCGGATTTAATCCTTTTAGACATCAACCTTCCTGATCTCAATGGCTGTGAAGTGTTTGAGCGGATTAAAGCGAATCCTGCCTGCGAACGAACGCCAGTCATTGCAGTAAGTGCCAATGCCATCCAAGATGAAATCAATCGGGTACTGGCGAAAGGATTTACCGAATATATCTGTAAGCCGATTGATATTCCAGCCTTTTTAAGTGTAGTTGCCAAACATTTACGATAATCGCCGCCGCCAGATTTCCTGGCGGCTCTTTCTTTCTGTAAAAGAGCGCGTCCGGTCAATAAGAGAGTTTCATAAAGCCCGTGCAGCAGGAAATAGAGCGCAAACGGTCGATATAAAGGATCCGTTTTAAAAAGGAGTGCCGAAATGACAGTCGTATCGGCATAAATAAGAGAAGATTTTCCGGTTAAATGCAGATTGGAGCTCATTTCTGGGTAAATAAGGGGAGATTTTCCGATTATGCCAAGAAAAATCCCCCATTTTCGAGTTTTTCGTGTCGATAAGCGGAATCTCTCCGTCTATTTAAGCCTTTTTTAATAATAATTACTCATTAAGCGGAATTTTTCCGTCTATTTATCAGATCGGGTACTAAGCCTGGTCCCTTAAACGATAAGTGCGGACCCTCTTAAATCCTAGATGCGAGAAGCAGCTTTTTATCACCCAACATATAAAGATTAATAAAATTAGTACTCAAAACGGTCTGCAAAAAGAGCGCACTCGGTGGATAAGACCGCCCGCCCGTGACCATCGACCTAATCGAATTTCTGCAAATGTTGCGAAATGTCACATTTCATGTCGTATTCTGTCATTATTTTGAGTTATAAGGCCCATTTGCCTGTCTGTTATGCCCCGCCGCGGTTAGACACTTAAGTAATTTATGGCTATATTTGGAATGTACAGGGAATTAAGGTAGTAATATCCTAGGTATTCCCGACGCCAATTAGAGGGATGAGCACGATTTCTATGGTTGCCAAGGTCCTTGTTAAGATGGAGGGGAATTATCGTGATCCAAAAGGCTGTTACTGTCTTGCTATCGTTGGGTGTCATATGGATGGTTCTGTATGGGGAAGCCTGGCTGAAGAAAGAAGTGGTGGATGCGGTTGAAATCGTGGAAGAGATCGAAGCTGATATTCTAGTTAAGTATAAAGCGCCATCGGAAGAAAATGGAGTAGAACCGGCGGCAGAGGGTAAGCTAAAGGTTGCATCTGCAGCTGGGAATGCAAAGAAGGGCACTGATTCCAATCTAGAAGGAAGTGCCGAGCATAACCGAATTATTGTCACGGTTGAAACGTTTTGGGACTATTTTGAAACAAGAATCAAGCATGCAAACTGAACGACTTAAACAAGGATGACAAATCCTTTATGATAAAAAGCTACTATAATTGTTAAAATTCTCTTTTAGAAATGGCGGGTTGGTTATGAGCGTGGGTCATATCAGTGATGTTCTCCTTCAAAAAATGGAACATGTTTATCAGCCAATGTGGAATGTAGACGCCATGAGTATTTTTGGTTATGAAGCGTTGCTGCGGTTTCCGGGCGGCTATGGCGGTGGCAATATTGAGCAGATCTTTGCTGCGGCTCGAGCGGAAGGGACGTTATACGAGCTTGATACGCGATCATTCGCTCAGGCGATCAGCCGGTTTCCGTTAAAAAAGCCAGCGGAGGGGCTGCTGTTTCTCAATCTTTATCCGTCAACATTGCTCCATCCTCACTTTCCTTTTTTCATGAATCAGTTAGTAAAAAAATTTCCGTACGTTCGCGGGCGGGTCATCATTGAATTAAATGAAACGATAGAAGAAGAATCCTGCTGGTCTCTTCCTGAATATAAGAAAAGAATCTCATTGATTAAAGACCTCGGCATGAAGATCGCACTTGATGATGTCGGCAAAGGGGCAACGGGATTAGAAAAAATGATTGAGTTCTCCCCGGATTACATTAAGCTGGACCGCTACTTTTCCATCGGACTATCAACGTCGCCGGAAAAACAGCAAATCATTTCACTATTACTTCAATATGCACAGTACAAAATGGGCGTGATCTTAGAAGGAATTGAAGAGGATGCCGATTTAGCTGCGGCCATCAATATTGATGTGCCGATTATTCAGGGCTACCTGTTAGGCAAACCGGAAAAACTAACCGCCCAGACAGTCTTTCGAAAGTATCAGCTCCCACTCGAAACCCAACGTACTGCTCCTTCATTTTGTCCCGAAATTAGTGTAAAATAATCGGGATGCAGCGGCATCAAAACTAGAGAGTAAAAGTGAGTGGTGTCATGAAGAATCTGAAGGTGATGATAGCGGATGATGACTTTTCATCGAAAAGACTGCTAGACCACTATATTCAGTTATTCCCTGGATATGTGCTGGCAGGGGAGGCGTCTAGCGGTGAAGAGCTGATGGAGCTTGTCAGGAAGCAGCAGCCGGATATTGTGTTAGTAGATATTAATATGCCGGGAATCAATGGCATTGAGGCAGCACAGCTGTGTAAGGAAATGGTTCCTTCGCTTCAGGTAATCTTTACGACGGGGTATGATGGGTTTGCGGTTGAGGCGTTTAATCTCTCAGCGGTGGACTATATTGTGAAACCAATCGAGAAGGTCCGGCTGCTAATTGCCTTAGAAAAGGCCAAGATTGGTCTGCGATTACACAAGCGATTGGAAGCGAAGCAGGGGGCCTCCGCCCATAATAAACTTGCTATAAGATCGAATCAAGCGTTTGTTTATCTTGCGATGGAAGATATCGTTTATGTCGAGAAAGAAGGAAGAAAGTCGATCATCCATTTGGAAGCGGAGCAGGTGGAGTCCTCCGATTCCCTTCAGGATATCGCCAAACGCCTGCCGAACTACTTTTATCGAACCCACCGCTCGTACGTCGTGAATCTGAGAAAAATCGTCAAGATTGAAGCGTTCGGTGAAACCTATCTAGCCCATTTTGCCAATTCGGAAAAGACCGCCCATATTTCCAAATTACAAATTCAAGCAGTCCACCGGTTAATCGGGAAATGAGTTTGTTTTCATGAGGTGAGAAACCTCTTTTTTTTTAGTTTGAAGGATTTACTTGTAAAAATTCGGAAATGAGTAATGAGGCGGGGAGCCTACTCTATTTAGGTCTTTCGTTCGGCTTGCTAACTTGCCAGTTCCTTGGCAAATATGTGAAATTTTTACCATTTTTTAATTTTCCCTTCAAATATCTTACAAAAGAGTGTTTAATAGAGTAAGTGCTATTTAATTTGACAAATTACAGTAAAAGCTGACAAATTGTGATATAATACTCTATGTTTTGTAGTGATAAAATTAGGAGGCCGAAATGGAAGAGACTATTAGTTTAAAAGAGCTGCTTGAGACCTTAAAAAAACGATTACTTCTAATCGTGTCGATAACTTTAATAGCTGCCATTGTAAGTGGTGTGGTTAGTTACTTTTTATTGACCCCGATATACCAAGCTTCTACACAAATTCTCGTCAACCAACAGAAAAATGAACAAAGTGTTTATAGCCCAAGTGAGGTACAAACAAACCTTCAATTGATTAATACCTATAATGTAATTATCACAAGCCCGGCGATTTTAGATATCGTCGTGAGCGAGCTTGATTTAAAAATGACGGCTTCACAGTTGAAAGGAAAGATTACCGTTGGCAGCGAAAAGGATTCACAGGTTGTCAACTTGTCTGTTCAGGACCCGGATAAATTAGTGGCAGCGCAGATTGCCAACAAAACGGCAGAAGTGTTTCAAAAGGAAATCCCGAAGATCATGAAGGTCGATAATGTCAGTATTTTAGCGAAAGCGGATATTTCAGAAAATCCGGCGCCGATTAAACCAAGACCGTTATTAAATGTGGCGATTGCGATTGTCGTCGGGTTAATGGCAGCGGTCGGCCTTGCGTTCTTGCTGGAGTATTTCAATAACACGATAAAAAACGAGCAAGATGTTGAAAAAATCTTAGGTTTGCCGATTCTAGGGGTTATTGCCACGATTGATGACCAGCAAATCGAAGAATTGAAATTGAAGCGGGCGGCGCGAAAATCAACGTTAAGAGGTGAGACCCTTGGCTCGTAAGCAAAAGAAGACACAAACAAGTAAAGACCCAAGCCGAAAGCTGATTACAGCAATTGCACCAAAGTCGCCGATTTCGGAGCAATACCGGACGATTCGGACGAATATCCAATATTCAGCGATTGATGAAGAAATCAGAGTGATTATGGTGACATCATCAGGACCAGGAGAAGGAAAATCAACGACAGCAGCTAACCTGGCAGTAACCTTCGCTCAGCTTGGAAAAAAAGTACTATTGGTCGATGCCGATCTACGGAAGCCAACGGTTCATCATACATTTGGTGAGGATAACCGCTTTGGGTTTACTACCGTGTTAACGAAGCAAAAGACGCTCGAAAAAACGGTTGTAGAAACAGAAGAGCAGGATCTATATGTGTTAACGAGCGGACCCGTGCCGCCGAATCCAGCCGAGCTGTTAAGCTCAAAATCAATGCAGCAATTTATCGAAGACGCGAAGGCGCAATTTGATTATGTCATCTTGGATACACCGCCGTTATTAGCGGTAGCGGATCCGCAAATTTTGGCAAATCAGTGTGATGGTTCGATTCTCGTTGTCTATAGTGAGAAGACAGAAATTGACCAAGCAAAAAAAGCAAAAGAATTGCTTGAAAATGCTCACAGCAAGCTCTTAGGTGTCGTGTTGAACCATAAAGAAATTAAGAATAATGATTATTACTATTATTATGGTGTTAAATAACGAGTTTCGACAAATTGTGACAAAATACTCCCCTTTACTAGGACTTTCGACCGTGTTAACCTTAATTAGATAATAGTTCATTGGAAAGGGGTGTGGCTTATGATTGATTTGCATTGTCACATATTGCCGGGCGTTGACGACGGGGCACAGGATTTGTCGGAGAGTCTGGAAATGGCGAAGAAAGCAGTCGAGCAAGGAATTCACACGATTGTCGCCACGCCGCATCATTTGAATAATCAGTATGAAAATCCAAAGCAAGCTATTCTTACAGGCGTCGAAGCGTTGAACTTAGCATTACAACAAGAAAAGATAGATTTGAAGATTTTAGCCGGCCAGGAAACACGGATTCATGGAGAAATGGCCGAAGCCTATGAAGCAGGAGATATCCTTGCGGTTAATGGTACGCAATATGTACTGGTTGAGTTCTCGTCGAGTCATGTACCGAGGTACACGGAGAAGTTGTTTTATGAAATGCAGCTAAAAGGGCTTGTGCCGGTGATTGTTCATCCGGAGCGGAACCAGCAAATCATCGAGCAGCCAGACCTTCTTTATCAGTTTGTGAAAAAGGGAGCATTATCG
The DNA here is from genome assembly GCF_001591805.1 of Neobacillus novalis NBRC 102450. GTDB lineage: Bacteria > Bacillota > Bacilli > Bacillales > Cytobacillaceae > Neobacillus > Neobacillus novalis. Next base: position 36,438 of record NZ_BCVP01000038.1, on the reverse strand, counting down.
CAGGTGACGGCGGCGAGTGTTTGTGGTGATTTTGGGAAGAAGATTAAGAGTTTTACCCTCCAGTTGATTGAGGCGAATCTTACTCATTTTATTGCTTCGGATGCTCATAATACGGGGAATCGGACGTTTAAGATGAGAGAGGCATTCGATGTTATTCAGGCGAAGTATGGGAATGAGATGGTTTATTTATTTCAGGAAAATGCGGCGCTGGTGGTTGAGGGCAGTCATGTTTATAAGGAAGTGCCGGAGCGGGTTAGGAAGAAGAAGAAAATTTTTGGGATTTTTTAATGAATGAGAACGGATCTTCATGATTTTTAACGTAATGTCCACTGAAGCCCTGTAAACTGTCCTTTCGGTCATGTTGGACGGGAAGTTGTTATTTAACCCACTAAGTCGATAAGAATACATTAATTATAAATTATTCAGGCAGTAACTGCCTGTGCGGCAATGCTTCCCTGTCCGTTATCCATGGGGGCACTCGATCATGCTGTGGGGCCTTTTCGGCCCTTAGGCGCAGGTCGCCAGAAGGATGATGTGAGGTCGGGTTAAATGCCCACTTAAAAACAAATTAACAATAATAAATATCTAATGAAAGAATAAGTGGCAGGCACTTGCATTTTCATTAGGTATTTATTTTTTTGACCAGATACTGTTTAGTTAGACGAAATATAGATTAAAAAATAAAAGGGGGAATGATGGAGTGGCATACAGAACTCGGCTGGTAACATTAGGGTTATTAGATTCTTTTCTTGTATTAATGGCATTATATCTTAGTTATTATCCATTACATCCATCGATTATCATTGAGACGAAGCTGGTTATGATCATAAGTGGGATAACTCTTGTGGTCTGTCATCATATTTTTGCTAGCTATTACCGGCTTTATAACAAGGCGTGGGAATACGCGAGTGTAGGGGAGTTACTGGCGATTGTGAAGGCCGTAACATTCGCAGTGTTGACAACTGCGGTTATTCAATACCTAGTCCACTTTGAGATATACGTTAGAGCGTTATTAACAACGTGGATGCTGTATGTATTATCGATTGGCGGTACGCGATTTGTCTGGCGAATGGTTCGCGATACGTATTTAAAGGGAGATACCTCGAAAAAGAGGACGCTTATTATTGGTGCGGGTGCTGCCGGAGTCATGGTGGCCCGGCAATTACAAAAAAGTGCGGATGCGGAGCTAGAGCCAATCGCCTTCATCGATGATGACCCGAAGAAATACAAGCTGCAGATTTTAAATATCCCGATGTTTGGAGATTCGAGTCAGATTCAAGATGCGGTAACGAAACTATGTATCGACAATATCGTGATTGCCATCCCGTCCTTAAAGCAAAATGAATTAAAGCGGATTTTTGATGAATGTGCAAAAACAACAGCTAAGACACAAATCATGCCGATGCTCGAAGATTTAATGACCGGAAAAGTGTCCGTTAATCACTTTCGCGATGTTCAGGTGGAGGATTTATTAGGCCGGGAACCGGTGGAGTTAGATATAGCAGGCATTTCAGAACGGGTGTCAGGAAAAACCGTGTTGGTTACGGGTGCGGGCGGTTCAATTGGATCGGAAATCTGCCGGCAGATTTGCAAATTTAATCCTAGTAAAATCGTTTTAGTGGGTCATGGAGAGAACAGTATTTATTTGATTGATATGGAGCTCCGTAGGGAATATCAGGGCCGAATTGAAATTGTTCCTGTGATTGGGGATATTCAAGATCGGGCAAGGATTTTTGATGTGATGGATGAGCACAGGCCGTTTGTTGTTTACCACGCGGCGGCGCATAAGCATGTTCCTCTTATGGAATATAATCCGAGGGAAGCTGTTAAGAATAATATTTATGGTACTAGGAATGTTGCTGAGGCGGCTGACACCTTTGGTGTTCATACTTTTGTGATGATATCCTCGGATAAGGCTGTGAATCCGCCGAATGTGATGGGCGCGACAAAGCGGTTTGCGGAGATGATTATTCAGAGTTTGGCGCAGAATAGTGACACAAAGTTTGTTGCGGTTCGGTTTGGGAATGTACTTGGGAGCCGTGGCAGTGTGATTCCGTTGTTTAAGAAGCAGATTCAGGCGGGCGGGCCTGTGACGGTGACAGATCCTGAGATGACACGTTACTTTATGACAATTCCAGAAGCCTCACGGCTTGTGATTCAGGCGGGGTCCCTTGCTCGTGGTGGAGAAATATTTGTGCTCGATATGGGGGAGCCGGTTAAGATAGTGGATTTGGCGAAAAATCTTATTAAACTTTCTGGTTATTCTATAGAAGAAATCGGGATTAAGTACACAGGACTTCGTCCTGGGGAGAAGATGTACGAGGAACTTCTTAATGAGAATGAGGTGCATCCGGAGCATGTGTTCCCGAAGATTCATATTGGGAAGGCGAAGGTTATTCGGGCGGAGGAGTTGGGCCGATTAATTGGTAGTTTGTTAGATATGAGTGAGATGGAGATGCATGATACTTTGATTGCGGTGGCTAATAATAAGTATGAACGGCGAACTGCATTAGCTGCTGTTAAATAAAATATTGATTAATAAATTCAAACCTCTTGGTTTGATTTCGAATAGTAAAGGTGGATTTTTCATGAAACGAGTACGGAAAGCAATAATACCGGCTGCAGGATTGGGAACAAGATTCCTTCCAGCGACGAAGGCAATGCCCAAAGAGATGTTACCAATCGTTGATAAACCAACGATTCAATATATTGTTGAAGAAGCAGTGGCTTCGGGGATTGAAGATATTATTATTGTGACTGGTAAAGGGAAACGAGCGATTGAAGATCATTTTGATATTGCGCATGAACTTGAGCAAAACCTGATTGAAAAAGGCAAGTTGGATATTTTGGACAAGGTTCGCTATGCGACGAATCTTGCTGACATACATTATATACGGCAGAAAGAGCCCAAAGGTTTAGGGCATGCGGTTTGGTGTGCACGTAATTTTATTGGCGATGAGCCGTTTGCGGTTCTTCTTGGTGATGATATTGTGCAAAGTGAGACTCCGTGTTTAAAACAACTTATTAATGTATATGAAGAAACACATTCATCTGTTATTGGTGTTCAGACTGTTCCTGATGATGAGACGCATCGGTATGGGATTGTGGAACCTTCAGTTCAAGAAGGACGTCGCTACCAAGTTAATAATTTTGTGGAAAAGCCAAAGCCAGGGACTGCACCTTCTAATTTGGCGATTATGGGACGGTATATTCTTACGCCTGAGATTTTTATGTATTTGGAGCAGCAGGAGACTGGTGCTGGTGGGGAGATTCAGTTGACGGATGCGATTCAGAAGTTGAATCAGATTCAGCGGGTTTTTGCTTATGATTTTGAGGGTAAGCGATATGATGTTGGGGAGAAGATTGGGTTTGTGAAGACTACGATTGAGTTTGCACTACAGCATGAGGATCTCAGAGATGATATTTTAAATTATTTGAGAGATGTAGTAAGTAGCAACGATGATTCTCTATTTAATGATGTTAGTGAAGTTCAATTAAGTTTGAAGTAGGGTTGTATATTGTCTTTAGTTGGTTGAGAATATCCTTTTACTAACCAACTAAAGGTTTGCACTCAGGTTACTAATTTAATAATATTTAATGATATTCTTTTGACTTTGGTGGATTACTAGTTAGTTGGATAAGAAAAAATTTTAATCAATCTAAGTATTAAGTGACTAAAGAAGAATTAATATTTGTATAAACTAATACCTAGGTAAAGTGAGGAAAATAAAAATGCTTGATACCAAAGTAAGGAACATTCCTTTCTCTCCTCCTGATATTACGGAAGAAGAAATTGAAGAAGTCATAAAGGCGTTGAAGTCTGGCTGGATTACTACAGGACCAAGAACAAAAGAGTTTGAAAAGAAAATTGCTGAATATGTAGGTGTAAACAAAGCAGTATGTCTTAATTCTGCAACCGCAGCTATGGAACTAACCCTCCGTATTTTAGGGGTAGGACCTGGTGATGAAGTAATTACTTCAGCATATACCTATACAGCATCCGCTTCGGTTATCGATCATGTTGGGGCTAAAATAGTTCTAGTTGATACAGCACCAGGTTCTTTCGAGATGGATTATACGAAACTTGCAAATGCGATTACAGAGAAGACAAAGGTAATTATTCCTGTTGATATAGCAGGTAAGATGTGTAATTACGATCTTATATATGAAATAGTAGAAAGCAAACGCGAGCTATTTAAGGCTAATAATGGACTCCAAGCGTTGTTTAATAGAGTAATTGTATTGACTGATGCTGCACATGCTTTCGGGGCTGAAAGAATTGAGTTGAAATGTGGACAAGTTGCAGATTTCACTTGTTTTTCATTCCATGCAGTTAAGAATTTGACTACAGCTGAAGGTGGAGCGGTTGTTTGGGGCAGTGGTTTAGGGTTGGATGATGAATGGCTTTATAAACAATATATGCTTTATAGTTTACATGGCCAGTCAAAAGATGCCTTGGCTAAAACCCAAAAAGGCGCTTGGGAATATGACATTGTCTATCCTGCTTACAAGTGCAATATGACTGATATTATGGCTGGGATTGGTTTAATACAATTAGAAAGATACAAAGGTCTATTGAATAGACGGAAAGAAATTATTGAGATGTATGATAGGGCGCTATTGCCATTAGGTATTCAAAGTTTGAAGCATTATGGTGAGGAGTTTGCCTCATCAGGGCATCTTTATTTAGCAAGGATACCTGGGATTGGGGAAACTGAGAGAAATGAAATAATTGTTAAGATGGCTGAAGCTGGAGTTGCTTGCAACGTCCATTATAAGCCATTGCCTATGTTTACGGCTTATAAGAATTTAGGATTTGATATTAAGGATTATGCGAATGCTTATAAGCAATATGTTAATGAAATCACGCTTCCCCTTCATACTTTGTTAAGTAATGATGATGTGGAATATATTGTAGATTGTTTAAAGGCTGTTATCGGTCAAAAGGAATGGGTGTGAATTCAAAAAAATGTACAAAAAATATTTAAAAAGGTTATTTGATATTGTATTTTCTCTTGCCCTATTGCCATTTCTACTTCCGGTAATAGCTATTTGTGTATTATTTATAAAAATAGAAGATAAGGGTCCAGTTTTCTATCTTGGGAAAAGGCTTGGAAAAGATCAAAAGCCATTTAAAATGTATAAATTAAGATCAATGAAAGTTAATGCACCAGATATAAGAAATGAGGATGGATCTACATTTAATTCAGAAGATGATCCTAGGTTAACAAAGGTTGGTAAGTTTATAAGAAAAACTAGCTTAGATGAGTTACCACAGATAATAAATGTACTTATCGGAGATATGAGTTTTATAGGACCTAGACCCGATTTACTTGAAGCATTAGATTTTTATAATGAAGAGGAAATTCATAAGTTAGATGTTAGGCCGGGTATTACAGGTTATAATCAAGCCTATTTTAGGAACTCGATAGCACAAAGTGAAAAATTTAGAAACGATATTTTTTATGTGAATAATATATCGGCTATTTTAGATATTAGAATAATTATCGCTACTATAATAAATGTTATTAGAAGAAAAAACATAAATATAAAGAATGAAGAAATTTTTAAAAATTAAAGGTTTGTTTCTGCTCATAAGTTGAGCTTATGGAAGGATGAGGGTATTGATTATTGGTGAACGAGTGACTTTAAGGGCCTTAAAAAGAGAGGATTCTCAGCAGATTCTGGAGTGGGTAAATAACCCTAAATTAAAATATTTAACAGGGACAGTATATCCAGTATCGGAAGTTGAACATGAAAAATGGTTTGAAAATAAATTAAATGAAAAGGTAAATAAAATTTTTGGTATAGAAGAGTGCAACACTAAAAGTTTAATTGGAGTAATTGGACTAAATAATACGGATTTAATCAACCGGAATACAGAATTATATATTTATTTAGGTGCTGAGAGTCATTGGGGTAAAGGTTTAGGGACCGACGCTGTAAGAACATTAATTCGATTTGTTTTTGAGGAACTAAATTTGCATAGAGTATCATTAGTTGTGTTTTCCTATAATAAAAGAGCTGTTAGTGCATATGAAAAGGTTGGATTTGTTTCTGAAGGGATTATGCGAGAAAGTCTTTTTAAAGATGGGAAATATCATGATAAGATCCTAATGGCTCTTATAAATGATAAAGAGAAATCTCTTTTACTAGGAGAGTGATTATATGAAAGTAGAACAAAAACGAATCATGATAATTGGAGCGGGAATACTGCAAGTACCTGCTATTGTTAAAGCTAAGGAAATGGGCTTGAAAGTAATTGCTATTGATATGGATCCTAATGCCCCAGGATTTAAATTATCCGATGAATCTATACAATTAAGTACAATAGATATTGAGAATTCCTTAAAAAAAGCATTGGAAATAAAACCAGATGCAGTAATGACTTTAGCTAGTGATATGCCTATTAGAACTGTTGCTGCAATAGGTGAAAAGTGTAATTTACAGACTATTTCTTTTGAAACAGCTTTGGATGCTACTGATAAAGGTAAAATGCGTAAAAAACTTAAAAAAATGAATGTGCCAGTCCCCAACTTCTTTATTGTTTCAAGTTTGGAGCAATATCTAAAAGTTACAAAACATTTTATGGGGAAATTTATTGTTAAGCCAGCTGATAATTCAGGGAGCAGAGGAATCGTCTTGGTTGAGGATATAAATAATATAAATGAGGCATACTTGTATGCTAAAAAACATTCAAAGTCAGGCGAGGTTTTAGTGGAGGAATACTTGGTAGGACCGGAAGTAAGTGTAGAAACATTGACTATTAATGGAAAAACTCATGTGATTGCAATTACAGATAAGCTTACTACGGGTGCTCCTCATTTTGTAGAAATGGGACATTCAATTCCATCGCAGCATCCTACGAGAGTTCAAAATGAAATAAAAAATTTAGCATTAGCTGCTATAGAAGCAATTGGCATTGATGTTGGTCCATCTCATACGGAAATAATTGTAACTCCGGAAGGTCCAAAAATTGTTGAACTCGGTGCTAGATTAGGTGGGGATAATATTACAACTCACCTTGTTCCCTTAGCTACTGGAATTGATATGGTGGAATTTTCCATTCGGTTAGCACTTGGAGAAGATGTAAAACTACCTCAAATACAATCGAAGGGTGCAGCGATACGATATTTAAAAACAGACACAGGAATATTAAAGTCAGTTAATTATCCAAGTAGATTAAAACAGAAAAATGGTGTAAAAGAGATAGCCCTAACTAAAAATTTAGGAGATAGGATAACAAAGATAGGTAGTAGTAATGACAGGATTGGATATGTAATTACTCAAGGTTACTCCTCAAGAGAGGCTATAGAAATTTGTGAAGAAGCTTTAAATTTAATAGAAATAAAAATTATTAGTTAATAAAGCCCTTTTTTAGAAATAATTTGTTTCAGAAAGGAAGTAAAAACTTGAATATATGGATAGTTTCAGACGGTGAACCTTTACCAACTGATGAAGGTAATGTAAGACTAAGAAGGATGGGGTTACTTTCTGAAATATTATATCGAAACGGTAATGAGGTTCATTGGTTTAGTTCATCATTTCATCATTATAAGAAGAAACATAGAAGTAACAATGACAAAGACATAAAAATTAATAATAACTATACTATCCATTTGTTAAAAACAAAAGGATATAGAAAAAATGTTTCAATAGCTAGAATATCTCATCATAAAAAATTATCAAGAAAATTTTTGTTGAATACTAAGGCATATGAAAAACCAGATATTATAATCGCAACAATGGCACCGCTGGAAGTATCTAAAGCAGTAATACAATATGGCGAGTATAATAATGTTCCAGTAATAATAGATATAAGAGATTTGTGGCCTGAAATTTTTAATGAGGTTGTTCCTAGTTGGGGAAAAACTCTTATCAAACCATATATATGGCTATGTAAAAGTCAATTAAGAACCATAATAAGAAAATCCACCGGTATGATTGGGGTGACTCCTCAATTTCTAGATTATGGTTTAAATGTAGCAAGAATGAATAAAAGAGAATTTGATCAAGTATTTTATACTTCATATAAACCACGCGACATTTCAGGGCATTTAAATAACTTTAATAAACATTGGTCAAAGTTCGGTTTAAAAAGTACTGATTTCATTGTAATTTTTTTAGGAAACTTTGGTCGCCAGTTTGTTTTAGAACCAATTATAGAGGCTGCAGAAAAACTCAAGGAACAAAGAAATATAAAATTTGTTCTTTGTGGTGTTGGAGAGTCTTTGGATAAAATAAAAAGGATGTCTAGTAATTTAGAAAATGTGATATTACCCGGATGGATTGAAGAAGAACAGATTCTATCGTTATTATCTGCTTCATCAATTGGTATTGCTCCATATAGAAATAGTATAAATTTCACTAAAAATACACCAAATAAATTTGGAGAATATTTATCGGCATCAATTCCAGTGATTTTGGGAGTTAATGGGATTATGGAAGAGTTGGTTTCGGAGTATGAATGTGGCGATAATTATAAAGATTCAAATGAGTTAGTTACAATATTGGAAAGATTATTTTTGGATAGACAACAATTAATAGGTATGTCAGAAAATGCCTATAAACTTTATGAAGAAAAGTTTAATGCGGATAAAGTTTACTTAGAATTATCAAGGTATTTACAAGAGGTAACTAGTAAATCTAATTAGAGGGAGATTACCATGAGTGTTAATTTATATGAAAATTTAGTGCGAAATAAAGAAAAAATTTCAGTAATTGGTTTAGGGTATGTCGGACTACCATTGGCTATTGAGTTTGCAAAAAAGTTTGATGTTATTGGGTATGATGTAAATACTAGAAAAGTTGATAAATATTTATCTGGAATTGATGTTACAAATGAAGTTGGAAGTGAAGCTTTAGAAAACACTACGATGATTTTTACAAATGAAAAAGAGAAATTAAGAGATTGTAAATTCCATGTGGTTGCAGTACCTACACCTATAAATAGTGATAAAACACCTGACTTAGCACCAGTAATTGGAGCAAGTAAAACTGTAGGGAGAAACCTTACAAAAGGTTCTATAGTAGTTTATGAATCCACCGTATATCCCGGAACAACAGAAGAGGTGTGCATACCTATTCTTGAGGAAGAGTCTGGTTTGAAGTTTGGTGTAGATTTTAAAGTAGGCTATTCTCCAGAAAGGATTAATCCGGGGGATAAAGTGAACACACTGACCCAAATAACTAAGGTTGTGTCTGGCTCAGATGAGGACGCACTCGAAATCATATCAAAGATCTATGGCACCGTTATTGAAGCTGGAGTTCATAGAGCTGAGTCAATAAAAGTTGCTGAAGCATCAAAGGTAATAGAAAACTCTCAAAGAGACATTAATATAGCTTTTATGAATGAACTTTCAATGGTATTTAATAGAATGGATATCGATACAAAGGCAGTTTTAGAAGCAGCTGGAACTAAGTGGAACTTCCTTAAATTTACTCCTGGTTTAGTAGGAGGTCATTGTATAGGTGTAGATCCATATTATTTTACTTATAAAGCAGAACAATTGGGATATCATTCTCAAATTATTCTATCGGGTAGAAAGATTAATGATGATATGGGCGTATATGTTGCACAGAATATAATAAAAAATTTGATTAAAGCTGAACAACCGATAAAAGGTTCTCGAGTAGCAATATTAGGAATAACTTTTAAAGAAAACTGTTCTGATGTTAGAAATACAAAGGTAATAGACATAATTAAGGAGCTAGAAGAGTTTGGTGTAGAAGTAATTGTGCATGATCCAGTAGCAGATAAAGAAGATGTATGGGTAAATTATAGAATAAATCTAGTAGATAAAGAGGAATTAAAGAATTTGCATTGTGTAGTATTAGCAGTTAATCATAATGAATTTAGGGAAAACTACGACTTGGATTTTCTAGATGATGTTTTTTTAGATGATAAAAAAGTATTAGTAGATATTAAAGGATTATTAAATAAAAAGAAATGCGAAACAAATGGATATATATATTGGAGCCTATAAATGGAATCCATATAGTTTGTTTTGTTGAAAGGAAAAATTTCTTTTTCTTAAGCAGTTATTGAGAGTTTTTGGCTTTGAGGTTATAAAGTAATTTTATAGGTTTAATCGGTTAAGTTATTCTTTAACAAGAAAACAGATTTTTTAAGTGTATCAATTAATTGTAGATATGTGAGGTTATGTTTTGCTATTATGCAATCATTCTATGCCTTCTTTAGATATTAAATTATAAGTACTAGTTGCAATTAAATTTTATTAAATTAGAGGAAGTTGTTAGGATGGAAATAGAAGTACTTGTTTCAACTATGAATCAACAATCATTGGAATTAACTAAGAAGATGAATCTAAATAATAATGTTTTGATAATTAACCAATGTGATAAAGTTGACTTTAATCAAAGGCAAAGTGATAACAGTAGTATAAGAATGTTAACATATAAAGAGCGCGGGTTAAGTAATAGTCGTAATAGGGCTGTTGAAAATGCAGCAGGCGATATTTGTGTATTAGCTGATGACGATGTTATTTATGACAATGACTACAGAGAAAAAATACAAGGTGCTTATGATTTGCATAAGGATGCAGACATAATAGCTTTTCAAGTAATTAGAACTGGTTCTACTAGGCTAAAAAAATTTAGAAACTATACTTCTGTTGAAAATTATGTTAGTTGTATGAAAATCTCCTCTGTAGAAATAACTTTTAAAAGAGAAAGTATTTTAAAAAGTGGAATAAAGTTTAATAGCTTGTTTGGAGCGGGGTCACATTTTTACTTAGGGGAAGAAAGTATATTTTTATACGACTGTTTAAAAAAGGGACTAAAAATAGTATATGTTCCTGTTAGAATAGGGACAGTTTCAACAGACGAGTCAACATGGTTTAAAGGGTATACCCCTCATCTATTTAAAAGTATAGGCGCTAGTTATTATGGAATGTCTCAAAAATGGTACCTATTTCTTATCCTCCAATTTGTTATAAGAAAATATAAGAACTATAATAGCAGTGTTTCAATGAAAGACGTATTTAAAAACATGATTATGGGATCAATAGAATATAAAAAAATGAAGGATATACAGAATGAAAATAGCTAATAGATGGATAATAGTATTTTTTATTTTTCCGTTTTTAAATATTTATACCCTTAAAACTAATTTTCAAATTGAATTATCGATATTGTGTTTATTGCCAAGTCTTGTAGCTATAACACAGGTTTATAAATCTAAATACCTTCTTCAATTTGATATTTTTATTTTACTCTTTGCACTTTCTACATTATTTCCCGTGTTGTTAAATGGGACAGTATCCTTGGGGGTTATGTACTCTATATTTACTTTATTAGGTATATGTCTGTATGTTAATAGGAATATTAACAACTTCACAGAGCTAATAAGGGGGCTCTATTATTTATTTTCAGTAATAATAATTATTAATTTTGTATCCATAATAATTTTCCCAAATGGTATACCTGGTTCTATGCCAAATAATCCAATTTTCTTTTTGGGAGCAAAAAATACAATACAAATTACGATTCTTCCTGCTATATCAATAATTTTACTATATTCTTATTATATGTATGAGAAATTGAGGTTTATCCCATTTATTCTATTAATAATAAGTTTTATTAGCTTGTATTTTTCTGGTAGTGGAACAGCTATAGTTATTATGGGGCTAGCAGTTATATTTTTAAGTATATACAAGTTTTACAGCTTATCATTTAAAACATATATTTTAGTTTATTTCCTTATTTTTGTTTCGATTGTAATTTTAAGATTACAAGAGGTATTATTTGGAGAACTTATAACTAACTATCTCAATAAAGATATCTCATTTACTGGTAGAACTTATATTTGGGATATAGCTTTGGAAAAAATAAAAGAATCCTGGCTTATTGGTTACGGGCGGGGCAATAGTGTAATCTTTGAAAATACATCCAATTCCTTTTTTTATAAGCCTACTGAAGAAACACACAATGGTTTTCTTGAAGTCCTGTTAAATTCGGGGCTGATAGGAATAGTTGTATTATTTTCTATCCTTTTTGTAATCGGAAACCGTCTTGATAAATATAAACATCATATTATTTCAAGAGTATTATCCTTTTCAATTATTTCCTTCCTTATTATTGGACTAGTAGAGAGTGTTTTTTATAAAATTGAATTTTGGATTATACTTGTTATTTCATTTAACATAGATAAAATAGTTGTTCTTTTAAATAGAAAAAAATTATATGACACTGAATAATATTATATGTATTAATCAATCTATATCGGTATGTTAGTAGAAAGTATTAGGTGGACAACCGTAATTTGCTTACAACTTTTATTAAATGTAATAATTACCGATACAAGTAGATACTCTTGAAGAAAAAATCAGATAAAAAAAGAGGGAGGATATATGGGGATAGAAAAAAAAATACATTATTGCTGGTTTGGTGGAAATCAGTTACCTGAACTCGTTTTGAAATGCATTGATAGCTGGAAGAGAGTTCTTCCAGATTATGAAATAATAGAATGGAACGAGGGAAATTTTGATATTAACCTGTGCACTTATACACGTGAAGCTTATGAAACCAAAAAGTATGCATTCGTTTCAGATTATGTAAGGTTGCACGCTTTATATAATTATGGTGGTATATATTTAGACACTGATGTTGAGGTGATTAAATCTTTCAATAATTTTTTAGAGCATGAGGGGTTTTCTGGTTTTGAAAATAAAACTCATATTACTACTGGTATATTAGCAGCCCAAAAGGGTTCAAACCTTATTAGGGAGTTCCTAGATCATTATAATAATAAAAAATTTATTTTAGAAGATGGTTCTTATGACTTAACCACTAATGTAGATATTTTCACAAAAATATGTACTAAACATGGATTTGTTCCTAATAATCAATATCAAGTAATACAGGGGTTTGCATTATATCCTCAAACGTATTTTTCTCCTCTTTCAGATAAAAGTAAGAAACAGGACTTTTCCGAGAATACTCATGCAATTCACCACTTTGCTGGAACATGGCTTACGGAAAAACAAAGGAGAAGGAAAAATAGTAACTTCTGGAAAGTTATTATTATTTTATTAAAGTTAGTAAAAAAGGTTATGGTTCTATTTATCGGAGAGCAAGGTTTCAACAACTTTAAACTAAAGATAAAGAGAAGGAAAATTATTAAATGACTTCTTCAAAAATAACAATATTTACCCCAACCTATAACCGTAGAAATATATTAAAGAATTGTTACAAGAGTTTATGTAACCAAACGAACAAAAATTTTATTTGGTTAATAGTTGATGATGGGTCAAAGGATAATACTGAGGAGTTAGTTGAAAACTGGATACGAGAAAAAAAGGTAGAGATAAAGTATATAAAGCAAAAAAACAGTGGAAAACACGTTGCCCACAATACAGCTGTTAATTTTTGTGGGACTGATATATTTGTGTGTGTTGATTCCGATGATTATTTAACTAAAGATGCTGTTGAGGTAATTTACGAAAATTGGGATAAGGTAGAAAGCGATAGTCAACTATCTGGAATTATTGCCTTAAAAAGTTATAGTACTGGTAAATTAGTTGGCACAAGAATGCCTGAAAATATAAATATTTGTTCATTATTCGATTTGTATAGTAAGCATAAATTTAAAGGTGATACCATGCTTATTTATAAAACATCTATTTTAAAAAACTATCTTTTTCCAGTATTTAAAGATGAAAAATTTGTTACAGAGGCTGTAATATATGACCAGATAGACCAGAGTTTTAAAATGCTGCTGCTAGATAGGGTATTGTATATCTGTGAATATTTAGAAGATGGATATTCAAAAAATTTAAAAAATGTTCACCGCGCTAACCCAAAGGCGTATATTTATTTCTTAAATCAAAGAATTAAGTTTGCCAAATCGACGAAAGAAAAATATATTGCCATATCTTACTATTTGGCTGGGAACTGGATTATTAGAAATAAAAACATTATAAAAAATTCCGATCAAAAAATATTATATACATTGGCTATTCCTAAAGCTACAATAATTTTTATAAAGCCGCTTATAAAAAATCTACTAATAAAATTAGGCGTAATAAGATGAAGTTTAATTAAATAATTCAAATTTATATTTTGAAAAATATATAGGATAATAAATTGAAAGTATTGTTAATCAAGAACATAGAGAAGTATTGCAATACTATAAATAGACTATTGAACTACTAATAAAAGTAAGAATATATGTGTAGAGTATGCTAGGAATGATAATAACTTATTTTACACGGAAAAAATTATTAAACCGAAATCCATAATATTAAGTTAAAGGTAGTGCTATTGTAATAGAATTAATTTAAAGAATCTTATTGTTAAAGGATAGTATATATTAAAGAATTTGGTGGCATTAATGGGCAAAATTAAAAGGTTTTTAAGTACATCAGGGACTTATTTTATTGGGAGTGTATTATCTAAAATAATTGCATTTTTGCTACTCCCTTTATACACTAGTAAGTTATCACCCGAAGAATTTGGAATGTATGATTTAGTAGTTACAATAATTAGTTTCTTCGCACCCATAGCTTTTTTTCAAATTTGGGATGGAATGTTTAGATTTTCATTTGATAAACACAAATCTGATGAGAAGTACAGTGTTATATCAAATTCATTTTCTGTAATGGTGTTAGGCCATATTATATATTCGTTAATTTTTGGAATAATTTATCAGGTTTTCAATTTCGAGTATGCGTGGCTAATTTTTTTCTATGGAATATTAGTTGCTTTGCAATATCTATACACATTTATAGCTAGATCATTCTTGAGAAATAATTTGTTTGTTATATCAGGATTAATAAATAGCATACTAAATGCGATTATTAATATTGTACTAATACTTAAATTTAATTTCGGTATTGAATCACTATATATTGCATTTATTTTAGGCTCTATAATACAAGTGTTGATTATTGAAGCAAAGTTACATCCATTAAGAAATTTTCACTTTGATAGACTAAATATTAAAATACAATTAGACATGATTAAATTTTCATTACCTCTTTGTATTGCTGCTGTTTCCTATTGGATGTTGAGTGGTTACACAAAGGTAGTTATTTCTCAGCAATTAGGTAATTATGCCAATGGTTTGTTTGCAGTAGCTAATAGATTTACTTCAATGATTGCTTTAGTGGTTACTGTTTTTCAATATGCATGGAATGAAATGGCGTATTTAATGGTAGAGGATAAAAATAGAATTGTAATTTATAAAAAAGGAATAGAATATATATTTAAAGTGGTTATTATAGGGAGTAGTATTTTCCTATTGTTGATAAAAGTAATATTCCCATATTTTGTCGATTCCGCCTATCATGAAGCATTAATGATAATGCCATTATCTTTAATAGGGGTAGCATCTAATGTTTTTGCAAACTTTATTGGTACTATTTTTATGGCAGAAAAAATAACAAAGTGGATTTTCTGGACAACCCTCATTTCATCAGGTATCAATATAGTTTGTTTATGGATTTTCACACCTGTTTGGGGACTCCATGGTGCTGTTGGGGCATTATGTTTGTCTTTTATAGCCATTGCCTTATTACGAATTTTGGCAGTTAGAAAGATATTTAATATCAAGTTATCATTGTCAAATTTGTTTTATATTCTTTTATTAGCCGTAGTTACCTATATATTTTTTACAGTCGAAAGTATCCCTTTGTTATTTATGATTATTTTGATTTTAATTGGTATTACTGTCTATAGCTTTAGCGATATTCTTCTTGCAATACTGAGAGCTATTAAAATGAGATAAAAGAGACATTTCATATCTATATATATAGTTTGTACTTGTAAAACTTAGATAAACACTTGTACTAATAAAATGAAAGATTTTGGGGTCAGACCTCCGCCCTGATAAAGGTTTAAAGTAATAAAGCGTTGCGGTTAAGTGGAGGGGCCAACCAGAATTATAATATGACTATTGAATTTTGCCACGACTTAATGCTACTTATGCCAAAGTTGAGTGCCACTAGTTTAGCAGGACAGCCACAGCCATCAATAAAAAAGGTTGGGCAATTAGTCAGTGGTACCAGATTGTCACTTTATAAGGAAGCCTCTGCGGGTATGTGTATGGATGCCCAGCTAGGAAGCCATCATTCATGGGGCTGGTTAGCCAACAAGGCTATCATGCCCGCCTCTCCATATTAAAGTTGCAGACTAGTCCGTAAGCATACTCTAGGTGGCTCCAAACATGGCAGAAGTGGATCCAAAATCTGTCCGTTGTGGCTCTTAAAAGTGGCAGAGTTGTCACTCGTGCATGGCTATAAGCAGTTGTATATTGCCATTAAAAAGTGACACGTATGCCAAATTTTAGTGCCACTTAGGATTTCGGGGTCAGACCCCCACCCAGCTAAAGTTTAAAGCTGTAAAGTATGCCCGTGCCACCACCCGACATATGGCGAGTTTTGTAGCAAAATAGAATTGAAACGGGATACTTCTGGCCAGAAAACCGTGCAGTATAGCTACCAGAGTGACGATTTTCCGTGACATGCAATAACCAGATCTGGATATAAAAATTGTAACTTTTGATAATTTTAAAGATATGAAAGTTGAATAAATTGCTAATGTACCCAAAACCTCTGTGAAATTTAGCCAGAGGTGTAAGGCTTCACAATCTATAAGTGAAACTTGGATACTAAAAGACTATAGCTGGCTCTCGATGTTCATTTGACTCAAATAATTCCTCCATCGAAATTACATGGTTTCTTTCAATCCGTTGCTGATACTCCCTAATATGCCTTTTAATCTGTTCCAATTTAAGTTTTGGTGGAATTGCCATCCCTTTCATTTGGGAATAGTACTTATTCAAAATGACAGTGAAAAACTTTTTCAGTAAAGGATTATTTAATTCTACTGTCTTGTCTAATAATAAAAGTAAAAGTTCCTCTTTAGTTAACACTCCACCATACTTATCATTTAAAATGATGTCTTCGGAGATGGTAAATGCTTTTTGCAGGAAAGCAGCATCTCGAGGGTGATCCTCAACGTCAAACATAAATTGAACGAGTTGCTGGTATGTATATTTTTCTATTCTTTTAAGATGTGGTGCATTCTCCCTATGTGCTAAATCCTCGTCCGTTATTGCCGTTGCATGATAATAATATCCTACTAAATATTCGATAAATTTATAATTATAGATTGATTCATTATGTCCAAATAAATTAAGATGTGTCACTATCCTGGAGAAGTTGTACAATCTGATTAAATCAAAAGATTGATTAATTGAACGATCTCCGTCAAAAATTCTTAAAATCTCCAAAGTCCATTTAAATTGTTGCTCACTACTACGGAATAACTGAAAATATTCATAAGAAATGTCATAGATTCCGTTTGGTTGCTTCCTGTATATATAGGGTGAAGTGCCGTATTTCTTCTTGATTTTTTTTCGAATTTTTTTAGAGTAATCATAAATGATAGATTGCTTACCAAACACCTCTGAAAAAGCATGCTGGGAATCACTATTATATGTATCAAAGTAACTAATGATATTGCTTGAAAGCTTCTTACTCGTTCTAGAACCGCCGCTCATTTTGGTTAAAACATCAGCTTCTTGATGTCTAAAACTATCACTCTCAAAATATAATCCAAGCAGCTCATCTTCGTAAATTTGCTTCTTAACCTGTCTATTCTCCGAAATAATATACGCAAAGAAATAGTAAATGGCAAAAACCAAGCTAACTGTGAGCAGAATGAAATGGACCAATCTGAACGTAAAGGTTTGAACAAACATAAAAAATAAGGAGGATACATTAATGACTGCAAATAAGACAAGCAGTTCATAAATTCTCACGGGACCAACAATTCTATATTTCTTAACGAGAAACCTTCCGTAATCAACTCCTATTATTTTCTTTGTTTCCGCTAACGAGGTTAAACCAATAACAGTCATATTAATTGCAATAATAGCAATTAATATGGATGTATCAAAAATAATTTTTTGTATTTCTATAAAACTCATCTTTCTATCCTCCTGGGGAAATTACCTGTTAACTCCTATTTTATCAGATTCGAAAAAAGATTTGCTGGATTATTCCTAAATTTGTCACCGATAATTAGAAGGAAGGAGGAGCTCTTCCTAATTTCACGATTTCCTCTTCAATCGGCTCTTTCGAGAGCCATGAGAACCGCCCCTGTGGAACACAAAAGAGGATATAGTTTGTTGCTATGTTTTTCATTTAAAATTTTTAGAATAAAATCAAAAATAATTGAATAGAATAGTTAGGAACAAACATTCTGTTTATGGGGTGATATAATGGATCAGAATCAAGAGGATTTTAATGAATATATTAAAGGAGTGGAAAGAGTAGGCTATTTAAAAGGGTTTAAAAAGGGCTATAATGAGGGACTGAGTAATGGTTATCATCAAGGTGTAGTTGATACTGTAAATCAGATAAAAAGGGAAGCACATGAATTGTTTAAATCTGGTAAGAACTATGGAATGAATACAATAAAACACCTAAAATCTAAATATCCACATATTTAGCTTTAAGATCATCCTTATATGATATTCCGGGCTAAATTCGGGTGCTTGTGTCACGCCTCGAATTTTGTCAACAAATTAATTTTTAACTTTGTCGTTTTTTCTAAGACCATGGGGATGGAAAAAAACAGGCTGGTTCTGCTGGCTTCTATATTTTCAAATTACGATATAATGGAAACTTCATCGAACAGTATCAATAACTAAGCACCGCTTTGAAAGAAATAGTTACAAAAAGTAAAGGGTTGCTGATTAACGTTATCATGCTTCCTTTTTAATCCTCAATTAAAAATATTTCTTTGGCTGAAGAGTAATCCTTACTCCTGTTGAACCTATAATCAAATACTATAGATGATGGACAGAGCTATGTTTAATCAAACGTTTAATTAACTGACAAAAACTTTGGTCGTTAATCTGAATTAATCCTTTACTAGCGGACTTTACGGCATATTCAATCAAACGTTTATTTAACTGACAAAATTCTTTGTTGCCAAATGGGTTCATTCCTTTTACTGCGGCTTTCCCGAACAATCTAATCAAACGTTTAATTAGATTTTCTAAGGGATATTTTGTTGGGGTTTGTCGGTTTAGGAGTGGTGTCAGTAAAAATGGCTGAGTGGAGCCAGAAATAAAACCAATATTCGTCAAATATTTTTTGAAAAGAAGAGAAGAAACATTGATATCATTAGGGGTTGGTCCTATTTAATCAAACGTTTAATTAACTGACAAAATTTTTTGCCGCCTAATGGAGTAAATCCTTTACTAGCGGGATTCCTGGCATATTTAATCAAACGATTATTTAGTTTTATTGGAAGGGAACTTTGTTTAGATTTGTCAGTTAGGTGTGCTAAAATTGACCAGGTACTATCTAAAAATTTTCTCATAAGGGAGCTTCAGACTCAAGAGGCAACTTGACTTCATACCCCGTGCACTGTCAATTCTCATAATTCCTACCCTTCTCAGAATAGATGGATTTTAGTTGAAAATCTCCTTTTTTTTACACACCATGAAACGTTTATGACGGAAATTGTCACAATACACCAGTTTCTTTTACAATGAGTAATCTAAGATATTTCTAGAAATGAAGGGAGAATTCAAACTGCACAAGCTGCAGAACATACACCTACAGGTAATTTTATAATCGTGTGGTTGTATCAATCCTTACAGCATCATAACCTGCTGGTTGAGCGTTTCTATTTAGGAGACGATCATAAAAGGAGGGCGTCATGTCTACGATAAAGAGTTCATATCGGTATACATTAGCTACTTTAAGAATCTCTTTGATTAATCCGAAACCGATGCCCTGACGATGAAAATTTAACGGGATAAAGATATTTGGAATATGAACTTGTTTATGTTCTTCATTGATTAATATCCTGAGTACTAGTGTCTTAGTAAGTGGACTAGAGGTTTCTTGCACATGGACCTCAACAGTATTTTCATATGTTTCAGTATGATGCGAGTACATTTTAGTGTATAAGTTTTGAAGCCAGTTATCAACGCAGGTAACGAGTGTAGATGTTATATTCATAATAAAGACCTCTCTTATTTAGATTATTGAACGATTTTATTAATTCCTAATTTATCATAAGAGGAAATTGATTACTATACGATGACAAAAATTTCAGCTGCCGAATGAATTAAATCCTTAAATGGCGGGATTCCTAGCATATTTAATCAAACGTTTATTTAGATTTAATGGAAGGGAATTTTGTTTAGATTTGTCAGATCGGTGTGCTAAAGGTTAAAGCAGAAATAGCCATCATCGTCTCTATGACTATGGCCATATTATTGCTAAATTTGTCACAAGGGTATTTTTTTTATATGGAAAATATAGAACTTCGGGGTCAGACCCCCACTCAAGGGGTTAAAGGTAAAGGGGAATGAATCAGACTACAGATCATGGATATAAAATATTTAACGATTTAGTCATGAATATTTAAAAAGTGGAGTTAGGCCCACACCCAGGGGAATAATGGTAGTTTTAGGGTAGGTATGTCTTAAATACTTTGATCAAAAAGGGTCGGCCCTTCACTTGTTTTTAGAAGTGAGGGACGAATTACTTTTTTCCTTATTTAGACCAATTTGTTCAATGCTTTCATCTAAAATATTTATTACCAGATTAATTCTATTTTCACCTCTATGAGGTAGTAAAAAGAAATATAAAGCGATAATAATAATTGAAAAGATAAAGCCCCATGAATTATACGGATGAAACAATTCAACGAAGTGTTGGTCTGTAATCCTACCTTGTAAAATTGCTTGAATGCCAAAAATAACAAAACTTAAAAAACCGGTCCCAACTGTTTTATAATATAGTGTTAGTGTTTGTCTTTCTTTATAAGCTTTAAAATAAGCTCTTAATAATCTTAATTCTTCAATATTATTATTTGCCTCCATTAAAATCCTTTTATATATTAAATTTATATTATTTGGTAGGGCTGAGGGTTTAAGACTTTTAAAAAGATATTCTAAATAATTATCGCCACCTACTAAAGTGTCAGACCATTTGTATAAATCTTCTCCAGCATTTGACCGTTCTTTCCGCAAATCCTTTTCATGTAACCACTCACTCCAAGGAAACAGATAACTTGTGACCATAGCAATGACTGATATATTTACTATTATATTTCTAAACCAGTGATCGTCTATGTAAAAGTATAATACTACTCCTAAAGCCCACCAAAACAAATGCTTTAATATATTTCTAAATGATTTTATTTTCATTCAATTTCCACCCACAATCCAAATGAGAATGATTCCTTTTTGTTACATTATATCAATTTCGAATTTCATTTTACTAGGAATAATTTTTATCTCTTTTAATAGGGTATAAGATTAGTGTAACCGTCAAGTGATAAATTGCGGTGCCTGTGGTCAAGCCCCTAATAAATGGACACAGAAATAATTCGACAAAAACTGAATTTTACCTTTGAATTTTACCTTTGAATTTTAAAAGTTGCTACCGCGCTTCGCTTAGTGGCCTGGAGTGTATGTGGCAACACATGGGATGCTGGTGAGTTTACACTCTTTTACAAGATTGAATAATCGGCGAAAATACTAAAAAGATTTATTCTCACAATTTGACCCCACCCTTTTCACACGAAAACATAGGAATATTTTGGACAAATGTAGAAATAAAGAATATAAATAAAAAATGTAATACAATGGGGGTTAAAGATGGTGTCAATATTGAAAAAAATTAAAACGTATTAGAGCAGCGATAAGGAATAATATAATAAAAAATGTTCTACGATTTTAGATTCAATTGGTAGGTATAAAGAATTTTGCTGATATACCTAAGGAGGGAGATAGTATGAGTAAGTTTATCACATTTACATTAGTTTCTTGTGTCCTGATTCTTGTATCTTGTTCATCCTCAACTAATGGATTTAGAGAAGTAAGCTGGGGGTCATCATTGGATTTAGTTAAAAAGAAAGAAAAAGAACGCGGGAATAAAGACTTTGAAGAAAAAATTGATAAAATCTCCGATGAAAATATTATAGAACTATGGTATGACAAGATTATTATTTCTGGTCAAAAGACAGAAAGTCTTGAATATGAATTTAAAAAGGAGTTTAATGGTAAAATCTATGATGAACCAGTGTTGGTGGAAGGTACATATTACTTTGATCATAATAACTTTGATGAAGAAGTGTTGTTAAAAGATTTGAAATCTAAATACGGAAAAGGGCAAAAGAAGATTAATTACATGGATGACCCTTATTACGAATGGATATCAGGGAAAACTCAAATTCAGTATTGGCCTGATCCATATGACCCTTTTCTAAGTTATAACCATATAAGTGAGGATTCGCATCCTGAAAAAGATAGTAACGAAAATGGCGAAGATACAGGATTATAAGATAAAAAAGGTGATCAAGTAATGAATTTCGGGGTCAGACCCCCACTCAGCGAAAGATTAAAGCGGTAAAGCGCGCAAGTAAGACAGAGGGCAAGTCTCTCTGTTTTTGTTCTTTAAATTGCGGTGCCTGTGCGTTGCGATCCTTAAAGTAGACAATATAAATTCGGATTTTACTTGGAAACCAGGTCTGACAAGGCCTGGTTCCTTTTCTTCTCATCATCCTGAAGTGTCTCAGATAGGTGGAAGGCCGTCAAGGAAAGCACTTGACAGCCTTCCACCTAGGTTGGGTTATCAAGATGAGAAGGAGAAAATGTGGCATGTATGCCCCTCTGGTTAACTCGCTTGGGCATAACGTGCAGGGGTACCAAAATTTAAAACCCCTTGGATTCGTTCGTGGTTGTAATAACGGATATAATCATAAACATTTTGTTTAGCTTCTTCTATATCCTTTACGGTTTTTAATTCATTACGTTCTGATTTTACAAATGAAAAGAAACTTTCAATACAGGCGTTATCTATGCAGTTAGTCCTCCTAAATTATGGCGCCTGTCACCACCCAGTATATGTCGAGATTTGGAACTTTGGGATCAGGCCCCCACTCAGTGACCCTACATATTGATTACGACCATAGGGGTTTACCGCTTCTGCTATCTTTTGAACCGATTATTGAAAAAAATAGCCCACGCTGAACAGCGATGAACCAAAAAAATTCCTTATCTCTTTATCTACTTATTTTAGCTTTTAAATTGTTATGTTAAAATTAATCTGGAAAATTTAATTATCTGAGACCATAGGACGATTTTGTCGGAATTTTGGTTTAGGAAATGAAAAGGACTAATAAGTATCCGTGGGTATTTAGTTGTAAATTTGGAATTTCGGGGTCAGACCCCCGCCCTGATAAAGGTTAAAAGCAATAAAGCATTACGATTAAGTGAAGGGGTCAACCAGATTTTTATATGACTATCAAAGCCAAAATAATAAGAGTAAGAGCTGCCACGTGTGCATTATTTCTTTCGTGCGTATAAATTGCCATTAATATGTAACACTCGGCAAGGACAAGGGGACAACAGGAACCTTGCCCCTGAAAAGGTCAGACCCCCGTTCTAAATCATTCTCTGTCTTGTGGATTCATAATACTAACTGCATTTAGCCAATTTAAAATAATTGTTAGACTGTCAATATTATGTTTCCAATCGTGATAAAAGGCATCTATATCTGAATGTGGCTCGCTTACCCCATCGGAAACTAATGAATCGTAAAAATCAACAAATTTTAAATTAAATTTTTTTATTTCTTCTATTAAATCTTTTTCAGATTCGTTAGCAGATTTAAATAGATAATTTATTTTATCCTCAATAGTCTCATTAGGGTCGATGAAAACACCCAATTCTTGCCCAACCTTTAAAATAACTCTGGAATGATTTATATAAGGTGTTTGTTTAAAACCTTCCAATTTTGACATTAATTTTTCTAATTGATTCCTTTCTACAATATAATCAAGTATTACCTTATGATTTTGAATCATATATTCCAGGTATTGCATATAGGGTCTGATCTGATCAATGTCCTCCATTTTGACTTTGAATAATTGCTTTATTCCCAAAATATCATTCTCTTTTTCTTTCAAAAAGGCTTTGGTTTGCCTAATTTGACTTGCTAAATCATCACTTTCAGAAGTAATGCGCTTAATTTCATCTTTTTCATTTTTAATCTCGTCTTTTATGCTTTCAACTTTATTAAGTTGGTCATCAAACCTTCTTCGGAGGTACCATCCAATTAAGATAGCAATCACTGCAACAGCAGCAAACAGAACTGCCATTAAACCCAGTAGACTTGATATATTTCCTTCTAGGAGGCCAATACGGTCATTCTTCAATTGGGTTATTATGTCATTCAATTCAGCATTAGTTAGATTTTCCTTGCTATTTTTTTTAATTAATTCATTAACCTTTTCAATAGTTACAGAACTATTATTTTGCTCAGCAAAGGTAGAAAACGTAAAAAAACTACATGCCATAACAACTGTTAGGAGGATTGTTATAAAATATTTCATTGTAAAATAAATCCTTTCATTATGAATTAAGAACTATTATACCACTTATTGTTAATTACGCACTAAATAAAAACCAGGGCCAGTGGGGTTAGACCACTGGCCTTGCATGGATGTAACTAATTATAATTTATTCAAAAAAATTTACAGTTGGTTTTGTCTGATAACTGAAAAAAGGATAACGGGGTTTTAATATGACCTTGTTCCCTTTTTTTCCTCTTTAATAATTTCCTAATTTTCTTGGATGTTTTCTAACTTCTTTTTTCTTCACTTCTTTTACCAGAGCGACGTTTCCAAACGATGGTGTTTTTTTCTGAATTGGAATAGGGACTTTCTGTCTTCCTTTAGATTTTTTCTTCTTTTTTGGCTTTAATTTTTTCTTAAAGGAAGCCACAGATTTATAAAGATAGGTTTGTAAAAACCGAAAGAATTCCCATGGTGTTTTTTGTGACTCAGTTTCCAGTTTTACAATCAGTGAAAGTCCAAATGCAATTAGGGCTAGGAACATTTGATTCCAAATTCCTTGCGGCTTAGTACTCCATATCTTTGTAAGTTTTAGATGCTGCTTAATCCATTTGAAGAACAATTCAATCATCCATCTATTACGGTATATCTCCATCACTTGTTGATCTGTGAGGTCAAATCTAGTAGTTAAGATTCGATACGTTCTCTCTTTTTCGTCAATGAATTCAATATACCTAACCGGCGTTTTTGAAATACCATATAATACCTTGGCGTCTTGGATGACGGATGGATGAGTTGGTTCATATTCTTCCAATGTATATAATCGAAGTGCCTTCGTGATTCGAACAACAAACGAAATCTCTTTTTATTGCCAGTCCATTAGATTTTTTCTCGAAGGATAACCACGATCCATCACATAAGTGGCATCGGCTTCTTCAATTAGGGCATCCGAACTTTCAAAATCACTAACAGTACCTGTTGAAGGAACAATTTTGTCTGGAAACGCAACGTCTGGAGAAACAACTACTAATCTTGTATGCATTTTAACGGCATTATGTCCTTTTGAAATAAATGCCCAGTCACATAGTTGTTTTGGTAATCTAATTTCAGTAGAATCAACAATATTTAACCGACCAATCCCACCTGAAGCCCTTTTAGTTAATAAAGTTTTATTTACATATATTAAGCAAATGCATTTCCTTTTACCTATTAGCGATCCTTAATCATGAAAATAGTTCTATATTTTAATATTTATATAGAACTTTTATACTGTTTAATTTATAATTATTACTAATAATTGGTATATAGGAGGTATGGATGGGATTTTTCACTAAAGCTCTAACAATTCTAACGGGGAGCTCTGAGGAAAC
This sequence comes from Neobacillus novalis NBRC 102450, assembly GCF_001591805.1. Classification (GTDB taxonomy): domain Bacteria; phylum Bacillota; class Bacilli; order Bacillales; family Cytobacillaceae; genus Neobacillus; species Neobacillus novalis. The sequence goes on along the minus strand of NZ_BCVP01000038.1, from coordinate 10,717 downwards.
TTTACATAATGCGAGGGCTGAATTCTCCAAATTTTGGGGTCAGACCCCCGCTCTGATAAAGGTTTAAAGCGGTAAAGCGTAAAATGGAAGGAGAGGGTAAAGATCCCTCTCTGTTTTTTGTTCTTTAATTTGTCAATATTTATTATCGAATATGGTAGGAATTTAGAGGTTGTTGTTGAATAATGTATTTAATTGAGAATAAAGTAGAAAGAGAGGTGCTATAACCAGTTGTCGAGAAATCACCGCATTTGGTTTCCTGGTGCCAAGTATCATATTACGAACCGGGGTAATCGAAGGTCCTCTATTTTTTATGATGATTTTGATCGTGATGCCTATTTACAACTTCTAGGAGAAACCCGCAGTTATTATCCCTTTTATCTCCACGCCTATTGCCTAATGACCAATCATATTCATCTCCAAATAGAAACCATTCACCATCATCCAAAAGATATGATGAAAATGCTTAATTCAAGGTATGCGATGTATTTTAATAAACCACATCTTCTTGTAGGGCATGTTTTTCAAGGCAGGTATGGAGCTGAGCTTATTGATTCCTCAGACTATCTATTAGATGTTAGCAGATATATTCATTTGAACCCCGTAGAAGCAAAGATGGTAAAGTCACCTAGTGATTACCGGTGGAGCAGCTATAGTGCGTATATATCGGATTCCGTAAATCCTCATGTTACAACCAAAAAAATATTATCACACTTCCCTGAACCACAAAAAGAAAATTACCGAAAATTTGTTGAAGGGTCATTAAATATTACCCCTTCAAGTTCTAAACACAATTGAACGTATCAAGGTTAGTCCAGAAATAGCAGGAGGTTATTTGGTATGACGGTAAAAGCTTTAAGTATTGGATTGAAAGGTCTTGAGGGCTACTGTGTGCAGGTAGAGGTAAGAATAAAACCTGGTACCGAATCAATGGTTATAGTGGGTTTGCCAGATGTATCAGTAAAGGAGTCGAGGGAAAGGGTAGCAGCGGCACTTGGCTATTTTGATGCCGATATTACGGACCAGAAGGTTGTAATTAATCTTTCCCCTGCTGAACAAAAGAAAAATGGGCCGCTATTTGATTTGGCAATTGCGATTGCGGCTTTGAAGGAACTGAACATGATTAAGGGGAAAATTCCAATGGATACTGCGTTTATTGGCGCACTATCGCTCGATGGTATGGTTGTAAAAGCAGAAGGGATGTTACCAGCTTTGATAGCTGCTAAAGGACTTGGCTTAAAGAAAATTTATCTGCCCTATGATCCCACAATTCCAATACATATGTTAAAAGATTTGGACTGTATTGTTGTTCAACATATTGAAGAAGTAGTTCAACACTTAGAAGGTCAAGGACTACTGCCGTTTCATCCTAATCCAACTCCAAATGATCAAATGCCTCTATTTATTCCTTCGCCACAAAAGGATTTTCGATCTGTTATTGGCCATGAACAAGCAAAACGGGCATTAGAAATAGCGGCAGCCGGAGAACATAATGTACTCATGAGCGGACCGCCGGGATGCGGGAAAAGCTTGCTGGCGGAGACATTTCCTTCTATCTTGCCTAAACTTACGAATCAAGCACAACTAGAAGTAATGAGTTTATATCAGTTGGCAGGGGAGAGAAGCTTACATCAAAATGCTCCGTATCGGCACCCGCATCATTCAGCCTCCTCAGTGGCTATTATTGGCGGAGGCTCCTCACCACGGCCAGGAGAAATATCACTTGCTCATCGAGGTGTATTGTTCCTTGATGAGATAGCAGAATTCACTAAAAAGAACCTCGATATGTTACGCCAACCACTCGAAACCGGAGAAGTGACGATTAGCAGAGCCCATTCCATTGTGACGTATCCTTCTTCTTTTATCCTCATCGGTGCAATGAACCCTTGCCCGTGTGGTTATCTTGGTTCCAATGACCATTACTGCACATGTTCCCAGAAGCAAATTCAAAGTTATCAAAACCGATTGTCGGGTCCTGTCCATGATCGAATGGATATCTTATTATCACTTAAGTCGGTTAGTCTAGACCAAACATTAAAGACACAGGATTCCTCCCTGACTATCCGTGAACGGGTTGAAAAGGCGCGGTTGCTTCAGTATCAACGCTATCAAATGGAAATAACTAACGCTAAGGTTCCCTTTGAAATCTTAACAGATACAAGTCCATTAACAAATGAGCAGCGAAAGATGCTTATGAATGTTGTCGTAAAGCAAAACTGGAGCAACCGTGTTCAAATCAAAATCATTCGGCTGGCGAGAACTATATCCGACCTTGCTGTAGAAGAAAAAATTACCGATACAGCCCTCTGGGAAGCAATGACGTTAAGAAGATGGGGGCTTCATAAACAACAATCTTTAGCAAGGGAAACGTAAGCAGCTAACTATAGTTCCTTTTGAAATAATTTAGTATAAGACAGCTCTCGACATTCTTTTCAGGCACTTTGTGGGAAAAATCCACGTTCCAAGCGTACCTAGGAATCTTTTAATAAATCGTTTGTGTAGTGGAGAAAAGATAGGGATTTAATAGAATTTTGTATGTTCAAAAGAAATCAGTCCAATTTTGTGGAAAGGTGGATTATTATCTGCAATTTTCTCTTGCCAGTTTAGACAATTTTCTTTCCTAATTATGAAGGGAAATCTCTATATATCAGTGTTTATGGCTGTTTCAATCAAACGATTGAATAGTATAGCACTTATGGAATTGAGTCGAAGGGATGTCAGATAGTAGAATAAGTGATTTGGATACTAGTTATATCCAAAATTCATTGCACTTTTCAACAATATTTTTATCTGTTAACAGGGGGAAAGCTTTATATTTCAAGGATTGTAGCACTTTTAATTAAACGTTTGATTGAAAGGGAAATTAGAGGAGAATGGTCGAGGTTTGTCATAAAAGCGAAGTGGATTGGTTGTCTTTAATTCAAGGCCAAGCGCCCCCGGTTTTACTAAAGTTTGAAGAGATAGAGAATAAAAATACCAATCAATTGGTTCAGCCATTTGAGAAAATCGGTGAATAAACACAAACTTGAGGGCTTTGCATTTTTTCCAACTAACGTTTGAGAACTCCGATACCACTTTCACCGCCGGGATTTAGTCGGGTAAAAAAGGGTCAGTCCGCCGGCGATTTAACACATCGGGGGACTGGCCTCAAAGTTCCTAAATTGTTTATTTTCGAATATTTTATTGTAGTTTTTTTATATGTATGATTTGAAATGGACCAACAAAGTAAGTTGTAATATATAATTAATTCTCTATTTATAGGAGTAAATTTATTTCCAGTGGTGTATAGCTTGACTAAGCTCATAAATTTATTGTTTTCACCCTTGCAATCTTTTAAGTATATACTTAAAAGATTAGATACTAGTTCTATGTTATTTTGGGGGTTTAGGAGTTTTTTAATAATTTCAGTATCGCAAGATGAGTTCCAAACCATTTTTGCGGTACTTATTTTTACTTGTCCTAAACCTAAACTAGGATCCAGTTTAACTAATAAATATGGGAAAAATGAACAAAATTTTTCGAGCTTTCTTGTAAATATGCCACCTCTATTCATAGATTCAATTAATATAAAACTGTATATAATTTCCGGGTCTACCTGATATACGGAAGAATATTTATTAATAGTAAGTATTGTATCTTCTTTTGTCCTATTGGCAAGATAGGTTAATTTGTGCTTGTAGTTTATTATTGTTTCCAAGTAAGGATTATTCATTTTCATTTACTTCTCCTTTGTTGAAGGAGCTTGATTCCTTACTAATTTGAGTATCCAATATATCATAAACTTTCTTACTGTTTCCGCTCATGAATATTGCACCTAAAATAAACGGAATAATAGAAGCCCTAAGATATTCAATAAATAATTTTGATGATTCTGGAAAACTCAGTATAGATGAATAAACTAGAAGAATTGATGAGACTGGAAACAAAAAAAGCCAGAAAAAGACTATTAATTTCATTTTAATAGATGTTGGATAAAGGTAAATTTCTCTTGGATTTAACAAGGCTGGCCAGATTATTAAAAAACTACCGATAAAAGTTCCTAATAACAGATTTTTGACATCCAATGTAATCCAATAAATTACTAATCCAAATAGGTATATTAAAAAAACTCTAATTAAAACTATTCTATATGTTACTTTGTATTCCAATATCACTGATAGTGAAGAGAAATATGTTTTAGGGAAAACTAGCTTTTGTATTAAAAACATACAAATAAAAGCTAATCCTATACATAAGGAAATTAATAAATCTATAAACGAATACATAAAAGTAATCCTCCGTAATTCCTTGAAAATAAAGAATTGTTAATAATGTATAATAATATCACATTATTTCCATTTATAGTATAAAAATCGACTCAGAAGTTTTATGGATTTGGGGGTCAGACCACTGGCTTGGCATGGATGTTACTTATTATAATTCATTAAAAAAATTTACAGTTTATTTTGTCTGATAACTGAAAAAAGGAGAACGGGGTTTTTATATGACCTTGTTCCCTTTTTTTCCTCTTTAATAATTTCCTAGGCCAGTGGGACTGACCACAAAAAGGGGAGAGCTAACATTATACCGAATATCGGTGCCTGTCACGCCCCGAATTTTGTCGAAAATTAAATTATAAACTTTGTCAGTTATTCTTATTTTTTTGAAGGGTTTTTATATTTTTTGTAGAAAAATAACTAATAATAGGTCCACTAGCCCATTTTTGGAATCCTCATATCTTCTTCAAATCCTTTATTATTTCAATTCCTATTTCACACTTCATTTATTTATTTCAACATATTTTGTAGTTTGAGAAAAATAATACAGGAGGTTTTTTTATTATGACGGTTAAAGTTACAAGTGTTGGCTTAAAAGGTCTTGAAGGCTATCGTGTACAAGTAGAAGTGAAAATTAAAACCGGAACAGAATCAATTGTGATTGTCGGTTTGCCGGATGCTTCCGTAAAGGAGTCGAGGGAACGAGTTGTAGCTGCACTTAGTCATTTTGATGTCGATGTGACAGACCAAAAAGTTGTGATCAATCTCTCGCCATCTGAGCAAAAGAAAAATGGGCCGCTGTTTGATTTAGCAATTGCCATTGCTGCTTTGAAGGAGCTCCATATGATTAAAAGTGCTATTCCAACGAATGCAGCATTTATTGGAGCACTTTCTCTTGATGGAATGGTTGTAAAAGCAGAGGGGATGCTGCCGGCATTGATTTCTGCTAAAGGACTAGGCATTAAGAAGATTTATCTCCCTTATGATCCCACAATCCCTATACATATGCTGGAAGGTTTGGAGTGCATTGTAATCCAACATATCGAAGAAGTCGTTCAACATTTAGAAGGACAAGAACTGTTACCCTTCCATCAAAGTTTATCTTCAAATGATCAAATACCTCTATTTGCAGACCAACCACAAAAGGATTTCAGACATGTAATTGGCCATGAGCAAGCAAAACGAGCGCTTGAAATTGCGGCTGCTGGTGAACATAATCTGCTCATGAGCGGACCGCCGGGATGTGGGAAAAGCCTGCTTGCGGAAACTTTTCCTTCCATTTTACCTACCCTCACGAATCAGGCACAACTAGAAGTAATGAGTCTCTATCAGCTAGCAGGGGAGAGGTCAAGCCAGCATCAAAATGCCCCATATCGGAACCCTCATCATTCAGCATCTTCGGTTGCGATTATTGGCGGAGGCTCTTCACCGAGACCAGGTGAAATTTCTCTCGCTCATCGAGGTGTATTATTTCTTGATGAAATTGCTGAATTTACTAAAAAGACGATAGATATGTTACGGCAACCACTCGAAACCGGACAAGTGACGATTAGCAGAGCCCATTCCACTGTGACGTATCCTTCTTCTTTTATCCTCATTGGTGCAATGAACCCATGCCCCTGTGGTTTTCTTGGTTCTCATGATTATTACTGCACATGTTCACCAAAACAAATTCAAGCCTACCGAAATCGATTGTCAGGACCGATTTTTGACCGGCTTGATATCCTATTATCATTAAAGTCGATTAACTTAGATCAACCAGCATCTAATGTACAAGAATCTTCTTGTGATATTCGTACACGTGTTGAAAAAGCGCGGCAACTTCAATATCAACGTTATCAAACTGAAATTTCAAACGCAAAGGTTCCATTTGAGGTTATTACTCATACCAGCCCGTTAACAAGTGATCAACAAAATATGGTTTCGAACGTTGCTGCAAAGCAAAACTGGAGTAACCGGGTCCAAATCAAAATTATTAAACTGGCGAGAACCATCTCGGACCTTGACGGGGAAGACAAAATAACGGATGCAGCTATTTGGGAGGCCATGACCTTAAGAAGAAGGGGACTACCTAAACTACAATCTATAGCGAGGGAAACATAAATGTCACGTCAGAAAAGAATTTGGATCCCCAATCGTTTTTACCATATTGTTTGTAGGGGCAACCGACGGGATCCGCTTTTTCGAAATGCAACGGATTTTCAAGCTTTTTTGCACATTCTGAATCAACTTCATGAAAAGGTTCCTTTTGAAATGGCCTCCTACTGTTTAATGACCAATCATTATCACCTGCAGATTCGTTCCCCCGAAATTCCTTTTTCAAAACTTATGTCTCTTATCAACAAACGGTACGCAAACTACTACAATACAAAGTACCGTATAACAGGACATGTTTATGAAAAGCGCTATTATGACAAAATGATTGAAGATAGAGAGGGCATGTTAGAGGTTAGTCGCTACATCCATCTAAATCCTGTTGAAGCGAAGATGGTCAGGCAGGCAGAATACTATCCATGGAGCAGCTATTATTTGTTTAAGTATCCCAGAGCGGTGCAACCCTGTTTTATGAATATCGATAGATTATTAGATTTTTATGAAGGGACCTTGGAACAGAAGAAGGAGAAGTATTGTCGGAGTGTCAGTGTTAATCATCAGCCCTCGCCATGATTTTTAATAATTTTCGTGAATAATCCCGGTGCCACCCGATTTATCCGAAGGAGTTGACGGACAGAATTTTAGGGTCAGACCCCCACCCATCTAAAGTTTAAAGCGGTAAAGTATAAAAGGTAAACTGGGTGAAAATAAGCGGCAAATAAGCGGCAAAATGGAGAAAAGTTAGTGCATAAATTATGGGATGAACGTTTGACTATTCCTCCCAGCTCCTTCACCATGTTAATAATTATAACTATTTCCGGTTTTCGACAAGCATTTTAGCGGTTTGAAGGTTTAAATATAGGAATGGTGTCCGCCTTAGCCACTTTCAATCAAACGTTTATTTAACTGACAAAATTTTTAGCAGCCAAAGTAGTTGAGACCCTAAATAGCGGGTTTCGCGATCAATTTAATCAAACGTTTGATTTGTTTTTCAGAAGGGGATTTTATCGAGGAATGTCATTCTTTGCGGGCAGATGGTAATCATGCTGGACCGGATTCAGACAAAAAACCAACTTTCGCTAATTTTTTTTCAAATTTTAGCAGGAAATTGTTGATCCCACTGGCTTCCGCAGCCATTTAAATAAACGTTTGATTGAGTGACAAAGTTTTTGTCCGTTTAACCGCAATAATCCCTATGTGTCGCGGTTTCTAGCAAATTTAAATAAACGTTTGTATGGTTTAACCAATTGAGAAAATTGGTGAAAGAACACAAACTTAAAGGTTATGCATTTTATCCAGCCATCGTCTGAGAATCCCAATTCATGGCTGTGGTGGCCTCATCCAGTTCTTTAGAAGGTTAAATCATCATCTTAGAAGTCCGAGAGACTGTAGCTCTTGTTTTCATTAATGATTGCAAAGTCCCGTTTTGATAGATTGAGGAAATCATAAGGATTGATTTCCCTAACAAAAACTGATAGTAAATAATCGGCTTTTATCCCCCATTTGTTTGTAGTAATGATCCCTTTGTAATACCATTTAAGCCGATTGACCAGATAATCGGCCGACTTTCCCTTCATATAATATTCAGTGGTTAGATTGTTAGTATGAGTGAAGTAAACGATAAAATGAATATTGCCATTAAAATGTGACACTTATGCCAAATTTCATTGATTGAACAAGAATAAGATGGGGCTGTCTGAGTTTATTAAATAGGAAATTTCATTTTTTAGATTGGGAACAATTAATTGTAACCGTCACGAATCTAAACAGTGGTTTTTTCTTTCACATCTTTAAAGATGACAATCTTTTAATGAGCCCTTCTACGGATAATCTTTGATACGATAAAAGGTGCTTCTATGCCATTTGTCCAGTTCTATAAAAATAAGATTAGGTTGAAATTCCTGTTTTTTACAGAAGTATACTTTATTCATTTTCATTCCTAACCTTTTGTGATAAGTTTTAAATTGTATAATAATTCTGAATTTAGGAGAGTGTCTAATGAAGAAAGTGCTACGTGTTACTTCCATGGTTGCAGTGCTTACATTTTCGTCTAGTTTGCCTTTTACAGGGGGGATTTTCCAAGAAAAGACATATGCGGCAGAGGTTCAGAGTGAATTTACCCCTTATTATGGGACAGGCCCGAGCTATGTTCAGCCAGAAAATATCGCTCACCTCTTTCCAAAACCAGCTATGCAATTTCAAACACCCGGATTTGAAAAAGGAAAAGTCGCCTTTACTAGTCAGGAAGAAATGATGTCCTTTCTGAAAAAACTAGCAAATAAAAACAAGCATGTTCACCTTGACATCATTGGCCAATCTTTAGAAGGCCGGGAGATCCCTATCATCGTTTTCACGAAGGATAAATTAAAAGAAGTCAAAAACAACAAGAAGAAGCCACTTGTTTGGATTCAAGGACAAATTCACGGCAATGAGCCAGCTGCAAGTGAGTCAAACCTTGTCGTTGCCCAGCTACTAGCTGAAGGGAAACTTGGCGATGTCCTTGATAAAGTGAATGTAGTGATTGTACCGCGGATTAATCCAGATGGCTCATACTATTTTCAGCGGCAAATCGCGACAAATCTCGACGCAAACCGTGATTATATGAAAGTTGAATATCCAGAAGTACAAGCAGTTTATAAAGCTTTTAACGAATATCAGCCTGAGGTTGTTCTTGATGCACATGAATATACGGTCAATTCATCCTTGCTAAAGCCATATGGCGAAAAAGGTTCCGTCACATCCTATGACCTGCTCATCTCTTCGGCCAAAAACTTAAACATCCCGGAACAGGTTCGCAAAGCATCCGATCAGCTTCTCCTTCCTGAAGTTCAAAAGGAACTTGATAAAGAAAAACTCACTCATCACGATTACTATACCCTTAGCACAGATAAAGATGGCAAACTTGTTGCAACGGAAGGCAGCACGGAAACACGCATCGGTCGAAATGCTCTTGGCTTGAAAAATACACTCACTTACTTAATAGAAACTCGTGGTATCAATATCGGGCGTGCAGACTTTGAACGCCGCGTCTACGCTCAAACCATTGCACAGACCAACTTTATTAAGGCAGCAGCCAAAAACGCGCAAACGATTAAAAAGCTAGTGAAAGATGCCCGTGAAGAGGTCATTGGAAAAGGGAAACGCATCAACGATAATGATAAGATTGTGGTTCAAAGCGAAAACAAGCTGATTAAGGATCAAACGCTAGATGTCGTTGATCTGGCAAAAGGAGAAAGAACCGCCATTCCAATTGATTGGGAAGATTCTACAGAGGCATACGCCACACTTGAGCGTGAACGTCCCACGGCTTACATTATGCCTCCAGCCTACCACGATATTGCACGTAAGCTTCAAATTCTCGGCGTCGAGGTGAAGAAGCTCGACAAACCAGTGACTCTTTCCATTGAAAGTTACAAAGTGACAAACAATAAAGTATCTACCACACTTGAAAACGGTCACTATACGAAAGAAGTAACAACTGAGATCTCAACGAAAAACAAGCAATTCCCTAAAGGAAGCTATGTTTTCTCCATGGCGCAAGCAAATGCCAATTTTATCGCTTTAGCTTTTGAACCTGAATCCGTTGATAGCTACGTCACATTTAACTTCATCCCTGTTCAAAAAGGCGATGAGATTCCGATCTATCGTTATATGAAGGAAGATAAGCTTCCTGTGAAATAACCTTTTTTATCATAAAGCTAGTCCTGAATCATAGGACTGGCTTTTTTCATTGATTGGCAACAATTATTTAAAAATTTAAGTATTATTATTTTTCAAAAAGCAAACTCCATATGATAATAAGTTTTGAAATTAACGAATGATAATTAATATCGATACAAAGTTATTTTTCGTTAATTAAAGTTTTGTCTTTATGTCCAAACTAATAGTTGTTTATCATTTACTAACCATACTAGGAGGAAGATTTATTATGTCTCTAATCGGAAAAGAAATTCTACCATTTAAAGCACAAGCTTACGATGCTGGTAACGGCGAGTTTATCGGGTTACTGAACAAAGCATGAAAGGACAATGGAGTGTTGTTTGCTTCTATCCTGCAGACTTTACATTCGTGTGCCCGACTGAGCTTGAGGACCTTCAAAACCAATATGCTGAACTTCAAGGTCTTGGAGTTGAAGTGTTCTCAGTTTTAACAGATACACACTTTACACATAAAGCATGGCATGACCATTAAATCTCGGTGCCTAGTCACGAAGCATAAAGAAAATTATGGAATTGTACATTAAATATGCTTAACTTGATGGCTATGGGGTCTGCCCCCGATCCTCCCCGCTTTATTAGATCAGCTAAAGAAGCACTTTGATAATGAGCGTGAAGGAAAAAAGAAAATTAGATAAACTAGAAGAGAATCAT
>NZ_BCVP01000037.1 GCF_001591805.1 Neobacillus novalis NBRC 102450 | reverse complement strand
CAGTAAATGTTCAGAACCGGACAGTAAAATGTCCAAAGTGGAAAGTAAATGAAAAGGATCCTTCAAAAAAGGTAATTCAATTGGAATTTCGGGAAGGAGTACGTTATAAAAAGAGCCTAATATTAGATGAGGGCAGGAAAGTTAGCCTAATCCAGTCTTGCGACTAGCTATTTGGCATTTTATAGGTAATCTAGTATTGCGTATGGTTAGGATGTCCTGGATTTTGTAAATATCGAATGATTTGTCCGGTTAAGAATATGATGGTAGGGGGAACACGGTGAAGGGAATATTGTGATGATTTTTTTAAGAAGAATAGTAATTAACTAAAAAAAGTGTAATAGATGGTTAACAGTTAATGACAAATCTCACTGACAATGGCCGGTTTTTGGTATTAAATAAGGGTTGTTGTCGAATTTAATGAGCATTTTAGTTCATCCGAACGCTCTTCTTTGTACGTCATCTTCAGCTAACGCTTCAGATCACGTGCGCTAAGACCTTCCTCTTTTGACCTGTTGGCCAATTCGCTTTTGCGTCATCTCTGAAGTGTATTCAAGAAGTAACTCTGCAAGATCACGCAAACGCTCAGGAGGGGAACCCATGTCGACTATCCAGTTTGGGTGTGAAATTGGATAGTCGACATATACTAACGCACCGCAACGCCTCCGAAGATCGCTGCGGCTTTCAAAATTCCCGTTTTAAGTCTCTTTTGAGAGCGAGCTCTCAAGAGCCTTAAAATGGGAAATTTTCGCGGCGATAGAATTCCAATTTAACGTAAATGGCTTGTCGACATGGGTTTGTAACAATGCTATAATGAATTCGGTTACAATAATGTGTTTGTTTAAATTATTTCAACATTGGAGGGGATGGGCATGGAACTTTTAAATGTATATCAGAATAATTATCTGATAGTTTTTGCGTTCCTATGTCTCGGGGTACTGCTGCCGGTGGTGGCATTATATTTAGGTAAGCTTTTGCGTCCGCATGTTCCGAGTGATGCGAAGTATACCACATATGAGAGCGGTATTGAGCCATTTCACGATTCCCGTGTACAGTTCAATGTCCGCTATTATATTTTTGCCCTGATGTTTGTTATTTTTGATGTGGAAACGGTATTTTTATATCCATGGGCTGTGGCCTATGATAAGCTGGGGATTTTTGCATTGGTTGAAATGTTAATTTTCGTTGCCATGCTTTTAATCGGCTTAATCTACGCTTGGAAAAAGAAGGTGCTACAATGGATCTAAAATTAGACAACATTTCACCTCGAGAAATGGAAGAGTTACAGAGAAATGTATTTATGACTACGCTAGAGCAAATTAAAGCATGGGCGCGAAGCAGTTCGATCTACCCGATGACATTTGGTCTGGCTTGTTGTGCAATTGAAATGATGGGTGTTGGCGGGGCCAACTATGATTTGGATCGTTCTGGTTCGTTTTTCCGGACGTCACCACGCCAGTCGGATTGTATGATTGTGTCTGGAACGGTGACGAAGAAGATGGCACCGATTTTACGAAGATTGTATGACCAAATGCCGGAGCCAAAATGGGTGATTGCAATGGGTTCTTGTGCGACAGCTGGCGGGCCGTATGTAAAGTCATATTCTGTTGTTAAGGGAGTCGACCAAATCGTTCCTGTTGATGTATACATACCTGGATGCCCTCCAAACCCAGCTGCTTTAATTTATGGTATCAATAAGTTAAAGGAAAAGATTCGCTATGAAGCGAAGACTGGGAAGAAGGTGATCTAACCAATGAGTGGGGAAAAGGATCTCGAGCAGTTAAAGAAAGAGGCTGTTGCAAAAGCGAAAGCAGCGGCAGCAGCGAAACGGGCGGCCAAGGCAGCCGGCACGGCGGAACCGAGGCAAGCAGCGGAACCGAAGCAGGCAACGGAGCCGAAGCAAGCAGCGGAGCCAAAGCAGGAAGCAAAACCTGTTGAGCTGGTAAAGGCCGATGAACCAGTGGTACCACCAGCTGAAGCAGGAGCGCCGGTAAACGACGCGGATGATCTCGCAAAGAAAAAAGCAGCAGCAGTAGCGAAGGCGAAAGCAGCTGCAGCGGCGAAGCGAAAAGCGATGGGTGAAGCTCCAGCGGAGGAAACTCCAGCTGAAACAGCACCAGAAGCCGATGGCGGAGCAGATGATCTCGCAAAGAAAAAGGCAGCAGCAGTAGCGAAGGCGAAAGCGGCGGCAGCAGCGAAGCGAAAAGCGATGGGTGAAGCGCCAGCGGAGGAAACTCCAGCTGAAACAGCACCAGAAGCCGGTGGCGGAGCGGATGATCTCGCGAAGAAAAAGGCAGCAGCGGTTGCAAAAGCGAAAGCAGCGGCGGCGGCGAAGCGAAAAGCGTTGGGTGAAGCGCCGGCAGAGGAAACCGCGAGCGAAGCGACCTCAGGTGGAGATGCGGATGATCTCGCAAAGAAAAAGGCAGCGGCGGTAGCGAAAGCGAAGGCAGCAGCGGCGGCTAAGGCGAAGGCAAAAGCAGCCGGAGCAGGAGACGCAGTAGCGATTGCAGCGGGCGGCGATGATGAGAAGGAGAAGGCGATTGCAGCTGCGAAAGCGAAGGCCAAGGCAGCAGCGGCAGCGAAAGCGAAAGCGGCAGCTGGAGGAAAAGCCGGCAGTGCGGCAACAGCCGAAGCAACAGACGCAAAGCCATCAGCCAACCAGCCTTACTTAGATAAATATGTCAAGGTGATTGAGGAAAATCTAGGTTCTGATGTTTTAGAAGATTCTTATATTAATAAACTGTCTAAGGATGTTCCAACACTTGTGGCGAAGCGTGATACATATTATAAGATAGCTCAATTTTTAAAATATAATGAGCTCTTAGGGTTTGATTATTTATCAGAGCTTCATGGAACAGACTACGAAACATATATGGAAGTGTATGTTCACTTCTACTCATACAAAAATCGTCAATCTGTCGCGTTAAAAGTGAAGATTGACCGCGGGGAACCAAGACTTGAGTCGCTCGTGCCGCTTTGGGCTGGAGCGGATTGGCCTGAATGTGAAGCGTATGATTTACTCGGGATTAAGTTTACCGGGCATCCGGACTTGCGCCGCATCTTCCTCGGCGAAGATTGGGTGGGCTATCCACTGCGAAAAGATTATCAGCCGTACGATGTGGAGGTGTAGAGAGTGATCAGAACAGAAGAAATGATACTAAACGTTGGTCCTCAGCATCCAAGTACGCACGGTGTTTTCCGGCTGGTCGTAAAAATTGATGGGGAAATCATTACCGAGGCAAAGCCGGTCATCGGATATTTACACCGCGGGACGGAAAAATTGGCTGAGGACCTGCAATATACACAGATAATTCCTTATACAGACCGAATGGATTATTTGTCATCGATGACCAATAATTATATCCTCTGTCATGCGGTTGAAACGATGATGGGGATTGAAGTTCCGGAACGGGCTGATTTTCTGCGAGTGATTGCGATGGAGTTGAACCGGGTTGCCAGCCACCTTGTGGCATGGGGGACCTACATCCTTGACCTTGGGGCGACGAGTCCATTTATCTATGCGTTCCGTGACCGTGAAATGATTATCAATATGCTGAACGAATTGTCGGGGGCACGCTTGACCTTCAACTATATGCGCGTTGGCGGTGTGAAGTGGGATGCTCCTGAGGGCTGGATTGAAAAAGTAAGAGATTTCGTCCCATATATGCGTGGACAGCTAAAAGGCTTCCATGACCTTGTTTCTGGAAATGAAATTTTCCTCGATCGGGTAAAAGGCATAGGCAGGTATACGAAAGAGGATGCCATTAACTATTCACTCAGCGGGCCAAATCTTCGCTGTACCGGCGTGAAGTGGGACCTTCGTAAAGATGAGCCCTATTCGATTTATAACCGCTTTGAATTTGATGTTCCGACATCAGAGGAAGGCGATTGCTTGGCTCGCTACCATCTGCGTCTTGCTGAGATTGAGCAGTCGTTGAACATCCTTGAACAAGCCGTGGCTCAATTCCCTGGCGAAGGCCCGATCCTTGCCAAAGTGCCGAAGATTATTAAGGCACCAAAAGGAGAGGCATTTGTTAGAATTGAATCACCGCGCGGAGAAATTGGCTGCTATATTGCGAGTGACGGGAAAAAAGAACCGTACCGCTTAAAGTTTAGAAGGCCTTCCTTCTATAATCTGCAAATTCTCCCAAAACTATTAAAAGGCGAAAATATCGCAAACATGATTGCTATTTTAGGGGCAATTGATATTGTCCTTGGGGAGGTTGACGGCTAATGATAGAAGAATTGCTCCAGTCAAGTCCCGGTTGGGCTAACTTTGGAATTTTCTTTTTACTCGGTGCTGTCTTGCTTTTAATTGTATTAGGCTTCGTAACCTACGGGATTTTAGCAGAGCGGAAAGTCTTAGGTTATATGCAGCTGCGCCATGGTCCAAACCAGGTCGGCGGTAAATGGGGACTGTTGCAAACCGTCGCTGACGTCCTTAAGCTATTACTAAAAGAGGATATTATCCCAAAAGCTGCCGACAAGCCATTATTTATCATCGCACCAGCGATAGCCTTCGCGCCATCCTTCATGGTCTTGGCGACGATGCCTTTCACCGACAAATTTCAATTTGCGGATATCGGGGTCGGCCTGCTTTATTACATAGCCGTATCCGGATTAACTGTTTTTGGAATGGTGCTAGGCGGCTGGGCATCGAATAACAAGTACGCCCTTTTAGGAGGCATGCGTGCAGCGGCTCAGATGATTTCATATGAAATCCCGCTCGTTATGTCTGTACTTGGTGTTATTCTTTTAACAGGAAGCTTAAATTTAAATGAGATTGTCACACACCAGGAGCACGGCTGGTTTATCCTATTACAGCCAATCGGCTTTATCGTCTTTTTTATTGCATCGATTGCCGAATTAAACCGGACACCATTTGACTTGCCGGAGTCGGAAAACGAACTTGTTGCCGGATACCATGTTGAATATTCAGGATTCCGCTGGGCCTTCTTTATGCTCGCTGAATATGTCTATTTATTCGCAATGTCCGCACTGATTACCGTCGTCTTTCTGGGTGGCTGGCTTGCGCCATTTGGCTTCCTTGACTTTATTCCAGGTGCCGTCTGGTTTGCACTTAAATTCAGTGTCGTTGTTTTCATCTACATCTGGCTTCGCGCAACGTTACCGCGTTTCCGCGCTGACAGACTGATGGAATTTGGCTGGAAAGTACTCCTGCCAATCGCACTAGCAAACATATTCCTAACCGCCTTACTCAAATCATTATTTTTCTAAGGCGTGGTGCCTGACACCAAATGTTATTTTCTGTCAAGTGGTGCCTGACACCTTTAACCATTTACTACCAAAAGGTGCCTGACACCTTAAATTAACTCTGAAAACCATCTTTAAAACGTAAAAGGGGTGAAAAACGTGCTTGGATTTGCTAAAGGCTTGAAATATACCCTAAAGAACTTAACGCGCGAAAAGGTTACTTACGATTATCCGAACAAGCCGCTGCCGCTGCCGGACCGGTTCCGCGGGATTCAGAAGTTTTATCCGGAGAAGTGTATTGTTTGTAATCAATGTGCCAACATTTGCCCGACCGATTGTATTCAATTAACGGGTAAAAAACATCCGGACCCGGCCAAAAAGGGGAAAATCATCGACACATACGACATTAACTTCGAGATTTGCATCCTTTGTGACCTATGTACGGAAGTTTGCCCGACGGAAGCCATCATCATGACCAATAACTTCGAGCTTGCTGAATACAGCCGTGACATGTTATTTAAAAATCTAGAATGGCTGGATGAAAACGACGAAAACATACGGCAGGTGAATAAAGCATGACATTTTCAGGCGAATTCCTCGCTTTTATGGGCATCGCACTTGTTGCGATCATCGGCGGTGTGCTCCTGTTGAACCTTACCAAGGTTGTTCATATGGTCGTTGCCCTTATCTTTACTTTTGTAGCAATCGCCGGCATTTACGTGCTGCTTTCTGCAGAATTTGTCGCAGCTGTGCAGATCTTAATTTATTCTGGTGCGATTACGATTATCATGCTGTTTGGGATCATGTTAACGAAGCATGATGATGAAAATGAACCTAAAACAGGTAAATGGCGTAAGATTCTCGTGTTTTTGGGGATTGTCGGTTTTGCCTTTGCCGTCTATATTGGGATTTACAATTTCAATATTGAGCAAGTTTCAACCGCGCTGCATGAAAACAACACGATGCAAATCGGAAAAGCACTTTACTCAAAATACATCATTCCATTTGAGTTAACCTCTGTGTTATTGTTAGCAGCCTTAGTTGGTTCAATTATTTTAGCAAAAAATGAGAAGAAGGGGGCGGATAACGAATGAGTTCAGTTCCCGCTTCAGCCTTCCTGGCACTTGCCTTGATTTTATTTTGCATCGGCCTTTACGGTGCGCTTACGAAGAGAAATACCGTTATCGTATTGATTTCGATTGAATTAATGCTGAATGCCGTGAACATTAACCTTGTCACCTTCAGCAAATATGGGATGGCTCCGTCGATTACTGGTCAGGTATTTGCCCTGTTTGCCATCAGCGTTGCGGCAGCCGAAGCCGCAGTCGGACTAGCAATCTTAATCTCGCTCTACCGCACCAAGAAAACCGTCAACATCGACGAAATGGACACAATGAAAAACTAGGGTGTCAGGCACCATTTCCCTTTAACTGGAAAAGGGTGTCAGGCACCGCACAATTTCGACAAAATTCGGGTGGTGACAGGCACCGCCCGAAAAGGGGATAGTGATAATGATGGAGAATGCATGGCTCATACCGCTTTTCCCGCTATTATCGTTTTTGATCCTTCTTCTATTCGGTAAGCGCCTGAAGGAGGCGAGTGCTTATGTGGGGATTCTCCTCACGCTTGCATCACTTGTCTTCTCGATTCTCGTATTATTCGAGCGCTTTTCAGAGCCAACCTATATCACAAAATTTAACTGGCTCACGATCGGAGATCTTCATCTAACAGCGGGTTTTGAAGTGAATCAATTGAATGCATTGATGCTGTTTATCGTATCGCTCGTAAGTTTCTTAGTACATACCTACTCGAAAGGGTACATGAACGGGGATGAGCGGTTTCCAGTATTCTATGCCTATTTAGGACTCTTTACGTTTGCAATGCTCGGGCTCGTCATCTCGCCGAACCTGCTGCAAACCTATATTTTCTGGGAGCTTGTTGGTGTTGGTTCCTTCCTATTAATCGGCTTTTATTATTACAAAGAAGAAGCAAAGGCCGCCGCGAAAAAGGCGTTCATCATGACCCGGATTGGCGACGTTGGACTCTTCATCGGGATGATCCTGCTCTTCTGGGAAACAAAAAGCTTTGAATACAGCGCAATTTTCGCGGCAGTTGATGCAGGCGCGATATCAGGGACCATGATCACCCTGACCGCCATTCTGATTTTTATCGGGGCTGTCGGAAAATCTGGTCAATTCCCGCTGCATACGTGGCTTCCGGATGCGATGGAAGGTCCGACACCTGTTTCGGCCCTCATCCACGCGGCAACAATGGTTGCGGCCGGGGTTTACTTAGTGGCTGCCCTGTTCCCGCTGTTCGCAGCAAGCAAAACAGCCCTGTTAACGATTGCCGTCATCGGCGCGTTTACGGCCATTTTTGCGGCGAGCATCGGACTTGTCCAAACCGATATTAAAAGAGTTCTCGCCTACTCAACCGTGAGCCAATTAGGCTACATGATGCTGGCGCTCGGCTCTGCCGGTTATGTGGCAGGTGTCTTCCACCTTATGACACACGCGTTCTTCAAGGCGCTCCTATTCCTAGCGGCCGGCTCTGTAATTCACGCCGTGCATACGCAGAACATCGAGGAAATGGGCGGACTTTGGAAAAAATTAAAGTTCACCGGGCCGTTATTCTTAATCGGAACACTCGCCATCAGCGGTGTGCCGTTATTTTCCGGTTTCTTCAGTAAAGATGAAATTTTAATCGCCGCATGGGAAGGCGGACATCCAATCCTCTTCTTATTGGCGCTCATTGCAGCCTTCATGACGGCATTCTATATGTTCCGCTTGTTCTTCATGGTCTTCACCGGTGAAGCTCGCGGCGACCAGAAGCATGTTCACGAATCGCCAAACAACATGACCTACCCGATGATCCTCCTTGGCGTCTTGGCGGTCATCGCTGGTTATGTAAATACACCATGGTTCGGATCGTTCCTTGGCGACTGGCTCGTTGATGGCAACCCGGCACTCGGCCACGGCCATATCGAAGGACCAATCTGGATTATGATTGCGGCAACCGTTGTTTCCTTAGCGGGCATTTACTTTGCCTACATGATGTACTACAAGCGTTCCATCGCCCGCAACACCATCAGCGGCACAGGGGACACCTTGCATACGATTTTACTAAACAAATATTACGTCGACGAATTCTATCAACTGACGGTCGTCGCGTTTACCAAAGGCTTAAGTTATTTCCTCCGCTTCATTGATGTCTTCCTCGTCGAAGGACTCGTCAAGGGCGTTGTCGGAATTGTCCAAGGCCTTGGCAGAACCGGCTCGAAGATGCAGACCGGACAGGTACAAACGTATGGCGCTGTCGCCTTTATTGGCCTTGCGCTGCTCGCCGTCATCTTTGCGTTAACAGGGGGGTACTTACGATGAATTTACATGCAGTCCTTACAATCCTAGTATTCTCCCCTTTACTAGGGATTGTCATTTTGGCCTTCATGCCAAAGCAAGCAGAGAAATTAATTAAAGTGGTCGGCCTTTTAGCGACGGTTCCAGCTTTATTAATCGCAATTGCCGCCTACTTACACTTTCAGTGGGGCAAGGATTTAGCCGATTTTGCCGTCTCGACATCGTGGATTCAATTCCGCGGCATGGGCGGCGTCCCGGAGCCATTTTTCTCCGTGAATTATGAGCTTGGGCTAAGCGGATTCCAGCTTGTGCTCGTCGTCCTTACAGCGGTTGTCGCGACACTTTCAGCGCTAGCGGCAGCCAAATTTGTCAAAAAAGAGTGGAAAGGCTACTTCATGCTGTTCCTTTTACTAGAAATCGGCATGCTCGGCGTCTTTACCGCAGAAAACTTAATTCTGTTCTTCATCTTTTTCGAAATCACCTTGATTCCAACGTTCTTCTTAATCGGAAAATGGGGTTATTTTGAAAAAGAAAAAGCAGCATACAGCTTCCTAATCTATAACGGTTTAGGCTCCGCTGTCCTGCTGATCGTGATTATGATTTTGTTTGGAAAAACAGGCACAACCAATATAGAGATGCTGACTAAAATCATTGCCGACCCAAGCGCACCGCTATCCGGTGACTTGAAGCTCGGTCTATTAATCTCGCTGTTGATTGCCTTCGGTGTCAAATTGCCGATCTTCCCATTGCACAGCTGGATGCTCAAGGTACACGTCCAGGCGCCGCCATCGGTTGTAATGATCCACTCAGGGATCTTGCTCAAAATCGGTGCGTACGGATTAATTCGTTTTGGAATGGGGATTTTTCCCGAGCAGTTTAAGACCCTTGCGACACTGATTGCCATCCTTGGAGTGGTCAACCTGCTCTACGGGGCGTTTCTAGCATTCATTCAAACAGACTTTAAAATGGTGTTAGCCTATTCCTCGATTTCACATATGGGCATAGTGTTAATCGGACTTGCTGCCATGAACGAGGCCGGAGTACAAGGGGCGATTTTCCAAGTGATTTCGCACGGCTTGATTTCCGCGTTATTGTTCTTCCTGGTCGGTGTCTTGTATGAGCGAACCGACACGTCGTTGATCGAAAATCTCGGCGGTATTGCGAAAGGGATGCCGATTGCCGCAGGCTTCTTGCTTGCCGGTGCAATGGCCTCACTCGGATTGCCAGGCATGTCTGGGTTCGTCAGCGAATTTATGGCCTTCCTCGGGCTGTTCAAAGAATTGCCGTGGATTGCTGCTGTTGGAACCATCGGGATTATCATGACGGCGGCGTACTTGCTGCGCGCGGTCCTTGGGATGACCTACGGTAAGGCACACCGCGAATTTACCGGCGTCCTTGACCTTCGAGGGGTCGAATTGATCCCAGTCGGAGTCCTGATGTTACTAATCGTGTTAATCGGCGTTTTCCCAAGTGTGTTAAGCTCACCGCTGCAAACAACACTGGAAACAATCATGCTTGGGTTAGGAGGGTGATGAAGGATGAGTCTGAAGACATTGAGCGAATTTAATTGGAGTGTTATGACACCAGAGTTCATCATCCTTGGCGTCATCGCATTGTTGACATTACTAGATTTATTTTTGCCAAAGCGCGTGGACCGCAGAATCCTTGGCTGGCTGAGCATTGCCGGTATTGTTGCCGCCATTATTGCGCTTGCAAGCTTACTTGGCACAGAGCCAACCTCGATTCTGTATGATACATTTACGCTTGATATGTTTGGCAAAGCGTTTAAATTACTATTGCTTGCCGGTGCTGGTCTCGTCATGTTTTTGGCGGTCAGTTATGACGCTAAAGATGGCATGGAAGAGTACCGCGGCGAGTTTTACTACTTGTTCTTAACGGCCTTGCTCGGTGCGATGTTCATGACATCGAGCGGCGATTTAATTACACTGTTTATCGGATTGGAATTGTTATCGATTTCTTCCTATGTATTAGCGGGCATCAAGAAGCACAACCTGCAGTCCAACGAATCGGCGATGAAATACGTCATCAATGGCGGGATTTCAACGGCGATCACGCTGTTCGGGATGAGCTATGTGTACGGCTTAACCGGCTCAACCAATTTAGCGGAAATCGCCAATAAGTTGTCTGCGGTTGTCGACGGCCAGCAGGCTTACCTGCTCGGCATCGCCTTCTTGCTGATTTTCGTCGGTTTATCGTTTAAACTGGCTTCAGCACCGTTCCACATGTGGGCGCCGGACGTTTATCAAGGGGCGCCGACACCTGTTACGGCCTTCCTGAGTGTCGTTTCGAAAACGGCTGGGTTTGTGATTGTCATCCGGATTCTGATTTCCGTGTTTTACAATGCCGCTCCATCTGGGGACGGAAGCAGCATCCTGTTCAAAATGCACGATTACCTTGCCTTCCTTGCCGCGGCAACGATGATCATTGGGAACGTCGTCGCATTGAAACAAACGAATATTAAACGGATGTTTGCCTATTCCAGTATCGCCCACGCCGGCTATCTGCTTGTCGCCTTAACGACACTGAGTGCGAATTTGATCTTTTCCGTCTGGTTTTACCTGCTCGCCTACATGTTAATGAACCTTGGCGCGTTTGCAGTCATCCAAGTCGTTACGGAAAAAACAGGTTCAGCTAAGATTGCTGATTTCGCCGGACTGTACCGCCGTTCACCGGTTCTCGCTGTCACAATGGGAATTTTACTCGTTTCCCTGGCAGGCTTCCCGGGCACGGCCGGTTTCATCGGCAAGTTAAACATCTTTGTCGGTGCCTTTTACGGCGAGCCGCATTACGTGCTGGCTTCGATCATGATTGCAGCCACCGTTGTCTCGTATTTCTATTATTTTGGCGTCATGACGCAAATGTTCTTCCGCCCGGCGCGCGATGAAAGTAAGTTCAACCTGCCATTCGGCATCATCGTTGTCCTTATTGTCGCCGTCGTCGGTTCCGTATTATTCGGGGTTGCGCCTAACATCGCTCTCGATTTCTTGAACAAGCTGTAAGGACTTTTTTGAAAAAGTAACATAGGGAACAGGGGCAAATAAAAGGGGTATTTATACAAAAAGAAGAGGCTGGGGGGCCTCTTCCTTTTTTGGTGATATTTCCGATCAGGCATAAGTGTAACTACGCCTCATGAACCGCCAATCGGCGAGTTTCCATTAAGTATTGAATTTTTCCCCTTATTCTACCTATCATCTTTTTCCGACAATTTCTCCTTAACATCTCCGTAGCCTTCCTTCAACTTACCCTTTGCCTTATCCATTTTTCCTTCGGCTTCCTTGGAGTGATCATCGGTTAATTTACCCCATTGCTCTTTTCCTTCACCCTTCAATTGGTCAAGCTTACCTTTTACTTGTTCTTTATTCATAGTCAATTCCTCCATGTCAAAAGTTTTTTGGTTCTACTACTCTATTACCCTTTGAGAAAGTGCAGTAAACTCTAGTTGTTATTTTCATCGGTCCTTTCACCATCGTCGATGCCATTATCTTGGTCGACGCCATCACCGACTCCCTCTTCTTTTAATTTATCCTCTACATCGTTTTTGATATCGTTTAAATTGTCCTTTGTTTCCTTAAAGGCATCATTGGCTTTCTTTTTTGTATCGTTATCAACCGCATCTTTTTGCTCGCCATCATTAATGCCATTATCTTGATCGACACCATCGCCGCATCCGGCTAATCCACCAAAGGTTAGTAAAACAGCAAAGCCGCCAGCTAGTAATTTTTTCTTCTTAGTTGTAATCATGTTTACTCCTCCTCTAAATTCGTCTAGCTGGTGAGTATATTTCCCCGTAAAAAGATTTCGAAACCACTATTTCATCCACCTTCATTTCCTTCATTAAAGGCATTTTTTTAAAAGGCTGTGTTAAAAGTGAATGTTGATTTCCGTTCCAGGCACTTCGCTTTCCGCGGGGCGGGCGGTGAGCCTCCTCGGCGCTAAAGCGCCTGCGGGGTCTCACCTGTCCCGCTGCTCCCGCAGGAGTCTCGTGCCTTCCACTCCAATCAACATTGGAGTCTAAGACGTATGTTTGAAGAAAGGGTGTTGGGGTATTACAGTTACCAAGCAAAATTAGAAAAAGGAGAGAGGTACATGACGTTAAAAAGTATGACGACCGGATGGTACACATATACCAACCAACTTCCAAACTTACTATTGGCACTGCTGGTCTTATTAGTTGGCTGGCTGGCCGCTAAAGCGATTGGCAGAGGTGTAGAAGCCGCACTCAAGAAAACAAACTTTGATAATAAGCTGTTTTCCAATTTTGGAAAGCGGAAATATTCATCAGAAGTGATCATTGGAAAAATAGTTTACTATCTGTTATTGGTGTTTGTGTGGACGATCTTTTTTAATATGCTGAACTTAAGTCTAATAGCGACGCCGCTCGTCCACATGTTATCGACCATCACAGCAGCGATCCCCAATCTATTAAAAGCAGCACTGATTCTCCTGTTTGCCTGGGCGGTTGCGACCGTGTTGAGAATGCTTTTTATAAGAGGAGCAACGATGTTCCGTGTAGAAAGCCATCTAATAAAATGGAAGATGGCAAAAACTCAACTAGATGCCAGCACCAAGGTAAACAGTATTGCGAAAGCACTTTTCTATTTTGTTCTTCTGTTATTTTTACCAGGTGTTTTAGGCGCATTGCAGCTGGAGGGGATTTCTGAACCTTTCACACATGTCCTTTCGACCTTACTCACCTTTATTCCGAAATTATTTGCAGCGGCCCTAATTGTTTTTATCGGCTGGCTGATTGCAAAACTTGTTCGTGATATTTTAACTAATTTTTTACAAAGTATCGGGATGGAACGACTTGGTCCTCGGTTTGGAATAGACGGAGCTAATCTATCAACCATTATCGGAAATATTGTGTTCATTCTCATCCTCATACCAACGATTATTACCGCCATGGAAAAATTGGATTTAAAAGGAGTTTCGGAGCCGGCAATTGCGATGCTTCAGCAAATTATGACCCTGATTCCAAACATTGCTGCAGCCATCATGTTAATTTTACTAGGAATCTGGCTTGGAAAATGGATCGAAAAAATGGTCGAGCAAATGCTCTGGCGCATACGGTTCGATAATATTTTTTACCACATGGGAATCGGCTCATTAACACCCAAGGGCCAATCGAAGTACACGCTGTCGCAGCTCGTTGGGTTGCTGGTGAAAATTGTGGTGGTGCTCTTATTTACCGCAGAAGCCTTACAAATTGTTCATTTAGATTTCTTAGTTACGTTAGCAACAGGGGTAATAGCCTATTTACCAATGGTAGTAGCGGCATTAGTGATCTTAGGTGTCGGCTTATATTTAGGCCATTTAGTCGAGAGAGTGTTACAAAATGTCTTAAAACAGCGGTACTCCCGCACCCTCGCCGCGGTCGCGAAATATGCCATCTTTACGATTACGCTGTTTATGGCGTTAGATCAACTGGGTGTAGCCCATTCCATTGTCAATGCTGCCTTTATTCTTGTCTTAGGCGGTTTGGCGCTGGCATTTGGACTTGCATTCGGCCTTGGAGGAACAGAGTTTGCCCGTAAATATTTGCGGAAACTAGACAATAAACTGGATGAGGAAAATATATAAATTACAACTGGACAATCCGGAATCCTCTTCGATTTCGGATTATTATTTTTAGAAGGGAGGTTGGGGTTACATGCTGCTGATTAATCTATTTGCGATTGCCTTGCTCATCGTCTTAACGGGCTTCTTCGTCGCGATTGAATTTGCCATTGTCAAAGTACGGACATCGCGGATTGACCAATTGATTCTGGAAGGGGAAAAGAGCGCTATTGCGGCGAAAAAGGTGGTGACCCATCTGGATGAATATTTGTCAGCCACCCAGCTTGGGATCACGGTGACGGCATTGGTACTGGGCTGGCTGGGAGAGCCTACGGTGGAAAGGTTGTTGCACCCGTTGCTGGCAGTACTAGGGATGAACGAGGCCGTGACCCATATTATTTCTTTTGTGCTTGCCTTTGCCGCCGTTACCTTTATCCATGTCGTTGCGGGCGAACTAGCGCCGAAAACGGTTGCCATCCAAAAAGCGGAGGCGATTACGCTGCTGTTCGCCAAACCGATCATCCTATTTTACAAAATTATGTTTCCATTTATTTGGTTATTAAACAATGCCGCCCGTTTGCTTGTCGGCCTGTTTGGTATAAAGCCAGGGTCCGAGCTTGAAGTGGCGCACTCGGAGGAAGAACTGCGGATTCTCCTGTCAGAAAGCTATCAAAGCGGAGAAATTAACCAAAATGAATGGAAATATGTCAATAATATTTTTGAATTTGATGAGCGAATCGCCAAAGAAATCATGGTGCCGAGGACAGAAATGAGCTGTCTCTCGGTTGAAGATTCGATTTATGACGTGGTGGAAACCATGAAGGGGGAAAAATTTACCCGGTATCCGGTGATGGAGGGGGATAAAGACCATATTATTGGTGTAATGAACGTGAAAATGTTTATAACCGCCAAAATCATGAAACAAGGCCAATATCATAATTGGAAAATAAAATCCTATATTCAGCCTGTTATTCGCGTCATTGAAACCATTCCGATTCATGACTTATTGATCAAGATGCAGATGGAGCGAACCCATATGGCGATTCTGCTGGATGAATATGGCGGGACCTCCGGTTTAGTGACGGTCGAGGATATCATCGAGGAAATTGTTGGCGAGGTTCGGGATGAATTTGATGGTGACGAAGTATCGGAGATTCGCACGCTCGAGGCAGGTAAACACTATATTGTTAATGCCAAAGTCACTATTCGCGAGGTCAACCAGCTGCTCGGCACCCATTTAAGCGGCGAGGATGTGGATACAATTGGCGGCTGGTTCCTGACACAAAACCCCACTGCTCAATTAGGTGCGGGCGCAGTAGTGAACGAGGAGGAGTATTCGTTCAAAGTCCACGAAGCGGATGGATACCACCTCATGTATTTGGAAGTGATAAAGCGATAATGGAGGCCTCGGGTGGGGCTTTTTCTTTGTTGTAGTTTGTTCTTACTAGGGGGGGATTGGTGACGGGAAGCGGGTGGGAAAAAGAGGAGGTGGTCACCAATGAGGGCTCTTAAAGACAAATTAAGTAGTTTGTAAGGGAGTTTTGTCCTTAAAAAGGGCTCTTAAAGACAAATTAAGTAGTTTATAAGAGAGCTTTGTCCTTAAGAAGAGCTCTTAAGGACAAATTAAGTAGTTTATAAGGGAGTTTTGTCCTTAAGAAGGGCTCTTAAGGACAAATTAAGCGGTTGTAAGAGAGTTTTGTTCCTAATCCAATCACTGCTTCATTTCATCCACTCCAGGACGCCTGAGTTTCTTGTGTTTTTCTTTCATCAGCTGAATATCATCGGCGAATGTGTTTGAAAGCACCTTTTTTGCACCAAATAGCAAGAGCTGATCTCCTTCTTGGAGGGTGGTGTCATAGACGTTTTTTCTAATTTTTTCTTCCCCGCGCTTGATAAACAGGGCGACAAACTCCAACTGTTCATGCCCATGGTGCACGTGGCCTACCGAGTTGGAGTTGAGTGTTGATTCTTTATAAATATGGAGATTTAGTAGTGCATCTGCTTTATCTGTTAAAAATACATCCCTAATCGGCAAATCAGCCAGCTCCACTTTCCGGTTCATTTTTCGATGAAAGAACGCCGATAACAAGGTTTGAGTCCAGGTCAGCTTTAAAACGCCAAACACGAGGATGAGAGCACTGGCAACAGAGACGATCTCTTTCATTCTCAGCCCTTTCGAAAGGAACTGACTAATCGATGAAATAATAACAGCAAGAGAAAACGCACCAAACAAAATGAGAAAAACGCCTAGCTTCCGGCGAACCGGATGACCCAAAATCAGCTCGGACTCCCCCGTCGTAAAGCCTGTACTGGTCATCATCGAGACAACTTGAAACCGGGAAACCTCAGATTTGAGGCCTGTTAACCGAAATAAAATCACGAAAATTTCTGTGACCGTAATAATGATGAAGAAATAAATGAGTAAAAAAAGTAAGTTCATTTTTCACCTCATAAAGAAAACTCGCCGACTGGCAAACCCGTTAGGGCGAAGACAGAGACGTAGTTGCACTTATGATAGGAAAGTCATACTTTCCTATCGGCCAAAAAAATCGCTGAAGCTCGCCCATTCTCACCGTTGTTATTTTTTAAAAAAAGCAGTTGAGACGATGAATCCGCCCCAAACTGCCTATTACTACTGCATTTTCTCATTATAAAATTTCACGGAATACATCGCACCTTCGCTGACCATATTGTTATCCTCTAGATCATCTGGTTGGGGATGCCCGCCCTTTTCAATCGGGAGCTGTTCGCTTTTATCAAAGACAGTCGGTTTGATTTTCCGTTTCCACTTTCGAAGCAAATTTTCCGTTTTGATGCGATTCGGTTTAGACGATAGCCACATCGCAGCAGATGCAGATGCTCCGATTCCTACAACCATTAGTGATGTTACTCCTAAGCCTCGTTTCAAAACAAAACCCTCCTTTGGATTTTATCTGGAGCCCAGATAGCAGCTCCAATTCAATTTAACCTATGAATACCCTGTTAATCTTGTTAATAAACCTATTTTCAAAAGTTTCACTTCGGCAAAAAGCGGGGATTTATCAGTATAAACTTACTTGAGTTTCAACTTCCAACCCATGCACGAAAGTGAATGTAATATGAGTAGTACACCAAAATAATAAAGGCGGTGTGAGCAGAGCCCGGCTTAACCTATTCAAAGTACGAAATGTATTTTTCAATTCGACTGGTTATACCGATTCGTTTATGCGGCGCTCCGCCCCTTTTCCACAGAAAAGGAGAAACTATGGAAAAATTTATCGGCGCTGCCAAGTGGAAGTGGTTTCAATTTACCGAAGCGGAGATTGATAGGATAAATCCGCTCATCGAAAATGAAGGTTACGGATGCAAAGACTGGCTGGAGCAAGTGGGTGAAAACAGAACCAATTGCTTGCGTGTACGCATTTTGGAAAATGGAAAAAAGGTCGTCAATGGCTCGCTCATTTATAAACAAAGTTTTAAACAGGAGGGCGATTATCGTCTCTTCCATTTTTATGTGACCAAAGATCAATGGATTTCTGTGGACCTGGAGTTGTCAGCCCTGAGACACATTGATGAAGAAGGACTGTTACGAAAAATTGACCGGACGGAAAACGCAGTCGACGGCTTTTTACTTTTTCTCGGAGAATTGATGAATGAAATGTTAGTGGAGATTGATGGGTTCGAAGCGGAGCTCAAAAGCCTGATTTGGAGTATCCGGAAAAAGAATGAAACGGGCCTCCTCGAATTCGTCTATATGCGCCGGCATGAGCTGTTAGTGTGGAAAAGTCTATTGATTCCAATCCAGGAACTGAAAATGGCCATCGACGAAATTGCCCTTCATCGCGGCGGCAATCACGAGATTTTCCGTTGTACAGCGAAACGAATTGAGCGGGCGTTCTCGCTGCTGAACGAGTATGAACATGAAATTGATTCGATTATTAAATTAGAGGAAGTCATCTCCTCGCACCGTGGAAACGAAATTATGAAAACCTTAACGGTGATTACGACCATTTTTACGCCAATCATGGCCTTCGGGGCGTTATGGGGCATGAACTTCAGAAATATGCCTGAGCTTGAGTGGCGGTTTGGCTATATTTTTTCCATCCTACTAATCATCATTTCCACTGTCCTGCTTTATGGTTATTTAAAAGTTAAAGGCTGGACTGGCGACCTGTTAAAAGGGAGAAAGAAAGGTTCATTTTTTAAATAGGGGTTTGGTCAGCACGCTTCGGTGGTAAAACACTAGTAGGGACGGTGGTTTAAATATGTGGTTGCAGGTTCGGTAAACCCGCCTCGGATGAAAGACAGCAATCTGAAGGAGGAATGAAACATGGCTAAGAATGATGTTGAGCAAAAGGAAAATGAAAAAGAGCGACACGAACAGGATGGACAAAGCAACGGTGACAATCATTCTATGAAAGGTGACCGTGAACACCAGCAAAGCAACGGTGACAATCATTCCATAAAAGGTAAACGTGAACTCCAGGAAAGATACAGGGACGGTACATCGATGCAGGGGGATATAAAGGATCAGCAACAGAAATTGCAAAGGTCCGAAGCTGGCCCTGACGCAAATCAAGATGATGAATTGCAGAAAAAATATGGACATCGGGAAGAAGGGACCCCTCCTCCGATGAATGGTGAGATCGAATCGCAAGAAGGGGACGACGAGCAAGAATCACGCGAGCATCAGCAATTTAGTAACTGAACGCTTACGAATCAGCTCCACTTGCAACGGCAGTTGAGGTAAATTTTTCAAATGAAACGGATGAGCTGTTGATAGAAACGTATTTTCCTATATTAAAACGATCAAAAAGTGTTTTAGCTGGGGAAAAAGGTGGTACACCATAACCAGGTTGCAACAAAATAACCTGAAATGAGGAAAACAATTGAATTAGAAGGAGCTGGTTTAAATATGAAGGGCTGCAAATGAAGTAAAGGCTAATGAAAAGGCTAGTTATGAAAGGCAGCTATCATAAAAAATTTAAAGGAGGAAATGACAATGGCAAAAAATAATAAAGAACCAATGAGTTTAGAGGAAGCAGGACGTAAAGGCGGAGAGGCAACTTCTAAGAATCATGGTAAAGATTTTTATCAAGAGATCGGGCAAAAAGGCGGAGAAGCCACTTCCGAGAATCATGATAAAGAGTTTTATCGAGAAATCGGGCGTAAAGGCGGGGAAGCCACATCCGAGAATCATGATAAAGATTTTTATGGAAAGATTGGACAAAAAGGCGGAGAATCCCGTAGTAAACAACGCGATAATGATTAATTCGGGAAAAAATACAATAAACCAGCCAGGCTGACGAAGCCTGGCTTTTGGCTTTTGGTGAAGTGAACGGAGGGCTTTTTAGAGACTAGCAACTGGGCCATATGGTCTATTAAGCCAACTAGCATATTTTGGTATAATACAAAAAACTATATTTTTTAAAAAAAGAGGTTTACGAGTCTACTAATAGGGTATATACAAAATAAAATTTAAAGGTGTGAGAAAATGAATATTACCATAAATAAACATCAGAATGATGAGGGAATATTGGTGCTGGTTGGCGGGGAAATTGATGCGTTTACGGCGCCGAAACTGAGAGAGGAAATATTGCCGCTGGCCGAAGGGGAGAATAAATCGATTATCGTCAATCTTAAGGATGTCTCCTATTTGGATAGTACTGGACTTGGTGTCTTTGTTGGCTTATTCAAGCAGCTAAAGCAAAATGACGGCGAATTAAGGTTGATTGAGTTATCGGATCGACTAGTGCGACTCTTCGAAATTACTGGCTTAAGTAACATAATGGATATTTCGGCACATTCAGAGGGTGGAGGAAGATGAGCGAAGTGATGGATTATATTGAAATGAAGATTCCGGCTAAACCGGAATATATCGGTGTAATTAGATTGACATTATCAGGAATTGCCAGCCGGATGGGTTATACATATGAGGAAATCGAGGATATGAAAATTGCTGTCAGTGAGGCTAGTACCAACGCAGTCCAGCATGCGTACCGCAAGGACGAGGGCGGGGAAGTAATCATCGGCTTTGGAATTTACCATGACAAGTTGGAAATCGTCGTCGCCGACAGTGGCAGGAGCTTTAATTTTTTACAAACAAAAAACGAATTAGGCCCATACACAGAATCAAGTACGGTGGAGCAGCTTGCTGAAGGAGGGTTAGGGCTATTTTTGATTGAGACGCTAATGGATGAAGTCCGGGTACTGAATCATTCCGGAGTAACGGTCTTCATGGTGAAGAACCGAAGTGGGGAGCGTGATAATCATGACAGAATCATCTCAACCCATGAAGCGAACTAAGGAAGAAATTGATGCCCTCATCTTAGAGTTTCAACAGCATGAGAGCTCGGAGGCTCAAACCACCTTGGTGGAACATTACACGGCCCTGGTCGGGAGCCTTGCGCGGAAATATTCAAAGGGAAGATATTTTCATGAGGATATCATGCAGGTTGGAATGATTGGCTTGTTGTCCGCAATCAGAAGATATGATGCAGGTGTGGGGAGATCGTTTGAAACGTATTTAATTCCTACCGTTATTGGTGAAATCAAGCGGTTTCTTAGGGATAAAACGTGGAGTGTTCATGTACCGCGGCGCATCAAGGAAACGTGGCCGAAAATTAAAACGGTAGTGGACGAGCTGACCAATCAATATCAGCGGTCGCCAAGGATTGACGAAATTGCTGCGTTTATGGAGATTTCCGAAGAGGAAGTCTTGGAAGCGATGGAGATGGGGAAGAGCTATCAAGCCGCATCTGTCGATCAATCGATTGAAACGGGTTCCGAAGGCAGCACGATGACGACGCTCGACATTGTCGGAACGGAAGAGGAAGGCTTCGAAAAAGTCGACCAAAGGCTGTTGCTGGAGAGTGCCCTTCACGTTTTATCAGAGAGAGAAAGGCAAATTCTCGAATGCACCTTTATTGCGAACAAAAGTCAAAAGGAAACGGGAGAGTATTTGGGGATTTCACAGATGCATGTATCTCGATTGCAAAAAAAGGCGCTTGAAAAATTGCGAAAAGCACTTAGCGGGGGTCAGACCCCCGATGTTTTAACGCGTTAATTGGCGGGGGTCTGACCCCAGAGGAGGCGGCTAATGGATGGCGATGAAGATAATCATTGTCGATGATAATAAAACAAATTTAATGATTGTTGAAAAAATCCTCATGAAGGCTGGCTATAGACGCTTGGTGCTGCTATCATCGGCCACGGAGTTATTCGATTATTTGCAGCTTGATGCGGTTAATCCTCCTGAAGTTGATATCGATTTAATATTGATGGATTTGATGATGCCGGAAATTGATGGCATCGAGGCCTGCCGTACGATTCTTGGGATTGAGCGGTTCCGCGATCTTCCGATAATTTTCGTCACGGCAATGGGAGACTCCAATAAAATGGCCGAGGCAATGGATGCGGGAGCCCTTGATTATGTGATGAAGCCTATCAATAAAGTCGAGCTGCTGGCGCGGATCCGCTCCGTCCTCCGCATAAAGGTTGAAAAGGACTTGCGCAAGGAACGGGATAAGCGGATTCAATATGAGTTGGATTTGGCCAAGCAGGTGCAGCTCAGCATGCTTTCAGATCCGATTCAGAAAGAGGATGTAACGATTTCTGCGGTCTACAAGCCTTCCTTTGAGCTTGCCGGCGATTTGTATGCCTGGTACAAGATTAGCCCGCATCGCTATGGTGTGATTTTGCTCGATATGATGGGCCATGGTATCTCGTCATCGCTTGTATGTATGTACATATATTCGGCCTTAAAGGATTCGATTACCGGTTTGTGCGATCCGGAGGCTGTCATGAAAGAACTGAACTGGCGCATGAACCAGCTCCACAATGATAGTTTAATCAACTATTATTTCACCGCGATTTACTTTGTTCTCGACACGGAAAAGCAGTCAATAGAATACGTGAATGCCGGCCATCCAGCGGGAATTGCGCTTGTCGATGGTGAGGTGAGGCTGCTGGAGCAAGGCTGCTCCGCTCTAGGTTTTTTTGATGAAATTGAGGTGAGTAAAGGGGTCATTTCGTACCAGGATAGCGCACGGATTTTGCTGTTTACCGATGGGTTGTCAGAATGGCTGGAGGAAGAGAATGAGGATGCTGTAGTGAAGCTGACCAGCTGTTTGGTAGAGGATGGGATGACTGATCCAGCGGAGCTGCTTCAGCGGTTGCAGCCAAATTCCAAGCACGCGAATCCTCAAAAGGATGATATTTGTTTGGTGATGATTGCGACGAGCTGATGGTGTGGCGGGGCGACTTTCATGCTTAAGGGGACACTCATGTTTAGGGGGAGTCTCATGCTTAAGGGGGAGTCTGGGAGGGTTCCTATAGGTTGCCTCGTGGGCTGGGAGGGTCATGGTACCCTCCGGGGCGGGGGAAAAGGTCAAAGGCAGGAACTCAGCGAGAATTTTTTAGTGACCCACGAGGCCACACTTCCCTTTGATGGGCTCAATTAACTATTATTGTGCCCGAGGCGGAGCTTTTTTTGTCTTGACGGTCACAATTAAGCTCTCCGGGCAGCCTCGATCAGGTAACTTTCCACTCCACTATCTGGGATGGGGGCCTTTTTTATTGAAGATTCCTTCCCATAGGCCCTTTTTTATGACCTTTTTAAAAGGGCTTTATGATTTACTGTCCACTTTGGGTCCTTTACTGTCCGGTTCTGCGAA
>NZ_BCVP01000036.1 GCF_001591805.1 Neobacillus novalis NBRC 102450 | reverse complement strand
CGAAAAAGCCAGGCGGCAGCCTGGCTCAGGTAACATTCCCCTCTACTATCTGGGATGGGGGCCTTTTTTATTGAAGATTCCGATTATTGTGCCCAAAGCCCGGCTTTGTTTGCCTTAAACGGTCACAATTAATTTCCACATCGCCCGTGAGCATGGAAAAACGCCAAAGCCGGGCACTCTGAGACGTTTATAGTGCCCGCAAACGGGGATCACAAAAAAGATTTACAAGTGCCAGCCCCCATTAAACCCGACACCTATTTTTCCTACAAAAACACAAACTTACTCCCCAAAATAAGCCTCCAACATCCATTTGTGCTTTTCTAAGGAAGTGCGAATCGCAATGAACATATCGGCGGTCGGCTGATCATCGTTGTCTTCGGCGGCTGTTATTCCCTTTGTAAGCTCGGTGCAAATCGTGTTAAAATCATCAGCCAAAGTTTGCACCATCTCACTAGCACTCTCGCCGCCGGCGGCCTCCTCGATGGAAGCTATCTCCAATTGCTCCTTAAGTGTTGCCGAAGGCGTTGCGCCTACCGCAAGCATGCGTTCAGCGATTGTATCCAGATGTAAGGCCGTTTCCTCATACAATTCTTCAAATTTAATATGCAGACTGAAGAAATTCTCCCCTTTTACATACCAATGAAAATTATGCGTCTTCATAAATAGGACGGAGAAATTTGCTACCTGCTTGTTAAGTGTCTCTGATATTACATCCTTTTTTTCCTTAGTTTTTACCATTTTTACATACCTCCATTGATGAATTAAGTTGATACCTATTCTATACCCGCCGCTCAATCGGTTGAAACCTTCTAATCATTTTTCAAAAAGAGGTTTCAAAAAAAGCTGAAGTGGGTAATAAGACCTTTATATGGATTTGCAGATTCAAATGGGATGATACCGGTATGGAGTTATGGTAGAATTAGGGATAATCTACTGTGAACTATACCGGGGGGCGATCAATATAAAAGGAATTAATTACAGCATCCACGCGAAGATCATTACCGGCTATTTAACCATTTTAATCTGCTTAGTTCTCTCGCTGCTCATCGTGATTAACAGGATGTCAGTTTTGCAGAAAGAGATAGACTATGTATCCGAACACGATATTGAGGTCCACGATCTCGCGAATCAGATTCAAAAAAATGTCCTCGACATGGAAACCGGGATGAGAGGGTATGTGATAACGGGAAATGACGGGTATCTCGAGCCCTATAATCTAGCGGGCCGCAGCTGGCTCGACAACTACAATAAACTGCATTCGCTGTTAATCGATAACAGCAGGCAGCAGCGGAATTTGGAGGAGATGAAACCGCTGATTTTGAGCTGGGTAACCAATACCGGCGAATATGTCATCAATGCAAAAAAGGCAAATAACACTGCCGCTTTGGACAAGCATTTTTCGGAAAATACCGGAAAGAAAATAACCGATCAGCTGCGTACACAGTTGGATTCCTTTCTTGCTAATGAAAAGAAAATAACGACTGAACGGACGAAACTGCTCAATCAGAGCAATATGAATTTAAAAATAACCTTGTATACCATTATTCTTTTGGTGACGGTGATTACTATCGCAACAGCGATTATCCTGTCTAATTCCATTGTGAAGACAATTAAACAGGTTGTGAAAGCCATTATGAGTATCACAGATTCAGAGGTCGACCTGACGACAAGGATTAAAGTGAATACCCGTGATGAAACCCAGGAGCTGGCTGAGGCGATGAACAGGCTGCTGAGCAATCTCGAGAAACAGAGCTGGGTTCAGAAAAGCATGACTGATATCGCAACGATGTATCAAGGGATTACCGAGATTAAAGAATTGGCGCAAGCGTTTATCACAAAACTTGCTCCGTTACTGCACGCTACGTATGGTGTCGTTTATCTACGAAAGAGTGATGCGGGCGGGGGGACGTACTACGTCAAAGTGGCCGGCTATGCGCTAGCGGATGAGGAAAACGCCGCGGCTAGCTTTCGTTTAGGAGAAGGGTTAATCGGCCAAGCCGCCCTTGATAAACGAATATTTCTCACTGATAAGCTGCCGAAAGAGCATCTCAAGGTGACCAGCGGCTTAGGTGCTTCCTCACCACGTAATCTATTAATTGCTCCGATTTTGGTGGATGACAGGGTAGAAGCGGTCATCGAGTTTGCTGCACTGCAGCCATTTCGCGCACGGCATCTGACCTTACTGGACATGCTGCAGGACAAGTTTGGTTCGGCAATTACGAGTGTGGCGGGAAGGATGGAAGTGGAAAGGCTGCTTGGAGAATCGCAAATTTTAACCGAAGAACTTCAGGCACAATCAGAAGAGCTCCAAGCACAATCGGAAGAATTGCAAATGCAGCAGGAGCAGCTGCGGATTACCAATGAATTTTTGGAAGAAAAGAACAAATTTGCCGAACAACGAGCGGCAGAACTTAAAATAGCGAAGGATGAACTAGAAGATTATTCGCTGAAACTGAAGCTGAGTTCGCAATACAAAACCGATTTTCTGGCGAATATGTCGCATGAGCTGCGGACACCATTGAACAGCATTCTTATTCTCTCGCAAATGCTGATGGAGAATAACGCGGAAATGGATAGGTCAGAAGTGGAGGAATATGCCCGCGTCGTCCATACCTCTGGCGGAGATTTGCTGCGGCTGATTGATGATATTCTCGATTTATCAAAAGTGGAAGCGGGAAAAATTGAAATTTTAATAGATGAAGTCAACGTGACTGAGATTCCGCAGCTGTTGAAAAATACCTTCGACCCCGTTGCAGCTAAAAAGAATTTGACGTTTAACGTGTTGACCGATCCGGATGTCCCAGCGGTCATTTTGACGGATGGACAACGATTGCAGCAAATTTTGAAAAATCTTTTATCCAATGCCTTTAAATTTACGGAACAGGGCTCGGTTAAGGTACAGATCGCACTTGCCGATCGGGAAAAAGCGGCGGAATTGCTTGGTATCCAAACAGATGAATTGATACTCGCAATCTCCGTAACGGACACCGGAATCGGCATACCAAGTGATAAGCAGCAAATCATTTTCGATGCCTTTCAACAGGTGGACGGTACCACGAATCGGCAATATGGCGGGACGGGGCTGGGGTTATCGATTAGCCGCGAATTTACCCGCTTGCTTGGCGGCGCTATCGATGTTGAAAGCGAGCTCGATAAGGGAAGTACGTTTACCTTATATATTCCGAGCAAGCGTGAGCCTGCGTACCAGGGCCGTGATCTTCATCAGGCGCTTAAGGAAGTAGCGGCAACCCGGGACGGAACTACTCGGGAACAAGAAGGGACAACGGAAAAAGCAGAATGGCCAGCGAACGAACGAACTGTGGCAGTATGTTCGGGGACAAGAACCATGGCAGAATATTCGGATGGACACAGCGAAGTCACCTATTCGGATAAACGAACCGAAATCGGCTATTCCGGCGAATATACCGAGGCAGAGGATCTGGACGAATATACCGAGGCTGAAATGTCGGACAAACAGTTGTTTAAAGGAAAGAAAGTGCTCCTCGTAGAGGACGACGGCCGCAATATATATGCACTCGTTACCGCTCTCGAGAGCAGGGGTGTCATCGTTCAAGTAGCGAAAAACGGCAAGCGTGCCATCGAAATGCTGCAAGCATATGCTGATTATGACCTAATTTTTATGGATATCATGATGCCTGTGATGGGAGGCTATGAGGCGATGAAGGTCATTCGCCACGACCTTGGGCTGGAAACTCTGCCGATTATCGCCTTGACGGCCAAGGCAATGAAGGGCGAACGTGACAAGTGTTTGGAAGCAGGCGCTTCTGATTATATTATGAAGCCGTTAAATATCGACCAGCTCTTCTCGTTAATGCGGGTATGGCTGACAGAACAGGTGGAACAAGATTGAACAACAGACCGATCCCCCAATCGTCTGATTTATTCACAGAAACAGACGATACGGGGCTTAAAGAACTTCAGGAAATAGAAATCAATTTGCTGCTCGAGGGACTTTTTCAAAAGTATGGCTATGACTTCCGGAGCTACGTGCGTGCTTCCTTGAAAAGAAGGATATTGAATCGCATGAAGGCGGAGCGGCTTCCGTCCATTACGGCTCTATTGGAAAAAGTGCTCCACGAACAAGGGTTTTTGGAGCGATTATTGAATGATTTGTCAATCCGGATGACGGAAATGTTTCGCGATCCGAGTTTCTTTGCCGCCTTTCGTAACGAAGTGGTGCCGCTCTTAAGGGATCTTCCCGAGATTCGGATTTGGCATGCCGGCTGCGCAACAGGGGAGGAGGTCTATTCCATGGCCATCCTCATGTGTGAAGAGGGACTGGCGGAAAAGACCACGATTTATGCGACGGATATGAATGAAAAGGCCCTTATCGCTGCCCAAAAGGGAGCATTTCCGCTCAAGAAAATGCAGCAATATACGAAGAATTACTTGAAAGCCGGCGGAAAAAAGGCCTTTTCCGAGTACTATACAACAGACCATCAGTTTGCCTATTTTCATCCCAACTTGGGCGAAAACTTCATCTTCGCCCAGCATAATCTAGTGACGGACGGCTCATTTAATGAGTTCCATGTGATCCTCTGCCGAAATGTCTTGATCTATTTTGACGGCGAATTGCAGCAGCAAGTCCATAGCTTGATTCATGACAGCTTGGCCGACGGAGGATTCATTGGACTCGGAAGCAAAGAAACCCTCCTGTTTATGCCAAAAAGAATGAAATACGAAGAATTTCACCCACATGAAAAGATCTATAGAAAACTTTAGGTGTCAGGCACCACTTCCCAAAAAAAGGAAGTGATGCCGGGCGCCTTTTTATTTGGTTTCCAAAAACAGGAAGCTGGTGTCAGGCACCTTTTTCCAAAAATTAGTGGGTGAGTCCCCGTAGGGCGTTACCGCGTTAACGCACCATTGGGTCGACTCTAATGTTTTGATTAGTTGGATTAGCCTTCGTAAATAATGGGTATTTATCAATAAGGTGTCTGCCGGGAACGGATTGGAACGATAAAATGTTGGGGAGAACGATGCGATGAAAAAACGGAGGTATGAATTTGTCTTAGTCTTTTTGATGATTGCTCAAGGATATTTGGTATTTTTTATAGGGATTCCTTTCCTGTGGACAGTGCTGTCGCTGGGATTTTACATCGTCATTATCTTGTTTACCGTGTTTTCCTTAATGCTTGAAAATCGAACGGCCCAAAACACACTTTTATGGATTTATATTTTGCTGTTTTTACCGATAGTAGGCTATATCATCTATGTCTGTTCAGGCCAATTATTTTTAAAAGGTTACCTTTTTAAAAGTAAGCGCATTAAGGATCGCGAAGTATTCGAAACACTTAGCTGGAAAAAACAGACGGCAGATCTTTCGCAGTTTAATGATCACCAGCGCAATTTTGCTCACTATTTGGACCGGGTGACTACCACAACGGCGAATAGCAAGACGAAGACAAAAATTTTAAAAAACGGGGAAGAAACATTCCGAGAAATCAAAAGAGAGCTTAAGGAAGCAAAGAACTTTATCCATATGGAATATTATATCTTTCGCGATGACCGATTAGGCAGCGAGATAATCGAGATCTTAATCGAAAAGGTGCAAGAAGGAGTGGAAGTGCGCCTTATGTACGATGCGGTGGGAAGTCTTACACTTTCGGGCGCCGCTATTAAACGCATGAAGGATGCCGGGATCAAGGTCCATCCGTTTTTGCCGATAAAAAGTGCGTTTTTTAATCAAAAGTTTAACTTTCGAAATCATCGTAAAATCATTGTCATTGACGGTAAGGTAGGATTTGTCGGCGGTCTTAACATCGGGGACGAATACCTCGGTGAGGATGAGGCGATTGGATTTTGGTGTGATACACATGTTGTTCTGGAAGGCGAGGCTGTGCAAACATTGAATACCATTTTTCTATTAGATTGGAGGTATGTTTGCGGGGAAATGCTGG
Organism: Neobacillus novalis NBRC 102450; assembly: GCF_001591805.1. GTDB lineage: Bacteria > Bacillota > Bacilli > Bacillales > Cytobacillaceae > Neobacillus > Neobacillus novalis. The sequence goes on along the minus strand of NZ_BCVP01000036.1, from coordinate 7,193 downwards.
TAAAGGATGAACGCTACATGAAACCAATCCCTACAGCTGGAGATGGAATGGTTCATGTCGTCGCAACCGGACCCGAAACCGAACGGATGAGTGATCATTATTACGCGATGATCACATGTGCGACAAAATCGATTTGGATCGCGTCGCCGTACTTTGTACCCAATCAAGCGATTCGAACAGCGCTTAGAATTGCGGCCCATAAAGGAGTTCAAATTCGTATTATGCTGCCCGAAATTAATGACGGCTTTCTCACCCAATATGCCACACGATCGTATTTACCTGAACTTTTGCGGTCGGGGGTCGAAGTTTATGCCTACCAAAAAGGGTTCTTACATAAAAAAATTATTATCATCGATAGTGACCTTGCCACCATTGGGACAGCGAATATGGATATGCGTAGTTTTCGTCTCAACTTCGAAGTCAATTTATTTTTAACAGGGACCGACTCCATCCAAGACCTTGTTGCTCATTATCAAGAAGACCTCGACGATTGCCTGCGGATTCGCCCAGTTGAATTTTACAAAAGAGGAATGACCGAAAAGGCAAAGGAATCCTTTGCCCGGCTATTTTCCGGGGTTTTATAAAAATAATCTAAACGGGAGTTGGGGATTACATGCCGAAAACGAAAGCGTTTCGATGGGGATTCGGACTTTTGCTTATTTTCTTAATTATTTTAGTAGGGACGAAGATCAATTTTATTTTTCGGCCGCTCATTTTACTTATACAAACCCTCTTTTTTCCTTTTCTGCTTGCAGGGGTGTTATATTACTTGTTTCGCCCTTTGGTCAATTTCCTACAGTTGAAAAAGGTCCCCAGACCACTTTCGATTATCCTGATTTATGTAATGGCGGCAGTTTTGATTAGTTTATTGGTCTATTTTGTCGGACCGATTTTGCAGAAGCAAATCAATAGTTTAATTAACAGTACCCCCGCCTTTATGGAATCAATTCAGGCAAAAATATCGAAACTTCAACAGAATGAGTGGATTCATCGGTTACAGGAAAATAAAAATTTTGATTTTGAAAAGGGTACCGATCCTCTTTCCAAAAATATACCTTCAGGTCTGGCCATGATTGGAACAAATATTTTGAATTTTATTGGTGTGATGGTACGAACTATGACAGTCCTTGTGACTGTTCCATTTATTTTATTTTATATGTTAAAGGAAGGAGAAAAGGCGCCCCGACAAATTCTGCGTTTATTGCCAGCCATGCAGCAGGAAAACGGACGGAAAATATTAATCGATATGGATGAGGCACTCAGCTCCTATATCCAGGGTCAAATTTTCGTCAGTTTTTGCTTAGGGACGATGCTTTTTATCGGATATTTATTTATTGGTCTTGACTACTCCCTTATTGTGGCCATTTTTGCCATGTTTACAAATGTCATCCCGTTCCTCGGTCCAATCATTGCCATTATCCCTGCCTTGATTATTGCCCTTTTACATTCACCGATGATGGTCGTAAAAGTGCTCGTTGTGATGGTGGTTGTACAACAAATAGAAGCACATTTAATTTCGCCGCAGGTGATGGGAAGAAAGCTAGAGATTCATCCGCTCACGATTATCTCGGTGTTACTTGCGGCTGGAAGTATGGGAGGTATTCTCGGATTAATCTTAGCCGTTCCCGTTTATGCGGTCATGAAGGTAATTGTCCTTCATGCCTATCGATTATGGAAGCTTAGAAAGGAGCAATCAATAGAAGAAAAATTCATACAGGGGGAAAACAACCATGATGCGAAATCCTACGATGATGCCATTCTTTGAATGAAATGTCGATCCGGATGGTACCCTCTTTTCTGCAAAAAAAAAGAGGCTGCAGCTGTTTGCAGTCTCTTCTTCATATTGGTTTTATGCAGGTCGTTTTACATTTCTTAAAATGAGGCTTAAGATGAAAACTAAGACGATGGCGCCGATGAGTGCGGGAATGAAGTAAAATCCGCCAATCATTGGCCCCCAGCCGCCTAATAGGAAGGAACCTAGCCAAGCCCCGACAAACCCGGCGATAATATTTCCGATGATACCTCCTGGCACATCACGTCCAAGGATGAGTCCGGCTAGCCAGCCGATGATGCCTCCGATAATTAATGACCAAATAAATCCCATGAAAAATCTCTCCTCTCTATATTTGAAAATCAACTATGGTAAGTAAGTACCCGGCCCTTAGAAAAGATAAACCTAGAAAATAATATCACTTCCATTTGACCAATCTTTGTTCTCTTTCATGCTCTTCGCGAAACGATCTTGGGGAACTGTGTCTTCCATGTTTAAAAGCTCCTGCTCGTAATCCTTTAATTCCAATGACAGCTTGTGAAAACCTTCTTGTTCCCGATTATCAAGACATTTGTCAATTTCCTGTTTTAATAAGATGATTTTTGAAATGAGATCTGCTTGCCGTTTTTGGCTGGGATATTCCGCTGGTTTCGTTCCTTCCCGCCGATAATCACTAAGCTTCGTTAAGCGCAAACCGCATTTGCAGACCGTTTCGTGAAGATTTACCACAAAAAATTCCGCATTCCCACAATATTTACATAACAGTTTCTTCATACTAAACACCTCCATTAATAATCCCAGCGATTATTTTCTTATATACCCACGATAGATTCATTACTAACATGGTGCCTGACACCCGCTATTAAAAAGTGGGTTTTAATTTTTTAAAAAGAGGTTATATACCCAATAGAAAGTGAAACACATTAAGGAGGAATGAAAATGGAAAATGTAAAAGTAGTCGAAAATGGTGTCGAAGCAAAAAGGGAAATTGAACGTTTCGTCATGCAGGGGTTCACGAAGGATGAGATTTATTTATTGGCTCACGATGAAAAACGCTCTGAAGACCTAACGGATAACCTCGATATTAATGAAATCGGCGTCGGCGAACAAGGAGTGTTTGAGTCAATGGCCAACATCTTTCGGACCCGGGGAGATGAACTTCGCGCGAAGCTGGAATCCTTGGGAGTATCAAATGCGGAAGCCGAGCAGTATGAAAAAGAATTAGATCTAGGAAAAGTCGTAGTTGTCGCTTCAAAAGTGGACTAGGGTAGGAGATGGGACAGGCTCCGTGTCCCCGCTAAACCGCGGGACACGGAGCCTGTCCCTATGTCCCACTTTTTCAATTTTCCAAAAATAACCTAAAACGAAACTTTTCCGGTTTTCATCCGTCAAGTATGATAGAATAATCATTGTGTGTAAAAAGGAGGGAGCAGAATGATAAATGACTTTGGCCAGATAGCGCTGCTTGGCATCTTGTCGCATTTGCTGTTTATTGGGATTTCCTGGTGGGCGCTGCAGGCGCTGCGCTTAGATAAGCTGATAAAGGCAAACCACGTTTTTCAGGCGCGATTACTGTATATATTGTTAGCCATTTTCATTGGATCATCTGTTGGTAACTTTTTCCTGGATTACCTCCAATGGTCAAGGCAGCTGCCGATGCTGTTTAATTAGTCCGGCTCGACCTATACTGGTCGCCCTTGGGCACGGCGCTTCCGCTTTTTTATGTACATACAACTGGAAAAAATTTAGGTATTCTTACATGTTTCCTTTTGTCGATATTTTGAGTACAATCTTCTTTATGTGGAAAGCTAAGTATATCTTAAAATTGAAATTTGTCTAAAAGTGACGACATTTCCCAAGTATGCTGTTCTCCTTCCTGGTAACACTGGTAGTAAGGGGGAGTACGGTGATGAACAGAAATAGTAAGATTCTTTTATGCATGATTTCAATGATAAGTATTATCCTGGTTGTTATTGGGAATTGGACAATTGAAGCTAAGGGCGGCGCGAATGGCGTCGACGGTTTATTTTTTCAAAAAAGCAGTCATGACTTGACGAAAATCGGCAAAGTATTGCAAGCCGAGAATATTTTGCTCAAGGAATGGTCTTTTTATGCAAGAGAGCATGTAATCGGCATGAAAAGTGAGCAGGAAGTGAAGGAATACGCGGAAAAGCTTCAACAAGAGTTTCCCGATTGGGTTTGGTCAGAAACTAGCACCAGCCAAAAATGGGAAGTGACAGCAGTATCTCCAACAGCTAACCACCACAATGAAAAGCTTCAAATTATGGCAACCCACACAAAACAACCTGTCAATGCGTATATAGTATATAGTGTCAGTGGAAAAGAGTGGAATAAGTCGTCTGCGACCTTTTTCACAACCGAACAATTTAAAAATAGGCTTACCGACATATTTCGAGGAAAACCAACAGTTTTCTCTTGTATGAAAGGCATTGTCAATGATAAGATTGATACGGCTTTACCTATGACAGTAAGCAAATTGCTGTCTGGCTTTGATGCAACAGAAATCGAAGCGTTAAAAGAGGAGACTTTCATGTCTGTTTCGGCGACATCGCCTATGTTTACAGGCTTCATAGATAATCGAAAAAATAACATGAATTTACAAATTGGATTACGCTCCGAACGATTGGGCGCGCAGACTACCATCGTAGTTGGCACACCAATCATTACGATTGAATATTAATATAGAGAAAATGGACGCGGAGGGGAATACTCTTGGAAAAGATCATCGTCCGCGGCGGACAAAGGCTTCACGGAACGGTAAAAGTTGAAGGTGCAAAAAATGCCGTCCTGCCTGTTATCGCTGCAACATTATTAGCAAGTGATGGAAAAAGTGTAATTTGTGATGTACCTACACTCTCCGATGTATATACAATTAATGAAGTCTTACGCAACTTACATGCTGAAGTGGTGTTTGAAAACAATACAGTTGTAGTTGATGCATCCAGAGAGTTAAAAGATGAAGCGCCGTTCGAATATGTTCGAAAAATGCGCGCGTCTGTCCTTGTCATGGGATCGTTACTGGCACGTAATGGCCGAGCACGAGTTGCTCTCCCAGGCGGCTGTGCGATTGGATCCCGGCCTATTGATCAGCACCTAAAAGGCTTTGAAGCGATGGGTGCGAAGGTAAAGGTAGGAAATGGCTTTATCGATGCGGAGGTAGACGGCCGTTTAAAAGGAGCAAAAATTTACTTGGATTTCCCAAGTGTTGGTGCCACAGAAAACATTATGATGGCTGCGACCCTTGCACAGGGCACGACCATCATTGAAAACGTCGCAAAAGAACCAGAAATCGTTGATTTGGCAAACTTCCTGAATAAAATGGGCGCACGCGTTCGCGGCGCTGGCACTGGAACATTAAAGATTGAAGGCGTCGATGTATTATTTGGCGCAGAACATAATATTATTCCTGACCGAATCGAAGCAGGAACCTTCATGGTTGCCGCGGCGCTTACAGGCGGGAATGTATTGGTACAGGGCGCAGTTCCTGAGCACATTTCTTCCTTGATTGCTAAGATGGAGGAAATGGGTGTAACGATTATTGAGGAAGAGGATGGCGTTCGTGTCATCGGACCTGAGCGCTTGAAGGCTGTTGACATCAAAACGATGCCGCATCCAGGCTTCCCAACTGACATGCAATCGCAAATGATGGCATTACTGCTTCGTGCAGAGGGCACATCCATGATTACGGAGACGGTGTTCGAAAACCGTTTCATGCACGTCGAAGAATTCCGGCGGATGAATGCCGATATTAAAATTGAAGGCCGTTCCGTCATTTTAAATGGCTTATCGAACTTGCAGGGTGCGGAAGTTTCAGCAACCGACCTGCGGGCAGCAGCGGCGTTAATTTTAACCGGCTTGGTTTCAGAAGGCGTAACACGCGTAACCGAATTAAAACACTTAGACCGCGGCTACGTGAACTTCCACGGCAAGCTCGCAAGCTTAGGTGCCGACATCGAACGCGTAAAAGAAGAAGAAGAAACCTTTACCAAAGTCCAGAATTACGTATCAGATATGAACGCATAACAAACAAAATCAAAGCAACGGGACCTAGCGGAAGCTGGGTCCCGTTGTTTTTTGTTGTGTTTGTGTTGGTGGCAGATGGTGGTGTCAGGCAATGTTTTCCTTTTATTGGGATTTGGCGCCTGACACCTTTTTCCTTTTAATGGGATTTGGTGCCTGACACCATACTCATACTTTGAGAAAAAATCTGTAATAAATGCTTGTCCATCTCCATATGTTTTAATGAGATGCAGTCCGGAAGCAGGTGCCGGCTGTGAATTTTACAAACAAACTGGAGGCATTTTCATGAAAAAAATCAAACCACTCATCGTACTAGGATCGCTTCTCATTGCCCTGACCTTGATTATTCCCGCAGTCCTTGTATTACCGTTTTCGGGGGAACATCGTGCAAGCGGAAAACTGGGAGAGGATATAATCAAGAATACGGGCTCCCCGGCAAAAGAAACGCAGGCAGCCGTGTCTGCCGCAGACCCAGCGGTTGAAGTCGCCGTCTTTCGTTCCGCGAAATCGAAAATCGAAAATGTCCCATTAGAAGATTATCTTGTTGGTGTCGTGGCGGCTGAGATGCCAGTCGAGTTTAAGGAAGAAGCACTCAAAGCCCAGGCACTAACAGCGAGAACCTATATCGTAAAAAGACTATTAACGAAGGACACGCTGGGGGCGCCAAAGGGTTCCCAGGTTACGGATACGCCCATCCACCAAGCCTACAAGAGTGACGACCAATTGAAAAAGGATTGGGGGGCGAAGTACGACGAGAAGAGGAAGAAGATTTTAGATGCAGTCCGGGCAACAAGTGGGCAGGTTTTAACCTACAAGGGCGAGGTCATTACGGCAACATTTTTCTCGGCAAGCAACGGCTACACGGAAAACTCAGAAGATTACTGGTCAGGTACCTACCCCTATTTAAGAAGTGTTTCAAGTCCATGGGATAAAAGCTCGCCAAAGTTTAATTTTCAAAAAGTGCTTTCGATTAAAGATATTGAAACAAAGCTGGGCGTGAAAATTGGATCTGGTGGAACGATTGGGAAAGTTGTTGAAAAAACGACCGGAAAACGCGTGGGGAAGGTTGACTTCAATGGAAAGGTACTGACCGGAAAGGAGATCCGAGAAAAACTTGATTTGAGGTCGTCTGACTTTGCCTGGGAGCGCAAGGGGGACAATATTGTCATCACAACGAAGGGCTTCGGCCACGGCGTCGGTATGAGCCAATATGGCGCAAATGGGATGGCTGAAGAAGGCGCGGATTATAAGAAAATTGTGAAGCACTATTATCAAGGTGTCGAAATTACTTCAGCGGAGACAATGCTTGCGACGCTTACGGCACGGAAATAGTGGGAAGTTAACTGAGCCAGGCTTTTTTGTCTGGCTTTTTGCCTGGTTT
>NZ_BCVP01000035.1 GCF_001591805.1 Neobacillus novalis NBRC 102450 | reverse complement strand
TTCGTAGAACCGGAGAGTAAAGGGTCCAAAGTGGAAAGTAAATCATAAAGTCCTTTTAAAAAGGTCATTAAAAAGGAGCTATTGGAAGGGATCTTCAATAAAAAGGGGTCTAATCCTAGATAGTAGAGGGGAAAGTTACCTGAGCCAGGCTGCTCGCCTGGCTTTTTCGCTTGTTTACGGGTGGATTTTGGGAAGTGGACAGTAAAAGAGGAAAACCGGACAGTAACTCCCCAAAACCGGAAAGTAAAAAGTCAAAACCGGACAGTAACTCCCCAAAACCGGAAAGTAAAAAGTCAAAACCGGACAGTAAATCCTCAAAACCGGACAGTACCAACATTCGAAGTGAAAATAAAATGGAGAAGTCCATTAAAAGTCCACGAAATCGACATAAATTCATGTCGATTTTTGCAGGAAAATGGAAGGGAACAAGAGAAATAGAACCAAAAAGGAAAGGACTGATGTCATTGATCGAAGAATGTTCTAGCATTTCATTAAGAATTCAAAAATTAGAAGCACTTCTTAACAGAATCTCTGCACAGCATCCTGTATGGCCGGATGTCATGAACGAATATAAAAGCCGGCTTGCAGGGCAGCGGGGAGAGAAATCCATGTACTTTCATTTAAGTATGCTTTCTGATTCAAAATACCACATTTTCCATGGTATTCGCCTGCTATACAGAGGCTTCTTTTTCCAAATTGATTTCCTCGTTCTGTGTGCGGCCTTTGCCTTAGTACTTGAGGTGAAAAACAGGGGCGGTGAATTGAAGTTTGAAAAGGAATTTAATCAGACAACCTGTAAAAAGAATGGGCAGGCGGAACGAATCAAAAATCCTGTTTTACAGGCGCAACTGCAAGCCAAGAAGTTTAAGGGTTGGTTAGAGGAACATAATTTCAGGGATTTTCCAGTGCACTACCTTTTTGTAAATAGTAATGAAAAAACTCTAATCCTCTCAGACCCCGGAAACGAACCTATCACCCGTCATATTTGCAATAGTGAGGTCGTGATAGAGAAAATAGACCAATTAGCAAATTATCATCTAATTGATAAACTAGATGCAAAAGAGCTGCGAAAACTAAAACGGCTCCTGCTTTCGAAGCACACTCTGGAAAATCCAGATATCCTAAAACAATTCAACCTATCTCCTAATGAAATCCCCACCGGAGTTAAATGTCCAACTTGTGACTATATACCGATTGAATATCGGAATGGAACTTGGTGCTGCCCGAAATGTAACATGAAGTCCAAAACAGCACATATACCGGCAATTGACGAATATTTTCTTTTAATAAAACCGTCGATTACAAACGCTGAGCTCCGGGCATTCCTTCATATTGATTCCATTCGTGTAGCAGGAAAAATTTTAGCCACAATGAATTTACCTTCTACAGGAAAATATAAAAATCGGGTATATTATCAGCCACACCCCGGTGACAACCGCTGCCAAACAAGGCCGTAGAGGGCTGCAAATGGGACTTGAAGCTAGCGCAATGGACGGAGGCTTAATCCAAAAGCCAAGGTGTTGCTGAAAATGGGACTTGAGGCTAGCGCAATGAACGGAGGCTTAATCCAAAAGCCAAGGTGCTGCTGAAAATGGGACTTGAGGCTAGCGCAATGGACGGGGGCTTAATCCAAAAGCCAAGGTGTTGCTCCAACTAGGGAACAAGACTGGTTCAAAAACGGTGGTGTAACCCAAATCTACAAGCCAAGACTAGTAAAACATACAAAATCACAGACTCTATTAAAGAGAGGGACACGGGAATTGGGAGGTGCGGAGAAACAATTCAAGGGCAGGGCTGACTGATCTCAGATTTGGGCCAAAAGGTAGGCACCGCTGCCTGTAGGACCCAGTGGAATGCTTCTTCTTTTAGGCTGGAAAAAATAATTTTCACCTTCATGCATAAAATCATTGCCACTGTCGAAAAATAAGTTTTAAAAAATTTTTTTGACTAGTGTATATAATTCTACTTATCTGTTCAGAATGATTGCTGAGGTGATGAAAATGAGAGAGGAAGAAAACAAACGATCTTCTCAAAGTTCCAGCGTAAAGCGCTTTTTCAAAAAGCGTTGGGTATTTCCAGCAATTTATATCGCAAGTGCAGCAATCATTTTAACCGGGGTTCTATGGTATCAAGCGAGCAGCAGTGACACAGACAAGTACAATTATAACTCTACTGATCTCACTGGTAAAAAGAACCCGCCGAAAGCTGTTGAAGTTAACAAACCATTGGAAAGCTTCAAAATGCCGGTGGCTAAGGCCGATGATGCTGTCGTGAAGATGAAATTCTATGATTTCAATGGAAAAACAGAAGACCAGGAAGCGGCGTTAGTTTTTTACAACAATAAGTATCAGCCGAACACTGGTATCGATGTTACCGTGAAGGACGGCGAAAGCTTTGATGTAGTTGCATCATTAAGCGGGACTGTCGTTCGTGTCGAGGATGACCCTGTTCTTGGAAATGTCATTGAAATCGAACACGACAATGGGATTGTCACGCAATATCAATCGGTTAAAGACATAAAGGTTAAGGCTGGCGAGCAAGTAAAACAGGGCGACGTCCTTGCCAAGGCTGGACAAAGCTTGTTTAATGAAAAAGCTGGAACACATGTACATTTTGAAATTCGCAAAGACGGCGTGGCTGTGAACCCAACGAGCTACTTTGGAAAACCGTTGAGCGCTTTACAGGAATCCAAGTCTTCGAACGAGAAAAAATCAATCGAGGCTCCAAGCCAAAAAACGCAGCAAAAGCTTGAAGACCTAGAGAAGTCTGCAGAAGACGAACAGTCCTCTGACGGACAAGACGAAACAACAAACACGACAGAAAAGAAAAACTCATAAAATCGTACCAAAGGGGAAGGGGAATACTTTCCTCTTTTTTTTGTCTCCAAAAGGAAAAATCAAAAAAGAGCCACGAAAGATGCTTGAGCCCAGAGAGTCCACCGGCAGTGTCCACCCCACGCGGACAAATGTCTTTTTGTGGTGCCTGACACCCTTTATCACCCTTTATTGTATTACTACTGTTTGTACGTGCATATATGTTAGAATGGTAATTAAAGGAGGGGGTTTGGTTGAGGAAGTTTACGGGGCTGTTGGTTTTGGTTTTGCTGCTGGTTTATGCGCTGGCTGGTTGCAGTAAGGAACCTACGCCAGAGGATCGATTCGCCGAGTACATAGCTCTATGGAAGCAGCAAAAGTTTGCTAAGATGTATGATTACCTTTCAAATGATGCGAAAGAGAAAATCACCAAAGAAGAATTTACAAACCGCTATCAAAAAATCTACGAAGACCTTCAGATTACTGACCTCAAGATTGACTTCAAAAGGCCAAAAAAGGATAAAAAGACGGATCAGGAACAAGCACGCTATTCTTTTAACGCTAAAATGAACAGCATCGCGGGAACGATTCAATTCACCCAGAAAGCCCAGCTGCAAAAGGAAGAACGAGACGATAAGAAGAACTGGTATGTAGACTGGAATACTGAATATATTTTTCCAAAATTGCAGGAAGGGGACACGATTGGCTTGAGCACCATCTCGCCAAAGCGGGGGGAGATCCTCGACCGCAATGGCTCGGGCCTGGCGGCGAATGGTCAGGTGTATGAGGTAGGCGTGGTAGCAGGCAAGCTTGAGGCGTCTGAAATCGATCCATTAGCTTCGCTGTTAAAAATGACCCCAGAGCAGATTAACAAGGCGCTGAGTGCGAGCTGGGTGAAGCCCGGGCTATTTGTTCCGCTGAAAAAGGTATCGATGGAGGACAAGGACCGAGTAGCACAGCTGGTCGCACTCGGGCCGGTGCAGACACGGAAGGTGGATGCGCGGATTTACCCTTATAATGAAGCGGCGGCGCAGCTGGTGGGCTATGTCGGCGCGATTACGGCGGACGAGCTGGCGAAGCGGAAGGACAAGGGCTACACCAGTCAGGACGTGATTGGAAAAAGAGGCCTTGAACAGGTGTTGGACGAGGAGCTAAAGGGCGAAAGCGGCGTCAAAATCATCATTAAAAAGAAGGGTGACGACGCGGATGTGGTGCTCGCGGAAAAGCCGGTCGCCGACGGTAAGGACGTCAAGCTGACCATCGATGCCGATTTGCAGGAAGTGATTTATGGAGAATTGAGTGCGGAAATTGGCGGAGCGGACGCTGCGAACTCGGCAGGAGGGGCACCTGCGGGCACAGCGGCAGCGATGAACCCTGTGAACGGGGAAACGCTGGCGCTTGTCAGCAGCCCGTCATTTGACCCAAACCAGGCGTCGCTTGGCTTCTCAGCAGATGAGTGGAAAGCACTGCAGGAAGATGCGCGCCAGCCGTTAACAACGCGTTTTACGCAAGGTTATGCGCCAGGGTCTGTGATGAAACCGATCACAGCGGCAGTGGGACTCACGAGCGGGGCTGTCAATCCGGAAGAGCCGGTGGCAATCCTTGGGCCGAAATGGCAAAAGGATAAATCGTGGGGCGGCTACTTTGTAACTCGGGTGCACGTGGGGACCGACCCGGTAAATCTGGAAAAAGCACTCGTGTTTTCCGACAATATTTATTTTGCACAGGCGGCGCTGAAAATTGGGAAAGATGCGTTTACGGACGGACTGAAGAAGTTCGGTTTTGAAGAGAAGTTTGACTTTACATCGACAATAGGCACGCTCGGAAGTGAAATTGCGCTCGCTGACTCTGGTTATGGTCAGGGACAAATCCAAATGAGCATTGTTCATTTGTTAGCCACCTATACTCCGTTTGTCAATAATGGCAATATGATTAAGCCAATTTTACTGGACACGGAGCAGCGGACCCAGGTACTGAAGGAGACGTTAGTTTCTAGTGAACAGGCCGGGCTGATTGCCGCTGATTTACGGAAGGTGGTCGCGGATGCGGGCGGGACGGCACATCGCGCCGAGATGGCAGACTACCCGCTTGCTGGAAAAACTGGCACCGCGGAGATCAAGCAGAAGCAAGGCGAAACCGGAACGGAAAACGGCTGGTTCATCGCCTACAATACAAACGTGCCAAGCCTCATGATCGCAATGATGGTCGAGGACGTCCAGGGGCGCGGCGGCTCACAAGTGCCAGTGGAAAAAGTGATAAACATCTACAAGAAATTGAGATAATTTGGAAAATGGTGTCAGGCACCCGGTGTGGGACACAGGGACAGTTTACAGCGCCGTGTCCCAATTCCAATTCAGCTTTGGGACGTAGAGACAGGCACCGCGTCCCGCCCGGGCTTCATTTCACAACAATCAACAAAAATAGATGCGGGCAACTTTTTTGAAAAAAGTGCTTCCCGCATCTATTTTTTATTTGTTATCAGGCTTCCACTGATATTTCCCCAAATCAATCACCCCGTTCAAACCTACTTCCACACCCTCAGCCTCAAGCGACAGGAGCTGTTCATTGTAAGACTCATCATCTTGAAGGGCAATCTGCCCCTTAGCGTTAATGACGCGGTGCCAGGGAAGGCGATGCGCCCTGCTCATGGAATGGAGGATGCGGACGACCTGGCGGGCAGCACGCGCGCTCCCAGCAAGCCCAGCAATCTGGCCGTAGGTCATCACCTTGCCCTCGGGAATGCTGCGGATGATTTCAATTACGTTTTCAGTAAATGGTGTCATGGTAAGATTTCCCCAATCATACATATTCAATATTTCGACCGAGATAACCATCTTATTATAATGGCAAAAGGGATTAATTTCATATCGAAAAGGGAAGATCGTCGCTAAACAGATCTGAATAGCTAGTTGTGGCGGTAAATAAACTAGGTTAACAGCGGCTCTTCCCGCACACCGCAATAATGGTCGCGCGCCACTAAATATATTTATATGGAAAAACAACAAATGGAATGCCAAATCAGATTTTTATGAGAAACTCCCACATCTACAGCATTTAGAATAATTTTTTCGCTCGACAAATTTCTCAGGAAATAATGCACCGCCTAGTGTATTTCCTAGGTAAAACGCAGGCGCAACGGGCTTTTGACGGGATGTCGAAAAAAGTAAAATTGTCCAATTTTCAGAAGACTTTAGAATGGACTAGTCCAGAATGTGGATTTTGTGCATAAACCCGTATCCAAGCTAATAAAATGGTTACAAACCTTTACAAAGAGAGTGTTTGAGGTGAGGAGTCGTTTGAAGTTAGCGGGTATCCAGTCGGGGACATGATTATTCATTGTAAATCAGAAGGTTACATACCTTCAGCCGCATAGTGTTAATGGTGTAAATGGTGTTATTGGTGTCAGGCACCACAAAAAGACATTTGTTCGCGTGGGGTGGACAGTGTGGGGCGGACAGTGGTGGCGGACAGTGTGCGGAGCAGTATTGGTCGAGGTGATAAGCGGGCCCTTATTTCACACTACTCACATCCATATTAGGGAGGGCGAGAGTGTGCACGATTACATCAAAGAGAGAACTATCAAGATTGGAAAGTATATCGTGGAGACGAGGAAAACGGTTCGCGTGATTGCGAAGGAGTTTGGCGTATCCAAAAGTACAGTCCATAAGGATTTAACCGAGAGACTTCCTGAAATTAATCCAGATCTGGCAAACGAGGTAAAAGAAATTTTAGATTATCATAAATCGATCCGTCACCTCCGGGGTGGAGAGGCGACCAAAATGAAATATCAAAAAGAAGAAAAGGAAGGCGAGGCTGTCAAATAAGCAAAGCCTCATAGGAAGGAATCGAAAGAATCCAAATTAAAATTGAAAAGGGTTTCACTGTGCAGCTAGTTCGGCATCTCGAACTGGCTTTTTTCTTTCAACACCCCCCTCACCGATAAAGATTTTGCCATTTCCCAACTATTCCGACATTATTCTGCAAAAATTTACAACTTTTTATATTAAAAGTATGGAAATTTTAATGAATATGATACAATAAACAATTAGGAAATGCATGTGGAATTCCGCTTTGAGGAGGAAAGAAAAGAGAATGTTTGCAAGGGATATTGGAATTGATTTGGGAACGGCGAACGTGTTAATTCACGTGAAGGGCCGTGGAATTGTCTTGAATGAGCCATCTGTCGTAGCAATTGATAAGAATTCGAACAGAGTTCTGGCGGTTGGTGAAGAGGCCCGCCGCATGGTCGGACGTACACCTGGGAATATTGTCGCGATCCGCCCGTTGAAAGACGGCGTCATCGCTGACTTTGACGTAACAGAAGCAATGCTGAAGCATTTTATTAATAAGTTAAACGTAAAAGGCTTTTTATCAAAGCCGCGGATTTTGATCTGCTGCCCGACGAACATCACCAGCGTCGAGCAAAAGGCCATTAAGGAAGCTGCTGAAAAAAGCGGCGGCAAAAAGATTTATCTTGAAGAAGAGCCGAAGGTGGCCGCAATTGGCGCCGGGATGGAAATCTTCCAGCCAAGCGGAAATATGGTAGTGGACATCGGTGGAGGAACGACGGATGTTGCTGTTCTTTCAATGGGCGATATCGTCACTTCTTCTTCGATCAAAATGGCCGGCGACAAGTTTGACACGGAAATTCTCAACTATATCAAGCGTGAGTACAAGCTGTTGATCGGTGAACGCACATCTGAAAATATAAAAATCAATATCGGCACCGTATTCCCGGGTTCACGCTCGGAAGAAATGGAAATCCGCGGCCGTGACATGGTAAGCGGTTTGCCACGCACGATTACCGTTCGTTCTGAGGAGATCGAGGGTGCATTGCGCGAATCGGTGGCAGTTATCGTTCAGGCTGCAAAAGCTGTTCTTGAACGCACTCCGCCAGAGCTTTCTGCCGATATCATTGACCGCGGCGTGATTCTAACTGGCGGCGGGGCCTTGCTTCACGGCATTGACATGCTCCTTGCCGACGAGCTTAAAGTTCCAGTCCTTGTTGCGGAAAATCCAATGGACTGCGTGGCAATCGGAACAGGCATCATGCTTGATAATATCGACCGGATTCCGAACCGGAAGTTAGGGTAAGAACATTTTTTAAAAAATAAATGAGGAACCGCTGCCGTAGACTTTTCGATCAGCAAGGTTTCATCGTGCACAAAAGGTCTAATGAAACAGGCAGAACAAGTCCTGGTCATTGGGCTTTTTTTTTGCCTGAAATTCACCGGGTTTTCCTCCCCTTGGAAAAATGGGTAAATCGGCAAATATTGCACATTTTTTGCAGGGATTGACTTTTTTCTGCAAAAAGTTAACCTGTAATGAGGAATAATATTTTATAATAGAATAATTACAAGGGAATTTTTTAAAAAAAGAGATAAAAACTAAAAATGGTTATTATATGAATTAACTAACTGGGACGGGGCCGGCGTTTGAACGGATTTCTGCCAAAGGGGAATAAATAAATGTCTGTAAATAATTTAAGCCAAGAACAGGCGAAAACGAGAGAAGAATACAAAAAGGCAAAAAATGAATCGCAGCAAAAGATAAATGTCCACGAGAAGAAGGCAAACGGGGAAAAGGCGGCAACACAAAAAAATAAACGAGTCCGCATCCGCCTGATTCCGATTTGGCTTCGTCTTCTTCTTTTGATTATATTCATCCTCGTCGGGGTGACATCTGGTGCTGCCGTTGGTTACGGTGTCCTTGGGGATGGGAAAGTCGCAGATATATTTAAGGAGTCTACCTGGACACATATTCGTGATTTAGTGGATAAAGGGAAATAGGCAGGGGGACTTTTTGCATAGGGGGGCGGGGGAATACCCCGAGCCCCTTTATTGCGGTGCTGGGTTAGGCAAAATCAGGGTGGGCTTTGATATTTACATGGGGAACGGTGAGATAGCCCTTCCCTTTTGTGCACGATTAATAGTAGAATAGGTAATAAATACTTGTTCTTAGTAGGAGGTACTAAATCGCATGCTTGATATTGATCAAATTAAAGAAATTATTCCGCACCGTTATCCGTTTTTGCTGGTCGATCGAATTTTGGAAGTGGAAGAAGGAAAACGGGCGGTTGGAATTAAAAATGTTACTGCCAATGAAGAGTTTTTCAATGGGCATTTTCCAGATTATCCAGTTATGCCTGGCGTATTAATCGTCGAAGCATTGGCGCAGGTTGGGGCTGTCGCTGTTTTGAAAAAAGAGGAAAATCGCGGCCGTCTGGCCTTCTTTGCCGGAATTGACAATTGCCGATTTAAGCGGCAGGTGAAGCCGGGCGACCAGCTTCGACTTGAAGTCGAAATTGTACGCTTGCGCGGACCGATTGGCAAGGGCAAAGCGGTTGCGACAGTTGACGGCGCGATTGCTTGCGAAGCGGAAATTACCTTTGCACTTGGGGAAAAAAAGGAATAATCCAACTTCCCACGGTAAAAAAATGAAAAAAACAGGTCTCGTATTTATAAATGCGAGGCCTATTTTTTTCTGGGAACCTCATCGATTTTTCACTTTGATCTTCGGCTTGCTCATCATTTTTTCACGGAATTCCTTGAGAAGTTCCGGACCATCCAGGCCTTTTTGAAGGAGGACATCAAGCAATAGCTCTGCGTAATCACTTTTATTCCGGCGCAGATGGCCCTCGAATAAAACGCTGATATGCTTGTCAAATTTCGTCAAAGAGCAAATTTCCGTTTGAAAATAGGCAGGGTCGTTTTCTTTTTTGGTAATAACGGCTTCTATGATAATGTCTCGGTTTTGTTCGGATATTTTTTTAAAATAATCATAGAGGGACAGATCTGTATAAGCCTCAAGCAGCCAGGTGTAGCGGTCGTCTTCCTTATTAATTATCAAGCCATCTGTTAGCGGAACTTCCACCGACTTATCGTCATCGACAACTTCCAATGAGTATAACTTAAAAGATTTCATGGCAGCCTCCTGTTTATTTTTTCCTAAAGTATAACACACGTTGGGCAGAAGCAAATGTCGAAAAATATTTGTCGAAATTTGAATAATTGTGATTGTGAGCCAAAAGACCCGCAAAATATGACCAAAACCCCCTTGATAAGATGATTATCAAGTGAAATCCCCCCTCGATATTGACCTTTTCGCTGTTTTACATCAATGGAGCCAAAAAGCTATGCTAAACCCATCAAGCGAAAAGGAGATGTAAACATGATTA
This sequence comes from Neobacillus novalis NBRC 102450, assembly GCF_001591805.1. GTDB lineage: Bacteria > Bacillota > Bacilli > Bacillales > Cytobacillaceae > Neobacillus > Neobacillus novalis. Next base: position 3,380 of record NZ_BCVP01000035.1, on the reverse strand, counting down.
ATCAGGTCACACTTGTCGGTCGATTGGCCAGGGACCCGGATTTAAAAACGACGACAGAAGGGACGTCGGTTGCCCACATAACGCTAGCGGTTAATCGCCACTACCGGAACCACAATGGTGAGATTGAAGCCGATTTTGTTCAGTGCACACTTTGGCGCAAGGCCGCCGAAAACACGAACCAATATTGCCGTAAGGGTTCCATCGTTGGGATCACAGGCAGATTGCAAACCCGGAATTATGAGAATAAAGAGGGCAAAAGGGTGTACGTCACCGAGGTGATCGCCGAAACAATCCGCTTCTTAGGAGCCAAGCCGGCTGCAACGGGCAGCGAGCAAAAAAGGGAGGAAGTACAGATTGGTTAATCATGATGACGATGCCTACAAATTGGAGCGGCTGCTTGAAAGTTTAATTAAGATGGTCGGAAAAGCCAATCATAATGTCGACAGTCTGCAAAAACGCGTCAGCCAGCTGGAATCGATCATAAAGGAGCAGCAGTTTGAACTCAGGGAAGGAGGCCCCATCAGAATTTACTCCAGACATCCGCAAAAATCTGCAGAAAACATTCCCTTTCACGTTTAAGCTGGAAATACGCATGATCGCTTCGCCATTTCCATGGAATTCAAAAAAACTGCTATGACCGATTCGCTCTTGTCCATGGAAAAAAATCGCATTGACCGATTCACCACTGCCCATGAAATTTAAAAAATCCCACTGCCAATGGAAAAGCTGTGCCATTTGATAAAATCGCCAATACCAATGGAAAAGCTGAGCCATTCAAAAAAATCGCCTCTGTTTTGCACCATGAGAGTCGCTTGCTGGCGAGTTTTATGAAAAATTATCTCCGCAGCCAGGACTAGTAATTAAAGAGAATCAAACATCTCCCCGATGCGTCCTCATTTTTCCGGCAGAAATTTGCCGGAATTTTTTTTATCAATAGGTTTAAAATTCACCAGACGGGGAAAACTAACAGAAAAACCCCCCTGTTTTTTTTAAAAAGAAGCCGCTGAACCCTATGGATTAGCGGCTTCTTCGATTTTTTACGAATCATCTGTCAATGATGTCACAAAAACCCCACCTCATTCGTTTTGATTATAGAACGAAATTTAGGAGGGGATTTTTTTATGAATAACTTTGATGTGGCGATTATCGGTGGCGGGCTTGCTGGATTGACAGCAGCGAATTATTTGGCAAGGGTTGGGAAAAAGGTAGTGGTGTTGGAAAAATCAAATCGCCTTGGCGGAAGAGCGATGACCAATGATAAAAATGGAGTTCTGATGAATTTAGGAGCCCATGGCTTGTATTTAGAAGGGCAGGCAATGAAGATTTTAACAGAACTAGGGATAACTATTCCCGGTGGAAATGCCTCAAAGTCAGTTCAAATTCAAGGAATTTGGAAAAATGCAGTCTATACAATCCCAACTGATTTTTCTTCGATTTTGTCATCGTCACTTTTATCATGGAAAGCTAAAATCGTGTTTTCGAAATTAATGTTGAAGCTTATGAAGGGCAACATGGATTCCATTCCAGATATAAGTTTGAGTGACTGGGCAGAAGCGGAAATTAGTGACCCAATGGTAAGGCATATTTTTTATTCATTATCTCGATTGACCACTTATACCAGCGCTCCAACAGTACAGCGGGCAAAACCAGTTTTGAAGCAGGTGAAACGATCATTAAACGGAGTCTTATACGTGGACGGTGGTTGGGAAACGATTATTCAAAAGCTAAAGAATCAGGCAATTGAGGCTGGAGTGGAATTTTTCAACAGTAAAAACGTAATAGAAATTGAACATCATGAACAGTCTCAAAGCATACGATGTTCAGATGGGGAGGTATATACTGTCCCTGACTGCATCATAACGGCGCCTCCGAAGGAAGCATTGAATATGATTAATGGTTCAGACCACACATCATTACGGACATGGGCCGAACAGGCAATTCCGGTTACCGCATGCTGCTTGGATTTAGGGATAAAAAAATTGCCTAATCCTAAAAATCAATTTGTCTTAGGTCTTGATCAATCTTTGTTTTTCACGAATCAATCCAGAGCAGCAAAACTAAGTGAAGATGGCACAATCGTTGTGAGCCTGGTTAAATACCATAACCCGATTGAACAATCCATTCATCGACAAGCAGATAAAGAGCAATTAGAGGCTGCTATGGACTTGCTTCATCCTGATTGGAGAAAAGATGTGGTAGAACAACAATTTTTACCAAAAATGACTGTCGTTCATGATTTTCCTCATTTGAAACGAAGTGGAAACCCAGGCCCAGCCATACCGCAAATGAAAGGCATCTATATTGCAGGGGATTGGTGTGGACATGAAGAAGTATTAGCAGATGCTGCTGTTGCCAGCGGGAAGCGTGCCGCGCTGCAGATAGTAAAAACGAACGAACTGTTCTTAGTGAAAGAAGGGTAACCGTTTTGGAAACTGCTGAGCTCTACCAAATTTACAAACCTTTGTTGTTTTCGATTGCTTACCGAATGACCGGGAGTGTCATGGATGCAGAGGATATTATCCATGAGTCATTCCTTACGTTTAGCCGTTTAGTTAACGAAAAGAAGATTGAAAATGAAAAAGCGTATTTATGCAGGATGGTTATGAACAGCTCAATAGACAAGTTGCGTTCTGCGGCTAGTTTGCGCGAGGTTTATGTTGGCGAGTGGCTGCCTGAACCCATTGTCGAAGAAGCAAACGAACCTTCTCATCTTTATTTGATGAAGGAATCGATTTCAACAGCCTATCTTCTGCTTTTGCAACAGCTATCGGAGGTGGAACGTGCTGTTTTTCTTTTACGAGAAGTATTTCAGTACAGTTATGATGAAATTGGAGATATCGTTGAGAAATCCCCAACCAACTGCAGGCAGATCTACCATCGGTCAAAAAAAGGCATTACTAACAGTCCGAAAGCGTCCACACTTGATCTCCACGCCATGAAGTCCAGTATCGAGCAGTTTACACTTGCCTTTCAAAAAGGAAACATTGATAAAATGCTGGGATTATTACGAACAGATGCGGTATTTATCGCTGATGGCGGTGGTAAAGTAACAACTGCAATCAAACCGATCTACACATCAAAGCGTATCGTCTCTCTATTCTCAAGTATTCTTAAACAACTTCCTGAAAACTATAAATTTGAGTTTAAGGAGGTAAACGGCAGCCCTGGTGTGATCTTAACGATAAATGGTTACGTTGCATATGTGCTTTCATTTGAATTCCAGGCAAACCAAATCGCTCGTATCTATATGGTTGCGAATCCAGATAAACTCGGACACTTGCAAATTAGAGCATAGGAAACAGAAGTGGCTATAAATCAAATAACACCTATAAAAATGGTTTTGTTATTATTCATTGTTGATTTTCGTGTAGGCATGAGAA
>NZ_BCVP01000034.1 GCF_001591805.1 Neobacillus novalis NBRC 102450 | reverse complement strand
AAAAATCCAACGATTTGGATAAAATAAACGGAAAAACTTCCTTTATTTTTAAGGAAATATCGGTATTTCCCAATTTAAACGGAATTTTGCCGTTTATTTTTCAAGCACAGTGAAATCAACATTCAGTTATAACAGAGCCTAAAAAAAAAGCCGCTGAACTCGTGTCAGCGGCTTCCTCGATGTTCACCTTTACATTTATCTGATGCTTCTTTGATGGATATTTACAAAACAGAATCCAAAAAATCCTTTGTCCGCTGCTCGGTGGGGCTGCCAAACAATTTTTCGGGAGGCCCAGCCTCGACAATCCGGCCATCGTGCATATAGACAACCCAGTCGCCAACTTCCCTGGCAAAGCCCATTTCATGGGTAACGACGACCATCGTCATTCCCTCTAAGGCGAGCTTTTTCATGGTGGCAAGCACCTCGCCGACTAGCTCAGGGTCAAGGGCGGAAGTGGGCTCATCGAACAGCATGACATCAGGTTTCATCGCAAGCGCCCGGGCGATGGCAACCCGCTGCTTTTGGCCGCCGGACAGCTTGCCGGGATAGACGGTCTCCTTGTCGCTGAGGCCGACTTTCGCGAGCAGCTCCTTTGCTTCTTTAACCGCCTGGTCTTTGGGGATTTTTTTCACATGAACGGGCGCCTCGATAATATTCTCAATGACGGTCATGTGCGGAAAAAGCTGAAAGTGCTGGAATACCATGCCGACCCTTGTCCGGACCTGGTTAAGGTCATGGGTAGCTTCCTCCACTTTCTCACCGCCAATAAAAATCGTGCCGCTATCCTTGACCTCGAGGAAATTAAGGCACCGTAAGAGCGTACTTTTACCCGAACCGCTGGCCCCGATTAAACAAACGACCTCCCGATCCTTCACGGTCATATCGATATCCTTTAAAACATGAAGATCACCAAATGATTTATTGAGCGTTTCAACCTTTACCATAATGGAATCAGCCATTGGACATCCCTCCTTTTTTAAAAGTTCTTATTGGTAAGGCTAGTCGCTGATAGCCATGCGGTTTTCGATGTAACGTAAAAGGATGGAAAAAATAAACACAAGGATTAGATAATAAACGGCAACAATTAATAGGTAGGTCATGTAATCGAACGAATTGGAGCCGTAGGTTGTTGCGACGTTAAAGAGCTCGTACATGCCGATGAATGCGGCAAGCGAAGAGTCCTTCAGGGCGATGATGAACTGATTTCCGAGGGGCGCCATCGCCCGGCGGAGCGCCTGAGGCAGGATAATTCTCCGATACGTCAGTTTCAAGTTCATTCCCAATGAGCGGCCTGCTTCCATCTGCCCGCGGTCAATCGATTGGATGGCGCCGCGGAAAATCTCAGCAATATAGGCGCCGTTATGGAAGGCAAGCCCCAGCACCACCGCCGTAAATTGCGAAATGTTTAATAAAGTCAAGCCATAGTAGAAAACGAAAATCTGGACAATCAGCGGCGTCCCGCGAATCAGAAAGATATACAAATCGGCAATCCACTCGAGAATCTTGATTTTTGATATTTTTAAAAAGGCAAAAAATAAACCAATAAAAATGCCGATAAAAATGGCGACCGCTGTCAGTTCAAACGTCAGCAGCATTCCTTTCAGAAAAACCGGATAGGAATCGATAAATTTATTGAGCCATTCCAAGGCTTTCACTCCTTTCCTGGGGAGTAGGGGGTCTAGCTAAGATTTACTGGTGGAAATTCATTTAATATTTATAAAAAAAAGATTGCAGGGAGGAAAAGTAGAGCGAATGCATCATTAAGTACATTCGCTGCAGCAGCTATTCCTTCTGGAACAACGGATACTATGTTTCCTCCATTGAAACAGTTATTCCTTTTCCGGATCTTTCGTAATATCTTCGCCGATGTACTTTTTGCTGATTTCCGTTAAGATGCCATTTTCACGGAGTTTTTCGAGCGCTTTATTAATTTCTTTCAGAAGCTTGTCGTTTTTCTTGGAAACGGCAATTGCCTGTTCACTGCGTCCGAGCAGCTCTTTTCCGGCAATCTTCATTCCGGCGCCAATCGCTTCTTTCCCTGTGACGAAATCAGTGATAACAGCATCATGCTTTCCTTTGCTCAAGGCCTCGAGTGCGGTGACATCACTGTCGAGCAAAATAATCTTATCGGTAATTTTTGCGGCTATTTCTGCATAAGTGGAGCCTTTTGATACGGCAATTTCTTTACCTTTTAGGTCATCGAGGGTTTTAAATGTGCTGTCGGGCCGGACAAAGATCTGCGGTCCTGAGTAGTAGTATGGTGTGGAGAAATTTACCGCTTTTAAGCGTTCCTCTGTGATGGTGTGGCTGGCGACGGCCGCATCAAAGCGCCCCGATTTAACCCCTTCCACAATTCCGCCGAACTTAAATTTTTTCTGGACCGGCTTGAGGCCAAGTTCCTTGGCAACGGCCTCGGCAACATCAATATCAAAACCAAGCATGTTTCCATCCTTGTCCACATAACTAAATGGTTTGAACTCACCGGAAGCAGCGAAGGTAAACTTGCCGCCATCAACCAAATTCATTCCATCCGTCGATGTTTTGTCGCTCCCGCAGGCCGCAAGCGAAAACATCAAAGTCAGCACTAACATCCCTTTCGCTAGAAATTTCACTTGAAAAACTCCCCCTCTTTTTCATTTTTAAGTAACACACTTAAGCTTATCATATATTTTGAATATTCTTAAAATGGTCAAAAGAGGGGAAAATACAGGCCTATCTTTGCTATCCGATGATTTGGGCAAATGGCCTCCCAAATGCTTATAAATCCGCTAAGTTTGTCCCATATGCTCCAAATTCCCTAGGTTTCGCTAAAAATTGATAAAAAAAGTCCAACTCAGCAAAGTGAATTGGACTTGTCTATTTTTACCATAAGGTGTCAGGCACCATCCCTGCCAGCTACATTTTGTCTAAGTGGCGTTCGTTTACTTTGATTAGGCTTATGACTTGGTCTGCGTAGAAGGCTCTCCGTTTTGGCGCCATTAAATGAAGCTCGACTAGGATCTTTTTTAACTCTGGTTCTTTTTCAAGAAGCTGGGATATCATCACCAGTTCAGGGTCCTCTAAGCTTTCTTTCGCTAAGTATCCCTTATTCTCAGGTTTGCGGTTCTGTTGATCCAGTTCCATGACCAAATAGTCTTTTTCAATTTTAAAAACTTCCGCAAATTTAACGAGTGTTTGATAGTCAGGAATAACTTTTCCTGTTTCAATGCGACTAATTTTAGACCGATGCAAATTCATCATCTTGGCAAGCGTTTTCTGCAACCAGTTTTGATTATCGCGAAGATTCCTCAATTTTACTGCAAAAGACATCGTTATCACCGCCGTTAAAACATTTCTTGGCCGATAGGAAAGTATAGCTTTCCAATCAGGCATAAGTGCAACTACGTCTCTGTCTTCGCCCTAACGGGCTCGCCAGTCGACGAGTTTTCTTTAATTTTAACTTAACGGGAAAATTAGCGGCTAAGGTCCGAATGTGCATAAAATGCGCAAGTGCAATTGTAGAAATGGTGCACAACGGGGGCGAACACGAAGGAAATGGGAATTTCTAAAAACCCCAATTGCAGGAAAATGTAAATTATCGTCGAATAATAAATAATGATGTAAGTATTTGTAATATTGGGAGGTCCTTTTGCATGGAGGAAATTCAGCATTCATTAATATTTATTGGTGAAAAAAAACGTAATAAAGAATTGCAGCTTAAGAGTAAACCCGGTTTTAGCGATGCAATCTGTCTTTCAAAACAGTCAACCCACACAACTAAGAATACTTCCTATCAGTCCATCCCCATTGATGGTAAGAAAAATCTTTCTATCTATTTCTGTGATGAAGACATCCAATTCATATACCACAATATGTCACTACAGCTTTTAGCAGGCGACAAGAATCCGACCGATGAAGATGCTTTGGAGGTAATTTCTAATTTCGCCTTTAAGGAAGGAAACAAGGTCACTTTTTTAAAACTATTACCGGAACCAAATATGATACCAAGGAAAAAGAAGAAGGAACGTGTTTTGCTGGTTGGCAAGGAATTAGAGGACGAGTAGAGATTAAAAGGGAATTATATGGTAAAATAAAAGGAGGAAACCATGGATCGCCTAAACCCGTTGAATGACTTCTTATTTAAGAAATTATTTGGAGATGAAAACGATCGAGAATTATTAATGGGTCTACTAAATGCAATAATTCAAGCAGATATTGTGAATTTAACGATAGAAAATGAAAAACTGAAAAGATTATTTATAGAAGGAAAATTAGGTATTTTAGATATTAAAGCAAAAACGAGCACAGGTGAAAAAATAAATATTGAAGTTCAACTGATTAATCAGAAAAACATGGTTCCACGGACACTTTTTTATTGGTCAAAACTTTTTGTAGAAGGATTTGAGGCGGGGAGTCACTACAATTCGCTCAAAAAAACTGTAACAATCAATATTCTTGGATTTAAAATGGCGGAATTAAGGTATGAGCATTTCCATTCTATTTATAAACTACAGGAGGCACACTCCAAAAGTATTTTAACGGATTTATTAGAAATACATTTTATTGAGTTTCCAAAATTCGAGGAAATTACCTATGATTTGAATATTCCGCTCCACCGATGGCTACTATTTTTAACAGAAGATATATCGGAAAATTTATTGAGGGAGGTTACAAGCATGGACGTAATTCTAAATAAAGCTGAAGAAAAATTACTCAGATTAAGTGCCGACCCCGATACGAGAAGAGAATACGAGCTGCGAGAAAAAGCCCTCTCCGATGAACGGAGCAGGCTGGATGATGCGCGGGAGTGTGGGATAGTAGAGGGCATGGAGACTGGGATCATAAAAGTAGTGAAAAGCCTCTTAGCGACCGGCATGCCTTTATATAAGGCTGCAAAGCATACGCCTTATACCGTTGAAGAATTAAAACAAATGCTTGAAAAAAATGATAGTGGTGCCTGACACCGCAGAAGGCAGCATAAAAAAGGTTCCGGAATCACATCCGGAACCTTTTTCCATCTCCCCCCTCGAAAATGACACAAATATGACACAGAAGTGCCGCTTTCTCCTGTTATAAGACAAAATGTGATACTCTTTTAATATTTTTGTAACATAACTGGCATATTGTTCTGATATAACTATAGTACTAAGGAAAGGGGAAAGAGTATGCAAATGACGTTTAAGCGTATAATTCTCGTGTTACTTACAACCCTGTTATGTGTATCAGGTACTGCAAATACATATGCACAAACAAGTAAGGAAGCCCTACATAACGCCAAGCAGGCGCTTGACGACCAACAAAAAATCGTAGAGCAAAAGGAACAAGAAAAGCAGGTTGTTAATAAAGAGATCCAAAAAATACAGCAAGAATTAGAATCACTATATAGTTATATTACAAAGAACAAAGAAGCCCTGGCAGCCACTCAGGGGAAAATAGACGAAACGAACCAACTCATCGAAAAGAAAAAAGAAGAGATTGTCGAGCTCGAGGACAAAATCCTTGGCCGTAAAGGGATTATGAAGCAGCGGGCAGTCGCCATGCAGCAAAATAATAGTGTTAATCTTATGATTAACCTATTCTTTGAGTCTAATAGTATTTCAGATTTCATTCAGCGTGCGAGTGCAGCATCGGAATTAATGGATGCAGACAAAAGCATTTTAACAGCACAGAAGGAAGATCTTCAAAAAATTGAACAAGATAAAAAAGAGATAGATAAGCAGGAGCAAGTTTTAGAGGATCAACAAAAGGATCTTGCTAAACAGCAGGCCGAGCTTGATCAAAATCTGCAAAAAAGACAGGAAGCCTTGACTGCGATGCAGGATAAATACAATCAAATCGCTCAGCAGGCAGCCCTTGCCGAACAAGAAAAGGCAGGCATTGAATCGCAGATGAAAGATATCCAAGGAAAGATTGCTAGAGAACAAGCGGAGGCAAGTGCTCGAGCAGCTTCACGTTCAGGCTCGTCCACCTCTTCAGCACAAAGCAATGTGGGCATCGCAATAAAAGGCAAGGAAATGTACGTGACTGCCACAGCCTACACACCTGAGGATTCTTATCATATTACTGCTGCCGGCTACGATATTAAAGCCAACCCAAATATGAAATTGATTGCCGTCGATCCAAGAGTTATTCCACTAGGAAGTAAAGTTTGGGTGGAAGGTTACGGCGTGGCTGTTGCTGGTGATACCGGCGGTGCCATCAAGGGCCATAAAATCGACGTGTTACTGCCAACGACAGCACAAGCGCTGCAATGGGGCAGAAAAACAGTGAAAATTGTTGTTTTGGAATAGCAGCCCGCCCGCAAGGCTGACTGTGGAAATGCCAATTTTGTACTAGTCAATCAAATAGAACACGGACAAATAAAGCCATAAACAAAAAGAAATCCAACAGCTGCAAAAGCTGTTGGATTTCTTTTTGTTTTCAGGGGGATAGAGTCATCAGGAGGATGGGACCTGACACCACTGTCCACCCCAGGCGGACAAATGTCCACGAGCGGTGCCTGACACCAATTTCCACTATTAGGAAAATGGTGCCTGACACCCTCACTGACACCCTCACCCTCACCCCAAGTACACCAAATCCTTCAACTGGTCTGTCGATAGTTCGGTGATCCAGTTTTCGCTGGTGATGATTTGGTCGTTGAGGTGTTGTTTCTTTTCAAGCATGGCGTCAATTTTCTCTTCGAGCGTTCCGGTGCATATCAGCTTGTGCACGTGAACGAACCTGGATTGGCCAATCCGGTAAGCCCGGTCGGTTGCTTGGTTCTCGACAGCCGGATTCCACCAGCGGTCGTAGTGGATGACGTGATTCGCAGCTGTCAAGTTCAGCCCAGTTCCGCCCGCCTTCAAGGACAGCAGGAATACCGGAAACTCGCCGTTCTGGAAACGCTCAATCATCGTATCCCGCTGCGTCTTCGGCACACTGCCATTCAAGAACGGCACTTCTACGCCAAACTTCTTCTTCAACGTGGCGCGGATCATTTCGCCCATTTCAATATATTGCGTAAAAATCAGACAGCTCTCACCCTGGTCCAAAACAGAGCCAATCAGCTCGACAAGCTTCTCCATTTTATTAGAGCGATCGAGAAGCTCACGCCCCGCCGATTTCTCCTTCAAATAAAGCGCAGGGTGGTTACATAGCTGTTTCAAGCGGCTAAGCATTTGTAAAATTAACCCCTTGCGCTCGAAACCAGACAGTTTTTCAATTTCAGCAAACGTATCGTGGATGAGCTGCTCGTACAACGATGCCTGCTCAGCGGTGAGTGGGCAGTATTCTTTTTGCTCCAGTTTATCTGGAAGATTGAGTGCAACCTCTTCATCCTTTTTCGTGCGGCGCAGCAAAAATGGCCGAATCAAAGCTTGGAGCTGCTGCACTTTTTCTTTTTTCTCTTCTTTTTCAATCGGGATAACGAACTTTTTCTGGAATTGCCCTAAGCTCCCAAGATAACCGTGATTGGTAAAATCAAAAATCGACCACAGCTCAGATAAGCGGTTTTCCATCGGCGTTCCGGACAGTGCGATGTGATGGAGGCCGCGCAGTCTGCGAACCGCCTTCGATTGTTTCGTCTGCGCGTTCTTGATGTTTTGCGCCTCGTCAATCGCGATTGAACTCCAAATCATCGACTCGAATTCGGCTGCGTCAAGGTGGCTCAACCCATAGGAAGTCAGAACGACATCAGCAGCTTGAACCTTTTCGGAAAAAGCTTCTTCCTTCAGCCGGTTCGAACCGTAATGCAAATACACCTGCATCTCTGGAGCAAAGCGCTCCAACTCCTTCTGCCAGTTCCCGAGCACCGAAGTCGGGCAGATAATCAGCGCCGCCTTCGTCGGAACCTTGGCAGGGTCAGCCTCAGCCTCCTTTTTACGCCGGGTTTTGGCAGGAGGGGTGTCAGGCACCACCGCGACGTTGCGGTCGTTTCGGGTGTTGGGCACCAAGGCATCGCCGCCTTCAGTGCGACTCTTGGGGGTGTCAGGCACCACCGCGACGTTGCGGCCATTTTGGGCATTAGGCGCCACCGCCAATTCATCCCCAACCACTTCCTTCACCTTCAACAAATAGGAGATGAGCTGAACGGTTTTTCCGAGACCCATGTCATCAGCGAGGCAGGCGCCGAAGCCGTACTGGCGCAAGAACCAGAGCCAGCTCATGCCAAGATGCTGATAGGGACGAAGCTCACCGTTCAGCCCCGAAGGTACGTCCACTAACGGAATTTCGTGCACTTCCGAAAGCTGCTTGACCATCTGCTTCCATTGGCGGTTCAATTCGATTTGAATTTTTGCAAATGCCTTGGGATTTTCGAGCTCATCTTCCGCACCAGTCGGTTCCGCTAGCTCCTGCTCGAGCAAATCGCGAACATGAAGGCCTTCCTTCTCTGCCCGCTTCATCAAATCCTGAATTTGGCGGATGAACTGTGGATCCAGCTTGACCCAGCGGCCACGGATATAAACAAGCCGTCGCTTTTCCTCAACCAGCTTGCCGAACTCATCCTCGGACAAGTCAACACCATTCATTGAAAAACGCCAGTTAAAATCGAGCATCGCCTGCAGACCAACGAACGACGGACGGTGGCTGGACGATCCTTTCAGCGACGCCTTCACCTTCAAATTGGCATTTTTCATCGCCTGCCACCAAGAAGGAAGGAGGATTTCAATGTCCAGAGCCACAAACGTTTCACTGGCCTCGGTTAGAAACATCCACGCTTCTTCCTCGGTAAGATGGGTTTTCAGTCGGTCCTTTGCTGCGGTGCCGGCCAAATCGGCCTCGGCCATATCCACGATATCCCCTTGGTCCTCACCGAGCCACGGAATCAGCCGTACCCAGCGAGCCTGCTCGCGGTCAACACCCTCCAAAAATGGGCGCCACTTCGCAGGAATCTTGGCGGCACCATCAATATCATAAATCTCATCGACATTTTTTTTACCACGCAAAAAAACATCCAGTGTCCACGCGCCTTCACCATCAATCGGTTCATCTAACCGGAGCCCAATGGTAAACGGAGTGTCGCTTTCCTTAATGCCGACCCACTCGAGCCAGCTTTCCTCATCAAAATAACGGGCCAGCTCGCCGCCGGAAATGTTCTGCTTTTTCAATAAGTCGAGCTTCGGTCCGAACAGTTCCTTCATCGCGGAATTCCGGGTTAGATAAGCGTCAAGGGCGCTATTGTACAAATCGGAGAGATAATCGAAAGCCGTGTCTGGCTGGTTCGGCCCGTCAGGTTCGTCCTCGGATTGGGCCGTCTTCACATCGGCAATTTCCTGCTCCCAAAAGGACGGATCAAATTCATCTTTAACCCGCTCCGGCAGCTTCCAGCGGAATTCGCCGTGCTCCCACACCGAAAAGTCAGGGAGCCAGTCTTTCTCCAAAATGCCTTCATAAAGGGCGAGGGAGGAGGCGAGACAAATCTCGGACTCCTCATTCCAGTCCCATTCGATGAAGCGATTAAACGACTCTTTGGCAAAAAGCGAGACCAGCTGCCAGCCGCTGACCACGACCCCTTCAACGCCGGCAACTGTCTCCGTCTCAAGCACTGTCCCGAAGAAGCTCTCGGCATGGCTGCTAAAAACGAGGTTCTTCCACATCGACGGAGCCCGAAAATGGCCATGTCCGTCTTGGGCCGTAAGCAGAAAGCGGCCATCTCCTAATTTTGTTGTCAGCAATTTCAAAAACCTTGTATTCAGCATCGTACAGCGTACTCCTTTTAGTGGGGAAGGGACGTATAATGGCATAAGAGCCGTTTGGATACCCAGAAAATGTCTAATTAGACAAAACCCCTCTGAGAATAGACAAAACCTCTATAAAAATAGACAAAACCTTTATTAAAATAGACAAAACTCCGTAATAAATAGACAAAACACCTATAAAAATAGGCAAAACTATAAAAAAGGCTTTTCTCGTAAAGAATGTGGTAATAAACCACAATTCCTCTCCAAAAATATCACAAATAGGGTGTAAAATTACACGTATTCGCTATATTTCAGTTTAATTCAATTCTTATTTGCGAAAAAACCTGCTTTATTTGCGAATCGTGCCGTCTTATTTGCGAATTGACCTGTTTTATTTGCGAATCACACCATTTTATTTGCGAATCGTCATAATTCCACCAAAGTGTCCACCCCACGCGGACAAATGTCCACGAGCGGTGCCTGACACCACCCCCACCGGGCTAAATCAGCTTGCTCCGCCTGCATTCTTCGTGGAAGGCCCGGAGCCGTTTTGTCCGTTCGAGTAGTTGATCGATGAAGTATTGCCAGTCGTCGACGCGTTTTAGCTTCTTGTATAGCGTCCGCAGTTTTTTCAAATGCCTGACCGCTAATCGGTAGCTGGCGCGATTCTTCTGATCAATCTCGCGCTGGGCGGTCTGATGGAGCATCGCCAGCAGCACCTCGGGCCGCTCCTTCTCGACAAGCTTCACCCGGTCCTTCGGCAAATCGTAATAATCGAAACCCGCCAGCGCCTGAAGCTCGCCCCAGCGGTCGTACTGTCCTCGTTCGAACAGCAAATACTCATAATCGGCAAAACTATAGGGAAGCATCGCAAGCATCGCCCGTTCATACAAATCCACCCGGTCATTTTCCACGCAGTACGCCATAATCGACCGAAGCGCATTGCGCGAAAACGCAGCACAGCTATGATAGGCACCCAAATGCTCTAAATACCCCTTAACCCTGTGCACAAATACCTCAATCAGCGGCCCGGCCCGCTTCCAAGCCTTCCGCTGACTCAAATAATCAATCCAATAAACCAAATAAGGCGTGAACATGTCATCGTTAATTTGCGCCATCAATTTCAAAGCCAGCTCATCATGCTTCAGCAAAAGATTCAAATGAATCGTCGCTACCGCCAACGGCGCCGGATTCTCCCAATCCTGGAGCTCCTTGCCGCGCAAGCGAATCCTCTCTAATTCCTCTTCCCGCCAAGGTTTTTTTTTGAAAAAATGAACCCACAACATGCGGTACAAAAAAATCCGTTCATACTCAAGCCCGCTCGCTGCCGTCAGCAATTCGATGGCATCATCCTTTAATTTCTCGATAAACTCATCAAAGGCAAACGGCGTCGTCTGCACACCAATTTTTTGAGCAAGTTCCTCGGCATCATCCATCATATTATGGAACAAATGTAGATAGGCCCGTTTGACCACATCCTCGTTGTGTTCGAGCTGCTCACTCAGCACCGCCAGCTTCCGAAACGACACAACAATCCCGACAAGCTCATACAACAGGCGCCATTCCTTCTGCACAGGGGCACTGGCATGAATTCGGCGCTCGTAAATCCCGAACAGCTCCGGAATGACAAAAGCGCTCGTGTACTTTTTCGTAGCAAGAAGCGTATCAAAACTCACCTCAAACGAATGGACCCAGCGGCTGTAATCCGGCTTCAAGACACCGTTCGCCTTGATCAAATCCTTCGCCGTCTGCATCCCCCAGCCCGCAGCAGCCGTCTGCTCACGAATCGGCTCGCGCCAACCGGTCACCCAATCGCCGACGCTGCCCGCCCCAGACCGGGCATAAGCACTAAAAAACACCGCCATCTGATGACGGCATAGACCCTCCGTCGGGCACGAGCACTCGCTCACCGCCAGAAAGGTGAAATCAAGCCGAACCTTGACCGGCGTCACATCCTGCACCGTCGCCGTCGCCGCTTCATCGGAAATATGTAATTGTGTAACCAGCCCTTGCCGGTACAGCATCAAGCCCTTTTGCACAAGCTTCGCATCCTCGACCGTATTCGGATGCAATAATTGGCCAAGCTCATCGGCCAGGCTTAGTATCTGTTGTGTCGCCTCCAAAGCCGCAGCCCCCTTTTTTGAAAAATAAATACCGTAAACGCGAAGGCTAGAGCCTCTTTTTTTGAAAAATAAACATCCTAAACGCGGAGGCCAGAGCCCCCTTTTTTTTAAAATATATATCCCGAAGGCTGCTCCATCACGACCGCAGCCCCTCTATTGAAAAATAACTTTCATTAATAAAACGGTAAACACGTTAAAAAAATCCATATTCCATTATTATACCCAAAAAACCGCTATTAGAGGAGGGGGAGGTTCAGAAAGAAGGAAAAAGCCAAAACATTGAAGAATTAGTTTACTATCAAAATAGATAAAAAAGGGGTTCCACGCATGGGAAGAGGAGCCTGTCCTTATGTCCCAAAGAGTAATTTTTTAAAAAATTTCCAATATACAGCTTAAATTGCAGGTGCTATACTAAAAAAGTTATAAAATGTAAGGCATTATTTTATTTTTCAGGGGGATTTTTTTTTATGCAGTGGTATTTGAAGGTTATGCAGAATTACGTCGGGTTTGAAGGGAGAGCAAGGCGTCAGGAATATTGGATGTTTTATCTTGTTAATTCTATTATTTCCATTATTCTTGTCGCTTTGATGGGAGCTTCAGATTCATTAGTAATACTCGTTTTCATCTATTTTTTGGCTATTATCTTACCATCTTTAGCTGTTACCGTTCGCAGACTCCACGATACCGGAAGAAGCGGCTGGTGGATGTTAATTGGCTTTGTTCCCTTTGGCAACATCGTCCTGCTTGTCTTTACCTGTACCGATAGCCAGCCGGGTGATAACCAATACGGCCCAAATCCAAAGGCTTTGAGCTAAGTGACAAGGGGACAGGCACCCTGTCCCACTTTTAGTGGGAGGCAGTGCCTGTCCCCGTGTCCCGAGACAAATAATCAAACAAATGGGTTAGGTATGTGTTCAGGTCGAAGCCATCCTCATTAGCAAATTCTGATAATAACAATTTATTTTCCTCCATTCTTCATTCCTCCTCGATTTATGTACTACTAGTATTATTACCAATCTAGCACTCTTTTAATCACGTAAAATAAAAAAAACCAGTCTTCTTTAATCGAAGACTGGCTTAAGCAATTAAAAGATAAGAAATTTTTGACTTTGAAAATTGTCCAGCT